>NZ_JAHKQW010000004.1:0-446545 GCF_019345575.1 Janthinobacterium sp. NKUCC08_JDC | reverse complement strand
TAGCTAATCAGATATCGGCCGCTCCACGAGCATGAGGTCTTGCGATCCCCCACTTTCATCCTTAGATCGTATGCGGTATTAGCGTAACTTTCGCTACGTTATCCCCCACTCCAGGGTACGTTCCGATATATTACTCACCCGTTCGCCACTCGCCACCAGAGCAAGCTCCGTGCTGCCGTTCGACTTGCATGTGTAAGGCATGCCGCCAGCGTTCAATCTGAGCCAGGATCAAACTCTTCAGTTTAATCTCTGTTACTTTGCCATTTTATTGGCACCGTCATTGCTGACGGGTCGCTCACTCAAAAAACTGACAGGCCACTACTTTCGTAGCGCCTATTTCATTATTTCTTGTGAACATTTGATATTTTAAGTTTGACAGCGATCCGAAGATCGCTGCTGCACTTACATCAAATGCCCACACTTATCGACTGTTAATTGTTAAAGAACTGTATTCGGTACTGCTTTCGCGCTATCGACAAAGCGTTGTGTTTGTCAGCTGCGAAGAAGGAAGAGTATGAAGCATTTCGCTAAATCCGTCAACTCCTTCTTTTCCTGCTTATCGCCGTTTCCGGTGATCCTCAACTGCTGCATTTGACTGCGTCTCATTGGGGAGGCGAACTATAGCAAAGCGCCCCCGGAGTAGCAAGGCTTTTCCCGGGTATTTGCGGCCAACTGCTACAATTTCGCCCCCTCAGCGCAAATTCGCGTCCCACCATAGAAGATTCACCATGAAACAACAAGCTCAAGGATCAGGCCTGACCCTGAAACGAGCTGGCTTTACCACTGGCTTCGGCGTGCTCGCCGCCACCCTCGGTTCCGCAGTCGGTCTCGGCAACATCTGGAAGTTCCCCTATCTGACAGGCGCCAATGGCGGCGCCGGTTTCCTGCTCATCTATCTGCTCGCTACCTTATTAGTGGGACTGCCCGTGATGATCGCGGAAATCACCCTGGGACGCCGGGCCAAGGTCAATCCCATCTCGACCATGGAACAGCTGGCACCGAAGGGCAAGCCCTGGTGGCTGGTCGGCCTCATCGGCATGGTGGCCGCCTTCCTGATCGTCGCGTTCTATTCAGAAGTGGTGGGCTGGGTGTTCGCCTATATTGCCAAGGCCATCGATGGCTCCATCCTCAGCAGCGACAAGCTGGTGACGGAAGCGGCCTTCGCCTCCCTGATCAGCAATCCTCTGCAATCGCTGTTGTGGCAATGGGGCGTGCTGCTGTTTATCGGCGGCATATTGATGCTGGGCGTGACCAAGGGTATCGAGGCGATCGCCAAGAAACTGATGCCGCTGCTGTTCCTGTTACTCCTGCTGCTCTGTGCGGTCAGCCTGTCGCTCGATAAAGCGGGTGAGGGCCTGGCGTTCCTG
Source organism: Janthinobacterium sp. NKUCC08_JDC (assembly GCF_019345575.1). Classification (NCBI taxonomy): domain Bacteria; kingdom Pseudomonadati; phylum Pseudomonadota; class Betaproteobacteria; order Burkholderiales; family Oxalobacteraceae; genus Janthinobacterium; species Janthinobacterium sp. NKUCC08_JDC. The sequence goes on along the minus strand of NZ_JAHKQW010000004.1, from coordinate 445,178 downwards.
TTCCGTCCTGATTTTTCCAAGCTGACGGCTTCCGTCGTGCTAACGGCCATGGGCCTGGCCTTCTTTAAATTGTCCGTCGGCATGGGCACGATGATGACCTACGGCAGCTATTTCCGCGACGACCAGAATATCCCCGTCACGACCTTGCGCGTGATGGCGGCCGACCTCGGTGTATCAATGCTGGCCGGCATCGCCATCTTTCCCGCCGTGTTCACGTTCGGTTTCGCGCCCAGCGCGGGACCGTCGCTGGTATTCATCACCATCCCGGCCGTGTTTTCGCAGATTCCCATGGGACAAGTGCTGATGGTGGTGTTCTTCATCCTCGCCGCCGTCGCCGCCACGGGGGCGATGCTGTCGCTGATGGAAGTGCCCGTGGTGATTTTTCATGAACGCTTTGGCTGGACACGCACCAAGGCAACGGTCGTGACCATGCTGCTGCTGGCCGTGCTCGGTTCCGTGTGCGCGCTGAGTAACAGCACCCTGGCGGACTTCAAGCTGTTTGATTTGAATATGTTTGATCTGTTCGACTTCGTCTCATCGAATATCTTCTTGCCCGTGGGCGGCATCGCGATTGCCTTGTTTACAGGCTGGGCCTGGGGCAAGCAGCATTTCATCGATGCGATCAGCAATCACGGCCAGTTGCAGAACAGGCAACTGGCACATGTGCTGCTGTTCCTGCTGCGCTTTATCTCGCCCGTGCTGATCCTGATCGTGATGCTGAAGGGTTTGAAAGTCTTTTAATCAGAGTACCCGGGTGTAGGTCTGGCGCACCAGCACCCGGTCGCCGCAATCGAAATGCCACCATTCGCTGTTGATGCCGAAGAAGCCCGCCTGGAACATGGCGTCGCGCAACAATCGGCGATTGTCCACTTGCTGCTCCGTAATTTCTCCCCTTTCCCGCATCACCAGTTCCAGTGCCGGATGCGAGCGCTCACTCAGGTCATCAAAACTCGTGCCCATGTCCAGTTCCTGTCCGTCCGGGCCGACGATGGTGATGTCGAGCGCCATGCCGAACGAGTGAATCGAGCCACGCGACGGCTCGGCGATGTAGCCGAGCAACTCCGTTCCCTGCAGCGCATCCCACAGTTGCTGCTGCACCCGTTGCGGGCGCAGGGCGTCGAGCACCAGTAAATGATGATCGGGCCGCCGCTCGGCCAGCCAGGCCACGGCTTTCTCCAGCGACACTGCCGCATCGCGGTGCAGCCAGGCGCAATCGATGGGGCTGTATAAGTCGCGGCCGACAAAATTGTCGGGCGTGGCATAGCGCAAGTCGACGGCGATGCCGGCGATGCTGCTCAGGTGGCGAAATTGCGGATCGCTGCCGACCGCTTCCAATTGCAAACTTGCAACAGACATCAGACTCCTCTTTCCAGGCAATTGCGCGCCGCCACGCCGATGCTGTCGGCCAGGCGCCGCGCGCCATGCGACAGCGGCGAGTGGCTCGCCGTCAATAAATACAGTTGGATCGGTATCGTGGGCGCCCAAGGACGGCGCTGCAGCCGCTCGGGCGAACCGGACGCAGCCGTAAACGGATCGACCACGGCCATGCCGGCGCCCGCTTCCACCAGCGAGCGGGCGATTTGATAAGTCTGCACCACGGTAGAAAACACGGGGTGGATATCCTGCGCCTCGCAAGCGGCGATCACCAATTCGCCTAGCGGATCGTTGTCCGTATGGCCGATCAGCTCGCCGTTCAGGCCATGCGCCGTCAACGGGGTGCCGCAATCGGCCGCGCGCCAGGTGCCGGCCGGCGCGATCACCGTCATGACGCCCTGCGCGATCGGTTCGGCCACGATGCCCGGATGGCGCGGGGCTTGCAACGACACGGCCAAGTCCGCCTCACCGAGGCGCAAGGTATTGACGATCTCGCCCGTGTGGTGGGTGGCCAGCTGGCAACGCGTGTGGGGAAAGTCGCGCCGCCATTCCGTCATGGCGAACGGCAAGACGCTGATGGCGATCGTCGGTGTGGAGACCAGGCGGATGGTTTCCACGGCATGGCCCTTCAGGCTGGCCGCCAAGCGGCGGATGCCCAACAAATCGCGGTTGAGCTTTTCCGTCTCGACAAACAAACGGTGTGCCTCGGGTTTAGGGTACAGCTTGCCCCGCACGCGCTCAAACAGCGGCATGCCCAACTGCAACTCGCAATGCTGCAAGACCTTGGTTACGGCCGGTTGCGAGATATGCAGCACCTGGGCGGCGCCGCTGATGGTGCCAACTTGCATGATGGCGTGAAACACTTCGATATGACGCAGCCGCATGAGCTATTCCTTTACCTTGCCGTGGCCGCCTGGGCCCTCAACGTTCAGCATATAAGAAAAAGTCATGGGCTGGAACGGCTATGCTACTTTGCAACAACAACTGGCGCCGGCGTCGTCAGCACTTCCAGCAGGGCCGCCGTTTCGCCGTCGGGTGTGCCGTCAAACAAGGTGTTGCGGTATTTCATCTGGAAGGCGATCAGCACATTGCGCGTCGCCTCGTCGAAAACGCCCGTGTTCGGCGTCGCATAACCGTGCTGGGCCAGCTTTTTCTGGAACCAGACGGCGTCCGGTACTTGCTGCTCAAAAATAAGGCGCTGCGCGGCAACACGGTTCGCATCGGGCCAGACGATCAGGCCCGCATCGGCCAGCTGGCGCCAAGGAAACAGCGGCCCCGGGTCCTGCTTGCGCTGCGGGGCGATCTCGTTATGGCCGAGGATATTTTCCGGCGCGATGTTGTAGCGGGCCTGGATATCTTTCAGCAGTGGAATCAGCTCATCGATCTGTGCCTGGGGAAACGGATACCAGAGACGGCCTTCCGGCGTGTCCTTGTAGCCGGGGTTGACGATCTCGATGCCGATCGAGCTGACATTCAACTGTGTATAAGTCTTCCAGTTACTCACACCCGCGTGATTGGCCTGGCGCGATTCGTCGACCAGCACGTAAAACTTCGGCTTGTCCGTGTCCGTCAGCAAATAATGGCTGCTGACTACTTGTTCCGTCAGGATCTTGATCGAGCGGGGCAGGTCGCTGACCGTGTAATGGATGACGATGAATTTTACGCGCGGGCTCTGGCTGCGCGCATTCAAACTATGGTCGAGGTGCGGCGCGGGCGTGGTACAGGCGGAAAGCAGGGCCACCAGCAGGGCGAGGGCGATTTTTTTCATGAAAGATCCGTGTTCGGGTTAATAAAATGTTCAGTATTGGCCTGTGTATTGACCGCCGCCTTGACGGCTATCCTGGCCGCCGCGTCATGTGGACGGGCAACTTTCTGTTCCATCGTCAACGATACAGGCAAAGCGGCGCGCATGGCTGACGCGATGGCCGGGTGCAACTGCGCCGCGCGGCCGGCCAGCACCACGGGACGCGGACCATGGCGCGATACCAGCGCCATGGCCAGGCGCGCCAGTTCCTGTCCCGCGCGCTGCAAGATGTCCAGCGCCAACGGGTCGGCATCGGCACTGGCGGCCACGGCCAGCGCCAGCCGGCCGATGGCGCCCCGGTCCTGGCCATACATGAAGGCGCGCGACAATGACCAGTCGCTGCCGCCCAGTTGCGCAAACACGGCCTCGGCCATGGGCGACGCTTGCCAGCTGCCGGGCGCCTCGTCTTCGCGGCGCCAGATATGGCGCAAGGCTTCGCGCGCGATCCAGTAACCGCCGCCGCCATCGTCGAGCAGCACGCCGCGCCCGCCTGCGCGGTGAAACACGCCATCCGCATCGATCCAGGCCGCAATCGACCCTGTGCCAGCGTAGACCAGATAACCTTCGCCTGGTTCAAAACTGTCGCGATAGGCGATGTCGATATCGTTGCCCAAGCGGACGTCGCCGGCATCCAGCGCCAGCAACTCCGCCAGCATGTGCGCCAGCGCCACATCGTCGCCGCCAAAACCCGTCAAGCCCGCCACCACGGCGCGCGGCTGGCCAACGGCCAGCACAGCCTGAGACAATTTCGCAAACGTGGCGTGCACGGCTGCGCGGCCCGCATCGCTGCTCATTTGCAAGGCAGACAAGCCTTCCACGGCCCCGTCCGCCACGATGGCGCCATCCGCGCCGGCCAAAGCCCAGCGCGTCTGCGTGCCGCCCGCGTCGATGCCCAGCCCGAGTACGGCCGTGTCAATATTGATTGCAGGGAAGGAAATCATGGCATGAGTGTAAAGCCAAGCGGAGCTTGCAGGCATGAAAGCTTGCGCATGTTTCATGCCTGCAGGTTATGGATTGCCGGTAAACCAGCAAAATTACTTGGCGGCGACCGTAAACGGTGCGCGCACGGTGACGCGGGGGCTTTCATTGCCGAGGCGGTCCACGGCGCTGACCACCACCGCATTGACTTTACCAACGGCATCGTCGACCAGGGTCAGTTCGCCTTGCACGCCCGTGACCACGGTAAAGCGCCAGTCTTCGCCGTAGCGGGCCCAGACCGCGTACTGCGCCACGGGTTTGCCGCCGCCCGCCGTCAATTTGATGTTCAGGCTGGTGGAATCGCGGCGCAGAGCCAGCACGGGCGTACCCGGTGCTTCCTTGCCCAGCCATGGCGTGGCGGGAATCAGGGCAGGGCTTTGATACACGGTCGCCTTGAGTTGCTCGCTGACACCCTTGCGGTTCTGCATCAGGGGCACCATGCTGAAATGCACTTGTCCATTCGCGCCGGGGCGCGTGCGCGTCACTTCGATCTGCTTGATGATCTCTTGCGGCGTGAAGGACTTGGCGGAATTGTCGATACGGCTCGTGTACAGGCCAGGCCAAACATGGCGGCCATACGGGTTTTGCGCCAGCCAGTAGTCGAGCAATACGCCAAACGCTTGCGGCGCCTGCGCCACGGGCCAGTACAGCTGCGGCGACAGATAATCGAGCCAGCCCTTGGCCAGCCACAATTCCGCATCCGCATACAATTTATCGTACTGGCTGAAGCCGACGATGCCGGCAGGGCGACGGTCCGGGCGGCCGATGCCGAACGGGCTGATGCCGAAGCGCACCCAGCTCTTTTCACGGTGGATGCCTGTATATAAAGCTTCGATCAGCTGGTTGACGTTCTGGCGGCGCCAGGAAGGGCGGTCCAGCTGGCCGCCGGCCAGCAGATATTGCTGCCAGGAAGGCTCATCGGGAAACGGCAGTTCGCGCTTGGCGCCGCCATTGCCCGCGTCCAGCGCGGCTGTTTCGGCCCCCGCACCGGCGCCAGGCGCGTCGATCGGGTACGGATAAAAGTAATCGTCGATGTGCACGCCATCGATATCGTAGCGGCGCACCACGTCGAGCACCACGTCCGTCGTGTGCTTGGAGGCGGCAGCGTCGCCCGGATCCATCCACAGGTAGCGGCCGTATTGCTTGACGGATGCCGGGTTGGTGGAAGCGAAACTGTCGCGCGCCAGCGGCGACTTGGCCGTCGCGTGACGGGCCCGGTATGGGTTGAACCAGGCGTGCAATTCCAGGCCCCGCGCATGCGCCTGGGCCACCCAGAAGGCCAGCGGGTCATACAGGGGCAATGGCGGCTGGCCTTGCTTGCCGGTCAGGTATTCCGACCACGGCTCCAGCTGCGACGGGTAAATCGTGTCGGCGCTAGGGCGCACTTGCAGCACAATCGCGTTCAGATTCAGGGACTTGGCACGGTCGAGAATGGCCAGCGCTTCCGCTTGCTGCTTGGCGACCGGTAAATTGCTGCGGCTGGGCCAGTCGATATTGGCCACCGTCGAGACCCAGGCGGCGCGGAATTCGCGCGGCGCCGGCGGCGGCACTTCACCCGTGATGTGCTGCACAGGCGGCACGGCCGGCAAACCCGCTTCGCCCGGCGTCGCTGCGGAGGGGATCCTGGTGCTGGTACAGCTGCTGAGCAATGTGGCGGTGGCCAGCGCGGCCAATACGCCGGCGCTGGCGCTCAGGCGTTTTTTAAAAGTAGACAACAAAACAATTCCTTGCAGTGGTGAAGCGCAGGTCTATCGGTGCGGGCATTTTACTGTGCGCCCGCCATCCATGCGGGCGCACGGTTCAAAAGAATCAGGCCTCGGCCTTCTTGCCGAATTCGGGATCAATCTTGACTAGCGCGGCCATGATGAAAGCAGGAATGGTGGCGATGCAGACCCAGATAAAGAAGTGCTGGTAGCCAAGCATTTGCTGGATCCAGCCGCTGGCCATGCCCGGCAACATCATGCCCAGGGCCATGAAACCCGTGCAGATCGCGTAATGGGCCGTTTTATGCGCGCCATCGGAGACCATGATCATGTACAACATATAGGACGCGAAACCGAAGCCATAGCCAAATTGCTCCAACGCAATGCCACCGGCGATCACATAGATGCTGCTGGGCAAGGCGCTGGCCAGATAGACAAACACCAGGTCCGGCAGATGGACGGACAACACCATGATCCACAGGCAGCGTTTCAAGCCGAAGCGGGAAATGATGAATCCGCCCAGCAAGCCGCCCAGGGTCAGGGCGATCACGCCGATGGTGCCGTAGACGAGGCCCACCTGTTCCGTGCTGAGGCCCAGACCGCCCTTGGCGACAGGGTCGAGCAGGAATGGCGCGGCCAATTTGAGCAGTTGCGCTTCGCCGAGGCGGAACAGCAGCAAAAAGCCCAGAATGACGACAATATCCTTCTTCTTGAAGAAGGAAGCAAAGGTGGCGATGAATTCCTGCAAGGGAGAAACACCAACGCCCTGGATGCTGGGGCGGTCGTCCTTCGGTTTCGGCAAGACAAAATAGTGGTACAGGAAGAGGGCGATGAACAGGCCCGCCAGAATGGCGAAGACGACGGACCAGGCCAGCTGCACATTGCCCGTCGCATGCGTCAGATAGCCGGCCAGATACACGAGACCGCCCTGGCCGGCGATCATCGCCAGGCGGTAAAACGTGCTGCGCACGCCGACAAAGGCCGCCTGCTGGTGCTCTTCCAGGCCCAGCATATAAAAGCCGTCGGCGGCGATGTCATGCGTGGCGGAACTGAAAGCCATCAGCCAGAAGATGGCAAGGCTGATCTGGAAGAAGTGCGGCAAGGAGGTCGTCAGGGCCACCAGCGCCAGCGCGGCGCCGATCACCAGCTGCAAGCCGACGATCCAGAAGCGCTTGGTGCGGTACATATCGATGAAGGGCGACCACAGCGGCTTGATGACCCACGGCAAGTACAACCAACTCGTATACAGCGCGATATCGGTATTACTGAAACCGTAGTTCTTGTACATGATCACGGACAAGGTCATGACCACTACATAGGGAATGCCCTGGCCGAAATACAGGGAAGGGATCCACAGCCACGGCTTATTTGACGGCTTATTTGCGCGCGCAGCGGCGGTTTGTTTCACTAGCTCCATACATCCTTCGTTGTCTCCCAGACAGAAGAATGCCGCGCCATCGGATCACGCCGCCAGTGCCGCCCGCACACTGCCGTTCGCGCCGGCCAACAATGCCTGTGCCTGGTTTGTGTTGATTTTTTTGATCAAGGCAACAATCGCCACCTTGACGTGATAGTGGCATTGCTCCAGCACGGTTCTGGCCTGCACTTCGCTGGCGCCGGTGGCGTGCATGGTCAGACGCACCGCCCGCCAGATCAGTTTGGCGTTGGTCGGCTTCAAGTCTACCATCAAGTTTCCGTAAGTTTTATGCAAACCGACCATCAAGGCACTGGAAATCGTGTTCAGGGTGATTTTTTGCGCCGTGCCCGCTTTCAGGCGCGTGCTGCCGGATATGACTTCCGTCCCTGTGTCGAGCACGATGCCGCATTGCGCCTCGTGCGCCACGGGGGCATCCACATTGTTGGCGATGCCTATCGTCAAGGCGCCCGCCTGGCGCGCGGCCAGCAGGGCGCCCAGCACATACGGCGTGGCGCCGGAGGCGGCCAGCAGGATCACGACATCATTTGCTTGCGGCTGCAAGGCCAGTAAATCCGCCTCGCCTTGCTGTAAATCATCTTCCGCGCCTTCCACAGCAGTAAACATGGCGCCCGCGCCGCCGGCCAGGATGGCGACGGCACGCTCGGGCGGCCAGGAAAACGTGGGATTCAATTCAACGCTGTCGAGCACGCCAAGCCGGCCGGACGTGCCCGCCCCCACATACAGCAGCCGTCCACCGGCCGCGATGCGGGGCAGGGCGGCCGTGATGGCGGCGGCGATGTCGGGCGACGCCAGCCGCACGGCCTCGACAGCCCAGAACTGGTCATCGACCAGCGCCGCCACCAGCTGCTCCACCGGATACAGGTCCAGATCCGGATGCCGCCGGCTCGGAGTTTCAGTTTTCAACATGATTTCAGAACATGGTTGAAGGTGAAACCAGTTTAATACCAACGAGCAATATCAGCCATGAAAGGTTGGCGGGCGGGCATAACGGGAGTTTATGGCTGATGCAGGAACGTGGTGTATTAGCTGTACTTCGATACGCCCCCGTTTGTGTCTATACTTGGGTTCGACGCCAACATCAACGACATCCCCATGATCGCTCGCCAATTGCTGTTCCTGTTTAGCGCCCTTGGCGCCATCAATGGCATTTTCCTGGCCGTCTATTTTTTCAGCCGCCGGCCTCGCTGTCTCGCCGACTACATGCTCGGTGCATTGCTGCTGGCCGTCGGGGTGCGCACCGCCAAATCCGCCTTCCTCTTCTTCAACCCGGCGATCGCACTCGAATTCCGCCAGCTGGGTCTGTCGGCCTGCCTGCTGATCGGTCCCTTGACCTATCTGTATGTGCGCGCTTTTCTGGCCGGGCTCGGACAATTGCCTGCTGGACAACAATGGCGTTGGCATCTCGGCTTGTCCTTCCTGCTGATAGGCATTGGCGTTGCCTTTCCGTATGCCGCGTATCGTTCTGTGTGGGACCTGTCGAGTCATGCCATTCATGTGTTCTGGCTAGGCTACCTGCTGGCGGCCGCCAGGCTGCTCTGGCAAAGCCGCCGCGCATGGTGGAACGACGGACAGCGGATGGCGACCAGCAACGTGCTCCTGCTGAGTGTCTTTGCAGGCAGCTGTGTCATGCTGGCGGCGTACGCGAGCACGCCGTTCACGTCCTATATCGTCGGTGCCTTGTCGTTCACCTTCTCGCTGCATGTTGCGGTCATGGTTTTTCTGCTGAGAAAAGAAACCTCGACGCCTGCCGAGCCAAAACAGAAGTACCAACATAGCCGCCTGACGCACGACGATGCGCTTGCCGTGCTCGCTGCGCTGGAACAACAGATGAGCGGGCAGAAATCCTATCTGAATCCGAATCTGACCCTGGCCCAACTGGCCAAGCGGGCCGGATGCACGCAGGCGCAGGTGTCGCAGGTACTCAATGACAAGCTGGGCAAGAGCTTCAACACCTACGTCAACGAATACCGTATCGCTGAAGCGAAACAGGTATTGACGGGCGAGCCGCAACTGAACATGGATACCGTTGCCGAGCGCTGCGGGTTCAATTCCAGTTCCACCTTCTACTCGACCTTCAAGAAAGTGGCTGGGCAGACTCCCGCCAGCTTCCGGGCCCAATCCAGCCAGGCCGTCCCGGCCGTTTCCGCGTAAAACCGCTCCGGAATCGCCATTCCGGAGTCTGACATCCTGTTTGGCGACATCAAGTCCCCTGCGCTTCGATAAATTATCGACCACCAGCGATCTGAAATAGTCGTTGCTCCGATAAACGAAATTCTTCATGCAGGGTAAAACCATGATTCAGTTTTTAGTGCGAACCGTACTCGCCTGTTGCTTGCTTGGCATCACCGCCGTCGGCACCGCCGCCACCACGAACCAGGACGAACATGCCATCCAGGAAACCGTGCGCTTGTATCTGCATGGCACCAGCTTCAACGTGCAGGGCGAGATCAACCAGGCCTTCCATGCCAGCGCCCGCCTTTACCTGGACGGCAAAGACGATGCGGAATGGGAGTTGAGCGGTCCCGAATACGCCAAACTCTTTAGCGACGAGAAAAAAGGGCAATTCAATGGACGCCACGGGCGGCTGATCAAGGTGGAGGTGAACGGCAAGGTGGGCACGGCCAAGGCCGAGATCCACATTCCCCAACAAGGGGTCCGCTATGTGGATGTCTTCCTTTTGAAAAAGATCGCCGGCAACTGGAAGATCGTCAGCAAGTCGGCCCATCGCGAGCCAGCGGCGCGCCATGCACGCAAGGTACTGCTGGTCGTGTCGAATGTGCATCAATATCCCGGCACAAAAGTTAACGCAGGCAATAATTTTCCCGAGCTTGCCTATACCTATGATGCCTTTCGCAAAGCAGGCTACGCGGTCGACTTCGTCAGTCCCGAAGGTGGCGCCGTTCCCCTGGAAATGATCGTCACGTCGGACGAGTTGCTCAAGAAGTATCTGTACAACAGTGATTTCATGTGGGCACTGGCCCATACCAAACCCGTCGCCGAGGTCAAGGCAGACGAGTATGCGGGCATGGCTTTCGTCGGCGGCGGCGCAGCCATCGTCGGCATCCCGGACAACAAGCCGCTGCAGGACATCGCCTTGCGTATCTACGAACAGCAAGGCGGGGTGATCGCGGCCATCTGCCATGGCACCGAGGGCATCAAGAATCTGAAGCTCAGTGACGGTACTTTTCTCATCCAGGGCAAGGTGCTCACCTCGTTCCCCGATGCGTTTCTCAACAAGGAATCGCCGATCTACAAGGCCTATCCCTTTTCGGCGGAAGGCAGCATCAAGCGCCAGGGCGGCATATTCAGGCACGGCACCAACGGCAAGAGCCACGTCGAGGTCGATGGCCGGCTGGTGACCGGCATGAGCTGGGAGTCGTCCGTCGGCGTGGCGGAATCCATGATCCGCCTGATCGAGCAGTAAGTTTATGGGGCTCGGCGCATTTCCGCCACGAAATCGTAATGGTCGCTGCGGCAATACGAATGCGTGAGTTCCACCGCTTCGCCCGTCTCCAGGTAGGCGATGCGCGTGATGAACAGCACGGCCTGGCCATCGGGGATACCCAGTTGCTTGGCCAGCACGTCCGTCGCATTCATGGCGCGGATGTGCTGCAAGGCGCGCACGGGCGCCTTCTTGATGCTACTCAAGTATTCATACAGCGAGTCGCCCATGGCGTCCGGGTCCGGCACCACGCTGAACGGCAGCACGCTCACTTCATACGCCATCACCACGTCGTCGGCCAGGCGCAAGCGCTCCAGGCGCGCCACTTTCGTGTTCTGCGCCAGGCCCAGGCTCAGCTGTTCATCGCTGCTGGCGATGACGACTTCGCGCTTGAGCCAGCGCGAGCCGGGGCGGTAGCCGCGCTGCTGCAGCTGCTCGGAAAAGCTCGACAGGTTCGACAGCGGCTGCTCGATGCGCGGGGCAATATAGTTGCCCGAACCACGGCGGCGCACGACGAGGCCTTGCTCGACGAGCTGGTCGATGGCCTTGCGGGCGGTCACGCGCGATACGTCAAGCAGTTCGGACAGGGTACGTTCGGATGGCAGGGCCTGGTCTACCTGGTAGCGGCCGTTGCGTACGTCATCGCTCAGCTTGCGGGCGATCTGCATATATAAAGGCGAATTGTCATTTAAATCGACCTTGAGTTCTACGCTGGTCTGGCTCATACAGTTCTCCTTGTCCTCCTAGTGTAATAGCGATGGCGCTTGTGCGTGGCCCGTCCACCCATGAATAAATGGAAAATGGCCATAAATAACGGTTATACACTTAAAAAAACAATGTTTTACCGTACGTATAGCTTTGCATTATAGATAAATAAGCAATTTTCATTGGCGTCGTGAAGCATCCCGCCCTATGCTGGCGATGCCTCCACTACGCCGTGAAACAGGGAAACATGCACAATAAAATGACGGGTTTGCTGGGCTTGCTGCTGCTGGGCACGACCTGGAGCGCACTGGCCGCCCCGCCCGGTGGCGGCAACGACCAGCAGCGCGCGCTCGATGCCACGCTATCGGCCATCGTCGATGATCCGCTCCACCCGCTGGCCAGCCTGTCCGTGCTGGCCATACGCCACGGCAAGGTGTCGTATGAGCAACAATTTGGCTACCGGCACATCGGGGCCACGCCGGCGGACAGCTTGCCCGTGACGCCGGCCACCCTGTTCCGCATCGCCTCGGTTTCGAAGATGATGACCACACTGGGCCTGATGCGGCTGGTCGAACAGGGCAAGCTGAGCCTGGATCAGGACGTCGGCATCTATCTGGGCTTTTCCCTGCGCAACCCGCATTTCCCCCAGCAAGCGCTGACCTTGCGCAGCCTGCTCAGCCACACCTCCTCGCTGCGCGACGCGGGCGGCTATGCCTGGGGGCCGGAACGCAGCCTGCGCGACGTCTTTACGGCCGGCGGCGACAGCATGTGGGACAAGCAAACGGCGCCGGGCCGCTATTTCACGTACGCCAACCTGAACTGGGGCGTGATCGGCACCGTGATGGAAAAAGTCACGGGAGAGCGCTTCGACTTGCTGATGCGGCGCCTGCTGCTCGATCCGCTCGATGTGCGCGGCGGCTACAACCCGGCCGCATTCCCGGCGGAAGACGTGGCGAACACGGCCACGCTGTACCGCAAGCGCACGCTCGAGACAGAAGTGTGGCAGCCGCAAGGCCCGTGGATCGCGCAAGCCGACGATTTTTACCAGCGTCCACCGACTGCCCTGGCCAGCTATGTGATCGGCAGCAATGCCACCGTCTTCAGTCCCACGGGCGGCTTACGCATTTCCGCCGCAGGACTGGGCAAGGTCATGCAGATGCTGCTCGACGGCGGCCGCTATCAACATCAGCAACTGTTGCAGCCGGCCAGCATCGCCCTGATGTTTGGCCGCCAATGGCAGCTGGCGCCCGATGGCGGCAATGGCGACAGCGAGCGGGGCCTGTACCGCGCCTGGGGCCTGGGCAACCAGCAGTTCGATGCGGTGGCGGGGCAGGGCAACCATCTGGTCGAGGGCGCCAGCTTCACGGCCGTGGGCCACCTGGGCGACGCGTATGGCCTCGTCTCCGCCTTCGTGCTCGATTTCCAGAAAAAAAACGGCATGGTGATGCTGGTGGGCGGCACGGGCAGCGATCCCGAACAGTACCCTGGCACGTATTCCGCCATGGGGCGCAGCGAGGAACGGATACTCACCACCCTATACCGTGGTGCGATGGACAACAATCAATCCTTGCATTGAAATGGTGCATTCCTGAAAGTTATGGCTGCACCATGATGTTTCATTGGCTGCGTTGGCGGCCAGCCTCTAAGCTCTTCCCGAATGCTCCCGCACCATGGGAGCGCAACGCAGCGAGGCAACATGCAGCAACAAGTCATCATCATCGGCGGCGGCGTCGTCGGTCTGACATCGGCCTGGTGGCTGGCCGAGGCCGGCTACAAGGTCACCTTATTGGAGCGCAATGAACAGGTGGCGATCGCCGCCAGCTACCGCAATGGCGGCCAGCTCAGCTATCGCTATGTGGCACCGCTGGCGGACGCGGGCGTGCCCTTCAAGGCCCTGCAATGGCTGCTGCAGAAAGACGGTCCGCTGCGCTTCCGCCCCGAGGCCGACTGGCGCCAATGGCGCTGGATGGCCAGTTTCCTGCGCAATTGCAACAGCGCCAGCAATGCCCGCACGACGGCCAAGCTGCTGCAACTGGGAGAATGGAGCCGCGCCGGCATGGCCCATCTGGAATTGACCGTGCCGCCGGAAGCGTATGCGCGGCGCGATGCGGGTAAACTCATCGTCTACCGCTCGCCCGCCATCTTCCAGCGTGCCGTGGCGCGGCCCGAATCGGAAGAGGCGCGCATCGTCTTGTCGCCGCTGGAAGCCGTGCAGCGCGAACCGGCGCTGGCCGCCTTGCAGGGTTCCCTGGCGGGCGGCATTTTTACGCAGGGCGAAGCGGTGGCCGATTGCCACGCCTTTTGCCTGGCGCTGGAAACGCGCCTGCTGCAGCACCCGAATTGTTCGCTCTTGTTAAAAGGCGAGGCGCGCCGCCTCGTCACGCACAAGGGCAGGATCACGGGCGTCGACACCAGCCTGGGCTTGCTGCAGGCGGATCACTATGTGCTGGCGGCCGGCATCCAGAGCCGCGACCTGGCCGCCACGGCAGGCATTTACCTGCCCCTGTACCCGCTGAAGGGCTACAGCCTGACGGCGCCCATCCGCGCCCAGCACCGTGCGCCCGAGATCAGCATCACGGATTTCGAACGCAAGGTGCTGTATGCGCGCATCGGTGGCGACCTGCGCGTGGCCGCCATGGTCGATATGGTGGGCGCCGACAACAGTATCGACTGGGGCCGCATCGCCGGTCTGACGCGGCTGGCGCGCGAAGCCATGCCGCACGGCGCCGATTACGATCAGGCCACGGCCTGGGCCGGCCTGCGCCCCGCCACGCCGAACAGCGCGCCGCTGGTGGGCGCCAGCAAAGTGGCGAACTTGTGGCTGAACGTGGGCCATGGCCCGCTGGGCTTTACCTTTGCCGCCGGCACGGCGCGCATCCTGGCCGACCTGATGGCCGGCAAGGCGCCGCCGTTCGCGCTGGACTTCCTCGCGCCGCAAAAATAGGCGGACTGGCGGCAGCGGCGACCGGTGCCGCCGTTATGGCGGATAATTGCGGAACTTTTCCGTTCCCCTATTTGCCAGCGCATGCCCACACCCTCGACATCTGCCGCCTGCCCCTGTGGCGGCGCCTCCTACGCCAGTTGCTGCGGCCCGTATATCGCGGGCGACGCCTTGCCGCCCACGGCCGAAATCCTGATGCGTTCGCGCTACACGGCGTTTACCTTGCGCGACGAGCCATATCTGCTTGCCACCTGGCATGCCAGCACCCGTCCCACCGACGCTTTATTTGCCGAAGAAGAAAAAGTCCACTGGCTGGGACTTGAGGTAAAATCTGCTTTACGTTTACGTCAACGTAAAGCAGAATCAGACGATCAAGCCGAAGAGATACACCGCGACACTGTCGAATTCGTGGCCCGCTACAAGGTCAACGGCCGCGCGCACCGCCTGCATGAAGTGAGCCGCTTCGTGCGCGAGGCGGACAAGAGCGGTGATGGCGCCCTGCGCTGGTTTTATCTCGACGGCAGTTTTCCCGAATAGCGCGACCCGAGAGACCGGGCGATAATAAAAAGGAACCGCAATGCCGCACATCGAAAGCAAACTCAATCCGCGCAGTGAAGATTTCAAGGCCAATGCCGCGGCCATGCAAGCCATCGTCGACGATTTGCGCGACAAGGTGGAAAAGATCGCGGCCGGCGGCGGCGAAGCGGCTGCCGCCAAGCACCTGGCGCGCGGCAAACTGCTGCCGCGCGACAGAGTGCAGATGCTGCTCGATCCCGGCACGCCTTTCCTCGAGTTTTCCCAGATGGCGGCCTACGCCATGTACCAGGACGCCAAGGGCGTCGATGCGGCACCTTCCGCCGGCATCATCACCGGCATCGGCAGGGTCTCGGGCCAGGAATGCGTCATCGTGTGTAACGACGCTACGGTCAAGGGCGGCACGTATTACCCGATGACGGTGAAAAAACACTTGCGTGCCCAGGAAATCGCCGACCAGAACAACCTGCCGTGCATCTACCTGGTCGACTCGGGCGGCGCCAATCTGCCGAACCAGGACGACGTCTTCCCCGACCGCGACCATTTCGGCCGCATCTTCTACAACCAGGCAAATCTGTCGGCCAAGGGCATACCGCAAATCGCCGTCGTGATGGGTTCTTGCACGGCCGGCGGGGCCTACGTGCCGGCCATGAGCGATGAATCGATCATCGTCAAGGAGCAGGGCACGATTTTCCTCGGCGGCCCGCCGCTGGTGAAAGCGGCGACAGGTGAAGTGGTGACGGCCGAAGACCTGGGCGGCGGCGACGTGCACACGCGCTTGTCCGGCGTGGTCGATCACCTGGCGCAGAACGATCTGCATGCGCTGTCGCTGGCGCGCACCATCGTCTCAAACCTGAACCGCACCAAGCCGCAGCAGATGGCGCTGCGCGAGTCCATCGAGCCGAAATACCCGACGCAGGAACTGTATGGCGTGATCCCCGTCGATACGCGCAAACCGTTCGACGTGAGGGAGGTGATCGCGCGCATCGTCGACGGCAGCGATTTCGACGAATTCAAGGCCCGCTACGGCACCACGCTGATCTGCGGCTTTGCGCATATCTATGGGGTCAAAGTCGGCATCATCGCCAACAACGGCATCTTGTTCTCGGAATCGGCGCTGAAAGGCACGCATTTCATCGAATTGTGCTGCCAGCGCAAGATCCCTCTCGTCTTCCTGCAAAATATCACGGGCTTCATGGTGGGCCGCAAATACGAAAACGAAGGCATCGCCCGCAATGGCGCCAAGATGGTGACGGCTGTCGCGACGGCCGCCGTGCCGAAATTCACGGTCATCATCGGCGGCAGCTTCGGCGCCGGCAACTACGGCATGTGCGGCCGCGCGTTTTCCCCGCGTTTCATGTGGATGTGGCCCAATGCACGCATTTCCGTCATGGGCGGCGACCAGGCCGCTTCCGTGCTGGCGACCGTCAAGCGCGACGGCATCGAAGGCAAGGGCGGGCAGTGGAGCGCGGACGAGGAAGCGGCCTTCAAGCAGCCGATCAAGGATCAATACGAGCACCAGGGCCACCCCTACTATGCCACCGCGCGCCTGTGGGACGACGGCGTGATCGACCCGGCCGACACCCGCATGGTGCTGGGCCTGGGCCTGTCGGCCGCGCTCAACGCCGAAATCCCTGACACGAAGTTCGGCGTATTCCGCATGTAAGGGGAGAAGACCATGGAATTTGAAACCTTAAAGCTGGTCATCGAGGGCAATGTCGCCACCGTGACCCTGAACCGTCCCGACGTGCGCAACGCCTTCAACGAGACGACGATCGCCGAACTGGCGCGCGCCTTCGAAGGGCTGGGACGCAGCGACATGGTGCGCGCCATCGTGCTGGCGGCGAATGGCGCGGCCTTTTGCGCCGGTGCGGACCTGAACTGGATGAAGAAGATGGCAGGCTACACGCATGCCGAAAACCAGGCCGACGCGCTGCAGCTGGCGCAGATGCTGCGCACGATTTACCTGTGTCCCAAGCCCGTCGTGGCGAAGATCCAGGGCGACTGTTATGCGGGCGGCATGGGCCTCGTCGCCGCATGCGATATCATTCTGGCTGCGGAAGACGTGCATTTCTGCCTGAGCGAGGTGCGCCTGGGACTGATTCCGGCCACTATTTCACCGTATGTCATCAAGGCCATGGGCGAAAACGCGGCACGCCGCTATTTCCTGACCGCGGAGCGATTCTCCGCTCAAGAGGCGCTACGCATCGGCTTTGCCCACGAGGTAGTCGAGGCAAGCGCGCTGGACGCGAAAACCGCCGAGGTGCTCAAAGCGCTGACGGGCAACAGCCCGCACGCCGTGGCGCAAGCGAAAATGCTGGTGCGCGAGATCGTCGGCCAGCCGGTCGATGACGCGCTGCTGGCGGATACCGCCGAGCGCATCGCGCAGATCCGCGCCTCGGAGCAGGGACGCGAAGGCGTGCAATCGTTCCTCGACAAGCGCAAGCCGAGTTGGCTCATGGGCTAGCAATATCATTGGAGCAGTTTTGAAAGCAGAAAAACAATCGGGCTGGGTCGAACGCAGTCTGCGCAGCGTGTGGCATCCGTGCACGCAAATGCAGCACCACGAGACTGTACCGCTCATCCCCGTCAGCCATGGCCGCGGCGCCTGGCTGTATGACCACGAAGGCCGACGCTACCTGGACGCCATCAGCTCCTGGTGGGTGAACCTGTTCGGCCATGCGAATCCGCGCATCAATGCGGAACTCAAGGACCAGCTGGACCGCCTGGAACACGCGATGCTGGCCGGTTTCACGCATGAACCGGTGATCGAACTGTCGGAAAAACTCTCTGCCTTGACGGGCGGCGTGCTTGGCCACAGCTTTTACGCATCCGATGGGGCATCGGCCGTGGAAATCGCCCTGAAAATGAGTTTTCACGCATGGCGCAACAGCGGCAAGAGCGAAAAACAGGAATTCGTCTGCCTGAAAGGCAGCTACCACGGCGAAACCATCGGCGCGCTGGCCGTCACCGATGTCGCCCTGTTCAAGGATGCCTACGGCCCGCTGCTGCGCGCCACGCAGACGGTGATGTCGCCCGACTTTCGCCAGGCAGCCGAGGGCGAGACCGCCGAGGACGTGGCGCGCCGCGCGGCCGCCGAAGTCGAGCAGCTGTTCCAGCAAAAAGCCGACAAGATCGCCGCCATCATCATCGAGCCGCTGGTGCAGTGCGCGACCGGCATGGCCATGCACGACCCGCTATATTTGTCCCTGGTGCGCGCCCTGTGCGACCGCCATCAAGTCCATTTGATCCTCGATGAAATCGCCGTCGGCTGCGGCCGCACGGGCACCTTCTTTGCGTGCGAGCAGGCCGGCATCTGGCCCGATTTCGTCTGTCTCTCCAAGGGCATCAGCGGCGGCTATTTGCCGCTGTCCCTCGTGATGACGCGCGAAGACATCTACCAGGCGTTCTACAGCACCGACGTGCGCCGCGGCTTTTTGCACTCGCATTCGTACACGGGCAACCCGCTGGCCTGCCGCGCGGCGCTGGCGACCTTGTCGATTTTCGAGGAAGACGATGTGCTGGCGGCCAACCGCGTGCGCGCCGAAAAAATCACGCGCGCCCTGGCGCCGCTGGCGCAGCACGAGCGCGTAAAACACTTCCGCCAGCAGGGCATGATCTGGGCCTTCGATGCGGTGGACGCTACCCCGGATTTTTCGCGCCGCTTCTTCAGTACGGCGCTGGAACATGAACTGTTGATGCGTCCCATCGGCTCCACCGTCTACCTGATGCCGCCATACATCCTCGACGACGAGGAAATCGCGGGCCTGGGCCAGCAGACCCTAGCCGTCTTCAATCATGTGACCGGGGCCTGAGATGGAACTGATCGCGCGATTACAACAGCAGCTGCAAGGGCTGGAAGAACGCAGCCTGATCCGCCGCCGCCGTACCGTCGACACGCCGTGCGCGCCGCGCCTGACGGTCGATGGCCGCGAGATGCTGGCCTTTTGCAGCAATGACTACCTGGGCCTGGCCGCGCATCCGCGCATCGTCGCCGCGCTGAAAGAGGGCGCCGACCTGTATGGCGCCGGCAGCGGCGCTTCGCACCTGATCAGTGGCCACAGCCGCGCCCACGCGCAGCTGGAAGAACGCCTGGCCGCTTTCGTGGGCGCCAACCTGGAACAGGCGCGTGCCCTGTATTTCTGTACAGGCTACATGGCGAATTTAGCTGTGCTGACGGCCCTGTCGGCCGGCGATCCGGACGCCGAGATTTTCTCGGAAGCGCTGAACCACGCTTCGCTGATCGACGGCACGCGCCTGGCCCGCGTCAAGACGCGCGTGTATCCGCACGCCGACCTCGATGCCCTGGCGGCCCTGCTGGCGGCCAGCACGGCACAGACGAAAATAGTCGTCACCGACAGCGTCTTCAGCATGGATGGCGACCTGGCGCCGCTGCCCGCGCTGCTGGCCCTGTGCGAACGCTATGGCGCCTGGCTGGTGGTCGACGACGCGCACGGCTTTGGCGCGCTGGGAGCCGCTGGCCGTGGCGCGCTAGAACATTTCAATCTGCATTCGCCCTACCTCGTGTATGTGGGCACCCTGGGCAAATCGGCCGGCGTGGGCGGCGCCTTTGTGTGCGCGCACGAAGCCGTGATCGACACCCTGATCCAGAAGGCGCGCCCCTACATCTTCACGACGGCGGCCCCGCCCGCGCTCGCGCATGCGCTGCTGGCCAGCCTGGACATCATCGCCGGTGAAGAAGGAAAACAACGCCGGGCTCACTTGGCCTCGCTGGTGGCGCAATGGAACGACGGCTTGCAGCTGCAGCGCTGGCAAGCCTTGCCGTCAGTGACCGCCATTCAGCCAGTCATCATCGGCGAGAATGCGGACATGCTGGCCGTCGCCGCCCAACTGTACCAGCAGGGACTGTGGGTCGGCGCCATCCGCCCGCCCACCGTGCCAGCGGGATCGGCGCGCTTGCGCGTGACCCTGTCGGCCGGCCATACGGCGCAGGAAGTGGCGCAATTGATCAACGCAGTCAACACCCTGGAAAGGACTCGCCATGAGCCTTGATGACCCTATCGTGGCGGACGTCCTGGCGGATCTGGCGCCGGCCGTGCAGCCGGCGCCGGCAACCACCGGCCTGCCATCGCGCTTTGCCTGTTTCGTCACCGGCACCGACACGGAAATCGGCAAGACCTTGACGTCGTCGGCCCTGCTGCACGCGCTGGTCGCGCGCGGCGTGCGCGCCTGCGGCATGAAGCCCGTGGCCGCCGGCGCCGAAATGCGCGACGGCGAACTGCATAATGAAGACGCCGACAGCCTGATCGCCGCCGGCAACGTCACCATGCTGCGCAGCCTGACGACGCCGTATATGCTGAAGGAACCGGCCGCGCCGCACATCGCCGCCGCGCTTGAAGGCGTGAGCATCGAGTCCGTGCCGATCCTGGCCGCCTACCTGGAAATTGCCGCCGCCTCGGACGCCGTCGTGGTCGAAGGCGTGGGCGGTTTCCGCGTGCCGCTCTCCAGCGATTTCGATTCGGCCGACCTGGCGCAGCAGCTCGACCTGCCCGTGATCCTCGTGGTCGGCATGCGCCTGGGCTGCATCAGCCAGGCTTTGCTGACGGTGGAAGCCATCGAAGCGCGCGGCCTGACGGTGATCGGCTGGGTCGCCAACACCCTGGAAGTGGAAATGCGCTTCCTCGACGAAAATATCGATGCGCTGATCGAGCGCATCCCGGCGCCGCTGCTGGGCAGGGTGCCGCGCCTGGCGCAGCCCAGCGCGCAAGCGGCGGCGTCCTATCTCGATTTCACCGGCTTGCCCAACTGGCCGGCGCAGCAGAATTAAACCGAACACTTAACGTAGCTAAAAAATAGAAGCGAAGGAATCACCATGTCCGTAGTCCAAGAAGCAGCAAAAACCGTCGAACTGCACCGCCCTGCGGCGCGCATCACCCTGCCCGAAGCGGCCACCTGGCCCATCGATGATGTGCTGGCCCTGTTCGACCTGCCATTCAATGACCTGATGTTCAAGGCCCAGCAAACCCACCGCATCAACTTCCCCGACGGCGACGTGGAACTGGCGACCCTGTTGTCGATCAAGACGGGCGGCTGCGAGGAAGACTGCGGCTACTGCCCGCAGGCGGCCCGCTACGACACGGGCGTGGAAGCAAAAAAAATTCTCGACATCGACACGGTGCTCGACGCGGCCCGCCAGGCGAAAGCCAACGGCGCCACGCGCTTCTGCATGGGCGCCGCCTGGCGTGGCCCGAAGGATCGCGACATGGACAAGGTCGAAGAGATGGTCAGCAAGGTCAAAGCGCTGGGCCTGGAAACCTGCGCCACCCTGGGCATGCTGGAAGAGGGACAAGCGGACCGCCTGAAAAACGCGGGCCTGGACTTCTATAACCACAACCTCGATACGGCGCCCGAGTTCTACGACAACGTCATCTCGACGCGCGAATACCAGGACCGCCTGGATACCCTGGGCCGCGTACGTGAAGCAGGCTTGAAAGTATGCTGCGGCGGCATCGTCGGCATGGGCGAGACGCGTCTGCAACGCGCGGGCCTGATCGCCCAGCTGGCCAATCTGAATCCGTATCCGGAATCGGTGCCCGTCAACCATCTGGTGCAGGTGGAAGGCACGCCGTTGTTTGGCCTGGAAGCGCTGGACCCGTTCGAATTCGTGCGCACGATCGCCGTGGCCCGCATCACCATGCCGAAAGCGCGCGTGCGCTTGTCGGCCGGCCGCCGCCAGATGGGCGAAGCGGTGCAGGCGATGTGCTTCCTGGCTGGCGCCAACTCCATCTTCTACGGCGACAAGCTGCTCACCACCGACAACCCGGAAGCGGAAGACGACCGCGTCTTGCTCGGCAAACTGGGCTTGCAGACGCGCGGCGCCATGCTGGAATCGGTACAGAAAGAGAAGTGCGGCTGCTGATGCCTGCCTTGTCGGGTTACGCCGTGCCGGCTAACTCGACCTACGAATACCGCCTCACCAATGCGTAGGTCGGCTTAGCGCAAAGCGCGTAAGCCGACACGCCAGCAGACAAGGTCCGCCAAGAGACAGCTGCCCTTTTTGAGAGAATAGAGAGAGACCATGTTCACTAAAATCCTGATCGCCAACCGCGGCGAAATCGCTTGCCGTGTCGCCGCCACCGCGCGCCGCATGGGCATCCAGACCGTCGCCGTGTATTCGGAAGCGGACGCCAATGCCAAGCACGTCGCCGTGTGCGACGAAGCCGTATTGATCGGCCCCGCGCCGGCCAAGGAAAGCTATCTGTGCGGCGACAAGATCATCGCCGTGGCGCTGGCCACTGGTGCGCAGGCGATCCACCCCGGCTATGGTTTCCTGTCCGAGAACGCCGACTTTGCCGACGCCTGCCACGCTGCGGGCCTGGTCTTCATCGGCCCGCCGGCATCGGCCATGCGCGCCATGGGTTCCAAGTCGGCCGCCAAGTCGCTGATGGAAAAAGCGAATGTACCGCTGGTGCCCGGCTACCACGGCGAGGAACAGGATGCGGACTTCCTGCATGGGCAGGCCGACAAGATCGGCTACCCCGTGCTGCTGAAGGCGTCCGCTGGCGGCGGCGGCAAGGGCATGAGAGTCATCGAGCATTCCGATGATTTCAAGGCCGCGCTGGCCTCGTGCAAGCGCGAAGCGATCAGCTCTTTCGGCGACGACAAGGTGCTGGCCGAGAAATACCTGTCGCGTCCGCGGCATATCGAAATCCAGGTGTTCGCCGATACACTCGGTAACTGCATTTATTTGTTCGAGCGCGATTGTTCGGTGCAGCGCCGTCACCAAAAGGTGCTGGAAGAAGCCCCGGCGCCGGGCATGCCAGCCGAACGCCGCGCCGCCATGGGCGAAGCGGCCGTCGCCGCCGCCAAGGCCGTCGGCTATGTCGGTGCGGGCACGGTGGAATTCATCGCCAACCAGGATGGCTCGTTCTACTTCATGGAGATGAACACGCGCCTGCAGGTCGAGCATCCGGTGACGGAAATGATCACCGGCACGGACCTGGTGGAATGGCAGTTGCGTGTCGCCTTTGGCGAACCGCTGCCGAAAAAACAGAGCGAACTGGCCATCCACGGCCATGCCATCGAGGCGCGCATCTATGCGGAAAATCCGGAGAAGGGCTTCTTGCCGTCGATCGGCACCCTGCGCCACATGCAGTCGCCTTCGGCCGTCACGTTCGAACTCGGTGGCACGGTGGTGCCGGCCCCCGTGCGCATCGATTCGGGCGTGCGCGAGGGCGATGCGATCTCGCCATTCTACGACCCGATGATCGCCAAGCTGATCGTCTGGGGCGCGGACCGCCGCGAAGCGCTGGCGCGCATGGCGCAGGCGCTGTCCGACTACCAGATCGTCGGCCTGGCCAGCAATATCGCCTTCTTGAAACGCCTGGTCGAAGGCCAGGCATTTGCCAGCGCGGACCTCGACACGGGCCTCATCGAGCGCAATCAAGCATCGCTGTTCCCCGCCCTGCAGGCGGCGCCAGACACGGCGCTGGCGCTGGCGTCCGTCGCCCTGCTGCTGGAAGAGAAAACGGCGGCCGAAACGCAATCGGCCAATCGCGCCGACCCGTGGGGCAATGCCCTGGGATGGCGCTTGAACGGCACCCTGGGACGCAGCCTGTCGTTCGCCGATGAATACACCTTGGCCGGCGACAGCAAGGCTTACCCGGCGCGCATTGCCTACAAGACGGATG
The DNA here is from genome assembly GCF_019345575.1 of Janthinobacterium sp. NKUCC08_JDC. NCBI lineage: Bacteria > Pseudomonadati > Pseudomonadota > Betaproteobacteria > Burkholderiales > Oxalobacteraceae > Janthinobacterium > Janthinobacterium sp. NKUCC08_JDC. The sequence goes on along the minus strand of NZ_JAHKQW010000004.1, from coordinate 421,608 downwards.
GATGGCTGTTCAACGGCCATCCCTTGAGCCTGACGGCGCACACAGGCAACGAGCTGCACATCAAGCTCGGCGAGCGTGCCGTACATGGCACCGTGCTGCGCGACGGTGAGCAGTTCCACGTATTTACCAACGGCTTGCACTACACCTTGCACTACAACGATCCGATGGCGCATGCGGGCGAAGTGGAAGCGGAAGGCGGCCGCCTGACGGCGCCGATGCCGGGCAAGGTCGTCGCCGTACTGGTGAACAAGGGCCAGGACGTCAAGAAGGGCGAGCCTCTGGTCATCATGGAAGCGATGAAGATGGAGCACACGATCGCCGCGCCGCACGACGGCCTGGTGGAAGACGTGCTGTATGCGGTCGGCGACCAGGTGGCCGATGGCGCGCCGCTGCTGGCCTTCAAGGCTGCCGCATAGAGGTAAGCACATGCGCATCCTGTTACAACGTTCGGACGGCAAGGAAGCGGCGTGGATCAGCGACTTCCGCGACTTGCTGCCCGAAGCCGACTTTATCTTCTGGCGCGAAGGCGAAGCGGTTGAACCATGCGACTATGCCGTCGTGTGGCAACCGCCCGCCGCCATGCTGCCCGAACTGGCTCACGTGAAAGCCATCTTCAACACGGGCGCCGGCGTCGACGCGCTGTTGAAGTTTGGCGACGCGCTGCCCGCCCACGTTCCACTGGTCCGCCTCGATGACGCGGGCATGGGCGTGCAGATGGCCGAATATGTAAGCCACGCCGTGCTGCGCCACTTCCGCCGTTTCGACGATTACGAGGCGCAAGGCCGCGCCGGCATCTGGCAGCCGCTGCCTGCGTTCGACAAGGCGGACTTTCCTATCGGCGTGCTGGGCATGGGCGTGCTGGGCACGCGCGTGCTCGAAGCGCTGGCGCAATTCGAATTCCCGCTGCGCGGATGGAGCCGCAGCCCAAAACATGCCGATGGCGTGGCGTGCTATGCAGGCGAAGAGGGGCTCGAAGCATTTTTGCGCGGCACGCGCGTGCTCGTGTGCATGCTGCCGCTCACGCCAGAGACGCACAACCTGCTCGACCGCGCGCGCCTGTCGATGCTGCTGCCAGGAGCCTACATCATCAACGTGGCGCGCGGCGCGCATATCGCCGAACCGGATTTGCTGACGCTGATCCGCTCCGGGCATATCGCGGGCGCGACCCTGGACGTGTTCCGCAACGAGCCGCTGCCGCAGCAGCACCCGTTCTGGCATGAACCCCGCATCACCATCACGCCGCATATTTCGGCCGCCACCCTGCGCCGCGAAAGCGTGGCGCAGATCGCCGCCAAGATGCGCCGCCTGCAAGCCGGAGACTCTGTCGCCGGCATCGTCAACCGTTTGCAAGGATATTGAGATGAACCCTACTACCAGTCTTCCCAAGCAGGTCAAGATCGTCGAAGTGGGTCCGCGCGACGGCCTGCAAAACGAAAAGGAAACCATCAGCGCCGCCGTCAAGATCGAACTGGTCGACCGCCTGACGCAGGCCGGCTTCGTCAATATCGAGGCAGCGTCGTTCGTCTCGCCGAAATGGGTGCCGCAGATGGCCACCAGCGCGGAAGTGATGGACAAGATCGCGCGCCGCGCCGGCACGATTTATTCGGCGCTGACGCCGAACATGCAGGGTTTCGAGGCGGCGCTGGCGGCGAAGGCCGATGAAGTGGTGATCTTCGGTTCCGCGTCGGAGGCGTTCTCGCAAAAGAACATCAACTGCTCGATCGCCGAATCGATCGCCCGCTTCGAAGGCGTGGCGAAGGCGGCCAAGGAACACGGCCTGCGCCTGCGCGGCAGCATCAGCTGCGCCTTCGGCTGCCCTTACCAGGGGGACGTGCCGCTGGACGCCGTGGCCGACGTGGTGGGCCGCATGCGCGACCTCGGTTGCGACGAGATCGACATCGCCGACACCATCGGCGTGGCTACGCCGCGCAAGACGCAGGCGGTGATGGAGCGCGCGATTGCCGCCTTCCACGTGGGCGGGCTGTCCGGCCACTTCCACGACACCTATGGCCAGGCGCTGGCGAATATCTACGCCAGCCTGGAAACGGGCATCGCGATCTATCACTCGTCCGTGTCCGGCCTGGGCGGCTGCCCGTACGCCAAGGGCGCCACCGGCAACGTGGCCACCGAGGACGTGCTGTACATGATGCAGGGACTGGGCATCGCCACCGGCATCGACCTGAACCTGGTGGTGGACGCTGGGCAGTTCATCTCGCAGCAGCTGGGCCGCAAGGGATCGAGCCGCGCCGGCAACGCCATCGCGGCGAAGCGCGCAGCTGTGTAGGTCGGATTAGCGCGCAAGCGCGTAATCCGACGCCACCAAGGACATGGCCAACACTGTTGTCGGGTTACGCGCTGCGCGCTAACCCGACCTACCCGACCTACGTGAACCGTACAGGCGAAAAAAAACCCAAGAGCCTAAACTCTTGGGTTTTTTTCTACAAATTTGGTCGGAGTACAAGGATTCGAACCTTGGACCCCCTGGTCCCAAACCAGGTGCGCTACCGGGCTGCGCCACACTCCGAAGACCAAGATAATACAGGCCGTATCGACTTCGGTCAAGGGTCAGGTGAAACTCTGTGTAAATTATTTACGCGCGGTACTGGGATGCATGTATTTTTCAACATGCCGGAAATATGCGACACTGGCTTGGCAAGTTTTCCCGATCAGACATGAAGGCGACGACGGCAATGGAGTTCAGGATAGAAAGAAGCGGCGGCGGCCAGCCCATGCCGAGCCGCCGCGGCATCGTGCTGGGCATCGCCGTGTCCTTGCTGTTGCATGGCGCATTGATCACTCTGTGGCGCCATGTGCAGCCGGCCGCGCCACCGGACACGGCCCCGCGCGTGGAGTCGATCGCCGTGTGGATACGTCCGCTGGCCGCCAAGCCGCCCCCGCCGCCCGTCGAAGTCGTCAAGCCGAAGCGGGAACCAAAACCCATCAGCAAGCCGAAACTCGCCACGGCCCGGGAAACGCCGGCGGCGGCCACGGCGCCAACATCGAGCCAGCAAGCCATCACGGTCGTGCCGGCATCACCGGCCACGCCGGCGGCCAGTCCCGATACCGTCAGGCAAGAAACGCCGGAAACGCCAAAGTTCGACATGGAAGCGGCCAGGAAAACGGCGCGCAAGATGGCCGGCGAGCGCGATCCATCCAAGGTGGGTACGGCCGTGGGGCAAATCCCCGACAAGCCGCTGCAAACGGAAACCCAGCTGGCGCGCGACATCGCGCAGGGCAAGCGCGGCGATTGCCGCACCGCCTACTCAGGTGCAGGCTTGCTGGCGCCCGTGTTGATGTTGCTCGACAAGAAGGATAGCGGCTGCAAGTGGTGAGCCTGACAACATACCCAATCTGGGTATTTTGCGGTCACTTTATTCCTGCCCCTTCAACTGCAACGCCCGCTCATACAGGGCATTCTTCTTGCGGCCCGTGATCTGCGCCGTCAGATTCGCTGCCTGCTTGACGCTGCATTCGGCCAGCAGGATATTGAGGATGCGCTCCGCTTCCACGTCTTCCGCGTCCTGCGCTTGCGTCGCGCCTTCGAGCAGGACGACGAATTCTCCCTTTTCGCGGTGCGCGTCGGCACGTATCCACGCTTCCGCCTCGGACAGGGGGCAGCGGTGGATTTCCTCGAACAGCTTCGTCAATTCGCGCGCGAACACCACCTGGCGCGTCGGTTCGAACGCTTCCACCAGGGCCGTGGCGCAATCGAGGATGCGGTGCGGCGCCTCATAGAACACCATGGTGGCCGTCACGCCGCGCAGGCTGTGCAGCATGTTTTCGCGCTGCTTGGCTTTCGCGGGCAGGAAGCCGACAAAGTAGAACTGGTCGTTCAACAGGCCGCTGGCGGAAATGGCGGTGATTGCCGCCGACGGGCCGGGCAGGGGCAGCACGCGCAAGCCGGCCGCGCGCACGGCGTCGACGATGCGCGCACCGGGGTCGGACACGGCGGGCGTGCCGGCGTCGGAAACGAGGGCGATGCGCTCGCCGGCGTGCAGGCGGGCGATCAGGGTTTGCGCCACTTCGCGCTCGTTATGTTGATGCGCCGCAATCAGGGGCTTGTTCAAGCCAAAGCGCGTCAGCAGGTGCGCCGTGTTGCGCGTATCTTCACAGGCGACGGCGTCGGCAAGGCTCAGCAGATGCAGCGCGCGCAGGCTGATATCGGTCACATTGCCGATCGGCGTGGCCACTATATACAATGTTGCGATAGGATAGACCTGGTGCGCCGCCTCTGTCATGATGGGCAGGCTGGCGATGGAACTGATTTCTTGTACGGTCATTTTGGAGGTTAAATGCTTGCTAATAGTGTGAAGTTACTGCTTGTTTGTGCCGCGACCGGCATGCTGAGCGCTTGCAGCACGCCTTGCGACGCGCCCGGGCAATTGTGCGCGCCTATTGAATCTAACACAAGGGCGCTGCCGCCACCGAAGCCGCTGCCACCGCCCGTGCCGCCCAAGCCGCCCGCACCCGAACCGGTGACGTTTGCCGTGGCCGTACCCGATATTACCGCCTACGACGGCAATGGCGCGCCGCTGGCGCCCATCACCACCAAGCCGGCCACCGGCACGCCGCAGGACATGCCGGCCGCCACGGCGCCGGCGCCATCCGACGGCAAGGTCCACCACATCGGCCTGCTGCTGCCGCTGCGCTCCGCTTCCCTGGGCCCGGCCGCCGAACTGCTGCGCGCCGGTTTCATGGCCGCGTATGAGCGCGACCGCAGCGGCTTTGAAGTGACGGTGATCGACACGGGCGACGGCAGCAGCGACGTGCTGAACAAGTTTGCGCAAGCACAGGAAGAACAGGACATCGTCGTCGGGCCTTTGTCGCGCTCGGCCGTCACGGCCGTGGCCAACAGCGACCTGGTACGCAAGCCAACGATCGCCCTGAACCACCCCGACAACCGCGGCGAGGCGCGCCTGCCGGCCAAGCTGCTGGTGATGGGCTTGTCGATCGAGGCGGAAGCACGCCAGGTCGCCGCCTGGGCCGCCAGCGAACAGCCGGGCGCCAGCGCGCTGGTCCTGTCGGCCGGTTCGCCCTCGCAGCGCCGCATCAGCGCCGCCTTCAAGCAGGAATGGCTGCGCCAGGGCGGCAAGATCGAGACGATGGACTTGACGGCCACGAATGGCTACCTGAGCGATGCCGAGCTGGTACAACTGCGCGCGCGCCTGGCCGCCACGCCACCGGGCCTGCTGTTTGCCGCACTCGACGCCGACCAGGCGCGCCAGTTGCGCGTGGCCATCGGCAGCGATCTGCCCCTGTATGGCACCTCGTCCTTGAATCCCGGCGCCGGGCGCGGCGCCAGCGGCCCCGAGCTCGACGGCGCGCGCCTGCTGGACCTGCCATGGCAAGTGCAGCGCGAGCATCCGCAAGTCATGGTGTATCCGCAGCCGCCACAACCGGCCGACGCCCGCCTGACGGCCGACATGGAACGCCTGTACGCGCTGGGCATCGATGCCTTCCGCGTGGCGCGCGAAGTGGCGCTGCGGCCGAACGCGCCATTTACCCTTGATGGCGTGACGGGCCGCCTGGCCGTGCGCTTCGAGAATGAGCAAAGCATATTCGAACGCACGGAACAGGCCGCCACCTATCAGCAAGGCGTGCTGGGCACCTGGCCACCGGCCGCGCCGGCGCCTGTCGCCGTGCCGCCGGCCCAATAAGGACACGCCATGCCACCCCTGCCTTTCCAGAATAAACAGGCACGGGGACGGCAAGGGGAGGACGATGCGCTCGCGTATCTGCTGTTGCAAGGCCTGGTGCTGCTGGAGCGCAACTATCTGTGCAAGGGTGGCGAGCTGGACCTGATCATGCGCGATGGCGCATCGGTCGTCTTCGTCGAAGTGCGGCTACGCAGCAGTGCAGCCTTCGGCGGCGCCCTGGCCAGCATCACGCCAGCCAAGCAGCGGCGCATGGTGGTGGCCGCGCAAACCTGGCTGCTGCGGCAAAAAACCGTGCCGCCGTGCCGTTTTGACGCGCTGGCCATCGATGGCGGGCGCATCAGCTGGCTGAAGAACATCCTCGATATGTAAGCATTTTTAACAGTGCTTGTCCGCCATGCCGCGCGCCTGCACTATAATCGGCAGACTATGAATAATCAACGCATCCTCTCGCACTTCCACGAAAGTGCCGAACTCAAAATCCAGGCCGCCACCGTACTGGCGCAACCCATTGCGCAGGCGATCGACCTGATGTTTTATGCATTGTCCAACGGCAACAAGATTCTCGCCTGCGGCAACGGCGGTTCCGCCGCCGACTGCCAGCATTTCGCAGCCGAGCTGGTCGGGCGCTTCGAACGCGAGCGCTTTCCGCTGCCGGCCCTGGCGCTGACGACGGATACGTCGATCCTGACGGCCGTAGCCAACGACTACAGCTACCGCGAGATCTTCTCGAAGCAGGTGCAGGCCTTCGGCCAGGCCGGCGATATCTTGCTGGCCATTTCCACGTCGGGCAATTCGGCCAACGTGATGGCCGCCGTGGAAGCGGCGCTCGAGCGCGAAATGCGCGTCGTGGCGCTGACGGGCAAGGACGGCGGCGCCATCGGCAAGATGCTGACGGACGCCGACGTGCATATCTGCGTGCCGGCCGAGCGCACGGCGCGCATCCAGGAAGTCCACCTGACCACCATACATTGCATCTGCGACGGCATCGACGTCGCGCTATTCGGAGGAGACGTGAATGACTAAATTCGGTACTGGCCCAGGCTGGAAACGCGTACAACGCCCATTGGCCACCGCACTGCTGTGCGGCGCCATGCTCACTTCGCTCACCGGCTGCATCGAATTGATGGTCGGCGGCGCGGTGATGGGCGGCGTTGCCGCAGCGGACCGCCGCACCCTGGGCGCCCAGACCGAAGACAAGTCGATCGCCGTCAAAGGCGAGTCGCGCATCCCCTCGATCACCGGCGACGTGGGCCATGTGAACGTCACCAGCTTCAACCGCCGCGTACTGCTGACGGGCGAAGTGCGCGACGACGCGATGAAAAATGCCGTCGAGCGCGAAGTGCGCAATATCGAAGGCGTGGAATCGGTGGCCAATGAATTGATCATCGCCGGTCCGGCCAGCTACACCTCGCGCTCGAACGACGCGCTGATCACCACCAAGGTCAAGGCCAGCCTGGTCGACATGAAAACCATCTCGGCCGCCTCGTTCAAGGTCGTCACGGAAAACGCCACCGTCTTCCTGATGGGCCGGGTCACCCAGCGCGAAGGCACGGTCGCGGCCGACGTGGCGCGCGGCGTGGGCGGCGTGCAGAAAGTAGTCAAGCTGTTCGACTACATTTCGGAATCGGAACTGAAGCAGTTGCAGCCCGATCCGGCGCCAGCACGCACCACCAGCACTGGCGACACGGCGCAGCAATAAACGCCTCCTCCGTTTGACCTACGGCTTTGATGCGGCGATATGGCTATAATGGCCGCATCGCCGCGCTTTTCAAGTAAAAACCATGTCAACTTCGCCATCCGCAAGCAAGTCCTGGGTCAAGCCAGCCCTGATCGCCGTCTTCGTGGCGGGCGTGGCCGCCGCCGCTTATCTGTCGCTCAATGACAAGCAAAGCGCGCCGGACGTGACCTTCCACGGCATTCATGGCGAGAAAATCACGTCGGCCAGCCTGCGCGGCAAGGTCGTGATGGTCAATTTCTGGGCCACCTCGTGCACCACCTGCGTGGCGGAAATGCCGGACATGGTCGACACCTACAACAAGTACAAGGGGCAGGGACTGGAATTCGTGGCCGTGGCCATGAAATACGATCCGGCCAACTACGTGCTGAACTTCGCCGAAACGCGCCAGCTGCCGTTCAAGGTGGCGCTCGACGTGACGGGCGAGGCGGCCAAGGCCTATGGCGACGTGGCCCTCACGCCCACCACCTTCGTGCTCGACAAGCAGGGCAAGATCCTCAAGCGCTACGTGGGCAAGCCGGAATTCGCGGAACTGCACAAGCTGCTGGAAACGGCCATCGCCGGCTAAGGCTCGGCACCGCACAAAACCTTGTTGCCAAGTGTTATCAACCTGTTATAACCTTCCCAGGCGTGATCCCACTCACCTTGTGAAGGCCAGCCGTGCCCCTAGCCGCTCAATCGCTCGACCCGCAGCAACTAAAAACCTGGCTGTTTGCCACCGGCAACAAGGACGCCACCGCGTTCCGCCAGCTATATAACTCCACCTCATCGAAACTGTTTGGCTTCGCGCTGCGTATATTGCATAAGCAAGAGCTCGCAGAAGAAGCCTTGCAAGAGGGTTTCGTCGCCATCTGGAACAACGCCGCCACGTATCAAAGCCATCTGGCGGCGCCGATGACCTGGATGGCCACCATCGTGCGCAACAAGGCGTTCGATGTGCTGCGGCGCAGCGACGATACCGTGGAAATCGATGCCGAACAGTTTGATAGCGAAGTCATGAACGCACTCCGAGACCCCCAAGCCACGCCGATCGAATCACTGCAACTGAGCGGTGACGCCAAGGCGCTGGCGTTTTGCATGTCCGCCCTGGAAGGGCTGCACCGGCAGGTGGTCGCCCTGGCGTTCTATCACGACCTGTCGCACAGCGAAGTGGCGCAGCAGATGTCGCTGCCGATCGGCACCGTGAAGACCTGGATACGCCGCAGCCTGGAACGGCTGCGCACGTGTCTGGCGAAACGGGAGGCATCATGAATATCCGCGGCAATGACGTGCTGCGTCAGAAACTGGCGTCCGAATACGTGCTCGGCACCTTGAAAGGCGGCGCGCGGCGGCGTTTCGAAGGCTGGCTGCACAACGACGCCGACTTGCGCAATATCACGGCCGAATGGCGCCAGCGCCTGGAACCGATGGCCGAATTTGCCACGCCCGTGGCGCCGCCCAAGCGCGTATGGCAGCAGATCGAGCAGCGCCTGCACCTGAAGCCGCAGGGCGGCTGGTCCTTGTTCCGCGATTCCCTGTCGTTCTGGCGTTCGCTGGGCATGGCCTCGAGCGCCATCGCAGCGCTGCTGGTCATCGTCGTGGCCACGCGCGTGATGGATGCGCCGCAGATCAGCTATGTGGCCAGCCTGACGGACGAGAAAGCGCAAACGGCCCTGCTGTTGACGGCCGACAGCCGCCACGGCGCGCTCGAGGTGCGCATGGTGGGCAACGCACCCGTGCCGAGCGATAAGGATCTGGAACTGTGGGCTGTGCCGAAGAGCGGTAACCCGCGCTCCCTGGGTTTATTGGCCGACAAGGGCAACGTGAAACTGGCCTTGTCCCAGCGCGCCATCGGCAACGACGTGGCCCTGCTGGCCGTCACCTTGGAGCCGAAAGGCGGTTCGCCGGATCCGAATGGGCCGACGGGACCAATCTTGTACAAGGGTAACTGGGTGAAAATCTAACCCGAAGGCAAAAATCCGGGGTCAGTCCCTTCGGGATCGGAATTTGCCCCATTGGGACAAATTCCCCCGCCGGGTCTGACCCCAGCAGTTGATTTAGGGTGTCGGTTTATTTGGGATATAAAATCATCTGCGTGCAGCGGAACAAGGCAATCGTCTTGCCCGTTTCCTTGCTTTTCACCACGGCATCCCACACTTGCGTGTTGCGGCCCTTGTGCTCGACCTTGGCCGTGCAGGTGAGCGTGCCTTCGCGGGCCGTGCCCAGGTGGTTCGATTTCAATTCGATGGTCGTGAAATTGCTGGCGCCTTCAGGCAGGTTGACGATGCAGCCATAGCCGGAAGCCGTGTCGGCCAGGGTCACCACGCTGCCCGCGTGCAGGTAGCCGTTCGGCGCCAGCAAATGCGGCAGCACGGGCAATTCCGCCGTCAACTGGCCGTCGCCCACTTCCGTGATGACGATGCCCAGGTGGCCGGGCAGGCGGCCCGTGCCGCGTTCATTCAACATTGCTACGGTGATCTCGGGATTGCTCATGCTGGTCCTTGTGCGGGTGAGTCCGGGATACGCCGGAAAATACTATGATGATAGCAACTTTCCCGGCCACGGTCTGGCGACCGCTTATTTCCGGCCGCGCCGCCGTTTCCACCATACCAATGTCCCCGTCAGCAGGAACAGCAGCGGCATCAGGCCGAAAGCGGTAATAAAACCGCGCCCGGCCACGCCAAAGGCCTGGCCCGAGTGCAGGGGGAATTGCCAGCCCAGGAAAACGTCTCCGGCCGGCGCCCGCAAGGGATCGCGTATGCGCAGGGGCAAGCCGCTGCGCGCGTCCACAGTGATGCGCGTGGCGCCGTCGCCCTCGGCGATTTCGCCAGGCTGGCGCACGCGCACGTCATACGGCTGGTCCTTCTTGGCCGGCAGCACGATGCGCGACACGCGCGCCTGCGGATACAGCTGTTGCGCGGCGGCCATGGCCTGGCCCGCATCGAGCAGGTCGCCATCCTGCCGCAGATTTTTCAGTTTGGCCTTGTCCGGCGCCGTCGAGACGAGCTCCACCAGCGGCACGACCAATTGCGGCAAATTGAAATAAATGCCGGAAAAGGCCAGTACGGCCAGCACGGGTGCGGCAAAAAAGCCGGCCGCCTTGTGAAACGTGTAGTTGAAGCGGGGCCAGGAACCGCCATGCGACACCGTCAGCGCGCGCTTGATCGCCGTCCACTGCAGGCGCGGCCACCACAGATAGATGCCGCTCAAGGCCATCAGCAGCAACATCACGCCCGAGATACCCGTAATGGTTTTACCCACTTCGCCCGACAATAAATAACGGTGCAGATGAAACATGCCCGACATCAGCAGCGGGCGCGTGAGGCCGAAACGCCCCCAGTCGCGCTCGCCTTTGACTTGCAAGGTGTAGGGGTCGACCATCACCTGGCGCACGATGGCCTGGCTGAAAGGCGACGGTTTGCCGGCTTGCCGGTACGAGGCCACGTACACGTCGCGCGCATCGGCGGGCGGATTGAGCTGGGCCGGCTTGCCGTAAGCGGGGTCGGCCGCGAGCCCATCGACCACCGCTTGCACCGTGCGCGGCGTCACCTGGAACACCTGGCCGGGCGCGGGCGTGCTCGCCTGCAACAGGGTCGGATTCAGGTATGCGTCGAGCTCCGGCATCCAGGCGATGGCGGAACCCGTCAAGCCCAGCAGGACGAACAGGGCGCCGAACCACAGGCCCACATACAGGTGCAGCTTGGCGAACAACCACTTGATCGGGCGTTTGGACATGGGGAGGCGACTCGGGGAAATTTGGGCTGCAGAACGATAGCATGAAAGCTCCGCACTGAAAATCATGCGCAGGCAGGAAACGGCAAACGCAACAACACGCTCATGGGAACATTGAAATCAGGTGGAAACGAGCGTTTTGGCACCATCATCGAGCGCATCGGCATCGCGGGTAACTGTTGCACGGCATACACTTTCCCCTATACTTCATCGAAAGGAAAACCATGACCACCTCCCGCCTGCTTGCCATCACGCTGGGTCTCGCTTTGCACCTGGGCGCCCACGCCGCCGACTTTACCGTCACCAGCACCGACATCGCGCCGGGCCAGACCCTGGCGCCGGCGCAAGTATTCCAGGGCTTCGGCTGCACGGGCGGCAGCCTGTCGCCGCAATTGTCGTGGCACGGTGCGCCGGCCGGCACCAAAAGCTACGCCGTCACCCTGTACGACCCGGACGCGCCCACGGGCAGCGGCTGGTGGCACTGGAGCGTGTTCAATGTGCCTGCCAGCACCACTTCCTTGCCAGGCGGCGCCACGACCAGCACCCTGCCGGCGGGCGCCATGCAAGGACGCAACGATTACGGCGACAGCGCCTACGGCGGCGCCTGCCCGCCACCGGGCGACAAGGCGCACCGTTACCAGATCACCGTGTGGGCATTGAGCGTGGACAAGTTGCCGCTGGACCAGCACGCCAGCGGCGCCATGCTCGGCTACATGCTCAACGCCAACGCGCTGGGCAAGGCGCAGCTGACGGGACTGTATGGCCGATGAGATCGACGCGGTGGCCCTGAGCGAGCTGCGCATCGCCCACGGCACCATCGAGGCGCGCCGCGCACAAACCCTGCGCCGCGTGCCCGTCTTCCAGAGCGCCCTGTGCCGCGTGCGGCAGGGAACGAAGCTGCTGGAATGGGGCGCTCGCCAGGCCCGCGCCGGCACGCACGACGTGGTGCTGATGCCGGCAGGACAGGAACTGGGCGTGGCCAACCTGCCCGGCGCGCAAGGCTACCGGGCTGAAGTGCTGAGCTTTTCACCGGCCCTGATCGCCCGTTTCCGCGCGCGCCATGGCAGCCTCGTCGATACCCAGCTGCGCCAGGCGGCCACGGCCAGCCTGTGCGTGCCGCTCGATGCCCACGCGGCGCAGGCCTGGGACCAGCTGATGGCCAGCCTGGCGAGTAACACACCGCCCGCGCTGCTGGCGCACCAGGCGGAAGGCTTGCTGCTGGCCCTGGCACTGGGCGGCCATTGCGGCCCGCTGTTGCTGGACCGCCGCGATCCGCTGGCTGCGCGCGTGCAGCAAGTGCTGCTGCTGGACCCGGGCGCCGACTGGAGCGTGGCCAAAGTCGCCAGCCATCTGCACTTGGGCGCGTCCACCCTGCGCCGCCAACTGGCCCTGGAACAACGCCACTTCCGCGCCATTCTCGAAGACGTACGGCTGGGACTGGCCTTGCAGGAATTGCAATCTGGCATCTTACCCATCGGCGACATCGCGGCCGCCTGCGGCTACGCCTCGCCATCGCGCTTCGCGGCCCGTTTCCGCCAGCACTACGGCCTGTCGCCGCGCGCACTGCGCGCCACCCTGTAGCTCCCTCTAGCGCAAATCACGCAACAAGCGCTGACAACGGGGCGATTTTCTTGCTACTATGCGCCCATGTCTTCCCGCCAGCCCACCCGCAAGCTTGCTCATCACGGTGCCGCCGCCCTCGCGCGCACGCCGTGGCGGCTGTGCGTGGCGCTGTTCAGTGCGCTGGCCCTCGTGTTCCTGCTGTCGACGGCCGCCTCGCACCTGCACAAGACCACCTTTGATGCGGAAGAGTGCGCGCTGTGCGCCACGGCCATCGACAAGGTGGCCGACATTGCCGTACCGCCGGCCATCGCCGAGCCGCCCGCCCAGTTATTGCCGTACCGCTTGCTGGCCATCGCGCCCGCCACCCTGGCGCCCGTCGCCGCCCTGATCCTGCCGCCCGTGCGCGGCCCGCCTGCCGCCTCACTGTAGTTCCCACGCTGTTTTTCCTTTTTCAGGCTGCCCCTAGTCGCGCGTTCATGCGCGCCGGGCCGCCTGGCGTTGACTATTTTGAGGTTCATCATGCAACACACTCCCCGTCTGAGCGCGCTGTCGCTCGCCCTTGCCAGCCTGTTTACCGTTTCCGCCCACGCCGCCGAGCCTGCCGAGGCCAATACCGATGCTGCCCCGCAAGACATGCAAAAGGTCGAAGTCACCTCTGCCCACCTGAAAAGCGCGCGCATCGAGCTGTCGCCGAAAGTCGGCACCACCATCTACAGCATCGACAGCCATATGGTCGACATGCTGGGCCAGGGCGACAACACGCCATTCAATGAAGTGCTGCTGCGCCTGCCGGGCGTGTCGCAGGATTCGAAAGGTTCGGGCGCCCTGCACGTGCGCGACGACCATGCGAACGTGCAATACCGCATCAATGGCGTGCAACTGCCGGAAAGCATCACCGGCTTTGGCCAGTCGATCGACACGCGCTTGATCGACAAGACGGATTTCATGACGGGCGCCTTGCCGGCCCAGTTCGGCCTGCGCACGGCAGGTATTGTCGATATTGAAACGAAAGAGGGCGGCATGACACCAGGTGGGCGCATCGGCATCATGGTCGGCAGCCACGATCACGTGGAGCCGAGTGCTGAATTTTTCGGCAGCGTCGGCAAGTTCAATTACTACCTGTCCGGCAGCTACCTCGGTAACTCCCTGGGCGTGGAAAACCCGCAAGACACGCGCAGCGCCCTGCACGACAAGACGCGCCAGAACAAATCGTTCGGCAGCCTGTCATATTTCCTCGATGACAATACGCGCCTGGGCGCCATGTTCGGCACGTATAACGGCCGCTTCCAGATCCCGAACAACCCGAACCAGGCGCCGGCCTTCTCGCTCGATGGCCACAACGATGCACAGGCGGGCACGTCCACGTTACCGTCGTCGCAGCTCAATGAAAACCAGCGCGAAGTGAACCGCTTCCTCGTGCTGTCGCTGCAAAAAAGCCTGGGCGACGTCAATTACCAGGTCTCGGCCTTCCACCAGTATTCGGAACTGCACTTCACGCCCGATGCCATCGGCGACCTGATCTACAACGGCGTGGCCTCGGACTCGCGCCGCGCGAACAGCGCTTCCGGTGCCCAGTTCGACATCAGCTACAAATTGCACCAGGACCATACCGTGCGCGCGGGCCTGGCCTACACGCGCCAGAAGACGACGAGCGACAACACGGTGGCCGTCTTTCCGGCAATCGACGGCGCGCAAACGTCCACCACACCGATCACGGTGCTGGACAACAGCGGCAAAACGGGCACCCTGGCCAGCTTTTACTTGCAAGATGAATGGCATATCAGCAAGCCGCTGACCCTGAACTATGGCGCCCGCTTCGACAAGGTCTCGGCCTACACGAGCGAACAGCAATGGAGCCCGCGCGTCAACCTGGCGTATCAGCTGGCGCCGGGCACGGCCCTGCACGCCGGCTATTCGCGCTACTTCACGCCGCCGCCGCAGGAACTGGCGGCCCAGGGCAGCATCGACCTGTATGCGAACACGACAAATGCGCCGGAAATCGGCCAGTCGGACAACGTCAAGGCCGAACGCACGCATTACTACGATGTGGGCATCAGCCACCAGGTCAATTCGAAACTGACCGTGACGGCCGATGTGTACTATAAAAAGATCAACAACCTGCTCGACGAAGGCCAGTTCGGCCAGGCATTGATTTTGACGCCATTCAACTATGCGGATGGCTACGCCAAGGGCCTGGAGTTATCGGCCATCTACAGCGAGAAAAACTGGGGCCTGTTCCTCAACGCCAGCACGCAAAAGGCGCAGGGGCGCAACATCAATTCGGGCCAGGCCCTGTTTGGCGCCGATGAGTTGAACTACATCAGCCAACACTATGTCTACCTCGATCATGACCAGAAATACACCTTGTCGGGTGGTGGACACTATCACTTTGGCGATTCGCAAGTAAGCGCTGACTTCCTCTACGGCAGCGGCCTGCGCATGACCCCGGACGGTGGCGCGCCGAATTCCGGCCATTTACCAAGTTACTTCACCGTCAACACGGCGCTCACGCATACGTGGAAAAACACGCCGGTCGGCAAGGTGGAAGGACGTTTGGCCCTGATCAACCTGTTCGACAAATCGTATCTGCTGCGCGACGGTTCCGGCGTGGGCGTGGGAGCGCCGCAGTACGGCGCCCGCCGCAGCATCTATGCCGGCCTCTCAACCAGCTTTTAACCGTTACGCGCGAAGACAGCGGCAGGGAGCAACGCCTGCCGCTGTCGGTTGCCGTCAACTAAGGAGTTATCCCCAGGCGATGCCTTCCTGGCCATGCGCCTGCAAATAGGCGTTGGCCTGGCTGAACGGCTTGCTGCCAAAGAAACCTTTGCTGGCCGACAATGGCGAGGGATGCGGCGCCGCCAGCACCAGGTGTTTGCCGGGATCGATCAAGGTGCGCTTGGCTTGCGCATAGCCGCCCCACAGGATGAACACGAGATGCTCGCGCTCGGCGGACAGGTAGCGGATGGCGCTGTCCGTCAATTTCTCCCACCCTTTGCCCGCGTGCGAACCGGCCGCCCCCGCGCGCACCGTCAGCACGCTGTTGAGCAGGAATACGCCTTGCTCGGCCCAGTCAGACAAATCCGTGCGCGTGCGCGCCACGCCCACGTCGCTGTGCAATTCCTTGAAGATATTTTGCAGGCTAGGCTGCGGCGGCGTGCCATCGGGAATCGAGAAGCACAGCCCCATGGCCGCACCGGGCGTGTGATACGGATCTTGCCCCAGGATCACGACCTTGACTTGCTCGAACGGCGTCAGGTCGAACGCGCGGAAGATCGTTTTACCCGGCGGAAAACACGGCCCCGCCGCATACTCTTGCTTCACGAAGGCGGCCAGGCGTTCCCAGTAAGGCTGGGCAAACTCGCCCTCCAGCCGCGCCTTCCACGATGCGTCGATGCGTACGTCCATGCGTCACCTCATAGCTTATCCGTCAACCATGCTTTTTCAGCATGCCAGTATAGGACGCTCAGCCGCATGAGGTGGGCACGATACGAACAGGCAAAAAAAAACCGCCCGGCTGAAGCGGACGGTTTTTGATACAACTCAAGTGCTTAGAAATTCAGCGCCGATTCCACGCCGGCGCTGTGCGCCTGTTCATCCGCGTGGTACGAGCTGCGCACCATGGCGCCGACGGCGGCGTGGGTGAAGCCCATCTTGTACGCTTCTTCCTCGAACATCTTGAAGACGTCCGGGTGCACGTAGCGGCGCACGGGCAAGTGGCTGTTCGATGGCGCCAGGTACTGGCCGATGGTCAGCATGTCGATGTCGTGCTCGCGCATGTCGCGCATGACTTGCAGGATTTCCTCGTCCGTCTCGCCCAGGCCCACCATGATGCCGGATTTGGTTTTCACGTCCGGATACATGGCCTTGAAGTCTTTCAGCAGCTTCAGCGAGTGCATGTAATCGGAACCGGGACGCGCTTCCTTGTACAGGCGCGGCGCCGTTTCCAGGTTGTGGTTCATGACGTCAGGCAAGCCATCCTTGAACAACAGCAACGCTTTTTCCAGGCGGCCGCGGAAGTCCGGCACCAGCACTTCGATGCGGGTGTTCGGAGACAGGGCGCGCGTTTGCTGGATGCACTCGACGAAATGGCCGGCGCCGCCGTCGCGCAAGTCATCGCGGTCGACGGAGGTGATGACGACGTAGTTCAAACGCAGCTTGGCGATGGTTTTCGACAAGTTGGCCGGCTCTTCCTTGTCCAGCGGATCCGGACGGCCGTGGCCGACGTCGCAGAACGGGCAGCGGCGCGTGCACTTGTCGCCCATGATCATGAAGGTGGCCGTGCCCTTGCCGAAGCACTCGCCGATGTTCGGGCAGCTGGCTTCCTCGCACACCGTGACGAGTTTGTTTTCGCGCAGGATGTCCTTGATTTCATAGAAACGGGTCGATGCCGACGCGGCCTTCACGCGGATCCAGTCCGGCTTTTTCAGGCGCTCGACTTGCTCGATCGGAATGATCTTGATCGGGATGCGCGACGTCTTGCTGGCGCCTTTTTGCTTTTCGCTCGGGTTGTAGGCGGGAGCGGCGGGGGCGGTGCTGGAAATGGTCTCAGAAGTCATGGCTGCAAGCCCTTAACGGGCATGTTGGTTTGTTTGCTCAGGCATCCGCTGCCTGAGGCGCGCCTGCGGCGCTGTTTGCTTCGCTTACATCGAGTAATACGGTCAATTCATGGGCCAGGGCCCGCTGCACTTCGGCCAGCGGCGCCACCACGCCCATGCTGCGCATGTCCACCGTCTTCAGTCCGGAATAGCCACAAGGGTTAATCCAGGAAAACGGCGCCAGGTCCATCGCCACGTTGAGCGATACGCCATGGTAGGTGCAGCCGTTGCCGCGCACTTTCAAGCCCAGCGCGGCGATCTTCGCACCCTTGTCTGGTCCGCCGGCAATATAAATGCCAGGCGCGCCATCGATGCGCTCGCCAGCGAGATTATACGCCGCCAGCACGTTGATGATGGCTTGCTCGATTTTATGCACGAACTGGCGCGCATACAGCTTGCCGCCCGGCTTGTTGCGGCGCAAGTCCATCAGCAGGTAAATCACCACCTGGCCGGGACCGTGGAACGTCACTTCGCCGCCCCGGTCCGTCTGCACCACGGGAATCGCATCTGCGCCAGCCAGCAGATGGCCGCGGTCGGCCGCCAGGCCCAACGTAAACACGGGCGGATGCTCGACGATCCACAGTTCGTCGCGCGTCTCCGTCGTGCGCGCGTCGGTAAAGGCGCGCATGGCGGCAAAGGTGGGCTCGTAATCGACGCGGCCCAGTTCGCGGATCAGCGCCGTTTCGGTGCGGGTGGTGGTCATGACAGATTCTGTAATCAGCTGCCGGCGCCCTGCGGACGCTGCGGCGAAGCCGTGATTATAAGCCAGGCGGCCGTTTCATTCCGGGGCGGACTCTGGCAACAGCAGCAATCTGCCCAATTTTTGTGCAGCGTGGCGTACCTGGGCCAGGCTCAAGGCCGTATAACCGAGCAGCACGGCCGGCGCCAATTTTGCGCTGTGGCAAAAGTCGCCGAGCGGCTGCAGCGCCAGCCCTTCCTGCGCGGCGCGCGCGCAAAACCCCCGTTCATCGCTGTCTTGCGGCAGCCACAGCACGCAATGGAAACCCGCCTGCTGTCCCGTGATCGTGTAGCGGCCGGGCGCGGTCTGCTCGAGACAGACCAGCAACAGGTCGCGCCGCTCCTTGTAGGCCAGCCGCGCCTGGCGCAAATGGCGCACGAAGGCGCCTTCCTCCATCCAGGCGGCCAGCGCCAGCTGTTCCGTCACGCCCACGGAGCGGCCCGTCAACTGCACGATGCGCAGCAACTGCGGGCGCAAAGCGGGCGGCAGCACCATGAATCCCACGCGCAGGCCGGCAAACAGAGTCTTGTTGAAACTGCCACAATAAATCACGCGCTGGTACTGGTCCAGCGCCTTCAGGGCCGCCAGCGGCGCGCTGTGGTAATTGAATTCGCTGTCGTAATCGTCTTCCACCACCCAGGCGCCATTGTCGTTCGCCCATTCCAGCAAGGCCAGGCGGCGCGTGACGGACATGGTCACGCCCAGCGGCGACTGGTGCGCCGGCGTCACGTAGGCGAGGCAGGCATCCGCGTGCGCGGCCAGGGCGGCGCAATCGATGCCTTCGGCGTCGACGGCAATGTCCACGGGCACGGCGCCGGCCAGGGCGAACAGGGCGCGCGCGGCCGGGTAGCCCGGATCTTCCAGGCAGACTTTATCGCCGTTGCGCACGATGCCGCGCGCCAGCAAGTCGATCGCGTGGCGGATGCCGGTCGTGACGACGATGTCCTGCGGGTCGCAGCGGATGCCGCGGTATTTGGCGAGGAAGTCGGCGATCTGCTGGCGCAGCTGGGGCAGGCCGGCAGGGTCGGCGCTGCACAGCTGCTCCGGCGTGACGGCGGCCAGTGCCCGCGTGGCGCACTTGGACCAGGCGGCCATGGGAAACAGGCTGGCGTCGGCGCGCCGCGCAACAAACGGCAAGCCGTCGCGCACGCCCGTGTCCGATGCGGGCGCGGGCGCCACAGCCGGTGCCGCCAGGGTGGCATCGCCAAATCCTGCCATCAAAAAACGTTCCGGCACGACGGCGCACACGCGCGTGCCGGAGCCGGGCACACGGGTCACGTACGCTTCCGCGTGCAGGCGGTCGAACACGGTTTCGATGGTGCCGCGCGACAACTCCCACCGTTCGGCCAGAGTGCGGCTGGACGGCAAACGGCTGCCCGCCGGCAGCATCTTCGTCAGGATGGCCGAGCGCAGCGCTTCATACGCGCCATCCTGCTTGTTGACGCCTTCCTTGTCGAGCCAGCTGGTCGGGCGAGGCAAGTCCAGGGCGTGCGGTGATTTTCCTCGCGGCATGATAATCGTCCAAGTGGTCCAATAAGTTTTCTGATGAGTGGCACTTCGCATTACACCACAACCGTCCTACTCTCACCGTTCCGGTGCGCCAGCGGGGCGCACGCTTGTATGGATCGTATAAACAATGCAGAAACAAATCGCTGTATGGGCCTGGGGCGGCATCGTGCTGCTGCTGGTCTGCCTGTCGCGCATCAGCATCGACATCTATTTACCTTCGCTGCCGGCCATGGCCGATGCCCTGCATGCCAGCGATGCCCAGTTGCAACTGACCTTGAGCCTGTTCATGGCCGGCTCGGCCGCCTCGATGCTCGCTTGCGGGCCGCTGGCCGACCGCTACGGACGCCGTCCCGTGCTGCTGGCCGGCACTGGCATTTTTGTGCTCGCCAGCATCGTCTGCACCGTGACCAGCGACGTGCACGTGCTGATCGCCGCGCGCGTGCTGCAAGCGTTCGGCGGCTGCAGCGGCACCATCATCGGCCGGGTCATGGTGCGCGACCGCTTCGATCCCGCCACGCAAGCGCGCATGCTGGGGAAAATTTCGATGGTGATGGGCTTGTCGCCTATCCTCGCGCCGCTGGCCGGCAGCGTGCTCGACGCGGCATTCGGCTGGCGCGCCGTGTTTGGCGTGCTGTGCCTGCTGGGGGCGCTGTCGCTGGGGCTGATCGCCGCGTATGTGCCGGAAACCAGGCCGGCCAGCGTCGTACCACAAGGACATACCCTGGCGCTGTACCGCCGCCTGCTGGGCGATGCGTATTTCCTGCGCTATGCGCTGGCCATCGGCTGCGTGTATTGCACGTATTTCCCGTTCATCGCGGAATCGTCCGTGCTGTTGCAAAGAGGCATGCATCTGTCGCCGCACGCATATGCGCTGGTGTTCGCGCTGACGGTCAGCGGCTATATCGCGGGCTCGAGCCTGTTTCGCGCGCTGGGACCGCGCCTGGGCGCCGATTACATGCTGGGCCTGGCGGTGCTGATCAATGTGGCGGGCGCGGCCAGCCTGTTGCTGGCGGGTACGTTGGCACCGCGGCAAGTGGCATCGCTGGTGGCGCCCATGCTGCTGGTGATGGTGTCGGTGGGCATGGCCATTCCCGCCTGCCAGCTGGCCGTGCTGCAGCCGTATGGCGACCAGGCGGGCAGCGCCTCGGGCCTGTTCTTCTTCGTGCAGATGCTCATCACGGCCGTTTGCGGCGCCGTCATCGCCGCCATCACGGACGGCAGCGAAAAGCCGCTGCTGTGGGTGACGGCGGCGGCCAGCGCGGCCTTTGCCCTCGTGTGGCGGCTGACTAAATCGGCTGCGGCACCTGCGCCAGCCACTGCTGTACGGCAGGGCGCTGCCACTGGGCCAGCGCATAGTCGCGCAGGGCAGGCGGCACGGGCTCGCCGCTCTTGATCAAACGCAGCAGCATCAGGGCCAGGTCCGTGTCGGCGATGCTCCAGGCGCCAGCCAGGTAGTCACCGTGCACAAGTTCGCCCGCGATCTGCAGCAGCTTGGCGGCCGCGGCCTGCGCCGCCGGCGACAGCGGCGCATGGGCCGCGCGGGACGGGTGGAACACGACGGTGGAATCGCGCTCGTTGCGCAGCGCCAGCAGATCGCTGCGCAGCCATGCCTGCACTTGCCGCGCCCGCGCCCGCTGGCGTACGTCGCGCGGCAGCACCGATGGATAGTCGGGCGCGGCAAAGACGTCGTCGAGGTAATCGGCGATCGCGTTCGATTCCGTCAGGACAAAGCCGGCATGCTCGATGGCGGGCACGCGCTGCGTCAGGCTCAGCGTGCTGAACGGCGGCTGGCGCGCCGCGCCCCCGTCCAGGTCGACGTCCTGCACGGTGAAGGAAACCCGCTTTTCGCTCAGAGCGACAAAGGCGGACAGGGCGTACGGGCTGATGCGGTTGCGGTCGACATACAAAATGAAGGACATGGCAGATTCCTGTGGGTAAGTGAACAGGATTCATCATAAAGCGCAGTGTGAAGCTAACAAAACGAGTTATATTCGTTGTTATTGTTACTTTTATTCACATAAACCGTCATGTCCAGACTGCCTAATTTTTCAGCATTGCGCGCCTTCGAGGCGGCCGCCCGCCATGGCAATTTTTCACGCGCGGCCGAGGAGCTGCACCTGACGCACGGCGCCATCAGCCACCAGGTGCGCAAGCTGGAAGAAGAGCTGGGCTTGCTGCTGTTCCAGCGCAACGGCCGCCACGTGACGGTCACGCCGCAGGGACGGCAATTTGCGCTGGTGCTGGGCAAGGCTTTTACGGAGATCGCCACGGCGGCGCAAGCGCTGCGGCCCGCGCCCGCCAATACGCGGCTGACGATCACGGCGATTCCCTCGTTTGCGGCGCGCTGGCTGGCGCCGCGCCTCGGGCATTTCATCGAACGCCATCCCGGCATCGAAGTGGTGCTGCAAACGAGCGGCGCCCTGCAGGACCTGGAAGGCGAGGGCATCGACGTGGGCATCCGCTTTGGCCGCGGCCATTATCCGGGTCTGCTGGTGCAGCCGCTGATGGGTGACGTGTATTACCCCGTCTGCAGTCCCCATTACCGGGGCGGCAACTTGCCGGCCACGCCGGGCGAACTGGCGCAGGCGACCTTGCTGCGCTCGCTCGAACCGTGGCGTCCATGGCTGGCGGCGGCCGGCTTGCCATTGGCCGAACCCGTGGGCGGCGTACTGTACGAGGATTTGTCGATGCTGATACGCTCGGCCATCGATGGCGACGGCGTGGCGCTGGTGCGCCATGTGGTGGCGCTGCAGGAGGTGGCGGCGGGGCGGCTGGTGCGCCTGTTCGACATGGCCGTGCTCTGCGCCGACGCGTATTACCTGGTCAGCCCGCCCGCTGCGGCGCAGCGCGAGCCCGTGCGCGCCTTCCGTGCCTGGCTGGGCGAAGAAATCGCCGCCTTCCAGGCACGCGAAGCGCCCACCTTGCTTACATGACGATCTTGACCATCGGGTGGCCCGACAGCGCCGTGTACAGGGCGTCGAGCTGCTCGCGGCTGATGGCGCGCACGGTGACGGTCAGGCCCGTGTAATTGCCCTTGCCCGATGGGCGCTCTTCCATGCGGCCCGCGTGGAAGGTCGGGTCGTGGCTGATGACCAGCTCCAGCATGGTCGGCGCGAAGTCGACATGCGTCGGGCCCATGATCTTGATGGGAAAATCGCTCGGGTATTCGATCAGCGATTCGCTAGGGGGAATCGTCACTTCGGTCGGTGGGGTCGTTTGCATGGGAATTCCAATCAGTGCCGGTCAGAACAGGCAGCGCTTATCGCGCGGCGGCTGCATAAAAGCGTATTGTAGCCAACTTTGAGGGCGGCTGCGCCAGCCGCCATGGCGCAGACGGCAAGGCAAAAAAAAAGCCAGCTGGGTAAGCTGGCGGAAAACTATTTCGTTTGGACAAAATAGCCGGAAAAGCGATGCTGTCACTTGGAGGATAAGCAGTGGTCGTACTGTAGACAAACGACGGCGGCTTTGCCTCCGGTATGTGACGAACTGCGCATTTCGCGGCGTGAATGTCGATACGGGGCGACAGACGGCGCGGCCGTCAGCGCTCCACCTCCTGCATCCGGCCATTGCGGCCGGGACCGCCGCGCTCGCTGTGACGCTCATGGTTGCGCTCACGCGGCGGATTGGCGCGCTCGGCACCGCGCGCTTCCTGGGGTGGACGGGCGGCTGGGGCCGGCATCGGCGGCGGCGCGGGGCGCGGCTGGGCCACGGGCGGCGGGGCAGGCAAGGACGGCGGCGGCGCCGTCTGCAACGCTTCGCGGCGGGAGTCACGCTCGGCGCGGTGCCAGTCGGCGCGGGGCCGCTCCTCGCCTCGCCACCCGGGGCGGGCCACATGATCTTGCACGGGCGGTAAGGCCGGCATGGCCGGCATCAGGGGCTGCGGCGGCACCGGCGGCTGGGCCGGCACGGGCGGCCGGTTCGGCTGCAGGGGACGCGGCGCCAGGTGCGTCTGACCATCGTCCGTCTGCAAGCGGCCAGGGCGGTTGACCCAGTCGCGCCGGGGCTCCCTGTCGCCGCGCGGTGCATCAACGGGACGCTGCCAGTTGCCGGCCGGCGCAGGCGCAGTGCTCAACGGCAAGCTTTGCATGACGGGCGGCGGCATGGTGGTGCGGTTGCGGCGCGGCACGTCGACCGTCCGCGAGCCGCCAAAACGCTCGCCGGGCAGCATCGTCATGCCTTCGCGCCGTTCGCGCTCGCCCGCCACGGGGCGGCGCCCCTCGGCCATCCGGTTGATGCGGCGCTCATACTCGGCGCTGGCGCGGTAGCCGGGCACGTAGCGCTCGTGCGGCGACAAAGGAAACCAGCCGACGCCGGGGCGCTGGCCATGCTGTGGTCCGTTATGTGGTCCATGATTACCGCCGACCCAGCCCACCAGCGCCGGCGCCCAGGGCACGCGGCCGCGCTCGCGTCCCGGCGCCCAGCCCCAGCGGTGGCCCAGCAGCACCCAGCGGCCGTAGTGCGAGGGCGCATAACCCCACGGCGCATTGTCGACCCAGGTCCAGCCCCACGGTGCGATCCACGTCCAGCGCCCGTCGCTGTACGGCGCCCAGCCGGCCGGCACCGCGCTGGGCAGCCACAAGGGGCCGTATTCCGCGTCTTCCTGCCAGGCGCCGTAGCGGTCCAGCTCTTCATAACCGGTGGTATCGTCCGTGACATAGCGCAAGGCCGGCGCGGCGGCGGGCAAGGCTTCGGGCCAGTTGTCGAAGGCGATCCGCTGCAAGGCGCCCGTGCGCAATTCTTCGTCCGTCAGTTCAGCGCGCTTGCCTGCGCGCAAGGTGACGCTGCCCGTTGCGCCATCCACGTCGGCCGCACCGTCGAGTACGCTGACGACGCTGGCGCCGGGCTGGCGCCCCGCCTCAATGCGCACCCAGCCCGGCTGGGTCAGGATCACGCGGGCCTGGGCGGTGGTCAGCTCGAAGCCGCGCAGCGCGTCGGGATTGCGCACGCGCACGCTGACCGTGCCATAGCTGAGGTGCAATTTGAAACTGTCGTCATCGAGCTCGCTCACTTCCAGCTCGGAATCGCCATCGAGGCGCACGGCGGCCGCGCCCACGCGAAACTCGGCCAGCGCGCCGCGCATGGTGCTCAAACGGTTATCCGTCGTGACGGGCCAGTTCAGCAGGGCGTTTTGCGCGTCGCCATCGCCGGCGCGCACCAGCACCTGCCCTTCGACGTTGGAAATACGCCCCACGCGGGCGGGCGGATCCTCGGCCAAGGCCAGGGAACACGCCGACGACAGCAGCACGGCGCAGATGGTTTTCAGCAGGGGCAGGGTCGGACGCATGGCGCGCTCCAGGCAGGACGCAGATGAAAGGAAGACAACAGGCCGATTACATCCGCATCAGGCGGACATCGCAAGCGGGCTTACAAATGTTTGCATATTGACTTCGTTCAGGATGCCGTCTGGCCACCGCGCTTGACGAAGAACAGGGCCGCGCCGACGGCCATCAGCAAGCCGCCAAAGAAGCGGTTCTGCTTTTTCACGGCCTTCGCATCGCGGAAAAAGCGCTGCATCGACGAAGCGAGGAAAGCGTAGCTGTGCATGACGATCTGGTCGATCGTGCACATCGTAACGGCCAGGATCAGCAATTGCGGCAGCAAGGGCGCAGCAGGGCTGATGAATTGCGGCAACACCGCCACCATGAAGATGATGCCCTTCGGATTCGTCACGTTCGTCAAAAAACCCGTCAGCACGCGCCGGCGCCAGGACGGAACCACGGCGTCGGCATGCAGGTCGCCGGCCACCGCCACCTTGGCGCGCCATTGCGACAGGCCCAGGTAGATCAGGTACAGGGCGCCCACTGTCTTGACGATATTGAACGCCACTTCGGAGGCCAGCAGCAAAGAGCCGACGCCGGCGCCGGCGATACCGAGCACCACCAGCAGCCCCAGCTGCAGGCCGAGAATGGTGGCGCTGGCCTTTTTCACCCCGTACGACAGGCCGTGCGACATCGACAGCACGGCGCCCGAGCCGGGCGAGACGGCGATGATGGAGGCGGCGACGACAAAGGTGATCCAGGTGGCAAATGGCATGCGGTTTCCAAAAAAATGGGAATGAGGGGCAATTTTAACCCGCTCAGTGCGGCCTTGCCGGCCCGCCCTGAGGTAAGATCGCAGTCATGCCTTACCTGGGCCATCCCTTGCCGTACAACCAAGAATAACATCATGAAAAACAACACTTTCTTCGCTCCCCGATTCCCTGTCACCAAAGCGGGAGCGCGCTGAGATGGCCGGCTCCAGCCTGTTGGCCCTGCTCGACGACATCGCCAGCATCCTCGACGACGTTTCCCTGATGACCAAGGTGGCCGCCAAGAAGACGGCCGGCGTGCTCGGTGACGACCTGGCCCTGAACGCACAGCAAGTGGCCGGCGTGCGCGCCGAACGCGAATTGCCCGTCGTCTGGGCCGTCGCCGTCGGTTCGCTGAAAAACAAGGCCATCCTCGTGCCTGCCGCGCTGGCCATCAGCGCGTTTGCGCCGTGGGCCATCACGCCGCTCTTGATGGTGGGCGGCGCCTACCTGTGCTTCGAGGGTTTTGAGAAGATCGCGCACAAATACCTGCACCCGGACGACAGCCACAAGGCCGAGCTGGCGCAGGCGCTGCGCGACCCGCAGGTCGACCTCGTCGCGCTGGAAAAAGACAAGATCAAGGGCGCCATCCGCACCGACTTCATTTTATCGGCGGAAATCATCGTCATCGCGCTGGGCACGGTGGCCGCGGCCACCTTCGCCGAGCAGGTGGCCGTCGTCGTCGGCATCGCCCTTCTCATGACGGTCGGCGTGTACGGCCTGGTGGCCGGCATCGTCAAGCTCGATGACGCCGGCTTTTACCTGGCTGCGCGCAAGGGCGCGGGCGCGCTGATGGACGGCGTGCGTGGCTTTGGCCGCATGCTCGTGTCGGCGGCGCCGAAACTGATGAAATTTCTCTCCGTCGTGGGCACCCTGGCCATGTTCATGGTCGGCGGCGGCATTCTGACGCATGGCTGGCCGTGGGCCAGCGGCATGCTGCACCATGCGGAAGCTGCCGTCGGCGGCGTGGCCGGCATCGGCCCCGTGCTGGCAGCCGTCACGCCCAGCCTGATCAACGCGGTAGCCGGCCTCATCGCCGGTGGCTTGGTGCTGGCCGGCGTCACGGCCGTGTCGGCTTTGTTGCGCATGGTCAAGTCAAGCAAATAAACTTTCTGATCTGATGGGGCGGCAGGCGCATCCGTGCCTGCCGCCCCGGCCATGCCGGCGGCGCCGTCCGTCCATGGAGACCCTATGCAGACTTCCCCCATCCAACGTCCCAGCAGCGCCTTTATCGGCGCCTCCTGGGCGGCATTGCTGATCGGCGTCATCACCTATCTGTCCGGCCTGTGGAACACCAGCATGGCGCTCAACGAGAAGGGCTATTACTTCACGATCCTCATGTACGGCCTGTTCGCCGCCATCTCGCTGCAAAAATCCGTGCGCGACCGCGCCGAAGGCATCGCCGTGACGGGCATCTATTTCGGCCTGTGCTGGATTTCCGTCCTGCTGGCCTTGCTGCTGCTGACGGTCGGCCTGTGGAACGCCACCCTGCAGAACAGCGAGAAGGGTTTCTATGCGATGGCATTCCTGCTCAGCCTGTTTGCCGCCGTGGCCGTGCAAAAGAATGTGCGCGACGTGGCGCGCGCCTCGGCCGCGACGCCCGCCGAGATACCGGGAACTTAAACACCAGCCGCGTATCTATCCTTGTATCCATCTCAGGAGAGGACGATGAGCGACCAGCAAAAACGTTTGCAGATGGCGCTGGAGGCGGCGCACATGGCGATCTGGGATTCGCGCCTCATCGACGGCCAGGTCATCGACGGCACGGTCAGCTGGTCGGCCAAGGGGGCTGCCTTGCTGGGCCTGGAAGAGCGGGCCCTGACACAGCCATTTCGCACCTTTCTCGGCTTCGTCCATGTGGATGACCAGGGCCCGCTGCTCGAGGTGATGCAGGAAGCCGTGCGCCAGCGCGACGGCTACGCCCTGCAATACCGCGTCGTCTGGCCCGATGGCAGCGAACGCTGGCTGGCGGCCAAGGCGCAAGTGTTCACGGATGCGGATGGCCAGCCCGACCGCACCCTGGGCATCATCTGGGATATCACCGAGCACATGCTGCGCGAACTGCTGATCGCCGAGCGCAAGGAACTGGCCGAAGTGACACTCAGCTCCATCGGCGACGGCGTGATCACCACCGATCCGTACGGCAAGACACGCTACCTGAACCGGGTGGCCGAGCAATTGACGGGCTGGAGCAACGAACTGGCACGCGGCATGGATATCAGCCAGACCTTGCCGCTGGTCGACGAACGCACGGGCGAAGCGCTCGAACACGTGGCATACAAATGCCTGCAGCAGCGCCAGGCCATCGGCATTTCAGCGCATTCGCAGCTGGTCACGCGCGATGGACGGCACATCGCCGTGGAAGACTCGGCCGCGCCGATCTGGTCGCGCGACGGCGACATCCTCGGCGCCGTCGTCGTGTTCCGCGACGTCAGCCATGAGCGCAAGCTGAGCCAGCAACTGTCGTGGCACGCCACGCACGATACCCTGACGGGCCTGATCAACCGGCGCGAATTCGAACACCTGGTTGCCGGCGCCCTGCACACGGCCAAGCAGGATGGCCACGTGCATGCGCTGCTGTACCTGGACCTGGACCAGTTCAAGGTCATCAACGATACCTGCGGCCATGGCGCCGGCGACGTGCTGCTGCAGCTGCTGGCGAAAATGCTGCAGGCACAAATGCGCGACAGCGACATCCTCGCGCGCCTGGGCGGCGACGAACTGGGCGTGCTGTTGCCGCACTGTCCGCTCGACCATGCACGCCAGATCGGCGAACAGCTGCGCCAGTCCATCCGCGATTTCCGTTTCGCCTGGGATAGCCGCAGTTTTGAGCTGGGCGTGAGCATCGGCATGGTCGAAATCAGCCAGGACAGCAAGTCCATGAGCGAGCTGCTGAGCGCCGCCGACCAGGCCTGCTACCTGGCCAAGGAGCAGGGCCGCAACCGCATCCATGTCTACCAGGAGTCCGACGTCATGCTGGCCCAGCGGCACGGCGAAATGCTGTGGATTTCGCGCCTGAACGAAGCGTTCGCCCACGATTACTTCCGCCTGTACGCCATGCCCATCGTGCACCTGAACGACAGCCAGGAACACCACGACGAAGTGCTGATCCGCATCCGCAACAGCCAGGGCGACCTGATCTTGCCGGGCGCCTTCATCCCCGCCGCCGAGCGCTACGACATGATGCTGTCCATCGACCGCTGGGTCATCCGTGCCGTCTGCGCGCATATCGAGAGCGTGCGCGACAGCCTGCCGCCGATCGAAGCGATGGCGGAAAGCCGGCGCCGCGCACCGGCCCTGTATTCCGTCAACCTGTCGGGCATGTCGCTGGCCGATGCCGGCTTGCACGACTACATCACCGAGCAGTTCGTGCAATTCGCCATCGCGCCCGAGCAGCTCTGCTTTGAAATCACGGAAACGGCCGTTATCGCCAACCTGCCCAAGGCACAAGTGTTCATGCGCCAGCTCAAGGCCATGGGCTGCCGCTTCTCGCTCGACGACTTCGGCAGCGGCTTTTCCTCGTTCGGCTACCTGAAGGCCCTGCCCGTCGACTATCTGAAGATCGACGGCGTCTTCGTGCGCGACATCGCCAGCAACGCCATCAACCGCGCCATGGTCAAGGCCATCAATGAAGTGGGCCACGTGATGGGCTTGAAAACGGTGGCCGAATACGTGGAAGACGAAGCCACCCTGGCCGTCATCCGCGAGCTGGGCATCGACTACGCGCAAGGCTACGCCGTGGGCAGCCTGCGCCCGCTGACGGCGGGCGTGGATTAGCCACCAACGGCAACCAGTAGCTTTAAAACAATGCCGCATTGCTATTGCTAAATGCGTGCAAGCACGACCAATCTGGAGGATTTTGATCTACATCAATAAATTTGCGCAGGCGACTCCTTACACTGATCTCCATTCTTGCAATCGTGCAAGTCTTACTCACCAATTAGCTATTCAACTGATCAGGAAGCCGCGACCATGCGACAAAATTTGCCAGTGACTAACCGTGAAGTCCTCGTCCTGGACGATCAGGCCATCGTGTCGAAAACGGATATGAACGGCAATATCGTGTATGTGAATCCGTACTTCAGCCAGGTCAGCGGCTTCAGCGAGGCCGAGCTGCTCGGTTCGCCTCAGAACATCGTGCGCCACCCGGACATGCCGGCCGAAGCGTTTGCCGACCTGTGGGCCTCGGTCCAGGCCGGCACGCCGTGGACGGGCCTGGTCAAGAACCGCTGCAAGAACGGCGACTTTTACTGGGTGCGCGCCAACGTCACGCCGATCCGCGAAGCGGGCAAGACCATCGGCTACATGTCCGTGCGCGTCAAGGCTGACAAAGATCAGGTGAAAGCGGCCGAGGAAGCCTACGCGGCCATCCGCAACAAGGAAGGCGGCAACATCGTCATCAAGCACGGCCAGATCGTGCGCCCGGGCCTGGCGCACCTGCTGCACAATCTGACGCACATGTCGCTCAACCTGCGCATCTGGGCCGCCACCTCCATCGTCAACTGTCTGCAACTGCTGGTGTGCGTCATCAGCCTGTTCGCCAGCGGCGGCAAGATCACCAATTACGCCATCTTCGGCGCCACCCTGTTCGGTTTCCTGATCAACGTTTTCCTCTGGTACACCTTGCGCATGTCCGTGCTCAAGCCGCTGGGCAAGGCCCTGAACGGCGCACGGGCGATTGCCGCCGGCGACCTGTCGGGCAGTTTCGAAACGGACAGCACGGATGAAATGGGGCAATTGCTGCGCGCGCTGCAACAGATGAACAGCAACCTGATCGCCACCATCCGCGACGTGCGCATCAACGTGGAAACCATGGCCGTGGCCACCAGGCAAATCGCCGTCGGCAATATGGATTTGTCGGGCCGCACGGAATCGCAGGCGGCCAGCCTGGAAGAGACGGCTTCGAGCATCGAAGAATTCTCGTCGACCGTGAAACAGAACGCGGACAATTCGGTGCAGGCGAACGAGCTGGCCGTGGCTGCCTCGAAAGTGGCCGTGCAGGGCGGCGAGATCGTCTCCGAAGTGATCACCACCATGGACGACATCAATACCTCGTCGAAGAAAATCGTCGACATCATCGGCTTGATCGAAGGCATCGCCTTCCAGACCAACATCCTGGCCCTGAACGCGGCCGTGGAAGCGGCGCGTGCCGGCGAGCAGGGCAGGGGCTTTGCCGTCGTGGCGGGCGAAGTGCGCAACCTGGCGCAGCGCTCGTCCGTGGCGGCCAAGGACATCAAGCAACTGATTGAAATTTCCGTCGGCAAGGTGGGCGCCGGCATGCTGCAGGTGAACCGCGCCGGCGCCACCATGGAACAGGTGGTCAGCTCCGTCAAGCAGGTGACGGCCATCATGCAGGAAATCTCGATCGCTTCGCGCGAACAGAGCATCGGCGTCGACCAGGTCAACCAGGCCATCGCCCATATGGACCAGGTGACGCAGCAGAACGCGGCCCTCGTGGAAGAAGCCGCCGCGGCCGCCACGCGCCTGGCGGAAGAAGCGGCCAGCCTGTCGCAAGCCGTGAGCCTGTTCAATTTCGGCAAGATGCCGCCACCGCGCCGCGTCGCCACGCCCGGCGGCAAATCCGGTGCTGCGGGCGCCGCGAACGCCGGCAAGCCCACCATGAAACGCCTGGCCGCCTAAACCTTTCAAGACTTCATACACATCATGCCTACACTACTCAGCAGTGCTTCCGCCGACCTGGACGCGGTCGTCGAATTCGACCCGGTCATCATCGGCAAGATGAGCCAGTCCGGCCCCCGCTACACGTCCTACCCGACCGCCGACCGTTTCCATGCCGACTTTGGCTATGGCAACTTCCTCGAAGCGCTGGCCGCCCTGCGCATGCGCGGCGGCCGCCGTCCGCTGTCGCTGTACGTGCACGTGCCGTTCTGCGACACCCTGTGCTACTACTGCGCCTGCAACAAGATCATCACGAAAGACCGCAGCAAGGCCGCCACCTATCTCAGCTATCTGAAACAGGAAATCGCCATGCAGGGCAAGCTGTTTGCCGGCATGAACCAGATCGAACAATTGCACTTCGGCGGCGGCACACCCACTTACCTGAGCGAAAAGCAGATGGACGAACTGATGGCGCATTTGCGCCAGCATTTCGAGTTCGCTTCCGATGAAGACGGCGAATATTCGATCGAGATCGACCCACGCACCGTGTCGCGCGAGCGCGTGTTCTCGCTGCGCGCGCAAGGTTTCAACCGCATCAGCCTGGGCGTGCAGGATTTCGACGCCGACGTGCAAAAGGCCGTCAACCGCATCCAGCCGGAAGCGGAAACGGTGGCCATCATGCAGGCGGCGCGCGACGCCGGTTTCCGCTCGATCAGCATCGACCTGATCTACGGCCTGCCGAAACAAAACCTGGAAACGATGACGGAAACGCTGCGCAAGGTGATCAACGCCAGCCCCGACCGCATCGCCCTGTACCACTACGCGCACATGCCGCATCTGTTCAAGCCGCAGCGCCGCATCCTCGACGCCGACATGCCAGACAGCGCCACCAAGCTGGCCATGCTGGGCCTGTGCATCGCGCGCCTGACGGCCGCCGGCTATGTCTACATCGGCATGGACCATTTCGCCAAGCCGACGGACGACCTGGCCGTGGCGCAGCGCCAGGGCCGCTTGCACCGCAATTTCCAGGGATACTCGACGCGCGCGGAAGCGGACCTGATCGCCTGCGGCGTGTCGGCCATCAGTTCCGTCGGTGCCGTCTACAGCCAGAATGAAAAGACGCTCGACGCGTACTATGAAAAGCTCGACGAAGGCGTGCTGCCGATCGCGCGCGGCATCAAGCTCGACACGGACGATTTGTTGCGCCGTATCATCATCCAGATGCTGATGTGCAATTTCGAATTGTCGATCGCCAGCATCGAGCAAGCACACCCCGTGAAATTCCGCAGCTATTTCGCCGCCGAGCTGGACAAGCTGCGCGAACTGGCCCGTGACGGCTTGCTCGTCATCGAGGAAGACTGGCTGACGGTGACGCCGAAAGGGCGCTTGTTGATTCGCAATATCTGCATGGTCTTCGACCGCTACCTGACCATGGCGCGCGCGAATACGGCGCCCGACACGGTGCAGCCGCTGCGCTACTCGAAAACGGTGTAGCGCCACGCGATGAACGCCCTCAGCCTCGTGCCCATGTTCCTCGTCGGCCTGGCCGGCAGCGTGCACTGCATCGGCATGTGCGGCGGCATCGTGGGCGCCCTGTCGCTGGGCGCAAGCGCACCGGCGGCGCCTGCGCGCCCGGTCATCGCCATCTCCGTGGCACGGCCCGCCCTGCAAACCACCTTGCAAACGAACATGCTGCGCGTGCTGGCCTACAACGGCGGGCGCATAGTCAGCTACATGCTGGCCGGCGCCCTGGCCGGCAGCCTCGCGGGCGCGGGCATGCTGCACCTGGCGTCACTACAAGTGGCCGGCTACTGGCTGGCCAACCTGATGCTCGTTGCTTTGGGCCTGTACCTGATGGATGCCTGGCGCGGCCTGGCCCATCTGGAAGCGGCCGGCAACGTCGTCTGGCGCCGCGTGCGCCCCCTGCTCAAACCGTTGATGCCGATGGATACGCCATTAAAAGCGCTGGCCGTGGGCGGGCTGTGGGGCTGGGTGCCGTGCGGCATGGTCTACAGCGCGCTGCTGACGGCCATGATGCAGGGTTCGGCCCTGAACGGCGCGGCCACGATGGCCGCCTTTGGCCTGGGCACCCTGCCCACCCTGCTGGGCATGGGTTTGCTGGGCACGCGCTTGCGCACGCAGATGCAGCGCCGTCCCGTGCGCATCGCCAGCGGCTTGCTGGTGCTGGGCTTTGGCTTGCTGGGCCTGCTGCGCGCCGCGAATGGCGTCTCGCTGGGCTGGCTCGACGCCCTGTGCGTCACGGGCCATCCATGAAAAGACGCATGAAAACAAACCTATGAATGCTGTTTTACAACCCTCCGCCTGCTTCCATTGCGGCTTGCCCGTACCAAGCGGTTCCAGCTGGAACGTGACCATCGACGACGTGCCGCGCGCCATGTGCTGCCCCGGCTGCGAAGCGGTGGCGCAAACCATCGTCGACATCGGCCAGAGCGCCTACTACCGCGACCGCGACGAATATGCCGTCAATGCGGCCGATGCGACCATGGTGCCGCCCGAACTGCGCCTGTACAGCAATGACGACGCGCAATTCGCGCGCGACGCCAGCAGCTGCGAAGCGACCCTGTCCGTCGAAGGCATCCGCTGCGCCGCCTGCGTCTGGCTGATCGAGCGCCAGCTGACGCGCCTGCCCGGCGTGCAGGCGGCCAGCCTGAACGTCGCCACCGAGCGCCTGTACGTGCGCTGGAGCCGCGCCCAGTGCGAACCGGGCGACATCCTGCAAGCCGTGCGGCAAGTCGGCTACACGGCCTATCCGTATGACGCCGTGCGCCATGGCGAGCGCCTGCAAAAAGCCAGCAACACCCTGGGCCGCCAGCTGTTCGTGGCCGGCCTGTCGATGATGCAGGTGATGATGTACGTGGCGCCCGCCTACCTGGCCGAGGATGGCACGCTGGACGACAATATGGCCAGCCTGATGCGCTGGGCCAGTTTGCTGCTGACCCTGCCCGCCATCTGTTACTCCGCCATGCCGTTCTTCCAGGGCGCCTGGGCCAGCCTGCGCGCGCGCACCCTGGGCATGGACGTGCCCGTCGCACTGGGCATCCTGGCGGCCTTCTTCGGCAGCGTGGTGGCGACCTTCACGGGCCGCGGCGAGGTGTATTACGACTCGGCCACGATGTTCATTTTCCTGCTGCTGTGCAGCCGCTATTTCGAGCTGCAGGCGCGCCGCAAGGCGGCCTCCGCGCTCGAGCGCCTCCAGCACGCCTTGCCCGCCTCCGCTTCGCTGATGGCGGGCTTTCCCGACAACCGCGCCACCACCTTGGTGCCGGCCGGCAGCCTGGCCGTGGGCGACATCATCCTGGTCAAGCCGGGCGAAGCGATCGCCGCCGACAGCGTCATCATCGAAGGGAGCAGTGCGCTGGACCTGTCGCTGCTGACGGGCGAAAGCGCGGCCCAGCGACGCAAGACAGGTGAACAGGTGCCGGGCGGGGCCATCAACGCCAGCGCGGCGCTTATCCTGCGCGTGCTGAAACCGGCACGCGAAAGCACCTTGTCCGACTTGTTGAAACTGATCGAGCGGGCCGGCAGCGGCAAGCCGCAGATCGCGCAGTGGGCCGACAAGGTCGCCGCCTGGTTCGTCCTGGGCCTGCTGCTGTTCGCCGTCGCCGTGTTCGCCTTCTGGAGCTGGCATGACCCGTCGCAGGCGTGGCCCGTGGCGATTGCC
Source organism: Janthinobacterium sp. NKUCC08_JDC (assembly GCF_019345575.1). Taxonomy (NCBI): domain Bacteria; kingdom Pseudomonadati; phylum Pseudomonadota; class Betaproteobacteria; order Burkholderiales; family Oxalobacteraceae; genus Janthinobacterium; species Janthinobacterium sp. NKUCC08_JDC. The sequence continues at coordinate 386,731 of NZ_JAHKQW010000004.1, read as the reverse complement.
GTGCTGGTTGTGTCGTGCCCGTGCGCACTGTCGCTTGCCACGCCGACGGCGCTGGCGGCCGCCACCGACAGCCTGCTGCGGCGCGGCGTGCTGATCGTCCAGCCGCATGTCTTGGAAACCCTGCACCGCGCCACCCACATCGTCTTCGACAAGACGGGCACCTTGACCCTGGGCCGGCCCGTGCTGCGGCAAATCGAGGGGCTCGGCAGCCTGAGCGAGGACGCATGCTTGCAAGTGGCCGCCGCGCTGGAAGCGGGCAGCGCCCATCCGCTGGCGCAGGCGATCCTGACGGCAGCGGATGGATTACCAGGAAAGCAACTTCGCATGCATGCGGAACAGTTGCAGGAAGTGCAAGGCCAGGGCCTGGAAGGCATCGTCGATGGCGTGCGCTACCGCTTGGGCAACGCGGCCTTTGTCGCCGCCATCGCCGGGCCGCCGCTGGGCGACACGGCCGTCGGCATGCAGGGCATGACGCCGCTGTACCTTGGCACGCAGGGCCGCTGGCTGACGCGTTTCCTGCTCAGCGACGCGCTGCGCCCGGAAGCGCGCGACGTCGTCGCGTATTTCCACCGGCGCGGCAAGCAGGTCGTACTGCTCAGCGGCGACCAGGAAGCGCTGACGCAAAGCGTGGCGACGGAACTGGGCATCAACACGGCCTGCGGCGAATGCCTGCCCGATGAAAAACTCGATTTCGTGCAGCAGTTGCAGGCAACGGGCGCCGTTGTGGCGATGGTGGGCGACGGCATCAACGACGCGGCCGTGCTGAGCGGCGCCGACGTGTCCTTCGCCATGGGTTCCGGCGCCGCGCTGGCGCAGGCGCATGCGGACACGGTGCTGCTGTCGAGCCAACTGGTATCCGTGCTCGACACGGCGAAGACGGCCGCGCGCAGCATGCGCATCATCCGCGAGAACCTGGGCTGGGCCACCCTGTACAATCTGACGGCCATCCCGGCCGCCGCGCTGGGTTTTTTGAACCCCTGGCTGTCCGGCGTCGGCATGGCTGCCAGCTCGGCCGTCGTCATCGCCAACGCCCTGCGCCTGCGGAAAGCCTGAACATGGAAGCACTGTATCTCCTCATCCCCTTGAGCGTCGTGGTCGTCTTCATCGCCCTGTGGGTGTATTTCACGGCCTCGGACGGCGGCCAGTTCGACGACCTCGTCGGACCGGGCCTGCGCGTGCTGCAGGACGACGACACGCCGCCCCAGCCGGCGCCCGGCGAACCGCATCCCTGACCGCACCAGCCCGGCCGGCGTTCCGCACGCCATGGCCGGCGCGTCTGCCCCGCCCTGATTGCAGGGATCTTGTATGGCTTTTTTGAGCGGAATTTGACCGAAATATCACTTTATTTCGATGCCAGTTCGCTACGCTTATTTCATCCGGGGAATTTTGATCCACATCAAAGTTTTTTCACGGTCAAACACTTACTCTCTGGCCACCATCATAAATAGTAATTCCAGGGAGAGTCTTTGTGGATCAATCGCTGAACTATAACTACAAGATCGTGAAGCAATTCGCGGTCGCTACTGTGGTATGGGGCATCATCGGCATGCTGGTTGGCGTTATCATCGCCGCTCAGCTGGCCTGGCCTGCCCTGAACCTCGACATACCATGGCTGACATACGGACGCCTGCGTCCGCTGCACACGAATGCGGTGATTTTCGCCTTCGGCATCTGCGGCCTGTTCGCTACCTCGTACTACGTCGTGCAACGCACCTGCCAGGTGCGCCTGTTTTCCGACAAACTGGCCGCCTTCACCTTCTGGGGCTGGCAAGCCGTGATCCTGTGCGCCGTCGTTACCCTGCCCATGGGCATGACACGCGGCAAGGAATACGCGGAACTGGAATGGCCTATCGCCATCCTCATCGCCATCGTCTGGATCGCCTACGCCATCGTGTTCTTCGGCACGCTGATCAAGCGCAAGGTCAAGCACATCTACGTGGCCAACTGGTTCTTCGGCGCCTACATCCTGGCCGTGACGATTTTGCACGTGGTCAATGGCGCCGTCATGCCAGCCTCGTTCACGAAATCGTATTCCGCCTATGCGGGCGTGCAGGACGCCATGATCCAGTGGTGGTACGGCCATAACGCGGTGGGTTTCATCCTGACCGCCGGCTACCTGGGCATGGTCTACTACTTCATCCCGAAACAGGCCGAGCGCCCCGTGTACTCGTACCGTCTGTCGATCGTCCACTTCTGGGCACTGATCTTCACCTACATGTGGGCGGGCCCGCATCACCTGCACTACACGGCATTGCCTGACTGGACGCAATCGATCGGCATGGTCTTCTCGCTGGTCCTGCTGGCGCCAAGCTGGGGCGGCATGATCAACGGCATCATGACCCTGTCGGGCGCCTGGCACAAGCTGCGCACCGACCCGATCCTGAAATTCATGATCGTCTCGCTGTCGTTCTACGGCATCGCCACCTTCGAAGGTCCGATGATGTCGATCAAGACCATCAACTCGCTGTCGCACTACACCGACTGGACCGTTGCCCACGTGCATGCGGGCGCTCTGGGCTGGGTGGGCTTCATCACCATGGGTTCGATCTACTACCTGCTGCCGCGCCTGGCTGGCCGCACGCAGATGCACAGCACGCGCCTGGTCGACGTGCACTTCTGGGTGGCCACCATCGGCATCGTGCTGTACATCGCCGCCATGTGGATCGCCGGCGTGATGCAGGGCCTGATGTGGCGCGCGGTCAATCCGGACGGCACCCTGACCTACACCTTTGTCGAGAGCGTGAAAGCGACGTATCCGTACTACGTGGTGCGCGTGGCCGGCGGCCTGCTGTACCTGTCGGGTATGTGCATCATGGGCTACAACACCTGGATGACTCTGCGCGGCAGCAAACTCCCCGTCGCCCGCATTCCGGAACTGAACGCGGCGCACGCCTGATAGGAGCGAAAGCAAATGAAATTTTCACATGCATGGATTGAGAAAAACCCCTGGCTGCTGATCGCCCTGGTCACGGTGGTGATCAGCATCGGCGGCGCCGTCGAGATCGTCCCCCTGTTCTTCCAGAAGAGCACGACGGAACCGGTCGCCGGCCTGAAGCCGTATTCGCCGCTGCGCCTGGCGGGCCGCGACATTTACGTGCGCGAAGGCTGCTACAACTGCCACTCGCAGATGGTGCGTCCGCTGCGCGCGGAAACGGAACGCTATGGCCACTATTCGGTCGCCGGCGAGTTCGTCTATGACCGTCCGTTCCAGTGGGGTTCCAAGCGCACGGGGCCCGACCTGGCCCGCGTGGGCGCCCGCTACAGCGATGAATGGCACCGCACGCACTTGAACAACCCGCGCGACGTGGTGCCCGAGTCGAACATGCCGTCCTACCCCTGGCTGGCGAAGACCAAGCTGGTGCCTGACGAGATCGTGCCGAAGATGCGCGCCCTGAAACGCCTGGGCCAGCCGTACAGCGAGGAAGAAATCGCCGCCGGCCCCGCGCAGCTGCAGGACAAGACGGAAGAAGACGCCCTGGTCGCCTATCTGCAAGGCCTCGGTACATTAATCAAAACAAGGAATTAGCATGGCAATCGAAAACCTGTTTGACAGCGCCAGCAGCGTCATGACGGTGGTTTCCTTTACGACGTTCGTGGGCATCCTGTGGTGGACGTTCAGCCGCAGCAACAGCGACTTCGACGCGGCGGCACGCCTGCCGTTCGCCGACGACGCGCTCGACTATCCGGCCGAGGCCGAGATGAACCTGGCGAAGGAGCATAACCATGGCTGACTTTACCAATGGCTTCTGGAATATCTACATCATCGTGCTGTCCCTGCTGGGCATCATCGGCTGCGGCGTGCTGCTGTACTCGCAGTCGAAAGTGAAAGTGGTCGCCGGCGCCCCCGCCGACGGCACCACGGGCCACGTCTGGGACGAGGACTTGAAGGAACTCAATACGCCGATGCCGCGCTGGTGGATGTGGCTGTTCTACATCACCATCGTCTTCGCGCTGGCCTACCTGTTCCTGTATCCGGGCCTGGGCAACTATGCCGGCAGCCTGGGCTGGAAATCGACGGGCCAGTACGAGGAAGAGCTGAAGAAGGCGGAAGCCGACTACGGTCCCCTGTTCAACAAGTACCTGAGCCAGGACTTGAAGACGGTAGCCGCCGACCCGCAGGCACAAGCCATCGGCCAGCGCCTGTTCCTGACCTACTGCGCGCAATGCCACGGTTCGGATGCGCGCGGCAACAAGGGCTTCCCCAACCTGACGGACAAGGACTGGCTGTATGGCGGTGAACCCGACATCATCAAGACCACCATCCTGCACGGCCGCAATGGGCAGATGCCTCCGATGGGCGCCGCCCTCGGCTCCGAAAAAGATGTCGAGAACGTGGCCCATTATGTGCTGAGCCTGTCCGGTTCGACCTCGGATCCCGTCAAGTCCGTGCTGGGCAAGGCCAAGTTTGGCGCCTGCATGGCCTGTCATGGCGCCGATGCGAAGGGTAACCAGATGCTCGGTGCGCCGAATCTGACGGACAAGGTCTGGCTGTACGGCGGCAGCGCCGATACCATCATGGAAACCGTACGCAAGGGACGCAGCAACACCATGCCGGCCTTCAGCGATTTCCTCGGCGAATCCAAGGTACACGTGCTGTCGGCGTATGTCTGGAGCCTGTCGAATCCTCAGACGCCCGTGAAATGATGTAATGGAACCTCAAGTCATCAAGATGTATGCGGCCCGCGAGCAGATCTACCCTCGCGAGGCCAAAGGACGCTACGCTACCTGGCGATGGGTATGCGTATGGCTTACCCAGCTCGCGTTCTACGGCTTGCCGTGGTTGACCTGGAATGGCAGGCAAGCCCTGCTGTTCGACTTGACCACGCGCAAGTTCTACATTTTCGGCGTCGTGCTGTGGCCCCAGGATTTCATCTATCTGGCGGCCCTGCTGATCATCTGTGCGTATTTGTTGTTCCTCGTCACGGCCATTGCCGGGCGGGTGTGGTGCGGGTTCTCTTGCCCGCAAACGGTATACACGGAAATCTTCCTGTGGGTCGAACGCCGCATCGAGGGCACGCGCAGCGCGCGCATGGCCCTCGACAAGCAAGGCCCGTCCGTGCGCAAGGCATTCAAGAAGACGGCCAAGCACCTGGTGTGGGGCGCCATCGCCCTGTGGACGGGCTTTACCTTTGTCGGCTACTTCACGCCGATCAAGGAACTGGCGCGCGAGGTGACCACCCTGAATTTCGGTCCCTGGGAATGGTTCTGGGTCTTGTTCTACAGCCTGGCAACCTACGGCAACGCGGGCTGGCTGCGCGAGCAGGTGTGCAAATACATGTGTCCCTATGCGCGCTTCCAGAGCGCCATGTTCGACCAGGACACCCTGATCATTACCTACGATGCCAAGCGCGGCGAACCACGCGGCGCCATGAGCAAGAAGGCCGGCAACAACGACAAGCTGGGCGATTGCATCGACTGCACCCTGTGCGTGCAGGTGTGTCCGACCGGCATCGATATCCGCAACGGCCTGCAGTATGAATGCATCGGCTGCGCCGCCTGCGTCGATGCCTGCAACAGCGTGATGGACAAGGTCGAGCGGCCGCGTGGCCTGATACGCTACAGCACCGACCATGCGATGGAAAACAACTTCAATTCGAAGCAGATACGCCAGCGCGCCATGCGCCCCCGCGTCTTGATCTACACTTCCATCCTGGCCCTGATCATCATCGCCGTATGTACCTCGCTGGCCCTGCGCACGCCCCTGAAAATGGACGTGATCCGCGACCGCGGTTCGATGGGACGCGAAGTGGAAGACGGCATGATCGAAAACGTCTACCGCCTGCAGATCATGAACACGTCCGAGCAAAGCCAGCATTTCAAGATCAGCGCTTCCGGCTTGCCGGGCCTGACCTTGCTGACGCGCGAAGAAGTGACCTTGCAGCCGACGGAAACGCTGGGCTGGCCGATCCGCCTGCGCGTGCCGCACGGCGTGGGCGAGAAGGGGTCGAACAAGATTGCGATCGAATTGCAATCGCTGGACAACCCGTCGCTGCATGTGCGTGAAAGCGCGGTCTTCATCGTGCCGCGTTAATGCAGGAAGGCCGGTCCCCGCATGGGGGCTGGCCGTTTACACAGGAGAAATACCATGTCCGACAGTCTGAAACTGCAGCCTCCCGTTGCACCGTGGTACAAGCATCGCTGGCCATGGCTGCTGATGATCGGCCCCGGCCTGTCCGTGGTCGTCGGCAGCTTCATGGGCTATATCGCGTTTACGCAGCCCGACGCGCTGGTGGTGGGCGATTATTACAAGCAGGGCAAGGCGATCAACCAGGATTTGAAGCGCGACACGATCGCCAGCGACCTGGCGATGGAGACGAGCCTGGCGTACGACGTGGCGCAAGCGCGCCTGAGCGGTTCCGTGCACAGCTTCGGCAAGGCCTACCAGGGACCGCTGCAGCTGCACCTGGCGCATGCGACCCTGCCGGAAAAAGATATCAAGCTGCTGGTGCAGCCCGATGCGGCCGGCAATTTCTCGGTCGCGCTGCCGATGCTCGAGCGCAGCCGCTGGCAGGTGCTGGTGGAAAACGACAAGCGCGAGTGGCGCCTGTCCGGCATCTGGACCTGGCCCGTGCAGCGCAGCATCGCGCTGCATGCGGACGAAGAGTTATAAGCCTTACTTGCAGACGTCCGTGCCTGCCGTAATGGCTTTCAGCTTGGCTGGTTGCAGGATCTCGATCTCGCGGTTCGACACGCGCAGCCAGCCTTCCTTCTTGAATTTGGACAGCAGGCGGCTGACGCTCTCGATGGTCAGGCCCAGGTAGTTGCCGATTTCCTCGCGCGACATGCGCAGCTGGAATTTGCTGCTCGAATAGCCGCGCGCCTCATAGCGCGACGCCAGGTTGACGATGAAGGCGGCAAAACGCTGCGTCGCCTGCATATTGCCCAGCAACAGCATCACGCTTTGCTCGCGCGTGATTTCCTGGCTCATCATGCGGTGGAAATGCCGCAGCAGGGTCGGCATATTGCCCAGCAATTGTTCCAGGCTGGAAAACGGGATTTCACACACTTCGCTGTCTTCCAGCGCCACCGCATTACAGTGGTGGCGGTCGGCGCTGATGGCGTCCATGCCCAGCAGTTCGCCGGCCATCTGGAAACCCGTCACCTGCTCCTCGCCGCCCGGATTGATCTGGTACGTCTTGAAGTGCCCCAGCCGGATCGCGTACAGGTTCTGGAACGAGTCGCCGATGCGGAACAGCGAGGCGCCGCGCACGATCTTGCGGCGGCGGCCGATGATCTGGTCCAGCCTGTCCATGTCGCCCATATCGAGGCCCATCGGCAGGCACAATTGATGCATGCTGCAGGTCGAGCATCGCGCACGCAACGCTTCCACGGTCACTGTGGGCAAGGTTGGAGTGAGGAGCGCTTCAGTCATGTCGGTACCTTTTAGAAAATGCAACAACAAGTTTACTGCATACAGGGTTGCCGTGTGCCAATTTCACCGCAATTTCGGCGAATAAACGACGTTCCGACTTTAATTATATGGCAACATCGTCAAAAGCCCATGCGGGGAGGGCCATTTGCGCGGCGCCGCTTGCCAACTTGATGTATTGATAGGAAAATTCCTAACAGCATTATCTGCCGCCTGTGCCGCCCGGTACTGAAAAGGAAATCATGAAGCCTCTCGGCATCAAAGCAAAAGTCGCGCTGGCCACCAGTCTGACCTCGATCGCCATGATCGCGCTGGTCACCATGATACAGGTGCAGCACATGCGCGACGACTTCACCCGAGTACTGCTGAGCCAGCAGTCATCCCTGATCAGCCGCACCGCTGCCGAGCTCGACGACAAGCTGGGCATGCTGCTGCAGATCGTCACCCTGACGGCCAGGCAGCAGCCGCCGGAATTGATGGCCCAGCCGGCCCAATTGCGCGAATACTATTCGCGCCGCTCGATGCTGGTGCTGTTCGACGACGTGCTGGTGCTTAATGCGCAGGGCGCCGTCGTGGCCGACATGCCGGAAGTGGCGGGGCGCACGGGCATCAACGTTGCCGAGCGCGAGTATTTCCAGACCGTGCTGCGCACGCGCCAGCCCATGATCACCGAGCCGATGCTCGGCAAGTCGAGCGGCATGCCCATCGTGCAGATGGTCGCGCCCGTGCTGGCCGCCGATGGCCAGGTGGCCGGCGTGGTGATCGGCGTGCTGCGCCTGTACAAGGACAACCTGCTGGGACGCCTGCGCTCGGAAAAGATCGGCAAGAGCGGCTATTACTTCATCCTCACGCGCGGCGCCGTGCCGCGCTACGTGCTGCATCCCGATACCAGCCGCTTGCTGCAGCCGCGCCAGCCGAGCGCCAACCTGACGACCACCCAGCTGCTGAAGGAAGATGGCGAAGGCAGCATGGTCAGCACCAACAGCCGCGGCATCACGGCCGTCAACAGCTTCAAGCGTTTGAAATCGGTGAACTGGCTGCTGGCTACCTCGCTGCCCGTCGCGGACGCCTTCGAACCGTTCGATGGCGTCCTGTACCGGCTGGTGCTGTGGAGCATCCTCGCTTCGCTGCTGGCCGCATTTGTTCTGGGCTGGGTCACCGTGCGCCTGCTGTCGCCGCTGGTGCGCCTGCGCAACACCCTGCTGGCCCTGCGCACCAGCGGCAGCCGTTTCACCCCCGTGCCGGTGCAGCAGCGCGACGAGATCGGCGAACTGACGGAGGCGTTCAACGGCCTGATGAGCGAGCGCGACCGTCTGCAGCAGGAACTCGAATCGCGCGCGGCCGAACTGGAGCAGGAACGCGACCGGGCCGAGGCCGCCAACCGCGCGAAGAGCGATTTCGTGGCCAACATGAGCCATGAAATCCGCACGCCCCTCAATGCCGTGCTGGGCATGGTGTATTTGCTGGGAAATACCAAGCTCGATACGGAACAGCGCAAGTATCTGACCATGGTGCGCGTGGCGGGCCAGTCGCTGCTGGGTATCCTCAACGACGTGCTCGATTATTCGAAGATCGAGGCGAGGCGCATGGAACTGTCGCCCGTCGAATTCGACCTCGACGAAGTCATGAATACCCTGGCCACGACGATGACGATGAATGCGGGCGAAAAGGAGCTGGAACTGGCCATCGCCGTCGAGCCCGACGTGCCGCGGCGCCTCGTGGGCGACGCCCAGCGCCTGCAGCAAATCCTCGTCAACCTGGCCGGCAACGCCATCAAGTTCACGGAGAACGGCGAAGTGGTGGTGGCCGTCAGCCTGGCCGAGAGCAGGAGCGAGAGCGGCCGCGCCTGGCTGCGCTTCGAAGTGCGCGACACGGGCATCGGCATGACGGAACTGCAGCAACAGCAGCTGTTTGCCGCGTTTTCGCAGGGCGACCAGAGCATCACGCGCCGCTTCGGCGGCACGGGCCTGGGCCTGGCCATCAGCAAGCAGCTGATCCACATGATGGGCGGCGACATCGCCGTCGCCAGCAGCGAAGGCAAGGGCAGCCGCTTCTGGTTCAGCGTGCCGTTCGAGATGCTGGCGCAGCCAGCCGAAACGCGACGCACGCCGGCACTGGGCCAGCTGCGCCTGCTGGTGGCCGACGATAACCGCACCACGCGCGAACTGATCGTCAAGCTGATCGAGGCGTGGGGCTGGCTGGCCGACGAAGTCGATTCCGGCTTTGCCGCCATCGAACTGTACCGCGAACGCCTGGCGCAGCAGCAACCGTACGACGTGGTGCTGGCCGACTGGCACATGCCCGTCATGGACGGCCTGGCCACGGCCAAGGCCATCCGCCAGGCGGCCAGCGGCCAGCGCCAGCCCATCGTGGTGATGGTCAACGCCTTCGCCCGCAACCACCTCGAGGAAATTTCCAGCGCGGCCGAGGCCGACGTCGTGCTGATGAAACCGATCACGGGATCGAGCCTGTTCGATGCCCTGCACCAGGCACTGATCACCAAGAACGACGGCGGCGAGCAGCGCATCCTGCACCAGCCACTGGGCACGGAACTGGCCGGCGTGCATTTCCTGCTGGTGGAAGACAATCATTTGAACCAGGCCGTGGCGCGCGGCATCCTCGAACACATGGGCGCCACCCTCGACGTGGTGGGCGACGGCTTGCAAGCCGTGGAACGGCTGCGCACGGAAGCGCTGCGCTACGACATCGTGCTGATGGACATGCAGATGCCCGTCATGGACGGTTTCAGCGCCACCCACATCATCCGCACGGAGCTGCGCCTGAGCCTGCCCGTGATCGCCATGACGGCCGGCGTGCTGGCGTCCGAGCGCGAGCGCTGCATGACGGCCGGCATCAGCGACTTCATCGCCAAGCCCGTGGTGGTGGAAGAGATGATGGAAGTCATCCTGCGCCACCTGCCCAAGCGCCCGCCAGTGCAGACGGCCGAGCCCGTACGCGTCGCCGATGAAGAGGTGTTTTCCATGGCGCCGCTGATGCGCGTGATGGGACGTGACGCGAAGGGGCGCGGTGTACTGCGGCGCATGGTCGAAGACGCGCTGAACAAGGGCATGACGCCCGTACGCGACGCGGAAACAGCATTGCAGGCAGGCCGCCACAGCGACGTGGCGCGTATCCTGCACAGCGTGCGCGGCTCCGTCGGCACCCTGGGCACGAAACGCCTGATCCGCGCCGCGTTCGCCACCGAGGAAGCCATCGACGCGGGTCGCCTGGATGAAGTCCCAAGCCTGCTGGCGCACACGGCGCAGGAGCTGGAACTGGCGCTGGCGGCGGCGGCGGATTGGTTGTCGCGGTTGAAAGATTAGGCCTGCAACGTAAAGCTGGGGTCAGACCCGCCGGGTCTGACCCCGGAACTTTGCTCAGCGCCGCCGTTTACGCCGGTACACCGAGGATCACACTAGATGCTTTAAACATCGCCGTCACGCTGCTGCCGATGGCGATGCCCAGGTCCGTGCTGCTCTGATTGGTAATGATGGCGGCGATCGTGCCGCCGCGCGGCAAGTCCAGCACCACTTCCGTGTTGACGGCGCCCGTCTGCACGCGCGTGACCGTGCCGGCCAGCTGGTTGCGCGCGGAAAAACGCGCGCCTTCGCTGTCGGCCACGAGGATGATGGACGAAGCCTTGATCAGCGCAAACGCTTCGGCGCCAGGCACCAGGCCCAGGCTTGCGCTGCTGCCCTGCGTGACGATGGCCACGATGTGCTGGCCGCCGGGCAATTCCAGGGTGACTTCGTCGTTGACGGCACCCTGTTTCAGTTCGGCCACCTTGCCCAGGAATTGATTACGTGCCGTCGTTTTCATGGCCATTCTCCGTATGAGTAAAAGATCGTCGGCGATGCCTTCGGCCTGGCTGCCCAGCTGGCGCAGGTAGCGCGCATGCTCGCGTTCGATGATGCGGAAATTGTCGACCAGCTGGCGCCCCCGCTGCGTGAGCCGCGTGCCGCCGCCGCCCTTGCCGCCCGTCAGGCGCTCGACCAGCGGCTCGCCGGCCAGGTTGTTCATCGCGTCGATGGCGTCCCAGGCCGCCTTGTAGCTCATCTTTACCAACTTGGCCGCCTGCGTGATGGAACCGCATTCGGCGATGGCGCCCAGCAATTCCACCCTGCCGGCGCCGCCCAGGTTTTCCCCGCCCACCGTCATCCATAGCGAGCCTTGCAAGCCGATTTTATCCAATGCGTTCACCCAATGCCATGTGGTCTTCCCTGTTATCGATCTGTCCGTCGCGCAAGTACAGCACGTGCTCGCCCAGGATGCGCGCATCTTCCGGATCGTGCGTGATCAGGATCATGGGCACGTCCAGACGCTGTTGCCACTGGCTCAGTTCCAGCCGCATTTTGACACGCAGGGCCGGATCGAGGGCGGCGAACGGCTCGTCGAGCAGCAGCGCGGACGGCTCGGCCACGAGCGCCCTCGCCAGCGCCACCCGTTGGCGCTGGCCTCCGGACAACTCGTCGGGGAACTGGTGCGCCAGTTCCTGCAAGTGGAAGGCGTCGAGCCAATGCTCGACCTTCTGTAATTTTTCGCGCGCGCGCGGATTGAACCAGCCGCGGCTCAGGCCAAAGCCCACGTTCTGGCGCACCGTCAGGTGCGGGAACAGCGCGTAATCCTGGAACAGGTAGGCGACATTGCGCTGCTGCGGCGGCAAATTGATGCCGGCGGCCGAGTCGAACAAGGTGCGCCCGTTCAGGCGGATATGGCCTTCGTTCGGCGTGAAGAGTCCGGCAATGGCTTTCAGGGTCATGCTCTTGCCGGCGCCGGACGGGCCATACATGGCGATGCGCTGGCTGCCGGACGTACATTGCACCTGCAGGTCGAAGCGGCGTTTGCCGGAGCGCAAGGTGGCGCGGATGTCGAGGTCGAGTTGCATGGGCGTCATCCTCAGCGTCCTTTGTGCGCGACGCGCCCGGGCGCCAGGCGGCCAGCCAACAGCAGCACCACGATGCAGACCACCGAGATGATCACGACCAGCGTATTGGCCACGTCGTCCTGGCCCGCCTGCACGGCTTCATACACGGCCACCGACAGGGTCTGTGTCTTGCCGGGAATGCTGCCGGCCACCATCAGGGTGGCGCCAAACTCGCCCAGCGCGCGCACGAATCCCAGCAGCACGCCGGCCAGGATGCCGCGCCAGGCCAGCGGCAACGTGACGCGAAAGAAGATCGCCATTTCCGAAATGCCCAACACGCGGGCCGCCTGCTCGAGCTGGCCGTCGACAGCCTCGAAGGCGGCGCGCGCGGGCTTGAAGACGAGGGGAAAGGCGACCACGGTGGAAGCGATCACCGCGCCCTGCCATGTAAAAATCAGGTTGATGCCGAAGTTGTCCTGCAGCCAGATGCCCAGGGTGCCGCGCCGGCCCAGCAGCACAAGCAGGTAGTAGCCGAGCACGGTGGGCGGCATCACCATCGGCAGGGTCAACAGGGCGTCGAGCAATTCGCGCCCGGGAAAACGCGTGCGCGCCAGCAGATAGCCCGTACCGATGCCGAGCAACAAGTTGAGCGCCGTGGCCCATGCCGCCACTTTGAGCGACAGGGCCAGTGCGGTCCAGGCGATATCCATGCGCGTTCGTTTGTTTTATGGCTTCTTAAAGCCGTACTTGGCCAGGATGGCTTGCGCCGGCGTCGTCTGCAAATAGCTGACAAAGCGCTTCGCTTCCGCCCCATTGCCGCTGCCCTTGATGGTGGCGATCGGGTACAGCACGGGCGCCTCCAATGGCACGTCCAGCACGACGTTGACCTTGTCTTTCATGATGGCCGCGTCGGTCGCGTAGACAAAGCCCGCATCGACTTCGCCGCGCGCCACGTAGTCGAGCGACTGGCGCACGTTCTGCGTGCCGATGGCCTTGGGCTGCACGGCATCCCACAGCTTGGCCTTCTTCAGCGCGCCTTCGGCGTAACGGCCGACGGGCACGCTGGCCGGATTGGCGATGGCCACGCGGGTCACGCCCTTGTGCGTCAGGTCAGCCAGGCTCTTGATGCCCAGCTTGCTATCGTGCGGCACGATCAGCACCAGGCTGTTGCCGACGAAGTCCATGCGCTCGGCCGGCAAGACGAAGCCCTGCTTTTGCGCCGCATCCATGGTTTCCTGGTCGGCCGAGGCAAACACGTCCACGGGCGCGCCCTTGACGATCTGCTGCAGCAGCACGCCCGAAGCGGCGAAGTTCAAGGACACCTTGCTGCCCGGATACTGCGCCTCGTAGCTTTGCGCCGCCTCCTTGAACGCATTCGTCAGGCTGGCCGCGGCCGACACGACCACTTCACCGGCAAGGGCGGACGAGGCGGCGGTGGCGAAGAGGGCGGCGCCGAGCAGTGTGGCGAGGGAGGTGAGGCGCATGATCGTATCCTTGATGAGAAGAGAACCTGGTCCGTAATATACACCGATATATAGCGCTCTGCCATCGCACAGGTCAAGCCAGCGCAAGCTGCATTCCCTGATATACTGTATATAAACACAGTATATTGAGGTGAGCCATGGAATTGACGGACAAGCTGGAAATCCTGGCCGACGCGGCCAAGTACGACGCGTCCTGCGCCAGCAGCGGCGCGCCCAGGCGCGATTCCATCGGCAAGGACGGCTTTGGCGCCACCTCGGGCATGGGCATTTGCCACAGCTACACGCCGGACGGACGCTGCGTCTCGCTGCTGAAAGTATTGCTGACGAATTACTGCCTGTACGACTGCCAGTACTGCGTCAACCGCCGCACGTCGAACGTGCCGCGCGCGCGCTTTACCGTGGCCGAAGTGGTGAAACTGACGAGCGACTTTTACCTGCGCAACTACATCGACGGCCTGTTCCTCAGTTCCGGCATCATCCAGTCGGCCGACTACACGATGGAACAACTGGTGCAGGTGGCGCGCGAATTGCGCGAGGTGCATCAGTTCCGCGGCTACATCCATTTGAAAACCATCCCTGACGCCGACCCCGCGCTGATCGCGCAGGCGGGCCGCTATGCCGACCGGCTCAGCGTCAATATCGAACTGCCGACACAGGACAGCGTGCAAAAGCTGGCGCCGGAAAAAAGCGTGCATACGATCAAGCTGGCGATGGGGTCGATACGCCGCAAGCTCGACGAGAAAGCGGAAGAACCGCGCGCACCGCGTTTCGCGCCGGCCGGGCAAAGCACGCAGATGATCGTCGGCGCCGATGCCAGCGACGACCAGCAGATCCTCTCCACGGCCGAGACCCTGTACGGCAGTTATAAACTCAAGCGCGTGTACTACTCGGCCTTCAGCCCGATCCCCGACAGCCCGAAAAGCGTGCCGCTGGCGCCGCCGCCGATGCTGCGCGAACACAGGTTGTACCAGGCCGATTTCCTGCTGCGCAGCTATGGTTTCCAGGCCAGCGAGTTGCTGCCCGCCACGGGCGGCAACCTGGCGCTCGATATCGATCCGAAACTGGCGTGGGCGCTGGCGCACCGCGAACATTTTCCGCTGGACTTGAACCGCGCGGCGCAGCACATGATCGCCCGCGTGCCCGGCATCGGCTTGCGCAATGCCCAGCGCATCGTCGACCTGCGAAGGCTGCGGCAGGTGCGCTACGCCGATCTGTCGCGCCTGCGCTGCAGCATGAAGAAAATCGCTCCCTTCATCATCACGGCCGACTACTTTCCCGCGCGCGACACCACCGCCTCGGAACACCTGCGGCGCGCCATGGCGGAGGCGCCGCAGCAAATGAATCTGTGGCCGGAGCTGCAGGCCGCATGAGTACGGTGGTGCGGCTGGCGCAGTCGTTCGACGAGTGGCGCGCTGCAGCAAGGGAACTGATCGCGCTTGGCGTGCCACCTGCCGACGTTGCCTGGCAGTGTCAACACGGTGAGGGCGACCTGTTTTCCGCCACGCCGGATGCGACCGATGCCAGTGCGCCACGGCTGCGGCTGCCTCGTCCCCTGGTGGAACTGCTGCAGGCGGCCGCCTGCTTCAACGTGCCTGACCGCTGGGCCTTTTTGTACCAGGTGCTGTGGCGCTGGCAGCTGGGCCAGCACGACGTGATGTCGCCGGCCGACGCGGACGGCGCGCGCCTGCACGCCATGGTCAAGGCCGTGCACCGCGAGGAGCACGACATGCATGCGTATGTGCGCTTTCGCGAGCGGCCAGAATGCGAGGGCGCGCCCCGTTTTGTCGCCTGGTTCGAACCCGTGCACGAGGTGCTGCCGCAGGTGGCGCGCCACTTTGCCCGCCGCATGGGAGCTACCAGCTGGATGATCGCCACGCCCGCCGCCAGCATGCTGTGGGATGGCACGACCTTGCACGCGGGCCCAGCACTGATGCAAGGCGCGGCCGACATCGACGATGCGGGCGAAGCCCTGTGGCTGACCTACTACCGCAGCATCTTCAATCCCGCGCGCGTGAATGCGGATTTGCTGCACAGCCATATCCCCTCGCGTTTCTGGAAAAATCTGCCGGAAGGGGCCATCGTGCCCGCCATGCTCAGCGGCGCCGCCAACGGCGAACGGCGCACGGGCCAGACGGCCAGCGTGGGCCAGCGCAGCGGCGCGGCCATGATCCCGATTGCCGCCGAGCGCGCCCAGCCAGTGCGCGAGGTAGCGACCAGCCTGGACCAGTGCCGCCGCTGCGAACTGTGGAAAAGCGCCACGCAAGCCGTGCCCGGCATTGGCCCGGCACAGGCGCGCATCATGCTCGTGGGCGAGCAGCCGGGCGACCAGGAAGACCTGGCCGGCTTGCCGTTCGTAGGCCCGGCCGGGGTGCTGCTCGAGCAAGCCATGCAGGAAGCGGGCATGGCGCGCGACAGCATCTATCTGACCAACGCCGTCAAGCATTTCAAGTGGGAGCCACGCGGCAAGCGCCGCCTGCACAAGACGCCCGCGCAGCGCGAGATCCTCGCCTGTCATGGCTGGCTGGAAGAAGAGATTGAGCGCGTCCAGCCGCAGGTGATCGTGGCGCTGGGCAGCACGGCCTTGAAGTCCATCCTGCAGGATGGCGCGGCAAGCATGACACCGCTGATCGGCACGCTGATCGAGCATGCGGGACGCTCGGTGGTGACCGTGTATCACCCGTCGTATGTGCTGCGCGCGCCGGATGAGTCCAGCCGGCGGCAGGCTTACGCGGTCATATTGGCGGGGCTGCGGCAGGCGCTGCGGCTAGAGCAGGATAGCCATCACAGCGTTGTCGCCGGCACATCCTGCCCCTCATCGCGCCGCGCATAACGCTGCGCGATCACGGCACAGATCATCAGCTGAATCTGGTGAAACAGCATCAGCGGCAGGATCACCATGCCCAGCGAACGGGTGGAAAACAGCACCTTGGCCATCGGTACGCCGCTGGCCAGGCTTTTCTTCGAGGCGCAAAAGACGATGGCGATTTCGTCTTCCTTGTTGAAGCCCAGGCGGCGGCTGACGAAGGTCGAGATGCCCAGCACCAGCGCCAGCAGCAAGGTGCTGATCAGGCCCAGGGCGACCAGGGTTTCCACGGAAATCGTATGCCACAAGCCTTCGCTGACGGCTTCACTGAAGGCTGTGTAGACCACCAGCAAGATCGAACCCTGGTCGACGTATTTCAAGGTGGCTTTGTGGCGGTCGACCCAGCGGCCGATCCAGCGGCGCAGGAACTGGCCGGCCAGGAAGGGCAGCAGCAGCTGCATGACGATGGACAGCACGGCATCGACCGACGACTTGCTTTCCGCGCCCTTGGCCACCAGCAAGCCGACGAGGATGGGGGCGAGGAAGATGCCGATGAAGTTCGAGGCCGAGGCGCTGCAGATGGCGGCCGGCACGTTGCCGCGCGCCATGGCCGTCATGGCGATCGAGGACTGCACGGTCGAGGGCAGCGCGCACAGGAACAAGATGCCCATGTACAGGTCGGGCGTGAGGAAGGTCAGCGCCAGCGGGCGCAGGGCCAGGCCCAGCAGAGGAAACAGGACAAAGGTGCTGGCCAGCACCAGCAAGTGCAAGCGCCAGTGCATGGCGCCGGCCACCACGGCTTCGCGCGACAGCTTGGCGCCATGCAGGAAGAACAGGGCGCCGATGGCGACGGTGGTGATGTTGCCGAAGACCACGGCCGTCTGGCCCGTGCAGGGCAGGAAGGTGGCCAGCGCCACGGTGACAAGCAGGGCGATGGTGAAATTATCGGGTTTCAGATTGCGCAGCAGGGCAGCGGGAGAAAAAGAAGACATGCGGTAGCCTGGTAACGGCGCAGCCTTACACGCTGTGCCGGGGATGACAAACGGCGCCGGGAACGGCGCCAGTGCCAGCCATTCTACCTGCTTCCAGGCGGCTTGCCTGGAAGCAGCACGGCTCCCACTCGCTACCCGCCTTACACGATACCGCTGCTGCTGGCGCCTGCCTTCGGGGGGCGCGCCACGCCGCGCTGCTCCCGATAGCCGCTGCCGCGATAGCAGGCCACAGGGTCGATGGCGGCACCCGAGCGCTGGCGTGCCATCGCCAGGATGGCGCTCACATCGGTGCGGAACGCCTGTTTCAGTGCTTGCGCCGAGGCGTGCACGTCGTTGGCTTCCTGGTAGTGGCGCAGGGCGGCGCGGTCGACCAGCGCGGACTGGATGAAGGCGCGCTGCACTTCGACGGCACTGCTCATCAGGCTTTCGATAGGGTCCGTCACATTGTGCGACTGGTCCAGCATGTAGGCGGGTTTGAAGGCGGCGCCCTCGCGCTCGGCGGCGTCAGCCAGTTCGTTGAACACGAGGAACAGCTGGAAAGGGTTGATGCTGCCCGAATCGAGGTCGTCGTCGCCGTACTTGCTGTCGTTGAAATGGAAGCCGCCCAGTTTGCCGAACTGCGCCAGGCGCGCGACGATCATTTCGATATTCGTGTTCGGCGCATGGTGGCCCAGGTCGACCAGGCATTTGGCCTTCGGTCCCAGCGCGCTGGCGCAGGCAAAGCTGGTACCCCAGTCGGCGATCGTGGTGGCGTAGAAGGCCGGCTCGAACAGCTTGTGTTCGATAAATAACTGCCAGTCGGCGGGCAGGGCGCCGTAGATGTCGCGCATGCTGTCGAGGTAGCGCTCGAGCGCGCCGCGCAGATTGTGCTGGCCCGGAAAATTCGCGCCATCGCCCACCCATACCGTCAACGCCGTCGAGCCCAGCGCACGCCCCAGTTCGATGCATTCGATATTGTGCTCGACGGCCTGCGCGCGCACGGCCGCGCTGTGCGACGTCAGGCTGCCGTATTTGTACGACTGCGCCTGTCCGGCCTGGTCCTGGAAGGTATTCGAATTGACGGCGTCAAAGCCCAGGCCGTAAGCCTGGGCGGTCTCGCGCAGGGCGGCCGTGTCGCTGACCTTGTCCCATGGAAAATGCAGCGAGACGGCGGGCGTCGCTTGCGTCAGCTGGTTGATGACGGCGCAATCTTCGAGCTTTTCAAACACGTTGCGCGGTTCGCCCAGGCCGGGGAAACGGGCAAAGCGCGTGCCGCCCGTGCCGGTGCCCCAGCTGGGTACGGCCACGGCAAACGTCTGCGCCAGCGCCGTCAGTTTTTCAATGTCCTGGCCGCGGCGGGCAAGCACGCCGCCCAGGGCCGCATAGTCAGCTTCCAGGTTCGCTTGCAGCTTGGCATTGTGGTCGGCCACCAGGCCGCTGTCGATCATGGTATGCATCTTGTCTCCTTGCGCGCAGCGGCGCCATGGCCGGCTGCGTCGTTTTTTTAGATTAACGTGTAAATGCGGCCGCGTTGCCCGCGTCGACATTGATGATATTGCCCGTGCTCTTGGCGGCCTTGTCGCTGGAGAGGAAATACACGGCTTCGGCAATATCTTCCGGCAGCACGCTACGCTTGAGCATGCTGCGCTGGCGATAGAATTCCTCAATGTCGCCCGTCTCGATCTTGTTCGAGGCGGCCCGCTCTTCCTTCCACTTGCCATCCCAGATGCGCGAACCGCGAATGACGGCATCGGGGTTGACCACGTTGACGCGGATGCCGTGCGGCGCCCCTTCGAGCGCGATGCAGCGGGCCAGATGGATTTCCGCCGCCTTGGCGGTGCAATAGGCCGAGGCACCGGCCGATGCCACCAGACCGTTCTTGCTGGCGACAAACACCATGCTGCCACCGAGCTTCTGCTGCTGCATGATGCGGAAGGCGGCGCGACTGACGAGAAAATAGCCGGTCACCAAAATCGACTGGTTGCGTTCCCACATCTCCAGGGTCGTTTCTTCCAGCGGCGCCGAGGAAGCGATGCCCGCGTTCGAGACCAGCAGGTCGATGCCGCCAAAGCGCAGCGCGGCCGCATTCAGGATGGCCTCGACGTCGTTTTCGGCCGTGATGTTCGCCCGCACCGTGGCGATATTGTCGCGTCCCGCCACCTTCAGCAGGCTCTGCTCCGCCTCTTCCAGCGCGGCGCCGTCGATATCGGTGAGCATCACGCAAGCGCCTTCCTGCAGCAGCTGGCGCGCCACGGCCTGGCCGATGCCGCCGCCGCCGCCCGTCACCAGCGCAATGCGTCCGGCCAGGCTTTTGGGTTTGGGCATGCGCTGCAGCTTGGCTTCTTCCAGCAGCCAGTATTCGATATCGAACGCTTCCTGTTCCGGCAAGCCCACATAGGTGTCGACGCCATTGGCGCCGCGCATCACATTGATGGCATTGACATAGAACTCGCCGGCGATGCGCGCCGTCGCCTTATCCTTGGCGAACGACAGCATGCCCACGCCGGGGATCAGATAAATGATGGGGTTGGCGTCGCGCACGGCGGGGCTGTTGTCGTGCTTGCAGCGCGTGTAATAGGCGAGGTAGTCGGCGCGGTAGGCGGCCAGCGCCTCGTCCAGGCCGGCGACCAAACGGTCAAAATCAGGATAGGCCGGATCGAAGTCGATGACGAAGGGGCGGATCTTGGTGCGCAGGAAATGGTCGGGGCACGAGGTACCGAGCGCGGCCAGCGGCAGCAGGTCGGCGCTGCAAACGAACTCGAGCACGTTGGCGCTGTCGTCGAAGTGGCCCAGCTTGTACTCGTCCTGGCTGATCTTGCCGCGCAGCACAGGCATCAAACGCTGCGCCAGGGCCGCGCGCTCGTGCGCCGGCAACGGCGCGGATTTGGCGCCGCCGAACGCCGGCTGCGTCGTGTTGGCCGCCAGCCAGTCTTCCGCGCGCTTGATGATGGCCAAGGTGGTTTCATAGCAGGACTTGGCCGTATCGCCCCACGTAAACAGGCCATGGCCTTCGAGGATGATGCCTTTCAAATGCGGCTGCGACTGCGACAGCGCTTCGAGTTTGAGGCCCAGGTCGTAGCCGGGACGCTGCCACGGCAGCCAGCCCAGTTCGCCTTCGAAAATCTTGTGCGTCAGTGCCTGGCTATTGGCGCAGGCGGCGATCGCGATCACGGCGTCCGGGTGCATATGGTCGACATGCTTGCGCGCGATATACGCATGCAGGGGCGTGTCTATGCTGGCCGCGCGCGGGTTCAGATTGAAAGTGCAATGGGGCAGGTAGGCAACCATTTCATCTTCCAGCGCCAGGCCACGGTAGCGGCCCTTCAGCGCGCGCAGCTTGTCCATGTACAGGGTGGAAAAGCCATCGAGCTTGATGCTGCCCAGGTCGCCGCCGGAGCCTTTCACCCACAGCACCTCGACCTCGTCGCCGGTCAGGTGATCCGTCATGCGGATCTTGGCCGAGGTATTGCCGCCGCCGAAATTGGTGATGCGCATGTCGGAACCGAGCAGGTTGGAACGGTACAGCAAAAGCTCCGGTTCGCTCAAGGTCGCGGCGTGCGCATCGTCCCATAGCGAGGCCATGGGCGCAGGTGGTGTGGTGTCCATCGTGGCGGTCATACAGTGTCTCCATTCTTGGTTGTGCGTGCGGATCGCCATGGCCGCATCTGTGTGCGGGACGCCATGACGGCAGCACTCAGTAGAAGCCAGCGTGCCAATCATGTCAATCAACAAGCAATCAAAAACGTGAGGGAAACGCAAATAATCACCAGGTTGATTGGAACTCCGATCACGCATTTGCGCGCTATCCAAATAATCACGATGTTGATTGATTGATTGTTGACATGCACTGCTCAACTGCTTAGGCTGGCTCACCGATAAAGAAGTCGTCCCCGGGCAGCTGGTACGGGAGAGGACTCAAAAAGGAGACAACGTGGTTAATCACAAACGCCGCAAAGGCTTGCTGAAACTACTCGCCGAACATAGCGTGGCGAGCGTCGACCAATTGGTCGACTGGCTCAATTCCTCGCCGGCGACGGTGCGGCGCGATATCGCCTGGCTGGCCGAGCGCAATTTGCTGACCCGCACCCGCGGCGGCGCCGAGAGCCTGCCGCAAAAAAAACAGCGCACGTTTGCGTTGTCGGGCGAAACCTTTCAAAACAACCTGGACCGCTGCGCCGCGCAAAAGCGCGCCATCGCCCGCCACGCCTGCGGCCTGTGCGCCGATGGCGACACCATCATCATCAATGGCGGCACCACCACCTACCGCATGGTCGAGTTCCTGGTCGACAAGCGGCTGAAAATCCTCACCAATTCCTTCCTGATGGCCGAGCGCCTGCTGATGTCCAGCGAGAATGAAATCATCCTGCCCGGCGGCAAGGTGTATCGCGAGCAAAACGTCATCCTGAGTCCCTTCGACAACGACATCAGCCAGCATCATTACGCGGGAAAAATGTTCATGGGCGTATACGGCCTGTCGATGCTGGGCTTGATGGAAGCGGATCCCTTGCTGATCCAGGCCGAGAAACGCCTGATCAGCCAGGCCGAGGAGTTGATTGTCCTGGCTGACAGTTCCAAGTTTGCCAGGAAGGCAGGCCTGATCCTGTGCGGCCTGAACCGCGTGTCCTGCGTCATCACGGACACGGGCGCTTCGGACGCGGCCGTGCAGATGCTGGAGCAGTCGGGCGTCAAGGTACTGGCCGTCGCCCCCGAGGCGATGGCGGCGCCGCTGTCGCCGGCGGAGCAGGCGTGGCAAGAGCAATAGGCAATACCTAGTCAGTGACAAAAACAGAGGGCTGGAGACATGGTGTCTACCGCCCCGGCAGCAACAATAAAAAAGGAGACGCGGCATGAAATTGAACAAAATGATGGTGACGGCATTGAGCATGTGCATGATCGGCTGCCTGGCCGCCAGTGCCCAGGCGGCGGAAAAAATCAAGATCGCCATGGTCGTCAAGAGCCTGGGCAACGGCTTCTTCGACGCCGCCCACGAAGGCGCGAACGAGGCGGCCAAGCAGCTGGGCGACGTGGAAGTCATTTACACGGGGCCCACCACGGCGACGGCGGAAGGGCAGATCGAAATCATCAGCTCGCTGATCAGCCAGAAGGTCAGCGCCATCGTCATTTCCGCCAACGACGCCAATGCGCTCGTGCCGATCACCAAGAAAGCCATGCAGCGAGGCATCAAGGTCATTTCCTTCGACAGCGGCCTGGCCAAGGAGGGGCGTTTGATGCAGCTGAACCCGTCCAGCCCGGCCCTGATCGGCCAGAAACAGATTGAAATGGCGGCCGACGCCATCGGCGGCACGGGCGAGATCGCCATCCTGTCGGCCACGGCGCAGGCGACGAATCAGAACATCTGGATCGGCGAAATGAAAAAAACGCTGGCCCAGCCTGCGTACGCCAAGATCAAGCTGGTGGCCACCGTGTATGGCGACGACCAGTCCGACAAGAGCTACCGCGAAGCGATCGGCCTGCTGCGCAGCAACCCGAACCTGAAAGCCATCATCGCGCCAACCACCGTGGGCATCAATGCGGCCGGCAAGGCCGTGGTCGACGAGAAACTCGTGGGCAAGGTGTATGTGACGGGCCTGGGCTTACCGTCGGAAATGGCCGGCCACGTGAAGAGCGGCGCCGTGAAAAGCTTTGCCATCTGGAACCCGATCGACCTCGGCTACGCCGCCACGTATGCCGCCCATCAATTCGTCACCGGCAAGGCCAGCGGCAAGCCGGGCGAAAGCATCGCCGTCGGCCGCATGGGCAAGCTGACACTCGATGCGGGCGGCGAAGCGGCGCTGGCGCCGCCGTTCACCTACAACAAGGATAACGTCGACAAGTTCTCGAAGATATTCTGATTTGTTTGTGTACCGACGGCCGTGGGTCGGATCAGGCGCGAAGCGCCGTAATCCGATATCACCGGTAAAGCCAACAATGTTGTCGGGTTACGCGCTGGCGCGCTAACCCGACCTGCGAATATCTCTCAAGTGTGAATGGCTATGTCACAGAATCCCCCTATTGCGCAGAACGCGGCGCCGGTGTTGCGCCTGCATGGCATCTGCAAGCACTTCCATGGCGTCACCGCGCTGAAAGACGTGGCGCTGACGGTACGCGCCGGTGAAGTCATGGCGCTGATCGGTGAAAACGGCGCCGGCAAGTCGACCCTGGTCAAGACGTTGACGGGCATTTATCAACCGGATGCGGGCAGCATGGAACTGGGCGGCAAGGCTGTGCTGTTTTCCAATCCGCAAGATGCGATGGATGCCGGCATTACCGCCGTGCACCAGGAAACCATGATGTTCGACGAACTGACGGTGGCCGAAAACATCTATATCGGGCGCCAGCCGCAAACGGGTTTCCCGCCGCGCATAGACTGGCCACGCATGGCGGCCGAGGCCGAGCAGATCTTCGCGCGCCTGGAAGTGCAGTTACCCGTATTGGCCAAGGTCAAGGAATTGAGCGTGGCGCAACGCCACTTCGTGGAAATCGCGCGCGCCCTGTCGCAAGAGGCGCGCGTGGTGATCATGGACGAGCCCACCGCCTCGCTGTCGCAGCGCGAAATCCATGAGCTGTACCGCATCATCGCCCAGCTGCGCGCGGCGGGCACGGCGGTGATTTTCATTTCGCACAAATTCGATGAAATCTTTACCGTCGCCGACACCTATACAGTGCTGCGCGACGGCCATTTCGTCGCCGCCGGCGCAATGGCCGACATCAGCGAACCGCAGCTCGTGTCGCTGATGGTCGGGCGCACCATTCAGCAAGTGTTTCCCAAGGTCGACGTCCCCCTGGGACCAACCTTGCTGGAAGTGTCGCAACTGTGCCATGCGACGGAATTTCACGGCGTCAGTTTCTCCGTGCGGCAAGGCGAGATCGTCGGCTTCTACGGCCTGGTCGGCGCGGGCCGCTCGGAAGTGATGCAAGCGCTGTTCGGCTTGACCGAGGGCGTGCGCGGCACGATCACCATCGCCGGCGAGAAAGTGCGCATCGGCTGCGCCAGCGACGCCATCCGGCACGGCATCGCGTATGTGCCCGAAGACCGCCAGCACCAAGGCGCGCACCTGTCGATGTCCATCGTGCAAAACATCACCTTGCCGATTCTGGACAGCATCGGCTTTTTCCTGCGGCCACGGCGCGCGCAGGAGACGGCCATCGCGCGCCACCTGAGCGAGCAGCTGGAATTGAAGGCCAGCCACTTTACGCAGATGGTGTCGGAACTGTCGGGCGGCAATCAGCAAAAAGTCGTGCTGGCCAAGTGGCTGGCCACCAAGCCCCGCGTGATCATTCTCGATGAACCCACGAAGGGCATCGATATCGGCTCCAAGGCGGCCGTGCACCGCTTCATCAGCGAGCTCGTCACGCAAGGCCTGTCCGTGATCCTCGTCTCGTCCGAGTTGCCGGAAGTGCTGGGCATGGCGGACCGCATCGTGGTCATGCACCAGGGCCATATCCACCGCGTCTTTCCGCGCGCCCAGGCGACCCCGGAAAACGTCGTCGCCGCCGCGTCCGGCAGCGGCCATCCGATCGAGGAATTGACATGCGCTATCTGAAGCAACGTGAAATCCAGCTGGCACTGCTGATCGTGCTGCTGGTGCTGCTGGTGGGCCTGCGCTCGCCCGTTTTCCTGACCCCGGGCAGCCTGGCCAACCTGCTCACCGACAGCACCTTGCTGATCATGCTGGCGCTGACGCAGATGTTCGTCATCATTACGCGAGGCATCGACCTGTCGGTGGCGTCCAACCTGGCGCTGTCGGGCATGCTGTCGGCCTTGCTGGCCGTGCAGTATCAGCACTTGCCGCTGCCGCTGGTGGTGCTGGCGGCGCTGGGCATCGGCCTGCTGCTGGGCCTGATCAACGGTTACCTGATCGGCTACCTGGACCTGCCGCCCATCGTCGTGACCCTGGGCACCATGAGCGTGTACCGGGGCCTGGTATTCGTGCTGTCGGGCGGCGCCTGGGTATCGTCGCACCAGATGCCGGCCGCCTTCATCGACTTTCCGCTGGCACGCCTGCTGGGTGTGACGCACCTCGTGTGGATCGCGCTGGCGGCCATCCTGGCAACCTGTTTCCTGGCCCGCTACACGCGCTTCGGCCGCGACCTGTATGCGATCGGCAACCAGCCGCAGGCGGCCCGCTATGTCGGTATCGCCACGGCGCGGCGGCTACTGTGGACGTATGGCCTGTCGGGCCTGATGGCCGGCCTGTGCGGCTATCTGTGGGTGGCCCGCTACGCCGTGGCGTACTCGGAAATCGCGTATGGCTTTGAATTTACCGTGATCGCCGCCTGCGTGATCGGTGGCATCAGCATCGCCGGCGGCGCCGGCACGGTGGGCGGCGCGGTGCTCGGCTCGCTGTTCCTGGCCGTCATCAACAATGCCTTGCCCATCGTCAAGGTCTCGCCCTTCTGGCAAAGCGCGCTGACAGGGATCGTGATCCTCACGGCCGTGCTGCTCAATGCGCGCGGCACCAGGAACATGGGTCGCCAGATCTTGCCGCTCACACTGCAAGCCCCCTCGACCCGCAGGAGCGCCGCATGAATGCCACTTCACAGACCTTGCACAGCGAAGCGCCGGACAGCGCACCCGTGCGTTCGCGCTACACCATCCTCGACCGCAAGGCGCACCGTCTCGGCCAGTATTTTGCCCATTGGGAAGCGTTATTGGCGCTGCTGCTGATCGCCGTGTTTGCGGCCAACAGCGTGCTGCTGCCGAATTTCCTCGACGCCTACAATCTGGCCGACAGCACCTTCAACTTCAGCGAAAAGGCCCTGATTGCGCTGCCGATGGCCTTGCTGATCATTTGCCGCGAGATCGACATTTCCGTCTCCGGCATTTTGGCGCTGTCCTCGGTGGCGATGGGGTTTGCGCATCACCACGGCGTGCCGCCGCAAGGCTTGCTGTTCGTCGCGCTGGCCATGGGCGCCCTCTGCGGCTGCCTGAACGGCGTGCTCGTCACGCGCTTCGCCCTGCCATCGATCGTCGTGACGATCGGCACCGTGGCCCTGTTCCGCGGCCTGGCCAGCGTGATCCTGGGCGACCAGGCCTACACGGGCTATCCGCCACTGCTGATCGACTGGGGGCAAGGCTATTTCTTCGATATCGTGCCGCGCCCCTTCGTTATCTTGCTGGTGTTTTGCGCGCTGTTTGCCGTGCTGCTGCATGCGACCAGCTGGGGCCGGCGCATCTTTGCCATCGGCTGCAATCCGGGCGCGGCGCGCTTTTCCGGCGTGGCCGTGGACCGCTACCGCTTCGCCCTGTTCGTGGCCACCGGTGCCATGGCGGGCCTGGCCGCCTGGCTGCTGACGGGACGCATCGGCAGCACGCGCCCGAACATCGCCATGGGCTGGGAACTCGAAGTGATCACCATGGTCATCCTCGGCGGCGTGAGCATCGCCGGCGGCAAGGGCAGCATCGGCGGCGTGCTGCTGGCCGTGCTGCTGCTGGGCATGGTGACGTATGGCCTGGCGCTGCTGAATATTCCCGGCGTTATCATGACGATTGTCGTCGGCATCTTGCTCTTGATCACGATTGCACTGCCGCGCCTGTTGAACCGCAAACACACACGAAAATAAACCATGCAACAGATCGCTTTCAAGATGCAGTTGAAACCCGGCCATGCCGCCGAATACCAGCGCCGCCACGACGCCATCTGGCCCGAGCTGGCCAGCCTGCTGCAGGAGTCGGGCGTGCGCGACTACAGCATCTTTCTCGATGAGGAGACGGGCGCGCTGTTCGCCGTGCTGCGCCGCATGGACGGCCACACGATGGAGGCGCTGCCGCAGCATCCCGTGATGCGCCGCTGGTGGGCACATATGGCCGACCTGATGGAAACGCAGGCCGATGCCTCGCCCGTCGCCGTGCCTTTAACCCCCATGTTTCACCTCGCATAAGGACGGCCGTGACCATCGACGCCACCGTAGTATTCGATATCGGCAAGACGAATGCCAAGCTGACCCTGCTGGACGCCGCCGGCGCCATCCTGGCCGAAGAGCGCCGCCCGAACAACATCGTGCATGCAGGGCCGTATCCGCACCACGATACGGAGCGCCTGTGGGACTGGCTGCAAACGGGCCTGGCCGCCTTTGCGCGCCTGGCGCACGTCACCGCCATCGTGCCCGTCACGCACGGCGCCACGGCGGCGCTGGTCGACGATGCCGGCCTGGTGCTGCCCATCCTCGACTATGAGTCCAGCTTGCCGCAATCGCTGGCGGCAGAGTATGCAAGCTTGCGGCCGGCCTTTGCCAACAGCCTGTCGCCGCAATTGCCCTGCGGCCTGAACCTGGGCTTGCAACTGTTCTGGCTCGCCAAGACTTACCCACAAGAATTTGCCCGCGCGCGCCATATCCTGACCTATCCGCAATACTGGGCCTGGCGGCTATCGGGCGTGGCCGCCAGCGAAGTGACTTCGCTCGGTTGCCATACGGATTTATGGCAGCCGCAGCAAGGGGCCTATTCGTCACTGGTGGAGACGATGGATTGGGCGCCGTTGTTTCCCCCACTGCAAGCGGCATGGACGGCGCTGGGACCCGTGCTGCCGCAGTGGCGCGAGAGCAATGGCTTGCTGCCCGATTGCCAGGTGCTGTGCGGCATCCACGACAGCAATGCTTCTTTGCTGCGTTATCTCGATGCGCAAGAGCAAGCCCAGTCGCGCACGGTCTTGTCGACCGGCACCTGGGCCATTGCCGCCGCCTTCGGCGCGCCCCTCGGCCGGCTCGATGAAACGGCCGACATGTTGGCCAATGTGCATGCGCTGGGCCAACCCGTGGCCTGCATGCGCTTCATGGGCGGGCGCGAATTTGCCGTGCTGGCGGGCAGCGAACCTCAAGTGTGCGGCATCGATGATATCGCCCACCTGGTCAAGCAGGGTACGCTGGCGCTGCCCTGCTTTGCGGAATCGGGCGGCCCCTTCGTCGGGCAGGCGGGGCACATCGCCGGACCGGCACCACGTACGGCCCAGGAACGCTATGCGCTGGCCACCCTGTATTGCGCGCTGATGAGCGATTATTGCCTCGATGCCCTCGATGCTCAAGGGGCCGTGACGGTGGAAGGCAGTTTCACGGACAACCCGCATTTCGCCGCCCTGCTGGCGGCCTTGCGGCCAGGGCAGGAAGTGAGCGTGTCGCAAGACGCCAGCGGCACGACGTGCGGCGGCTGGATGCTGCACCGCTGGGGCCAGGTGCCTGCGATGGAGGCGACGGTGGAGCCCATGATGGAAGTGGATGGTTTGACCGCATACCGTGCGCAATGGAGGGCGATTTGCAGGCCGGATTAGGTCCGCAGGACCGTCATTCGACAACACCACTGCAGGTGTAAACGAAAAATGCCCTGTCCGCAGACAGGGCAACCCGGAGTAAAGTACAGCGCGAGGGGATTAACCGGCGGCTTTGACTTTCAGCTCGTTCTTGATTTCTTTCACGCCGCTCACGGAAGCGACGATCTGCACGACGCGGTCACCCGCTTCGGCGCTCGGCACGTCGCCCGACAGGACGACCACACCTTGCTGGGTTGCTACCTTGACTGGCAGGGCGGCGGCTTGCGCATCGGCGCTCAGGGCGGCCTTGGCCGAGGAAGTGATGGTTTCATCAGGGACGGCTGCGGCAGCGTTGGCGGCCACGACGGTGTCAGCAGGAGCTTGTGCTTTTGGTGCGGAGTCAGCGGCATGCGAAGCGGTGATCGAGGCGCCCGACAGTACGATAGCGGCAACCAGGGTATTGAACAGTTTCGATGTTTGCATGGTAGTTCCTCTCAATGAAGTTAAAAGCTTCTTACTTGGATAAAGCAACACTTTGAAGCGTCACATCTACCCATACAGCAAGCGCCGTGCCAGCTTTTAAATTTCATTGAAAATCAAGGACTTACATTCCATCTCGATTTTTCCAGCCCGTTTCGCGCCGATCTGGCCGGAAAAATGGGGCTTTTTGTCGCCTGGCAGCGACAGCTTGTGGCAAGACCGTCAATGTTTTACGCCAAGCCCCTGATTTATAACGCTTTATTTTTGTCGCTATTCAGCGACAGGGTCGCCATCGGCCCGGAACAGGGCCGGCGTCAGCTCATATTTCTGCAATAAGCGGTAGAACTCCGTGCGGTTGCGGTCGGCCAGGCGGGCGGCATCGGCCACGTTGCCATCCGTCAGGCGCAGCAGCTGAATCAGGTAGTCGCGCTCGAAGCGCTGCTTCGCTTCGTTATAGCTGAGCGCTTCCAGCGACGGCACGCGCAGGGCACGCTGCACCAGGGACAAGGGCACCAGCGGCGCCGTGGCCAGCGCGCACACTTGCTCGACGACATTGACCAGCTGGCGCACGTTGCCGGGCCATGGCGCCGCCACCAGGGCAGTCAAGGCATCGGGCGCGAAGCCGTTCAACGGTTTTTGATACTTGGCCGCCAGTTTCTGCAGGAAATGGTTCGCCAGCAGGGCGATGTCTTCGCGGCGCTCGGCCAGCGGCGGCAGGGTCAAGGTCACCACGTTGAGTCGGTAATACAGGTCTTCGCGGAATTGCCCTTCGGCCATCGCCACGTCGAGGTCGCGGTGCGTGGCCGACAGCAAGCGCACGTCTACCGGACGCGTCTGGTCGGCGCCGACGGGGCGCACGGCCCGCTCCTGCAGCACGCGCAGCAGTTTCACCTGCAGCGGCAAGGGCATGTCGCCGATCTCATCCAAAAACAGGGTGCCGCCATCGGCCGCCTGGAACAAGCCTTCGCGGTTGCCGACGGCGCCCGTAAACGATCCCTTCACGTGGCCAAACAATTCCGATTCCAGCAGCTGCTCGGGAATGGCGCCGCAGTTGACGGCGATGAATGGCGCCTTGGCGCGGCGGCTGGCGTTGTGCAGCGCGCGCGCCAGCAATTCCTTGCCCGTGCCGCTGGGGCCGCGTATCAGGATGCTGGCGTCGGAGCCCGCCACCAGCTTGGCTTCGGCCAGCAGCTCGGCCATCTGCGAACTGCGGCTGATCAGCTCGGCGCGCCAGCTCTCGTCGCCGGACGCTTGCGCCGGCATGACGGTGGACAAGTTGATGGCGTATGCCACTTTTTCCATCAGCAGCTTGCCGTCGAATGGTTTCGTCAGGTAGGCAAATGCGCCGCGTGCCGTCGCGTCGACGGCGTCGGGAATGGTGCCGTGGGCAGTCAGCAGGATGACGGGCAGGGCCGAATGCTGGCGGCGGATTTCATCGAACAGGGCCAGGCCGTCGCGGCCCGGCAATTGCACGTCGGTAATGACCAAAGCCGGCAATTCCACGGCCAGGCGCGCCAGCGCCGCTTCCGCGCTGCCCACGGCCGTGACCCGATAATTGCCCGCCTTCAGGCGGATGGTCAACAGGCGCAGCAGGTCGGGATCGTCATCGACCAACAAGATGTGGGCGTGCTCGCTCATTTCGGCGCTCCCGCGGCAGGACGCACGGACAGGCTGCGCTCGATGTTTTTCAGCGCTTCGAGTTTTTCATTGAGCAAGTCGATGCGGCGCTGGGCGTCGCGCAACTGCGTGTTGAGCTTGTCGATGCTCTCTTCCTGGCGGCGCAGTTCCGCATACTGGCTGCCCAACAATTGCGCCAGCGGCGCCAGCAGTTGCGCATCCTTGCCCGTGGCCGTGGCCAGCGGTTCCAGCGAGGCTTGCGCGCGGGCCAGGTCGCCAGGGCCGCGCAAGGCCGCTTGCAGCATGGCACGGCGTATGGTGTTGTGCGGCGCATGGTCGGCTTTTGCCAGGTCCAGTTGCGCTTTTACCAGTTCCGACGGCGTCATCAGGCGCAGGGCGCTTTGATATGCGAGCAGTTCGGTCAGCTGGGGATCGGCCACCACCACCACGCGCGGCGGCGTTTGCACGAGCACGGGCGTCTGGACGGGGGGCTTGGCGGCGCAAGCGCCCAACAGCAATACGCAGGCGGCCATGGCGGCCAGGGAAATTCTCGTCATCATAAGGGCAGTTCTATCCGAAAATGCGCGCCGGCGGGGCGCGGTAAAAGAGTGACGCTGCCATCATGGGCGGCGATATATTCGCGCACGATGGACAGGCCGATGCCATTGCCGTTACGCGCGCCGGCCGCCTGGCGCACTCCCTGGTAAAACGGTTCAAAAATACGCGCGGCATCCTCGGGCGCCACGCCGGCCCCCTCGTCGATGCAATCGATGCGCACGCGGCCGCCTGCGCAAGACAGGGCAAACCGCACGGTGCCGCCTTCCGGGCTGAAGCGCACGGCATTCGACAGCAAATTGGCCAGGGCCGTCGCCAGCTTGTCGCGGTCGGCCTGCACGATCAGGGATACACCCTGCACTTCAACCGTCAAACGGCGCGCCAGCCATTGCAGGCGCTGGCCGGCCACCACATCTTGCAGCAAGACGAGCAAATCGACCTTGCTGTGCGCCAAGTGCTGGGCGTCAAAAGCGGCGGTATTGTAGCGCAGCAAGTCCTCGATTTGCGTTTGCAGGGACGCCGTGTTTTGCTGCAGGATGCCGGCGATTTCGCGCTGGCTATCGCTGAGCTTGCCTGCCACCTCGTCTTCCAGCAAGGCCACGCCTTCGCGCAGGGCCGCCAGCGGGGTTTTCAGCTCGTGGGAAATATGGCGCAGAAAACGTTCCTTGTCGGCATCGAGGTCGGCCAGGCGCTGGCGCAGCCAGTCCAGCTGCTGGCCCAGGCGGCGCGTGTCGGCCGGGCCGCCGACGACGATGGGTTGATCGTAGCGCTTGTCACCGAGGCGCTCGATGGCCGTCTCGATGCGGCGCAGCGGACGCGACAGCAGGAAGCCGAAGCAGGTGGCCAGCACGGCCGCCAGCAGCACGGCGCCGCCCACCAGCACGCCCAGCAGGCGGCGCTGGCGTTCCAGCTCGGCCAGCAGGGCATCGTTGCGGCTGCCGATTTCCGTCTTGCTTTCGCGCGCCAGGCTGTCATTGATCTGCGTCATGCGGGCAAACGCGCGGTACACGACGGCGTGGCCATCGCGCTTGCGGCGCTTGCCTGCCTGTAAAACTTCCCAAGCCGATTGCGCCTGCACCGTCCATTCGTCGGCCAGCTGGGGAGCGAACTCGGGCGTGGCACGGTTCAGCACTTGCAGCGCCGCCGTCGCTTCGTCGCGGGCCGCCGCGAAGCGCTCGCGGAACACGGGGTCGTCCAGCACGAGGAATTGGCGCGCGCTGCGCTCCATGGCCAAGGTGCGCTCGGACAGGCGCTGCGACTGTTCCGTCAGGGCAATCGCCTGCGCCGCCGTTTCGCGCCCCAGCCGCGCCAGGTGTTCGAGGGTCAGCAGGGCTTGCACGGAGGTGGCCGTCAAAATGCCCGTCGTCAAAATGAAGGCGGCAAATAACAGTTGGCGAAAGGAAAGTCGAGACAAGATAGGCGCCTTCGGTTCAGTCTGGAATGCAAAAGGCGCATGGTACGCTAAGCCTCCATTGCGGGGCGCCAGCTGTCAAAAAATAGCCGATTTGGCAACCTTGTTGCTTTTGCGTCCGACAAGCAAGCGTCGGCGGCGGCGCGCAGATACTCCTAGTACAATAGGGAAAAACTTCATACAGGCATCAAAGTGGCCGCCGGCCCTGGCATTGCGCCACTTTGCCCCCACATGTGATGCAGCCCCACCGACACTCCGAATCACCTACCGCAGAGATCCCATACCGCATGAGCACATTTGAAAAAGTCAGCAGCAACTTCATTCCAGTCTTGCAGGCAACCATCGAGCAATATGTCGAGCCAGCAACGGGCATGCGCCATATCCATATGCATACCGAGCAGGCTGAGATGGTGTTCCTGGTGGCCTTTCCCACTGTGCCCGAAGTGAGCGACGGGCGCGCCCACATTCTCGAACACCTGGCCTTGTGCGGCTCGTCGCGCTACCCGGTGCGCGACCCGTTCTTCTCGATGCTGCGCCGCTCGACGGCCACGTTCATGAATGCGATGACCTATGCGGACCGCACCGTGTACCCGTTCGCCAGCACCGACCGCAAGGATTTCTTCAACCTGCTCGACGTCTACCTCGATGCGGCCTTCTTCCCGAACCTCGATTACCTGAATTTCCGCCAGGAAGGCTGGCGCCATGCGTTCGAAGGCGACAAGCTCGTGTACCAGGGCATCGTCTTCAATGAAATGAAGGGCGCGTTCAACAGCCCCATGCGAGCGCTCGACAGCGGCATCGCCAGCGCCTTGCTCAAAGGCACGACGTATGAAGTGGAATCGGGCGGCGACCCGCTCGACATTCCCGAACTGACGCATGACATGCTGAAAGCATTCCACGCCAGCCACTATCACCCTTCGCAAGCCGTGATCATGACCGCCGGCAATATCGAAGCGTCGGCCGTGCAGGAGCAAGTCGCCGAGCGCGTGTTGTCCAAGCTCAGCGGTTTCTCCGAACGCCGCCTGCCGCAACTGGCGCCCGCGTGGACGGCGCCGCAGGAAAATATTGTCAAGATTCCGTCGCAGGAAGCGCGCGACGATGAGTTCGGCCTGCAATTCGCATGGCTGATGGGCGAGTCAAGCGACCCCATCGCCTACTACCACGCGCATCTGCTGTCGCACGGCTTGCTCGGTGAATCGTCGGCGCCCGTCATGCGCGCCATGGAATCGGCCGGCTACGGCCGTCCATCGGACATGAATGGCCGCGACGCGGGTATCCGCCAGATGGTGTTCCACATCGGCATGGAAGGTTTAACCAAAGAACAGATCGCCGACGCGCACCAGCGCATCTGGACGGCACTGGAAGAGACGGCGGAAGAAGGCATTCCCGCCGCCGTGCTGCACGCGGCCTTGCGCGACATCAAGTACAGCCAGCGCGAAATCAGCAGCGGCCGCATGCCTTACGGCCTGGGCCGCTTGCTGCACGCCTTGCCGCTGGCCATGTACGGCGGCGACGTGATGGACGCGTTCGACAATGCGGCCATCCTGGAAACCCTGGAACAGCAGATCGAAGACCCGGCCTTCTTCAAGCAGCTGGTGCGCGAGCTGATCGCCAACCCGACCCGCTTGACGACGCACGTGGTGCCCGACAGCGCTTACTTCACGGCCCGCGCCGCCCAGGAAGACGCCAAACTGGCGGCCCTGCAAGCGACGCTGACGGATGCCGAGCGCGAGCACATCGTGGCCGAGTCCGCCGCGCTGGAAGCGCATCAGCAACTGCCATCGAATTCCGAAGTCTTGCCGCGCATCCGCCCTGGCGACGTCAGCGCCTTGCCGCGTCCGGCCCTGCCGATTCCTGCCGCCGTCGACGGCGCCGTGGCGTTCAGCATCGCTTCCAACGGCATCAGCTATGCCAACGTGCTGTACGACGTGTCGAACCTGCCGGAAGCGTCGTGGCCATGGCTGCGTTTGTACACGGACCTGGCGCCGGAACTGGGCGTGGGCGACATGTCGTTCGACGACGCCAGCGCCTGGCGCCAGAGCATGGTGCCCTCGTTCCACATCGGCCTGGAAGCAATTCCCCGTCCGCAACAAGCGATGCGCGTGGAACTGTCGTTCTCGGCCAGCGGCTTGCGCGAAGAACACGCGGCGATTGCCGCCGTGCTGTCGGCCTGGATCGCCAAGCCACGCTTCGATGAAGAAGAGCGCCTGGCTTTCCTGATCGAAAGCCTGGTGCAAGACAAACTCTCCAGCCTGGCCGAATCGGGCAACCGCTACGCCATGCTGGCCTCGGCGGCTCCCCTGTCGCCCACGCGCCGTTTTGACGACATCGTCGGCGGCCCGGCCGCCTTGCCGTTCTACCGCCGCTTGCAGCAGCTGAGCAAAACGTCCGCAGGCTTGCAGGAAATCGCGCGTGAACTCGACACCCTGCACGCGCACATCATCGCCCAGCAACCGACCGTGCTGTGTGCCGGCCTGGAGCAGGATGGCATCACCCTGGCCCGTTTGCTGGAATTGCCTGCAGCGAGCACAGATGCCATCGCACCGGCGGAAACCGTCGCACCTGCCGCTTTGCCGCTGGCCAACACGGCCCTGCATGCGACAAGCCAGATCAACCATTGCTTCGTTTCCTGGGCCGTGCCGGGTGTGCACAATCCGGACGCTTCGGCCCTGGCCGTGGCCGCCGAACTGATGACCAACCAGGTGCTGCATACGGCCCTGCGCGAAAAAGGCGGCGCGTATGGCGGCAGCGCCAGCTATGCGGCCGGCGCCGGCACCTTTACATTGAGCTCCTACCGCGATCCGCGTCTGGCCGGCACGTTCGCCGACTTCGGCACGACGCTCGATCAAATCCTCGACGGCGATTTCTCGCAGGAACAAGTGGAAGAGGCCATCATCTGCGTCATCAAGGGCCTCGACAAGCCGCATTCGCCGTACGCGGAAGCGCTGACGGCGTGGAACATGCAGCAGCGTGGCACGACGGAAGCCGTGCGCCAGCAGTTCCGCACCGGCGTGCTCAATTGCACCCTGGCGCAGATCAAGGCCGTCACGCGCACCTGGCTGAAAAACGGCCAGCCGAGCCGCGCCGCGTTTGCGGGCAATACAACGCAGGATCTGGCCGGGCTGGAAGTGGTGGATCTGCTGGCGCTGGCTTCTTAAGCTGGGCAGGCGGATCGTGTCGGATTACGCGGCGTGCCGCCGCTAATCCGACACCGCCACGGGCCAACAATGTTGTCGGATTACGTGCGGCCCTGCCGCACTAATCCGACCTACGATGCTATTGGGGGACAGAATTAGGTTCCATATACATCAATTCCCACTGATGCCCATCGGGATCCTGGAAACTATGCCCATACATGAAGCCGAAATCCATCGGCTCCTTGTAGATGCTGCCGCCCGCCTGGACGGCCTTCGCCACCAGCTCATCGACTTCGCCGCGGCTCTCGGCCGACAAACACACGAGTACTTCCGTCGCCACGGTGGTGTCGCACAGCTGCTTGGGCGTAAATTGCTTGAATTTGTCGTGCGTCAACAGCATGACGAAAATGTCGTCGGCAACGATCATGCACGTCGCCGTTTCATCGGTGAAATGGGCATTGAAACTGAAGCCCAGCGCCGTGAAAAACGCGACGGAACGTTCCAGCGACTGGACGGGCAGATTGACAAAGATTTTGCGGGCCATCATGTCTCCTTGTGGGTCGTATGAGTATGTGCTGCCCGCCGATTCTACACCGGCTATTCAGCCCTTCGCGCGCGCCACGGTCTTCGGCGCGTAGCCGAAATAGCGGCTGAACGCGGCGCTGAAATTGGCCGGGTGGCGATAGCCGGTTTGCCAGCCCGCCTGCGCCACCTGGCAACCATTTCCCAACAGTAACTTTGCCCGCTGCATGCGCAGCGCCAGCAGGGTGCGCTGGGGGCTGTCGTTGTAGCGGTAGCGCCATCCCTGCTTGAGTTTGAACAAGCTCAGCCCCGCCTGCGCGCACAGGTAATCGAGCGTGAGTTCCTGTGCCATCTGTTCCTGCATCAGCGCGTGCACGCGTTCCAGTTTGGCGATATCGGTCTCGGACCAGCGCGGCACGGCAGAGGGCGCCGGCCGCAGTGCGCGCAGCTGCTCCGCCAGCAGGCTGAGCACGCCGATATGCACGGCCAGCGGGTCCGTCGCGCGCAGCAGCGAACGGGCGTGCAGGGCGCAGGCAGCCGTCGTGGCCGCATGCGCCAGCTGACGCGCGCCGCCGTCGGGCAGCAGGGACGCCAGGCCTTCCGGCCAGTAGCGCGCCAGCGCTTCTTCCCCCACCAGCACGCGCAACTGCGCCGCCCGCTGATTCGCCTCGAACCGGCGCTCGCCGCTCGTGTGGCGAAACGCCGTCACCGTCGTATGGCCGCCCCGGAAACGCAATTGTTCGCCATCGCGCGTAACGTAGGCGGACGCGCCTTCCAGGCCGATGGTGATCACCATGCCGCCCGCGTCGTCATGCTTCGATTGCTCGACGAGCGCCAGCCGTGGGCGGTAATCGGAATGCACGAGCAGCAAGCCCTGGTCGACCTGGCGCTGGTCGGCGCGGCACTCGCCCATCCCCGGGTCCAGCTGGCGCCGCGTCCAGCCTGCCGCTTCCCTGTCCTGTTCCATCATCGCTCCTCCCTGTCCTTGCGCGCCGTCGCGCATACGAAATGCGCCGTGCCGCATACAAATGCAAATGATAATTATTCTCATTGTTGCATAAAATAGCTTCCATGCCCATCTCGCCGAAAGGAAGCGCCATGCCGTTCACGTCGCAACACACTTTGCAACCGTACTGGGACCTGGCCGTCGCGCCCGTGCAGGCGGACGGGCTGGCCGCCGCCCTGGAACTGGGCATTTTCGATGTGCTGGCCACACCGCACACGCCGGCGCAGCTGGCCGACACCCTGTCGCTGCATGCGCCGCACACGGCCCTGCTGCTGGAACTGCTCTGGAGCATGCAGGTGCTGGAGCGCGACGGGGCCGACGCAGATGCCCAGCGCTACCGCTGCACGGCCGCCACCTTGCAGTATTTCTGCCGCAACTCCGTGGCCTTTTGCGGCGACGCCTGGCTGTACCGGCTGCATGCGCTGCGCCACTTCGCCACGCAGCTCAGTACGCTGGTGCGCGACGGCGGCAAGGCGGCGCCGTACAGCACGGCCAATGGCATCAACTGGGCCGCCGCCGCGCAGCAGCAAATTGGCCAGGAACAACGCGCCGTCACCATGCGCGCGGCCCTGTCCGTGATGCAACGGATCGCCCCGTTTGCGGACGGCAGCACGCCCTTGCGCCTGCTCGATATGGGCGGCGGGCCGGGCTGGGTGGCCATTGCGCTGGCGCAAGCCCATGCGGG
Organism: Janthinobacterium sp. NKUCC08_JDC; assembly: GCF_019345575.1. Classification (NCBI taxonomy): domain Bacteria; kingdom Pseudomonadati; phylum Pseudomonadota; class Betaproteobacteria; order Burkholderiales; family Oxalobacteraceae; genus Janthinobacterium; species Janthinobacterium sp. NKUCC08_JDC. Next base: position 348,584 of record NZ_JAHKQW010000004.1, on the reverse strand, counting down.
CTTGCACGGCTGCGTTTTCGACTGGCCGGAAACGGTGGCCGTGGCGGCCGCCAACATCGCCCATGCGCAACTATCCGACCGCCTGGAAACGGTGGGCGGCGATCTGGGCTGCGACGATATCGGCAGCGATTACGATCTGATCTGGTGCTCGTCCGTGCTGCATTTCGTGCCCGACATGGCGGCCGCCTTGCGCAAGATGCAGGCGGCGTTAAAACCCGGTGGCGTACTCGTCTGCGTGCAGGCGGAAATCGCCCCGGCGCCGGGCGATGCGGCGCGCGTGCTGCCGTATTACTTGCCGATGCGCATGCTGGGCCGCACGGTGACACGGCACGGAGAATTGGCTCAGCTGCTGCGCGACACGGGCTGGAAGCAAGTGGAGCAATACGGCGCCAGCGATTTTCCCATGGCGCCCGTGCAAGTGCTGATTGCTCGTACCTAACAATTACCATTTGGTAATTATCTTTTTTATAGCAAAAAGGGATGCAAATGCGCTAAGCTGTGCCAGCATTGATCGATGTCATCCGCAGCACTCCGCTGCCTCCACAGGGAATCCATCATGAGTCTACATATCGCAGGGAAAGTCGTTGTCATCACCGGCGCCAGCAGCGGCCTGGGCGAAGCCACGGCGCGCCATCTGGCTGCGCTGGGCGCTTCTGTCGTGCTCGGTGCACGGCGCATGGACTTGCTCACTACCATCGCCGAGGAAATCACGGCGGCCGGTGGTCAGGCCGCCATCGCCCAGACCGACGTCACGGTGCCTGCCGACGTCAAGAATCTGATCGACACGGCCCTGGCCGTGTTCGGCAAGGTCGACGTGCTGATCAACAATGCGGGCCTGATGGCCATCGCACCGATGAGCGCCTTGCAAGTCGACGAGTGGAACAACATGATCGATATCAACATCAAAGGCGTGTTGAATGGCATCGCCGCCGTGCTGCCGTATTTCCAGGCGCAAAACAGCGGCCACTTCATCAATATCTCGTCGGTGGCGGGACAAAAAGTCTTCAGTCCGGGCGGCACCGTCTACAGCGGCACCAAGTTTGCCGTCAGCGCCATTTCGGAAGGCTTGCGCCATGAGCTGGCGGCCAGCGGCGGCACCATCCGCACCACCACCATCTTGCCGGGCGCCGTGGACACGCCATTGAGCGAGGGCAGCAGCCACGCCGAGAGCGCCAAGGCCGTCAAGGAGTTCTACGAGATTGCCATCCCCGCCGCTTCGGTGGCGCGCGCCATCGCGTATGCGATCGAGCAGCCGGACGACGTGAGCATCAATGAAATCGTGCTGCGCCCGACGGCGCAGGCGTTCTAAGCCGCGTCTTGCTGCAGCGACTCGATGATCAGGTCCGCCAGCCGCTCGACGGGCGGCCTGCTCACTTGTGACGCACGCAGCAGTTCCAGCGACAGCGGGGGCAGGGCGGGCAAGCCCGCCGCCACGTGATCGAGCGCGCATACGGATGACGGCAAGCCCAGGCCCGTGCGCACCGTCACGCCCAGCCCCGCTGCTGCGGCCGCCCACAGTCCGGCCAGGCTGGGACTGGTAAACGCCGTGCGCCAGGCGATGCCGGCCCGGTCCAGCGCCTGCGTGGCGCAGCGCTGGAACAGGCATTCGCGGTCGAACGCAATGAGCGGCAAAGGCTCGCCCGATTCGGGCCGCCAGGCCAGGCTGGACGAGGCGATCCAGCGCATGGCCGGTTCGGCGATATGCTGGCGCTGCTGCGGCGGATACTCAGCCACGTCGGCGATGCACGCGCCGCCCCACAGCAGGGCCAGGTCGAGCTGCCCCATGGCCAGACCTTCCATCAAGGCCGTGTTGCGCGCCACGTGCGCCTCGATCCGCACTTTCGGATGCGCGCGGGCAAAACGCCCCAGCACGTCGGGCAGCAAGGCTTCGCCAAAATCCTCCTGCAAGCCCAGCCTGATCCAGCCTTCCAGTTCCGCGCCGCGCAAGGCGACGGCCGCCTCGTCATTGAGTTCCAGCAGGCGGCGCGCATAGCCAAGCAAGACTTCGCCGGCCGGCGTCAGCGCCAGCCCCCGCCCATCCTTGCGGAACAGGGGCATGCCCGCCTGCTCCTCGAGTTTTTTCAGCTGGGCGCTGACGGCCGAGGTAGAACGCCCCACCTTGTCCGCCGCGCGGGCAAAGCTGCCCAGCTCGATGCCAGCCACATAGCTGCGCAGAAAGGCAATGTCGAAATTCAGCAAGCTCATGGCATCAATACAATCGTCCGGTTTTATGGGATGGTTTAACGTAAATTATCTGATATTCAGAATGATCGTACTGCGCAACACTGTCAGGGTCAACCACTTTCCTGTCCTTGCCATGAGCACCAATTGCCAAGCTGTTCCTGTTCCTGTTCCTGTCCCCGTCACCACGCCCGCCTTGGGCGATGCCCACCGCTGGAAAGTGCTGGCCGTCGGCGTGGCGGCCAATGCCAGCTTTTCCGCCGCCGCCAACGGCATGCCCACCACGGCCATCTGGCTGCGCAGCGGCTATCACCTGAGCAATACGGAACTGGGGGTGGCGCTGGGCGCCATGGGCTTGGGTGTGGCCCTGACCGAATTGCCGTGGGGCATGGCCACCGACCGCTGGGGCGACCGCCCCGTGTTGCTGACCGGCTTGCTGGGCACCATGCTGGCGCTGTTGACCTTGCTGCTGTGGATCACGCCCGCTGACGGCGCCGTGCCGCCCCTGTGGGCGCTGGCGGCCGGGCTGGCCCTGGTCGGCGTGCTGGGCGGCAGCGTGAATGGCGCCAGCGGCCGCGCCGTGATGCGCTGGTTCGGCCCCGGCGAACGGGGTTTCGCCATGAGCATCCGCCAGACGGCCGTGCCGTTCGGCGGTGGCCTCGGCGCCCTCGTCCTGCCCAGCCTGGCATCGCGTTATGGCTTCATGCCCGTATTTGGCGCCCTGGCCCTCGTATGCGGCCTGTCGGCGTTTTTTACGTGGCGCTGGATGCATGAGCCCGATTTCTCTGCCGAGGTCGCCACGGGGCCGCACAACGCGCCCACGGGCCTGATGAAAGACCAGGCAACATCGCCCCTGAAAAACCGCAAGGTCTGGCGCATGGTGGCCGCCATCGGCTTGCTGTGCGTGCCGCAGTTTGCCGTGCTCAGCTATGCCACCGTGTTCCTGCACGACCATGGCCACCTGGGCCTGGCGGGAATCACGGCCGTGATGGTGGCCTTGCAAGTGGGCGCCATGGTGATGCGCATCTGGAGCGGACGCCACACGGACCGCCATGCGAACCGGCCCGCCTACCTGCGCGGCTCGGCCCTGGTGGCGCTGGCCACGTTCATGCTGCTGGGCATGGCCGCCGCGTGCGATGCGCCGGGCTGGCTGTTGATGGCCGCCGTGGTACTGGCCGGCATCGCCGTGTCCGCCTGGCATGGCGTGGCCTACACGGAGCTGGCCACGGAAGCGGGCGGCGCCAACGCGGGCACGGCGCTGGGCATGGCGAACACGGCCGTCTACGTGGGCTTGTTCCTCACACCGATTGCCATCCCGCATTTGCTGGCGGCCAGCAACTGGCCCGTCGTGTGGTGGCTGGCGGGGCTGGTGGCGCTGTTGGCCCGACCGCTGTTTCCGAAAGCCTAGGGCAGCGCCCGGATCCTGTACACGCAGCGCATCGCATTGGCCAGCACGTGCTGCTCGCGCACGATGCTGGCGTGCGGCCCCACCACTTCCTGGAACAGCTGCAATTCGGAGCGGCAAAAGCCCTGGCAGGTGCGCGCGGCGGCGCAGATGGGGCAGTGGTCTTCGATCAGCAGCCAGTCGTCGCCGTCCGCTTCCACGCGCGCCATATAGCCCTCTTCGTCGCGCACGGCCGCCAGTTGCCGCAGCCGCGTGGGCAAGTCCGGCGCCGAGCACGCCAGCGCATATGCGCCGCGGCTCTCCTCTTCGCGCTGCGTGATGAGTTTGTCCAGACCCGCTTCGCCGAACAGCTGGCGCACCGAGCCGATCAGCTTGATCGTCAGCTGCGCATGCGTGTCGGGAAAGCGCGCATTGCCCGCTTCCGTCAAGACCCAGTTCTGGCGCGGCCGGCCGGCGCCCGCTTGCGCTTCCTGCCGTCCTTCAATCAAGCCGGCCGCCACCAGCTTTTGCACTTGCTGGCGCGCCGCCTCGCCCGTCATGTCCAAGGTCTTGGCCAGGGTCGCCGTGGAGACGGGTCCCTTGGTCTTGATGAAATACAGGATGCGCTCCGTCGTTTGCGGCGCTTCGCTATTATCCAAACGTTTACTTGTGTAATTCATTTCGCTCAACTATCATGGGGCCAGTTAACCAACTAATTGCTTGCATAATAGGCCGGTAGCTCCCCGCTGTCGAGGAGTTTCCACGTCCGCATGCCGGCAAGACACTCTTTGGACGGGAATCCCATGCAGCTGCAGCACTCGATCTGGCTGTTTCACGCCATCCTCGCTACCGGCCTGGCCATCTGGCTGACCTTGGCCGCCATCAACAACCTGCACGCCTTCCACGGCTCCGTCTGGGCCATCGGCAACACCATGCGCATGGACCCGCTGCGCCAGGACCCGACCATCCAGACGCCGCTGCTGCGCCGCGCGCTCACGTCCTTGACCTTGCACCGGCTGTCGCTGGGCGTGGTGCTGACCTTGCAACTGCTGGCCGCCATCGCCGCCTGGACGGGCGTGGCGCTGTTCTTCGGCGCCTCGCTGACGCAGGCGCTGCCCTGGCTGAACCTGGCCCTGTGCGCCATGGCCGCCTTTTTGCTGCTGATGCACCTGGGCGGCCTGTGGTTCGGCTACTGGATCGCACAGGAAGGCTTGCAGACGACGCACCTGGTGCTGCTGCTGTGGACCATCGGCCTGTTCTTTCTTTTCAACGCGCAGCGGACCTGATCAGCCTCCGCTGCGCCTCTTCTTCCCAGTTGTAAAGGACTTCATCATGAATACGAAAATCGTCGGCGCCTGCGCGCTGGCCATCGCCCTGGCCGTCGCGGGCGCCGCGCTGACCCCGCGCGCGGACTCGCATGCGGCCGATGCCGCCGCCTACCCCGCCACCAAGGTGGCGCTGGTGCCCGTCGTGCTGGGCACGCAGGAGCGCTACTTCGCTGGCGTAGGCGAACTGGAAGCGGCGCGCCAGGTGCAGGTGGCGGCCGAAACGGGCGGGCGCATCACGCAGATCCGCTTCGCATCGGGGCAAAGCGTGGCGGCCGGCGCCGTGCTGGTGCAGCTCAATGATGCGCCGGAACAGGCGGCCCTGCTGCGCCAGCGCGCGCAACTGAAAAACGCGGAAAGCAGCCATGCGCGCACCGCGCAGATGGTCAAGGAAAAGGCGGCCACGCAGGAGCAGCTCGATAGTGCGCTGGCAGCGCGCGATGCGGCGCTGGGCGACGTGCGCCAGACGGAGGCGCTGATCGCGCAAAAGACCATCCGCGCGCCGTTCGCCGGACAGCTGGGCATCCGCAAGGTGCACGCGGGCCAGTACCTGAACGCGGCCGACACGGTGGCCAGCCTGATCGACACGCAGTCGCTGATGGTGAACTTCGCCCTCGATGAACAGAGCAGCGCGAAACTGGCGCCGGGCCAGGCCGTGCAAGTGCTGGTGGACGCCTATCCCGATGACATCTTCACGGCCAAGATCAACGCCATCGACCCGCTGATCGCCCGTTCGCGCATGGTGCAGGTGCAAGCGGTGCTCGCCAATCCGCGCGGCGCGCTCAGAGCGGGGATGTACGCGAACGTGCGCGTGGCGCGTGAGGCGGGCCAGCAGTTGACGGTGCCGGAAACGGCCGTGACCTACAGCGCGTATGGCGACACGGTCTTCGTCGCGCAGCAGGAAGGGAAACAGCCGCTCACCGTCAAGCGCGTGGGCGTGAAACTGGGCGAGCGGGCAGGGGGCCGGATCGCCATCCTCGACGGCTTGCGCGAAGGCCAGCGCGTGGTCGCTTCGGGCCAGCTGAAACTGGCCGACGGCATGGCCGTGCAAGCGGTCGCCAATACCCTGGACGAAGTAAAACGCGCCGCGCCCAAAACCGGCTCGTAAAGGAAAACATCACCATGAAATTTACCGATTTATTCGTACGCCGCCCCGTGCTGGCGCTGGTGATCAGTACCTTGATTCTGATGCTGGGCGTGGTCGCCATCCTGCAACTGCCGATCCGTCAATACCCGATGCTCGAATCGTCGACCATCACGGTGAAAACCACGTATCCGGGCGCTTCGGCGGAACTGATGCAGGGCTTTGTCACGCAGCCGATCGCGCAAGCCGTATCGTCGGTGGAGGGCATCGATTACCTCACCTCGTCATCGGTGCAGGGCAGCAGCACGGTCACCGTGCGCATGGAATTGAACCGCGATTCCACGCAGGCGTTGACGGAAGTGATGGCCAAGGTCAACCAGGTGCGCTACAAGCTGCCCGAAGGGGCTTTCGACCCCGTCATCGAACGCTCGGCCGGCGATTCCTCGGCCGTCGCCTATGTCGGCTTTGCCAGCGAGAGCGTGTCCGCGCCCGCGCTGACGGACTACCTGGCGCGCGTCGTGCAGCCGATGTTCGCCACCATCGACGGCGTGGCGAAAGTCGACGTATATGGCGGCCAGCAGTTGGCCATGCGTTTGTGGATCGACCCGGCGAAACTGGCGGCGCGCGGATTGACGGCGGCCGATGTGGCCGACGCCGTACGGCGCAATAACTACCAGGCGGCGCCCGGCAAAGTCAAAGGACAATTCGTCGTCTCGAACATCAGCGTCAACACGGATCTGACCAGCGTGGCGGAGTTCCGCGACATGGTCATACGCAAGGGCGGCGATGACAGCGCGTCGCTCGTGCGTCTGAAAGACGTGGGCACGGTGGAACTGGGCGCGGCCGCCACGGAGACGAGCGGCATCATGGACGGCGTGCCGGCCGTGTACCTGGGCCTGTCGCCCACACCAGGCGGCAATCCGCTGGTGATCGTCGACGGCATCAAGAAGCTGCTGCCCGAAATCCAGAAAACCCTGCCGCCGGGCGTAAAAGTCGAACTGGCGTTCGAGACGGCGCGCTTCATCCAGTCGTCCATCGACGAGGTGGCGCACACCCTGCTCGAAGCGCTGCTGATCGTCGTCATCGTCATCTACCTGTGCATGGGTTCCTTGCGCTCCGTGCTGATACCCGTCGTGACGATCCCGTTGTCGATGCTGGGCGCGGCGGCGCTGATGCTGGCCTTCGGCTTCAGCATCAATTTATTGACCCTGCTGGCCATGGTGCTGGCCGTGGGCCTGGTGGTCGATGATGCCATCGTCGTGGTGGAAAACGTCCATCGGCATATCGAGGAAGGCAAGACGCCCGTGGCGGCCGCCCTCGTCGGCGCGCGCGAAGTGGCCGGCCCCGTGATCGCCATGACGATCACCCTGGCCGCCGTGTATGCGCCGATCGGCATGATGGGGGGACTCACGGGTGCGCTGTTCAAGGAATTCGCGCTCACGCTGGCCGGCGCCGTGGTGGTGTCGGGCGTGGTGGCCTTGACCTTGTCGCCCGTGATGAGCTCCTTGCTGCTGCAGCCCAAACAATCGGAAGGACGCATGGCGCGCGCCGCCGAGCATTTCTTCGAAGGTCTCACCAGCCGCTATGCGCGCCTGCTGGACCGCTCGCTGCACCACCGCTGGCTCAGTGCCGGTTTCGCCGCGCTGGTGATGGTCAGTTTGCCGTTTTTATACCTGCTGCCGCAGCGCGAACTGGCGCCGGCGGAAGACCAGGCCAGCGTACTGACGGCGATCAAGGCGCCGCAGCACGCCAACCTCGATTACGTCGAGCGCTTTTCCTACAAGCTCGATGCCATCTACAAAAATATCCCGGAAACGGACTCGCGCTGGATCATCAACGGCGGCGAAGGTCCGGCATCGAGCATCGGCGGCATCAACCTGACGCCGTGGGCCGAACGCGCGCGCAATGCGGCCGTCATCCAGGCCGAATTGCAGCATGCCGTGGGCGACGTGGAAGGCACGAGCATCTTCGCCTTCCAGCTGGCGCCCTTGCCGGGATCGAGCGGCGGCTTGCCCGTGCAGATGGTGCTGCGCAGCGCGCAGGATTACGCCACCCTGTTCCGCACCATGGAAGACGTCAAGCAGCGTGCGCGCGATAGCGGCCTGTTTGCCGTCGTCGACAGCGACCTCGATTACAACAACCCGGTGGTCAAAGTGCGCGTGGATCGTTCAAAAGCCAACAGCCTGGGCATCCGCATGCAGGATATCGGCGAATCGCTGGCCGTGCTGGTGGGTGAAAATTACCTGAACCGCTTCGGCATGGATGGCCGCGCGTATGACGTCATCGCGCAAAGCCCGCGCGAACAGCGGCTCACGGCGCAAGCCCTGACGCAGCAGTACGTGCGCGCTGACGATGGCAGCCTGCTGCCCCTGTCCGCCGTTGTCTCGGTGACGGAACAGATCGAGCCGAACATGCTGACGCAATTCAACCAGCAAAATGCGGCCACCTTCCAGGGCGTGCCGGCGCCGGGCGTGACCCTCGGCGACGCCGTCGCCTTCCTCGATGGCGTGGCCAAGACCCTGCCGCCGGGCTTCAGCTATGACTGGCAGTCCGATGCGCGCCAGTTCGCCACGGAAGGCAATGCGCTGTTGCTGGCGTTCCTCGCGGCCGTCGTCGTCATCTACCTGGTGCTGGCGGCGCAGTATGAAAGCCTGACGGACCCTTTGATCATTTTGATCACCGTGCCGCTGTCGATCTGCGGCGCGCTGATTCCGCTGGCCCTGGGTTACGCCACCGTCAACATCTACACGCAGATCGGCCTCGTGACCCTGATCGGCTTGATCAGCAAACACGGCATCCTGATGGTGGAATTTGCCAACGAATTGCAGGTGCATGAACAGCTGGACCGCATCACGGCCATCCGCAAGGCGGCGCAGATCCGCTTGCGCCCGATTTTGATGACGACGGCCGCCATGGTGGTGGGCCTGGTGCCGCTGCTGTTCGCCTCGGGCGCGGGCGCCAACAGCCGCTTCGGCCTCGGTGTGGTGATCGTCTCGGGCATGTTGATCGGCACCTTCTTTACCCTGTTCGTGCTGCCCACCGTCTACACCTTTCTGGCCCGCCGCCACACGGCCGACCATGCCACGCCGCGCGCACGCGATTTGTCGCAGGCGCTGAAGGAATCCGTATGAAAAATTACCGCTATCTAGCCTCCCTTTTTGTCGCCCTCTTCCCCGTGCTGGCCGGCTGCGCCGTCAGCCCCGCCTATGTCACGCCGGGCACGCCCGCCATCCATTTGGCCAGTCCGCAGCAAGCGCTATTCGCACCCGGCGCGAGCGCCGTCAGCGAGGCCGCCTGGTGGACGTTTTTCGACGATGCGCGCCTGTCGCGGCTGATCGCCAGCGCGCTCGAACACAACCTCGATATCGCCCAGGCGCAGGCGAATCTGCTGGCCGCGCGTGCCATCTTCGACGAACGCCGGCTCGATGAACTGCCCACCGTCACGGGCCAGGCAGGATGGCAGCGCGCAGTCAAGCAGGACACTCCAGACAGCCGCGCCGCCAGCGCCAGCACGCGCATAGGGTTCGACGCGCAATGGGAGATCGACCTGTTCGGCCGCCTCGGGCACATGAGCCGTTCGGCGCGGCCCCCCCCCGCCGCGGCGCAGGCGGACTTGCGGCAGGTGCGGCTGACGATCGCCGCCGAAGTAGCGCGCAATTACTATGAGGCGCTGGGCTACCAGCAAAACCTGGCGCTGACGCAGGCGCAGGTGCAAAGCTGGCGCGATACGGTGGCATTGACCGACGCGCGCATCCGCGCCGGCAGCGGCTTGCCGGAAGAGCGCCACAATGCGCTGGCCAACCTGGCGCGCAGCGAGGCGATGCTACCGCCCTTGCAGGCGGGTTTACTCCAGGCGCAGTACCGGCTCGACGTGTTGAGCGGTCAAACCCCGGGCGCCATCGCGCTGGCCACCACGCCGTGGCAACAGGCGCCGCTGGCGGGCCAGCTGCCGCTCGGCGACGTGAACCGCCTGATCAAGCAGCGTCCCGACGTGGTGCGCGCCGAACGCCTGCTGGCCGCCTCCAGCGAAGACGTGGGGGCCGCCACGGCCGACCTGTATCCGCGCCTGAGCCTGGGCGGTTTCCTGGGCTTCTTCGCGCTGCGCGGCAGCGGTGTATTCGACGGCGGCGCGCGCGCCTTCGAGGTGGCGCCATCGGTCAGCTATCCGGCCTTCCGCCTGGGCAGCGTCAAGGCACGCTTGCGCGGCACGCAGGCAGAAGCGCAGGGCGCGCTGGCGCGCTATGAGCAGACGATGTTATTGGCGCAGGAAGACGTGGAAAACGCCGTCACGCAACTGGCGGAAAACCAGACGCGATTGGCGTCCCTGCTGCAGTCGGCGCGCCATGGCAACGCGGCCCTCGGCATCGCCAGCACGCGCTATCAGGGCGGTTCCGGCAGCTACCAGGCCGTGCTGGAAAACCAGCGCGCCTTGTACGATATCCGGCGCGAAGCGCTGCTGGCGGAAACGGCGTCCTACATCGATGCGATTGCCCTGTACAAGGCGCTGGGATGGGGGCAAACTATGTAGTATTTTCGATCAAAAGGAGAGACGATGTTCACGCAAGGCAGCTGGCTCAATGCACCGGAAAACTGGTCCGACGACGGCGCGCAATTGCGCGTGACGACGGACGCCAGCACGGATTTCTGGCGCAAGACCTCGTACGGTTTTATCCGCGACAGCGGCCACTTTTTCGGCACCGGCATCGAGGGCGATTTCACGGCGCAGCTGCATGTGTCGGCGCAGTACGCAGCGCTGTACGACCAGGCGGGCCTGATGGTGCGCATCGATGCGGAAAACTGGATCAAGTGCGGCGTCGAATTTTCCGACGGTCAGCTCTTGTTGAGCACCGTGCTGACGGTCGATACATCCGATTGGGCCGTCAGCCTGGCGCCCGCCATGCCGGACGGTTTCTGGCTGCGCGTGACGGTGGAAAAAGGCGCCATCCGCGTGCAGTATTCGACCGATGGCACGCGGTGGCCGCTGCTGCGCCTGGCGCCGTTTCCCGTGGCATCGCGCTACCTCGTCGGTCCCATGTGCTGCACGCCGGAACGCGCTGGACTCGAGGTCGTGTTTTCGCAGTTTTCCACCGGCCCGGCGCTGCAAAAAGACTTGCACGATCTCAGTTAAGTGGCCGTGCGTGCGTGGTGGATCAGGTGGCGGAATCGAGCCACTGATTCTCGACACACCATTGCCGCACGTCGGCGGTCAGTTGTACTGAAACCGGCTGGAGTCCCGGGGGTTTTTTCTCGTATTTCCGGATGCTGGCTGCAAAAAAAGTGAAGAAAGCGGCGCCGATCAATTTGCGTTGTCCCGGCGTGTCTTTTTTCACCGGCACGAAGTCTTCCTCGTCCATGGCGATATCGAGGCCGAACATGTTGTCGCTGGCGTAGTAGCGGCAAAAGGTTTTTCTCTGCAAGTCTTTCGGCACGCAGCGCAGGCAGACAAACAATTCCCAGTCGAGGGCAGGATATTTTTCTTCCATCAAGGGACCAAGCTGCCGCAGTTCATGACCAATGTCAAAGACCTTGGTCCAGCTTGGCGAGTCCGATGTCGTGTCTATGCGCATCTTTGTTTTCTCCGAATGCAAGAACCGCATGATACGCACATCGTGCTTCCGGCAGCGCACACGCACAGCGCCATCAGCTCAAGGCCGTATCGAGCACCATCATCAGGAGAAAACCAAACACCAGCGCGATACTGGAAAAACCGCCATTGCCGCTGCGCTGCGCCTCGGGAATGGCGTCGTGCACGATGACGAACAGCATGGCGCCGGCGGCCGCCGCCAGTCCCCACGGCAGCAGGGCGGACGAGAGGCCGATCAGGGCCAGGCCCGCCAGCGCCGCCACGGGTTCAACCAGGCCGGAGGCGGCGCCCATGGCCACCGACAGACGCCGGCTGTAGCCCACGCTGCGCAGCGCCAGCGCCACGACCAAGCCTTCGGGTACATCCTGGATGGCGATGCCGGCCGCCAGCGCATTGGCGCGTTCCAACTCCACGCCGGCATAGCCGACGCCGATCGCCAGTCCCTCGGGCAGGTTGTGCAAGGTGACGGCCAGCACAAAAATCCACACCCTTTTCAGGCTGCTGGCGGCGACGGGCGCGCCGTGCCGCACGCGTTCGCGCACCACCAGGTTGAGCGCGACGATCAGCAGCATGCCCAGTCCCATGGCGAAGGCCACCAGCAGGCTGGCGTGCATGGGCGTTGCCACGCGCTCCCTGGCCGCCGCCAGCGCCGGCAGCACCAGTGAAAACGCGGTGGCCGCCAGCATCACGCCGGCGCCAAAACCGAGGAAGCAGTCGTAGCTGCGCTGCGAAAATTTGTGCGACAGCAGCACCGGCACGGTCCCCAACGCCGTGGCGGCTGCCGCCATGCCGCCGCCGATCAGGGCCGGCTCCAGATGGGCATGGCGCAGCGCCAGCTCGGTCGTCAGCGCGTACAGCAACCACAGCGCGCCACCGCCGCACAAGGCAAAGCCCAGTGCCTGGGGCCAGGACCAGTGTCTGGCCAGGGCCTGCAGCGCGCGCGGCGTGTTCACGCTGGCGGTACCCGGCCTGCCGCGCTACAAGGGCATGGACGAGGTGCCGCCATCGCGCCCGTTCGGCCGCATGCCCAGTTCGGCGCCCGTCAGCGGATCGGCATCGGGATTCGATGCCGTGCGCGCGGCCATCTGCTGCACGGTGGCCAGTTCGTCCTGCGGCAATTTCACTTCCGCTTCGCCCGTGCCGCCATCGACGGCCATCTGCTGGCGCGGGTCGGAAATGTACTGCCACTTGCCGCCCTGGTTCCACGGTCCCCGTTCCTCGCCCGGCCCCTGCGACATATTGAAATACACATCCGCGTACTGCGGATCGCCCGGCAGTTTGCCCGGCGGGAAATTGGGCTCGATCGAATACAGGGCTTTTTCAAACGACTTCTGGTGCGCCACTTCGCGCGTCATCAGGAAACCCAGCGCTTCCTTCACGCCCGGGTCGTCCGTCAGGTTGATCAGGCGCTCGTAGACGATCTTGGCGCGCGCCTCGGCGGCGATATTCGAGCGCAGGTCGGCCGTCGGTTCGCCGATGGTGTCGATGTAGGCGGCCGTCCACGGCACGCCGGCCGAGTTGACCAGGGGTGCGCCGCCGCCGTACAGCACCTGCGTCACATGGCTGTCGTTGCCCGCGCCCGTGATATTACGGTACAGCTCCGCCGCCTGGTCGACGCCCTCGGCCAGCCTGCCCTTGGCGCCCTTGTTGAGCATGACGACGATATTGCCGATCACTTCCAGGTGGCTCAGTTCTTCTGTCGCGATATCGAACAGCATGTCCTTGCGGCCCGGATCGTCCTCGGACAAGGCTTGCGTGAAATAGCGGCAGGCGGCGGCCAGCTCGCCCTGCGGGCCGCCGAATTGTTCCAGCATCAGGTTGGCCAGCCCGGGATTGGGCTGCTCCACCCTGACCGTGTATTGCAGTCGCTTGTTGTGTGCAAACATGGGGTTCTCCTCGTTCGCAGCACGCCGGCCTACTCGTGCTGATTCAGTGATCTGTGGATGTCCTTCGACTCGTTGCGGCCCGGCCGGTCGTCAGCCAGCTTGCCCGCTTCGCTTTGCGGCCGCTGCGCCGCGCCCTTGACATGGGCATTGCCATCGGGCTGCGTCAGGGTGCGCAGGTTTTCCTGCTCCACCGGGTCGGGCCCGCCCTGCGGCGTGATGACGTCATTGGCCCAGTGGCCGCTGTTGGCATTGCCGCTGGCCAGCTTGCCGCCGCCCTGGTTGGCATACGCATCGCCCTGCGACTGATTGACGTCGCTCTTGTCCATGCGCGTGTTGCGGCCCTGGTCGGTGGGGTGCTGGGGCGTATTACCGTGTTTTTCCTGCATGCGCTTCTCCTCGGGTAGTGGATGAAGTTCCATGCTACTGGCGCGCAGCGGCCGGCAAGATAGGCGCGCGGCGGGCCGGCGTGTAGGAAAGTGACTCGCGCAGCGCCTCAGCGCCGCCGCAGCCACAGCGCGCCGGCGGCCAGGCCGATGCCGAAAGCGCCGTACACCAACAGCAGCGAGGGGCGCGACAGGCGCATCTCGTAGCCGGGCTGCAAACGGTGCGGCGTCAGCTGGTAATCCGTGAAACAGGCCACGGCCGTGGCGCCGGCCGCCGCCGCGACGGTGGACGCCACGCGGCGCCGGTCGAGGATGCGCGCCGCATAACGCTCGAACAGCACGCCCCAGAACATGGCGCTGCAATGGTGGATGACATAGCCGACCAGGGTGTGCCTGAGCGAGGCGTCGTCGCGGCGCGCCGCCTGGTCGCCCCACAGCCAGTGGCTGACGGCGTTGACGGCGGCGAACACGCTGCCCGTTTCGCGCCGCCCGCACAGGGCCAGGGCGGCGGCGGACAGGAGGGAGGCAAGGCTGCCCGACAGGGCGCCATGACGCAGGGTGGCAGGCAAGGATGGCATGGTGATCTCCTATGGTGATGCGGCAATGAACTGAAACGCAAAAGACGAATCCAACTCCCATCAGGAAAGGGTATCGATGCGCATACTGCTGACGGGGGCGAGCGGTTTCATTGGAACGCATGTTTCGACCGCGCTGCTGGCCGAAGGTTTCCAGCTCGCGTGCACGACACGCCGCGCGCCGCCGCACGCGCGCAGCGGCAAGGAGCCGCGCGTGCGCCTGATCGAGGCCGATTTTGCGCGCGACACGGCCAAGGCCGCGTGGCTACCGCGCCTGGCCGGCATCGACGTCGTCATCAACTGCGTCGGCATCATCGCCGAGCATGGCACGCAGACGTTTGCGGCCCTGCACACGCAGACGCCGCGCGCCCTGTTCGCCGCCTGCGCCGAGAGCGAGGTGCAGCTGGTGATACAGCTTTCGGCCCTGGGCGCCGACGAAGGCGCCGTCTCGCCCTACCATCTGAGCAAGAAGGCGGCCGACGATTTTCTCGCCGGCCTGCCGCTGCGCGCCGTCATCGTGCAGCCTTCGCTCGTGTATGGCGACGACGGCGAAAGCGCGCGCCTGTTTCGCATGCTGGCCAGTCTGCCCGTGTATCCCCGCTTCGGCCGCGCGCCGCAACCGGTGCAACCGGTGCACGTGGACGACCTGACCGATGTCATCGTGGCGCTGGTGCGCGGCGCGGGCGCGCTGGGCGGACAGAAGACGCGCCGCGTGCCCGTCGTGGGGCCGCAGGCGCTGCCGTTTGCGGCCTACCTGGCGGCCCTGCGCGCGGCCATGGGGCTGGGACGCCTGCGCGTCGTGCCGCTGCCCCGGTGGCTGATGCCGCCCGTGCTGCTGCTGGCCAGGCTGCTGGGCTTTGCCATGCCGGACCGCGCCACCCTGGGCATGCTCGAACGGGGCAATACAGCCGATGCGGGGCTCACGCGGCGTTTGCTGGGGCGCGCGCCGCGGCCCGTGGCGCAGTTCATCAGCGACGCGCGCGGCGCGGCCGTGCGCGCCCAGCTGGACTGGCTGCTGCCCGTGCTGCGCCTGTCGATTGCCATCGTGTGGATCGCCACGGCCATCGTCTCGTCCGGCGTCCATCCAGTCGAAGACAGCTATGACCTGCTCGAACGCAGCGGCGTGCCCCCAGATTGGGCGCCACCGCTGCTGGCCGGCGCCTGCCTGTTCGACCTGCTGCTGGGCATGGCCACCCTGGCGCTGCACCCGCCGTGGCGGCGCTGGCTATGGCCGCTGCAGGCCGCGCTCATCGTGTTCTATACCGTCTGGATCGCCGTGTTCCTGCCGGAATTCCTCTGGCATCCATACGGCCCCCTGACGAAAAACCTGCCCATGCTGGCGGCCCTGTGGCTGCTGTACCAACTGGAGGAACATCCATGGAATACCTGATCGTCAAATGGCTGCACATCGTCTCGTCGACCCTGCTGTTCGGCACCGGCATCGGCTCGGCCTTCTACCTGCTGTTCACGAGCCTGAGCCGCGACGTGCGCGCCATCGCCGTCGTCAGCCGCCACCTGGTGCGCGCCGACTGGCTGTTTACGGCCACCACGGTGGTGTTCCAGCCCCTGAGCGGCTTTTACCTGGCCCATCTGGCCGGTTATCCCTTGGGCAGCCGCTGGATCGTCTGGTCCGTGGTGCTGTATCTGGTCGCGGGCGCCTGCTGGCTGCCCGTCGTCTGGCTGCAGATGCGCATGCGCGACATGGCGCAGGCCAGCGCGCGCGACGGGCTAGCCTTGCCGGCGCTGTACTGGCGCTACCTGCGCATCTGGACGGCGCTGGGCGTGCCCGCCTTCTTCGCCCTCATCGTCGTGTTTTACCTGATGACGGCCAAGCCGGCTTGAACACGCATCACCGGGTTTGCGTCAGTGCTTGCGACCCTGCTTCTTGCCGCCGCCGGCACCCTTGCCGGAACCGGCCTTCGTATGGCTGGCCGCATCCTTGCCGCGCTTGCCAACGTCATTGTCGGTACTGCTTTTGTCTTCCGTGGGGCCGGCCGATTGGCGGTTCTGGCCGGCCTGCGATTTTTGCTTGGTCATGAGGCGCTCCTGATGAACGAGGGGACCTTGTCAGCCTAGCCGCCATGGCGCCATTGTCCATCGGCGCGCCCGCCGCCACGTTGTAGGATCAATCCGCCCGCACCGCCCACGTTTCATGCAGGTGGCGCCACAGCAAGGCGCCATCGGGCGTTTTGTCATACACGACGGTGGACCAGCGCTCGGTGTTTTCCGCCCCCGGCAGCGACTGGAATTCGCGGTAGGAGACGGTGGCGCCGGCGGCGCTTTCCTGGATCAGCTGCAAGTCCGTGATGCGCATGGCGAGGCCCGGGCGGCTGCCGCCGGCGCCCTGGAAAAACCTGGTCAAGCCAAAGTGATCGAGCCGCATTCCACTCGGCGCCACCATCGTAAAGCCGGGCGAAAAACGCGCCAGCAATTGTGCGCAGCTTTCCGCCGCCGCCTCACCAGAGAGCCATGCGCGGATCAGCACATGCGTGGATAAAACGTCGTCAAAATAGGGATTCGTTGCAGTCATTTTTTTGCTACTCCATGGTGTTGTAAAAGGTCGAGAACGGCGCGGTTGTCGATGCGCAAGCACAGTGCCAAAGGCAGCACGCACGAGGCGGCGGCCAGCGCAAAGCACCAGTGGAACACCTGCGCCGCACGCAGATGCTGGGCGGGGTCGTCCAGCGATGCGATGCCCTGCGCCGCCAGCAAGCCATTCAGCAGTACGCTGAGCAGCGCCACGCCCAGGCAAAAGCCCAGCTGGCGGTTGATATTCCACACGGCGCTGGCCTGGCTCAGCTGCGCGTCCGGCGTGCGCAAGAAGGCCGTGCTTTGCGCCGTGCTGCTGCACAAGCCGCCGCCAAAGCCCATCACGGCATATGCGCCGGCCAGCCAGAACAGCTGATCGGCCGCATTCACGCGCAGCAGCATCAGCATGCCCGCCGCCTGCAACAGGGCGCCCGCGATGAACAGCGGTTGCGGACCCACGCGGCGGTAGCTTTTGCCGGTCAATGAAATGGCGGCAAACGAAGCCAGCGCCCACGGCAGCATCAGCGCACCGGCCGTCGACGCCGACATGCCGAGCACGCCCTGCAGGTACAGCATGGCCAGCAGGCTCACGCCCATGAAAACACCCGGCACCAGCAGATACATCAGCATGGCGATGCGCAGCAGCGGTTCGGCGGCCAGGCGCAGGTTGAGCAGCGGCGTCGACTTGCGCAGCGCACCGCGCACGTAGCCCCAGGCGCAGACGGCACCCAGCGCCAGCACGCCGGCGCCGGCCAGCAGCTCGTCCGGCGTGCCCAGCATGGTCAAGCCCAGCAACAGCAGCAAAATCGCCGTGCTGCCCGCCAGCAGGCCGGCCACGTCGAGACGGGGCACGGCCCCGCGCGGCGGGTCGGGGCGCAACCAGCAGGCGGCCAGCAACAGCGCCAGCGCGGCAAACGGCACGTTCAAATAGAAAATCCAGCGCCACGACAGGCTGTCGACGATGACGCCGCCCAGCGCGGGCGACAGGGCCGGCGCCAGCAAGCCCACGAGCATGATGACGGAGGATAGTCCCGGCCGCTCGGCAGGCTGATACAGCTGGTAGGTCATGCTTTGCCCCAGCGGAATGAGCAAGCCGCCGCCGAGGCCCTGCACGCAGCGCCAGGCGATCAGCGCCTCGATCGATGGCGCCAGGCCGGCGCCGATGCTGGCGACTAAAAAAGTTAGCAACGATGCCATGAACACGGTTTTGCTGCCATAATAGGCAGCCAGCCAGGCGCTGGCAGGGATGACGATGGTCAGACCGAGGATGTAGGCGGTGCTGATCCAGGCCAGCTGCGCCACCGAAGCGTGCAAGGCATGACCGATGTCGGGGTAGGCGACGCTGGTGATGAACATGTTGATCAGGTCGACGAAAAATCCCAGCAGATAGATGGCCGCGACCTTTTTGCGATAGTCCATGGTGCTCCGAATGGCAAACGGCCAGCTTAAGCGCCAACCGCCATTTGCGTAACGGGCCAGCCCCGATTACACTGTCAAATCTATTTTGACAAAGCCCTGCAACCCGCATCTCTTCTTATTTTTATCTATGATCAGTCTTGACCGCCTGGGTATTTTTATCGCCATCGTCGATGCCGGTTCGCTGACGGCGGCCGCCGCCGTGCTGGGCCAGAGCAAGGCCGTCGTCAGTTTTAATTTGAAACAGCTGGAGGCGGAACTGGGCGTGTCTCTGCTCACACGCAGCACGCGCAGCCTGGCGCTGACCGACGTGGGGCGGCGCTTTTATGAAGATTGCCAGCGCGTGCTCAGCGAAGCGCAGGGCGCCATCGAAACGGCGCGCCAGGGCCACCAGGGCTTGCGCGGCACCTTGCGCCTGACCACTACCGTCGAATACGGCAGCCGCACGGTAATCCCCGCGCTGATCGCCTTTGCCGCCGCCCACCCGCAGCTGCAGATCCAGCACTCGTCGTCGTCCTCGCATGAAGACCTGATCTCGGGCGGCTACGATCTGGCCATCCGCATGGGTTCCCTCAACGATTCAAGCTACCGCGCCGCGCTGATCGAGCCGTACGCGATCTGGCCGGTCGCCTCGCCCGCCTACCTGGCCAGCCTGCCTGCGAAGGGCATCGCCACCTTGGACGACTTGCAGCGCGCACGCTGGCTGGCGCACAGCCGGCTCAGCACGCCCTTGCGCTGGGACGTGCAGACGCCGGACGGCCCCGCCGCCTTCACGGCGCAGGACGACGCCGCCATCCATTCCGACTCCGCTTCGGCCCTGCTGGGCTTTGCCCTGGGCGGCTGCGGCGTGGCCCTGCTGCCGCAGTGGCAGGTGGAGGCGGAAGTGCGCGCGGGACGCCTGCGCCGCCTGCTGCCCGACGTCGTCTTCCCGGAGCAGGGCGTGTATGCCGTGTATCCGAACACCCAGCATATCGCGGAAAAAGTGCGCGCCTTTATCGACTTTTTGCGCGCCTTCGTGGGCACGCCGGACTGAGGTTTCACGTGGTCAATACTTGTGAAATACAACAATTTCCAAGGGGCAAACGGGCGCCACTTTCGTTTTTCCCGGCCTACACTGGAAGGACGTTGTTCACCGATTGGAGACCATCATGGCACATACATTGGCAGCAGTTTTCGCCGTGCGCGATATGGCCGAGCGCGCCCGGCACGACCTGATCACGGCTGGCTTCCCCGGCGCCAGCATCCGCCTGCATGATGCGGGCAGTGACGATTTTTCCGCCACCGAAAACATCCGCCGCGACGACAGCGACAGCCTGCTCGACAGCGTCAAGCATTTCTTCACCGACCTGTTCGGCAGCCACGCCGACCGCCACATCTATGCGGAAGCCGTGCGGCGCGGGCATGTCGTGCTGACCCTGGAAGAGGCCGGCGACGCCGATATCCAGCGCGCCACCGACATCGTCGAACGCTACGCGCCGCTCGACATCGATGCGCACGCCGATCACTGGCGCGCCGGCGGCTGGCAAGGCGCGCCGCAAGACGCCAGCGCGATGCGCCAGGGCGCCAGCATGCAGTCCAATACGCCATCGCAGCAGGGCAGCATGAACGAGGCGCCAGGGTCGCAGCAGTTTGCCAGCGACATGGCCCCGCCGCCGTCCAGCGCGGGCGCCAACGTGCGCCGCTATCCCAGCGCCGACAACCTGCCCGGCACCAATTACGACGACGAGCAGTATTACCGCAGCCACTGGAGCGCCACCTATGTCGCCACCGGCGCGCGCTTCGAGGACTACGATCCCGCCTACCGCTATGGCCATTCGATGGCAAGCAGCGACAGCTACCGGGGCCGCCCATGGGACGACGTGGAAGCGGACCTGCGTTCCACGTGGGAGCACACGTATCCGCAATCGGCGTGGGACAAGTTCAAGGCGGCCGTCAGGCATGGCTGGGAACGCGTAACGTCCTGACGCGCGGGGAGGGGGATGGTCCCCTCTCAGCGCCCCTCGTGCGTGAGCTTGAGGAAGTGGTTCAGGATATGGAAATGGTCTTCGAAGAATTGCTCTTCCATGGCCGGCAGCGCGGCCACGGGCACCCACTGCGCCAGCGCCGCATCGTCGGCCGCCGTCACGGCCGGCAGCTGGCGCGTCTTCAAATCGAAGTAATGCGCATGCGTGATGGTGCGCCCGCGCTGGCTGCGGTCCGGGTGGTCGAACACGGCCACCCCGACCAAGGCCTCGACGAGGGTGGGCGCCAGCACGCCCAGCTGGGTTTCCTCCGCCAGTTCGCGCAGGGCGCCCTGCAGCAGGCGTTCGCGCGGCTCCAGGAAGCCGCCGGGCAGCGCCCACAAGTCCTTGCCCGGATAGCCGCCGCGGCGCACGAGCAGCACGTGGCCGCCCGTCTGCACCAGCGCGTCGACGGTGGTGAAGATGGGCGGATACGGTGCCGCGCGCCAGCGCGCTTTATACGCTTCGATGACGCGGTATTCCTGCACCAGCGGCGCATACCACGGCAGCAAGGTCCACGCTTTTACATACTGGCCGATGGCCGCCGGCAGCAGCTGGGCCACGGCGCTCAGCGACACGTCCACGTCCTCGGCCTCGAACAGCACGTTGCGAATCGCCGTCGCGCCGATGGGCGCGCCAGGGTCGATCTCCAGGTTTAGCAGCTGCCAGTGCGGGAAGTGGTGCAGGTAGTAGCTGGTGGCGTCCTTGAAGCAAGCCACCAGCATCACGCGCTGCGCCTTCGGCACGGCGCCCGCCACGGCGTGCCGCACGGCATCGGCCCACAGGCCATCATCGTAGTAGTCGCGCACGGCCACGTAATGCACGCGCGCGCGCTGCGCCTCGGGCAAGGTCGCGGCAATCATGGCGGCCCGCTCCTGCCATGTAAACGGGTTCTTCGGGCTGCGCGCATGGAAGGCCGAGCCGAGCACCACCACCACTTGCGCGGCCGTCGTCAGGGCCTTTTGCAGCAAGCCCGCATGGCCATTGTGAAAAGGCTGAAAGCGGCCGATCAGGATGGCCGCGTCGGCAGAATAGGTGAGGGTCATGCGTCGTCTCCGGTGGGGTAGTGGGCGGCGATCGGCAATTGACGCCCGCTGCCAAAGGCGCGCGAACGCACGCGGATGATGGGCGCCGCCTGGCGCCGTTTGTATTCATTGCGGGCGACCATCCCGAGGATGCGCGTCACGAGAGCGCGGCCCTCGTCCGTCTCGCGCAGCTGGTCGACCAGGGTCAACGCTTGCGCGCTTTCTTGCGTCGGCAGGCGGCGTCCTTCGATATGCCATTTGAGAATTTCATCGAGCACGGGATACGGCGGCAAGCTGTCCGTGTCGCGCTGGCCCGGCGCCAGTTCCGCCGACGGCGGCTTGTCCAGCACGGCGACGGGGATCAGTTCGCGCCCCGCGCTGGCGTTGATATGGCGCGACAGGGCGAACACCTCCGTTTTATACAGGTCGCCGATCAAGCCCAGTCCCCCATTCGTGTCGCCGTACAGGGTGCAGTAGCCAACCGAGATTTCGCTCTTGTTGCCGGTGGTGAGCAGCAGGGCGCCAAACGCGTTCGAGTACTCCATCAAGATCGTGCCGCGCACGCGCGCCTGCAGGTTTTCCAGCGGCAGTCCCTGCAGCTTGCCGTCGAAGGCTTGCGCATAGCCGGTTTCGTATTGCGCCACGATGTCGCGTATCGGATGCGTGTAGAGGGCGATGCCCAGGTTGGCGCACAGGGCGACGGAATCGGTGACGGAGCCGGCGCTGGAAAACACGGATGGCATGGTGATGCCCACGACGTTGTCGGCACCCAGCGCTTCGACGGCCAGGGCCAGCGTCAGCGCCGAATCGATGCCACCCGAGCAGCCGACGACGACTTGCGTAAAGCGGCAGCGGCGCGTGTAGTCGCGTAATCCCAGCACGATCTGGCGCCGCGCAAACTCCACGGCGGGGATGCCGTCCGGGTCGGGCACGGGAAACGCGGTACCGTCGGTACGCGTAAATCGGCCGTCGGCAAAGCACAGCAATGGAAAGTCTTCGACGAAGCGGGCCGCCTCGAATTGCACGCCCTGGCTCGGTGACATGGCGAACGAGGCGCCGTCGAACACGAGCTGGTCCTGGCCGCCCACCTGGTTGACGAACAGCAGGGGCAAGTTCACGCGCGCGCAGGCGGCGCCAAACACGGCGTGGCGCTGCGCGCGCTTGCCGATATCGGACGGGCTGGCGTTGATGCTGACGATCAGGTCGGGCCGCGCCGCGTGCAGGGCGTCGAAGGGGTTGACGGCGTAGGCGCGGCCATCGTCATTCCAGCCATCCTCGCAAATCATGAAGCCGACCTTGCAGCCGGCGATAGTCAAGGTGCAGGCGCCGGGCGGGCCCGGCTCGAAATGGCGGCCCTCGTCAAAGATGCCGTAAGTGGGCAGCAGCTGCTTGTAATATTCGGCGACGATGCGCCCGTCGCGCATCGCCAGCAAGGCGTTGTACAGGGGCTTGCCAACGCCGGAGTTGGGCCGCGCCGTGCCGATGACGGTGATCAGTGCCGGCCAGCGCGTGGACGCCTGCAGCACGGTATCGAGCGCCTGCTGCATGCCGCGCAGGAAGGCGGCATCCTCGAACAGGTCGCCCGGGTAATATGCACACAGCGACAGTTCAGGACAGACGAGCAGATCCGCGCCTTCCTCGCTGGCGTGCTGCATGCGCGCGATGATGGCGGCGACATTGGCGTCGAAGTCGCCCACGGTGGGATTCATCTGGGCGAGGGCGATGGTCAGCATGGCGATCTTTCAGTTGGTTGCGCTTGAAACCACTATCCTGCCTGAAAATTTTTCTGAGCGTCTGATGCAACCGTGCAAGCCCGCCGATCCCGCTACAAGGTCTTGAGCCAGGCCCGCAAGCGCGTGCGCGCGTTCGCATATGGCGACGAAGTGTTGAACTGGATCATGCGCCCCATTGTGTAATGCGTGTACCAGGGCTGGCCATACAATTGCGCGTCATCATGGCTTTCGACCAGCGCCAGCAACTGGTTTTTCGCCTGCTCCAGGCGCTGCAGCAAATCGTCCATGCCCAGTTCAGCATAGTCGGCATAGAAGCGCTGCGCCAGCTTTCCCAGAGCGTTCCACGTGAAACCTTCGGCGGGAAAGGCGATGTCCTCGATGTGTTTGCCGTCGCGCAGCTGCGCGTGCCAGTGCAAAACCAGCTCATTCCACCCCACCAGGTAGGCGAGCAAGTCGCACACGCTCATGCGCGTGCCCGCCACTTGTCCTTCCAGCACGGGCTCCCGCGATAGCGCCGGCGGCACGCGCGCCAGCTCCTGCGCCAGTTTCGCATACGTGGTGGTAATCGCTTCGATCAGTTCCGACTTGCTGTTGGGGACCGCCATCACGCCGCCTTGACAATAGGCAAGCCAGCCGCCTGCCAGTCGTCATAGCCGCTGCCGAGACGGCGCGCCTGCAAGCCGTACTGGCGCAAGGCAGCCACGGCCTGCACGGACAGCACGCAATACGGGCCGCGGCAGTAGGCGGCGATCTCTGCGTTCGCGGGCAATTCGTCGAGGCGGCGCTGCAAGTCATCAATAGGAATATTGACCGCACCGGGCAAGTGGCCGGCGGCAAACTCCTGCGCGGGCCGCACGTCGAGCACGGTGATGCTGGCTTCGCGCATGCGCTCGAGCAGTTCGTCGCCCGTGATCGCTTCCACGTGGTCGCCCCGTCCCAGCGCCTGCAATTCGCTGCGCTGGTGCTGCGCGTACACGTCCAGCGCGGCCAGCAGTTGCACGATGGGTCCGCTGCCGAGCCGGTACAGCACGCGCTTGCCATCGCGCCGTGCCTGCACGAAACCGGCACGCCGCAACTGCTGCAAATGCTGGGACGTGTTCGCCACGGACAAGCCCGTCAACTCCACCAGCTGCTCCACCGCATATTCGCCGTGCACGATCTGCTCGAGCAGGCGCAAACGCGGCGCGCTGCCTAAAATATGGGCAAACCCGGCGGAACCGGTGAGGAATTCGATATCGGCATTTTTCATTGACACAATGCTAGCACCCTTATAACATTCAAGCAATTCATTGAATGTTAGGGGCGGCAATGCAAATACTTTGGCTCGATGCGCTGGCGATCGGCGTGGGCGCGACGGCGGTGATGGATGTGTGGGCAGTGGCCTTGAAACGCTTCTGGTGCATCCCCTCGCTGAACTTTGCGATGGTGGGGCGCTGGCTCGGCCATTTGCCGCGCGGCACCGTGACGCACACCAATATTGCCCAGGCGGCGCCCGTGCGCGATGAAGCCATCCTGGGCTGGACGGCCCATTACATGATCGGCGTGCTGTTTGCGGCCGTGCTGCTGGTGCTGGTGGGACAGGAGTGGGTCAGCCAGCCGACGTTTGCGCCGGCGCTGCTGGCGGGTCTCGTGAGCGTGGCCGCGCCATTTTGCATCTTGCAGCCGGGCATGGGCGCCGGCCTGGCCGCCAGCAAGACGCCGCACCCAAACGCCGCCCGCCTGCGCAGCTTGATGGCGCACACGGCGTTCGGCGTCGGCCTGTACCTGGCGGCCCTGCTGTGGTCGACCGTGCGCTGACTTGTGCCGACTAGCTCGTCAGCGGCGGTACCGGTGCGGGCGCCGGTGCAACGGCTGACATGGCCGGCGCCTCGGGCTGCGCCGGCACCGTACTCAGCACCATCGTGCTGGGTTTGGCGATCGCGATGTGCGCCTCGTCCAGGCGCTTAAGCAGTTCGAACAGCAGCGCGCTGCGGATGCCCGACGTCAGGCGCGGCGACGAGGCAAAGCCGGTGGCGTTGAACAACAACAGGCCATTGTCGATGCCGTCCAGCTGCACATTCGGCGCCGGTGTGTCGAGCACGTCGGGATTGTCGACAAAGACGGACAGGATCAGCGCGCGCGCCACCTGCGCATCCGTGCCCAGCGGCAGCGGCAGCTTCACCTGCACCAGGCCCAGCGGATTGGCCAGGGTCACGTTGCGCACCGTCTTGGTAATGAATTCCGAGTTCGGCACGATCACCGTCGAGCGGTCGCCCAGCTGAATTTCCGTGGCGCGCACATTGATGCGGCGAATATCGCCTTCCACGCCACCGAGCGACACCCAGTCGCCCACTTTGACGGGACGCTCGGCCAGCAGGATCAAGCCGGAAACAAAGTTCTGCACCACCGCCTGCAAGCCAAAACCGATACCGACCGACAAGGCCGACGCCACCCACGCGATGCGCTCGAGGCCGATGCCGGCCGCCGACAGGGCCAGCGCCACGGCCAGCACGCCGCCGATGTAGCCGAACAGGGTGATGAACGACACTTGCATTCCTGTATCGAGATTGGTGGTCGGCAAATAACTATTTTGCAGCCAGCGCTTGAACAGGCCCAGCGCGATAAAGCCGACGACCAGCACCAGCAGCGCCTGGATCATGGCAGCCGGGCGGATCGCCACTTCGCCGATGGCCAGGCCATCCTGCAGCTTGCCGACGCGCTGGAACAGCTCGCCCGGACCTTCGCCAAATGGCGCCAAGAGCAACATCAGGGCCAGCAGCACGACGATGGCGCGGCCGATGCCCGACAGCAGCACGGCCGCCTGGTCGCGCGCCTTGGGCGTGGCCAGCACGGGATGGGCCGCGTCCGGCGGCGGCGGGGTGGAGGCCAGCAGCATGCAGATATCGTCGACCAGCACCGTCAGCAGATACGTGCTGCACACCACGACGATGACCCAGGCGATTTGCTTGGCGACAAAGCTGCCGAACGCCACATAGCCGACCAGCAAGCTGATGACGCTCGACGCCAGCGCCAGCCACAGCAGCACCGTGACGCAGCGCAGCCACAGCGGCGTGACGAGGGTGGCGGGATCGGCCTCGCGCAACTGGCGCCAGCAGCGCTCGGCCCGCATCAGGCCGTAGGCGATGGTCGTGCTCATCACGAGGGCGACGATGCAATTGACGGCCACGGCCGTCGACAGGCCCGCATTGATGACGATGGTGACCCGTTCCGTCGCCCACACGAGCACGACGATGAAGGAAAACATCGATGGAAAATTGCGCATGCGGTGCGCCAGCGCATCGGGCAGGGGCAGCAGACGCCACGACACGCGGCGCGGCGACAGCAGCGCGTGGCCCAGCCCTGCCGTAAAACCGGCAAAACAGATGATGCCGATCAAGCTGCTGAGGAAAGTCGAGGTTTTTTCGGACAGGCCGCCCTCCCAGCGCAAGCCCATGGCCAGCAATTCCGCCACCAGGCCCGGCGTGGCCAGCGCCAGCACCAGCACGGCCAGTGCATGCAGCGAGCGGCGCAAGCGGCCATGCGGCACGCGCGTGGACGTGACCACCAGCAAATAGCGCGAAATCCAGACGCTGGCACCGATCACGGCCACGATGGCGGCCAGCAAGCCGCCCCAGGCCGACCACGGCGTGGCGCTTGCCGCGTTCGCCAATTCCAGCTCCAGCGCCCGCAGCCGTTGCAGATTCTGCGGCAATTCCGCATGCAGCTGCTTCCAGAACGAGCCGGCCAGAATCGACGCCGTGCGCTCGCCCAGGCGCGCCTGCAACTGCGCGCGGCGCACCGTCGACACTTGTTCCGACGCCTGCGTCGCTTCCACGGCCAGCAGGCGCGCCAGTTTTACTTGCGCATCGAGCGCGCTGCTGGTGCGGTCCAGCTGGCTGCGCTGCGCCGCCACGTCGGGGGCGTCTTTCGTGCCCGCCGCCGGCTTGCCCAGCTCGGCCAGCCGCGCCTGCACGCTGGTGAGCGTGGGCGCGAGCGCATCGGCCACCTTGTCCGCCTCGGCGCTGGCCGCCAGCGCATCGGCGCGCATCTGCGACAGGGTCGCATCATCGAGCTCCGCCTCGCCATCGAGCGCCTTCTGGATGCTCGTAATCTGCTTGCGCAAGCCATCGAGACGCTGGTCGGCCGTGGCGGCATCGTCGACGGGCTGCGACCAGGCGGGCGGCGGGGCCAGCGAGCAGGCCAGCAACAACGCCAGCAGGAAGGGGAAGAAACGGAGACGGAAAGAAGTCATGCGGACCTAAGGCTGAAAATGGGAAAAATTGCCGAATCGGCGGCGACGCCGGTCATGGCCTGCCGCCAGGCGGGTGCCTGCCAATATAGCTGAAAACACGCGCAAGCCGCAGAACAGGCGGAACCGGCGTGCATCCAAGGGGGCGACTAGGCATATTGCCCTATGGAAATATCATATGAAAAGGTCTAGGATCGTCCTCCGTTTGGCGGCGCGGCCCCCAATCCGCAGCCGCCGACCTTTTGACCATTCCCTCCGTATTGAGACCGCCATGAAGTTTTTATCCAACCTAACCATCGGCACCCGCCTCGCCGTGGGCTTTGGCGCCATCGGCGCCATGCTGATCATCATCTCCTGCCTGGGCATTGCCATGCTGGGCAAGATCAACCAGGGCACCGGCCATATCGTGCATGACAGCATGCCGAAGATCGAGCTCGCCAACAGCGTATCGGCCAACATCAACGACATCGCCATTGCCTTACGCAACATGATGCTCAGCGCCGATCCGGCCGACCAGCGCAAGCAAACGGACGCCATCCTGGCCGCGCGCCAGACGGCGGCCGGCAATCTCGGCAAGCTCGCGAACATGCTCGATTCGGACCGTGAACGCACGCTGATGGCCAAGATGAACGACGCCAACACGCGCTACGCGCAAGGGCAGGAAGCCTTGCTGGAACTGATCAGGAGCGGCACGCCGGACGACAGCAGCGCCTACCTGTACGGCCAGCTGCGCCCCGTCTTGCTCGTCTACAAGCAATTGATTGCTGAACAGATCAGCTTGCAAAACACCCTGGCCAACACGGCGGGCGACAATGCCAATGCGACCTATGCCAACACGCGCACCTTGCTGATCGGCATGTCGCTGGCAGCGCTGGCCATCGCGGCGGCCTTGGCGTACGGCATCACGCGCTCGATCACCGGCCCCGTCGCCACGGCGCTGCAGGTGGCCAACACGGTGGCCGCGGGCGATTTGCGCAGCCACATCACAGTGCAGTCGCGCGATGAAATGGGACAGTTGTTACAGGCGCTCAAGCGCATGAACGACAACCTGGCGCAAACGGTCGGCACGGTGCGTGCCGGCACGGAAACGATCGCCTCGGCCTCGTCCGAAGTGGCGGCGGGCAGCCTGGACCTGTCTGCGCGCACGGAGCAGCAAGCCAGCTCGCTGGAAGAGACGGCGTCATCCATGGAAGAGCTGACCTCGACCGTCAAGCAGAATGCCGACAATGCTCGCCAGGCGCATGTGCTGGCCGACACGGCTTCCGGCGTGGCGCAGCGCGGCGGCGCCGTCATCGCGCAAGTGGTGGCGACCATGCGGCAAATCGACGCCTCGTCGAACAAGATCGCCGACATCATCGGCGTTATCGACGGCATCGCCTTCCAGACCAACATTCTGGCCTTGAACGCGGCCGTGGAAGCGGCACGCGCGGGCGAGCAGGGCCGTGGCTTTGCCGTCGTGGCCACGGAAGTGCGCAGCCTGGCGCACCGCTCGGCTGCCGCGGCCAAGGAAATCAAGACCCTGATCGACGACTCGACCCGGAGCGTGGCGGCCGGCAGCGAGCTAGTGCATCAAGCCGGCAACACCATGACCGACATGGTCGACAGCGTGCGCCGCGTTACCGACATCATGGAAGAAATCACGTCCGCCAGCGCGGAACAGACGGCCGGCATCGAGCAAATCAACCAGGCCATCAGCGAGATGGACAACGTCACCCAGCAAAACGCGGCCCTGGTGGAAGAATCGGCGGCAGCGGCGGCGGCCATGCAGGAACAGGCGGCGACCCTGGCGCAGGTGGTGAGCGCATTTAAACTGGGCGGCGTGCCGGCGGCGACCTTGCCAACACCTGCCGCGCGGCCAGCGGCCGGCACGGCAATGCGCATGGCCGTGACAGCGGCGCCACAACGCGCCTGCGCGCCGGCCCAGTGGGAGGAATTCTAGAATAGCGCGACGACGGATCATATGAACATAAGATTGAATTTAATCGTATTAAATTCAGTTTTATGTTCACTTTAAAAATCAACTGCGGCGTTCATATTCTTCCAATTAAAGACCACAATCCGCCGGCCGCCGCGACATCACGCGCGACGCCATGCTGCTCG
Organism: Janthinobacterium sp. NKUCC08_JDC; assembly: GCF_019345575.1. Classification (NCBI taxonomy): domain Bacteria; kingdom Pseudomonadati; phylum Pseudomonadota; class Betaproteobacteria; order Burkholderiales; family Oxalobacteraceae; genus Janthinobacterium; species Janthinobacterium sp. NKUCC08_JDC. Next base: position 319,151 of record NZ_JAHKQW010000004.1, on the reverse strand, counting down.
ACGTAACCCGTTTCGGCTTCGCCACGCGCCAACAGGCGGAAGATGATGTCGCTGCCCTGCTGGCGCGCATCGAGAAAGCTTTTGCGCAGGTGGCGCCGCTGCTGAACGCAGCCTTGCGGGCACGGATGGCGGAGCGCTTGCGCCCGGCTTAAGCGCAGGCGTAACTTCACCAGCCTGCTAGGAAAGCTCTCCCCGGATGATTGCCGCGCCTGCGCTGAGCGCATTCAGTTTGCCTCTTGCCACCTGGCGAGCCAGGGGCGCCATGCCGCAGTTGGTCGAAGGATAGAGCTTGTCGGCATCGACAAAGCGCAGCGCTTTGCGCAGGGTATTGGCCACTTCCTCCGGCGTTTCAATGGTATTGCTGGCCACGTCGATGGCGCCGACCATCACTTTTTTGCCACGGATGAGTTCAATCAGGTCGATGGGCACACGCGAGTTGTGGCATTCGAGCGAGATGATGTCGATATTCGATTTCTGCAGCTTCGGGAAAGACTCTTCATATTGGCGCCACTCGGAGCCCAGCGTATTTTTCCAGTCCGTATTGGCCTTGATGCCGTAGCCGTAGCAAATATGGACGGCCGTTTCGCACTTGAGTCCTTCGATCGCCCTTTCCAGGGTGGCAATCCCCCAATCATTGACCTCATCAAAGAAGACATTGAATGCGGGTTCGTCAAACTGGATGATATCGACGCCGGCCGCCTCCAATTCCCTCGCTTCCTGATTGAGGATCTTGGCGAATTCCCAGGCCAGTTTTTCACGGCTCTTGTAGTGGCTGTCATACAACGTATCGATCATCGTCATCGGGCCTGGCAGGGCCCATTTGATCGGCTGCTTGGTTTGCTGGCGTAAAAACTTGGCGTCTTCCACAAACACCGGCTTCGGGCGGCTCACGGCGCCCACGACGGTCGGCACGCTCGCATCGTAGCGGTCACGAATCCTGACGGTCTCGCGTTTGTCAAAATCCACGCCGCTCAGATGCTCGATAAACGTGGTGACGAAATGCTGGCGGGTTTGCTCGCCGTCACTGACGATATCGATGCCTGCGTGCTGCTGTTCCTGCAGTGACAAACGCAGAGCATCCTGTTTGCCCTCGATCAATTCCTCGTCCTGTAATTTCCACGGCGACCACAGTTTTTCAGGCTGTGCCAGCCAGGAAGGTTTGGGCAAACTGCCGGCAGTAGAAGTAGGCAATAATTTTTTCATGTTGAATGCTTTCGTTTATTTTTTTAATCAGAGCGCGTAGTTCGCAGACCATTGTTCAAGAATATTCTTGTATGGCTTGATGAAGTGCTCTTCCGTATATTTGCCCTGCTTGACCGCCAGCTGGCTGCGCTCTTCCCGGTCATAGACAATCTGCGTCAAGGAGTAATCCTGGTTCTTCAGGCTGGGCTGATACAACTTCCCCGCCGCGGAATTGGCATTGTAAATTTCGGGCCGGTAGATCTTTTGGAACGTTTCCATCGTGCTGATGGTGCCGATCAGTTCAAGATTGCTGTAGTCGGCCAGCAGGTCGCCGATAAAGTAGAAAGCCAGCGGCGCGGAGCTGTTGGGCGGCATGAAATAACGCACCTGCATCCCCATCTTTTCGAAATATTCATCGGTCGACGAGAACTCATTTTGTTGGTACTCGACGCCCAGGATGGGGTGCTGGTTTTCAGTGCGCTGATAGGTCTTGCTGCTCGAGGCGCTGATGCAGATAACGGGCGGCTTGCTGAAGTGCGCTTTATAGGTGTCTGACCTGACAAAGTGCTTGAACAGCTTGCCATGGAAATCGCCGAAGTTGTCCGGCGTGCCAAACGTGGATTTATTATTGTTGTGCTCTGGCAGCAGCACGCTGAAGTCGTAATCGCGCACGTAGGAGGAGAAGTTATTCCCGGCGATGCCATCGATGCGCTCATTGGTTTTTTTATCGATGATGTTCGGCTTCAATATCTCGATCAATGGAATATTGTCGCCTTCGGCATCGATATTCAACGCGACGGAAATGATTTCAAGCTCGACCGAGTAACGGTCTGCGGTCGGATTGTCCCAGTGCGCCAGGTTGTTGAAGCGGCTGTCGATCATTTTCAAGGTATTGCGCAAGTTCTCCTGGCGACGCTCTCCCCGGGCCAGATTGGCAAAGTTGGTCGTCAATCGCGTGCTGTCCGATGGGTGATAGTTTTCATCGAAAACAATGCTCTTGATGCTGAATACAAAATCTTTGCTCATGGTGATCTGTCCTGGTTTCTGCGAAAAGATGAATATGTTGATTGACCGTGGTGATGCGTATCAGGCCGCGACCAGCTCTTCAGCGGTGGCGGATCTCGCATGGCGCGTCAAGCCGATCAAGGGCAATGCCCGTTGCACTGCCAAGGTGGCGCGCTGGAGCAGAGCCTCGTCCTGCAGGCGGTAGTCGGTAAAGTCCTTGTCGGTCGCGTAGACGCCCAGCGGCAATGTGCGTGCCTGGAAGAAGCTGAACAGCGGGCGCAACTGGTGGTCGATCATCAGGGCATGGCGCTCGCTGCCGCCGGTAGCCGCCAGCAAGACGGGCTTGTCGATCAAGGCGTCCTGGTCAATGAAGTCGAAGAAGTGCTTGAACAGACCCGTGTACGAGCCACGATAGACCGGTGTCGCCACCACCAGGATGTCCGCTTGCTCGACCGCCGCGAGTTCCCGCTCCACCGTCTCGGGCAGATGGGAGCGCCAGGTTGCGCCGGCCAGCTGCGGCGCGAGCTGCCCCAGTTCGACCAGGCGTTGTTCGCACAGCACTTCCTCGGCGATCAGGTCCATCAGGTGCTCGGCCAGGGCTGCTGCCTTGGAAGGGCGTTGCAGCCCGCCGGAAACGGCGACTAGGCGAAGTGGACGTGTCATGTTTGCTTTCATAGGGAGTGATGCGCGAGGGCGAAGAATGCCAACAGCAAGAGGATGGATGATAACGGGGTGAATCGATGAAGTATAATGGTCTTATTTCATACATCCATGAATATGGCTCATTCCAATGCTTGAACGTATCCACCTCAGCATCGTCCAGCAAGTCGAGAAACAAGGGTCATTGACGGCCGCCGCAGGCGTGCTGAACCTGACCCAGTCGGCCTTGAGCCACAGCATGAAGAAGCTGGAGCAGCAACTGGGCACCGACGTCTGGCTGCGCGAAGGGCGCAACCTGCGCCTGACGCAGGCCGGCCAGTACTTGCTGGCAGTGGCGAACCGGGTGCTGCCGCAACTGGACCTGGCCGAAGAGCGCTTGGGGCAGTTCGCGCAGGGTGAGCGCGGTGCGCTGCGCATCGGCATGGAATGCCATCCTTGCTACCAGTGGCTGCTCAAAGTGGTGTCTCCCTATCTGGCCGCGTGGCCCGACGTGGATGTGGACGTCAAGCAGAAGTTCCAGTTTGGCGGGATCGGCGCGCTGTTCGGCTACGAGATCGACCTGCTGGTCACGCCCGACCCGCTGTACAAGCCGGGGCTGACATTCGAACCCGTGTTCGACTACGAGCAGGTGCTGGTCGTGGCCAAGGGCCATGCCCTGGCGTCGGCGGCCTATGTGAAGCCCCAGCAATTGACGCAGGAAGTGCTGATCAGCTACCCCGTGGACATCGAGCGCCTGGACATCTACAACCAGTTCCTGTTGCCGGCCGGCGTCACGCCCAAGCGCCACAAAGCCATCGAAACGACCGACATCATGCTGCAGATGGTAGCCAGTGGCCGCGGCGTGGCCGCCCTGCCACGCTGGCTGGTCGAGGAATACGCTACCAAGATGGACGTGGTGCCTGTGCGGCTGGGCCCGCGCGGCATCGCCAAGCAGATCTTCCTGGGCGCACGCGAGACGGACACCGCCATCGACTACGTCAAGGCCTTCATCGCCATGGCGCAAGGAAGCTAAGGTAAAACCGTTGATGCATCACGATATACGCAAGCACGCCAGCAACATCACGCACGCCTATTCGCTGGAAGTCAGTTCGAAGGACATTGCTGCTTTGAGCGCGGCGGCGCCGCGGATATTGACCGGGTCCACCATTGCCATTCCCTACCTGCCACGCGAGAACGACGACGCGCGCCTGGCCGCGGCGCGGGCCGTGCGCAGACTCGGCTTCGAGCCCATGCCGCACTTGTCCGCGCGCCGTATCGCTTCGCTCGCCGGGTTTGAATTATTCGTCCAGCGCGCGGCCGCTGAAGCGGGCGTCGAGCGCTGCTTCGTCATCGCTGGCGATCCATCGATCCCGATGGGGCCGTTTACCGACAGTGCCGCGCTGATCGACACAGGTATTTTTGAGCGCGCGGGCATGAAAGTGATCGGCGTGGGCGGCCACCCGGAAGGCCATCCGGTGATGAGTACAGCCGAGCAGTGGGAGGTGCTTGAACGCAAGTGCCACAACATCGAGATGCGCGGCATGACGCCCTTGATCGTCACCCAGTTCGCCTTTGATGCCGACATCGTGTTGACGTGGCTGGAAGCGCTGCGCGCGCACGGCATCAACCATCCCGTGCGCGTGGGCGTGCCGGGCCCCGCGAGCATCGCGGTGCTGGCGCGCTATGCCGCAGTATGCGGCGTGGGCGCCTGCGCATCGATGTGGTCAAAGTACGGGGTCTCCATCGGCAAGCTGTTCGGCACGGCGGGACCCGATCTGTTTGTAGATCGCCTGGCCGCCGGCCTGACAGCAGCACATGGCGAGGTCAGCCTGCATTTCTTTCCATTTGGCGGCATCGTACAGTCGGCGAAGTGGATAGAGCAATACCGTGCTCGTACCGACCCAGGCCTTTGAGCATCCTGTGCGACGACCGCCGCTCTGGTGACATTGCGCCACCAGAGAAAGACACCATCCGCCCTGCTTACTCCACCGTCACCGACTTGGCCAGATTGCGTGGCTTGTCCACGTCCGTACCGCGTGCCAGCGCCGTGTGATACGCCAGCAATTGCAGCGCGACCACGTGTAGGATCGGCGACAAATCGCCGTAGTGCTCGGGCAGGCGGATGACGTGCAGGCCTTCGCCGGAGCTGATGCGCGAATCGACGTCGGCGAAGACGTACAGTTGGCCGCCGCGGGCGCGCACTTCCTGCATGTTCGATTTCAGCTTTTCGATCAGGGCGTCGTTTGGCGCGATGGTGACGACTGGCATTTCATTCGTCACCAGGGCCAGCGGGCCGTGCTTCAATTCACCGGCCGGATACGCTTCGGCGTGGATGTAGGAAATTTCCTTCAGTTTCAACGCGCCTTCCAGGGCGATCGGGTAGTGCATGCCGCGACCGAGGAAGAGGGCGTTTTCCTTGCGCGCAAATTCTTCGGACCAGGCGATGATTTGCGGTTCCAGCGCCAGCACGGAAGCAATCGCGACGGGCAAGTGGCGCATGGCTTTCAGGTGCGCCGCTTCCTGTTCTTCGGACAGGTGACCATTGACTTGCGCCAGGCACAGCGTCAGCAGGAACAGGCCTGCCAGCTGCGTGGTGAAGGCCTTGGTGGAGGCCACGCCCACTTCCACGCCGGCGCGCGTGATGTAGGCCAGCGCGCATTCGCGCACCATGGCGCTGGTGGCCACGTTGCAGATGGTCAAGGTGTGCAGCATGCCCAGGCTGCGCGCGTGTTTCAGGGCGGCCAGGGTGTCGGCCGTTTCGCCGCTTTGCGAAATGGTGACGACCAGTGTATTCGGATTCGGCACGCTGTCGCGGTAGCGGTATTCGCTGGCCACTTCCACGCTGACGGGTACCTTGGCGATCGACTCGATCCAGTATTTCGCCGTCATGCCCGCGTACGAGCTGGTGCCGCAGGCGAGGATCAGCACGCGGTCGATCTGCTTGAAGATTTTATAGGCGTCGTCGCCGAACAGTTCCGGCATGATGCCCGTCACGCCTTCCAAGGTGTCGCCGATGGCGCGCGGCTGCTCGAAGATTTCCTTCTGCATGTAGTGGCGGTACGGGCCCAGCTCGGCCGCGCCCGTGTGCGCGTGCACGGTTTTCACTTCGCGCTCGACGGGCTTGCCATCAACGTCGACGATCCAGCAGCGCGACAGTTGCAGGTCGACCACGTCGCCTTCTTCCAAGTAGATGATCTGGTCCGTCGTGCCGGCCAGGGCCATGGCGTCGGACGCGACAAAGTTTTCACCATTGCCCAGGCCGACGATCAGGGGCGAACCCTGGCGCGCGGCGACCACGCGGTGTGGTTCGTCGCGGCAGAACACGGCAATCGCATACGCGCCATCGAGGCGTTTGACGGCTTGCTGCACGGTCTCGAACAGGTCGCCGTTGTACATGTGCTCGACCAGGTGGGCAATCACTTCCGTATCCGTCTGGCTCTGGAAGACGTAACCGAGGGCCGTCAATTCGGCGCGCAGTTCGTCGTGGTTTTCGATGATGCCGTTATGCACCAGCGCCACGCGGGCGTTTTCTTCCGTTGGGGAAAAGTGCGGGTGGGCATTGAAGGAGACAGGGGCGCCATGCGTGGCCCAGCGCGTGTGGGCGATGCCCGTGAAACCGCTCAAGCCTTCTTCACCGATCTGCTTTTCCAGCTCGGCTACGCGCGAGGTGGAGCGCGAGCGCTGCAAGCGGCCATCCGCATGCAGGGCGATGCCGCAGGAATCGTAGCCGCGGTATTCCAGGCGCTTCAAGCCTTCGACCAGGATGGGAGTGATATTACGTTGCGCTACTGCGCCGACGATGCCGCACATGGAAACCTCTGTCTAAAATTTAATCAATGCATGCATGCTAATGCAGAGCGTGTGAAATATGCTTTCTAAATCCGTGTATATTTGACTGAATATTTCACCTCTATTTTGTGATGAAATATTATTTCATTTAAACTCAATATATTCTCTAATTCATCAATGCCATGAGCGAAGACAACATTACCCTCGACGAAATCGATCGTCGCATCCTGAACGCCTTGCAAATTGATGCATCGCAAACCAACAGTGAACTGGCGCAAGCGGTGCACGTCTCGGCGCCCACGTGTTTGCGGCGGGTCAAGCATTTACGGGAAAGCGGCGTCATCGAGCGGCAAGTGGCCATCGTCGCGCCGCAGCTGGTGGGCGCGCGCCTGACGGCCATCGTGGAAATCACGCTCGACGTGCAGGCGGCCGAGCGCATGGCGGAATTCGAGCAGCTGGTGGCGCAGGAAGCGGCCGTGCTGCAATGCTACCGCGTCTCGCCCGGGCCCGATTTCGTGCTGATGGTGCAGGTGGCCGACATGCCCGCCTACCACGCGCTGGCGCACCGCCTGTTTGCCGCACACGCGAATGTGCGCAACGTGAAAAGCTATTTTTCCACGTTCCGCAGCAAGTTCGAGACACGCATCGCGGTATGAAGCAAGCGGACAGAACAGTTATCCCTGCTTATCCTCACTTTTCCGCATGCTTATACACAAGTTTATCCACAGCATAAAAATCACGGATTTTCACGGCTGCCACATCCGGCCTCGCAGGAGGCCCCTCAATAAATATGTAGCTAATGCCGTGTAAAAACTTATCCCGGCTTATCCATCGCTTGTCCATGCCTTAAGCACAGGCTTTTGCACAGCTTTACCCACAGCCCATACTTACGAATAATTCTTAAATATCCTTATAATACAATGACTTATAAGTTATTCATCACTTATCCGTAGATTGCACACAAGCTTATCCACAGTTCAGGCAAGCAAAAAACCGGCGATGCTTTTTCAGTCTGCCCGGACTGGCTTGTACGCTGGAGCGGCAAGCTGGACCAGAAAACTTATCCCGTCTTTTCCACAGGTTTTGTACCGTTTATACGCAGTTTATACCGGGCTTATCCATCACTTGTCCGCATGCTTGTTCACATGTTTATCCACACACAGCAATACAGAGAAAATGCGGGATGGGAAAAATGGTCGGACTTATCCCGGGTTGCCAGCCAACTCTCCACAGGATTATCCACAGGTATAAAAAAACGCCGCCAGCCCGGACAGGCTGACGGCGTCATGCGTACCGAGGGCGGTGCGCTTACTTCTTGATTTTCACAGGACGCGTCCAGCCGTCGATGGTCACTTGCCGCGCGCGCGAAACGGTCAGCTTGCCGGCCGGTGCATCTTTCGACAAGGTCGTGCCGGCGCCCAGGGTGGCGCCCTTGCCGACGGTGACGGGCGCGATCAACTGGCTGTCGCTGCCAATGAAGGCGTCGTCTTCAATCACCGTGCGGAACTTGTTCACGCCGTCATAGTTGCAGGTAATCGTGCCGGCGCCAATGTTGACCTTCGAGCCGATGGTGGCGTCGCCGATGTAGGCCAGGTGATTCGCCTTGCTGTGCGCGGCGATCTGGCTGTTTTTCACTTCAACGAAGTTACCGATGTGCACATCTTCCGCCAGGACCGTGCCAGGACGCAGGCGCGCGTACGGGCCGATGATGGAGGCGGCGCCGACGACGGCGTCCTCGATATGGCAGAAGGGCTTGATGTGCGCGCCGGGCGCCACCGTGGCGTTGATGAAGACGTTGTTGGCGCCCACGCGCACGCCATCGCCCAGTTCGACTCTGCCTTCGAACACGCAGCCGACGTCGATGGTGACATCGCGGCCGCAAACGAGTTCGCCGCGCACGTCGATGCGGGCCGGGTCAAACAGGGTCACACCACGCTCGAGCAGCGCTTGCGCGATATTGTTCTGGTGGATGCGTTCCAGCTGGGCCAGCTGCACCTTGCTGTTGACGCCCGCCACTTCCCACACGGCGGCAGGATGCGCCGAGGTGACGGCCACGCCGTCAGCGACTGCCTGGGCAACGATATCGGTCAGATAGTATTCCCCTTGCGCATTGTCATTCGACAAGGCCGACAACCATTGCTTCAGGGCCACGGTGGGCGCGACCATGATGCCGCTGTTGATTTCCTTGATGGCGCGCTCTGCTGGCGTGGCATCTTTTTCCTCGACGATGCGCACGATGGCGCCGTGCTCGCGCACGATGCGGCCCAGGCCGAAGGGATCGTCCTGTTCCACGGTCAGGATGGCCAGCTTATCGTTCCCAGCCGCATCCACCAGTTTTTGCAGGGAAACAGCGCTGGTCAGCGGCACGTCGCCGTACAGGATCAGGGTCGGCACGCTGTCGTCCAGCAAAGGCAGCGCTTGCTGCACGGCATGGCCGGTGCCCAGCTGCTGCGCCTGCTCAGCGGCGTCGATCTGCACGGCATGGTTCACCTTGTAGCCGTCAAGCAACTTCAGCACCGCTGCGCCCCCATGCCCGTAAATCACGCATAATCGGGACGGCGCCAGGCCGCGCGCCGTGTCGATGACGTGCGACAACAATGGCTTGCCCGCCAACGGGTGCAATACCTTGGGCAGTGCCGACTGCATGCGTTTGCCCATACCGGCAGCGAGAATGACAACGTTCATAGACCGTCTTTTATAAGTTAAGAATATGAAAAAGTTTAACACGCAGGCCCCGTTCTCCAGCCGCTTTCGTTACGCCGTGCTGGCCATGCTTTTCATTATCGTCGCAGGCTGCAGCGGCTTGCGCCTGGCCTACAACAATGGCGATACCGTGCTGTACTGGTGGCTGAACGCGTATGTCGACCTGGACCGCGACCAGAAGGGCTGGGTGCGCGAGGATATCGACAAGCTGTTCGACTGGCACCGCAAGACGCAATTGAAGGATTACGTGGAAATCCTGCGCACGGGCCAGAAGCAGCTGCAAGGCAATATCACGCAGGCGGACCTGATGGCCGATTACAGCGAGATCAAGCAGCGCACCCAGGCGCTGCTGCTGAAAGCGGCGCCCGAACTGGCCGACCTGGCCCGTTCGCTCAAACCCGAGCAGATCGCGCAGATGGAAAAGAAGTTCAAATCGAACAATGATGATTACCGCAAGAAATATCTGAGCGGCGACCAGGAGAAGCGCCAGCAACTGCGCTACAAGAAAGCCATGGAGCAATTCGAACTGTGGTTCGGCAGCTTCAGCAGCGAGCAAGAAGCCGTCATCCGCAAGGCGTCCGACGCGCGTCCGCTGAACAACGAGATCTGGCTCGATGAACGCATGCGGCGCCAGCAGAATGTGTTGAACCTGGTCAAGAAGGTCCACCAGGAAAAACTTGGCAAGGACGCCACCGTGGGCTTGATCACGACCCTGATCAAGGACAGTTTCGAGCGCCTCGAACATTCGGAGCGCAAGGCTTTCTTCGATGCCTACGAAAGCAGCACGGCGCAGATGGTCTTGACGGTGATCAAGATCGCCACGCCGGCGCAAAAGGCCCACGCCGTCAAGCGCATGCAGGGCTGGATCGACGATTTCAATTCCCTGGCCACACAACCCAAATAGCGGGGCAGCGCCAGCAGGGGGGGGGGGCCATATGCTATAGTGGCCGCCATCGAATTGAAGAAATCCCCATGCAAAAGAAGATTAAAAAACCCGCCAAAGTCCCTGTCCACCACGCGCCGCCACCGAACCAGGTGCGCATCATCGGCGGCCAGTGGAAACGCTCCGTGCTGCCTGTTTTGCAGGCACTCGGTTTGCGCCCGACACCGGACCGCGTGCGCGAAACCGTATTTAACTGGATCAATCACTTGCGCGATGGCGACTGGGCCAACGCCCAGGTGCTGGACCTGTTCGCCGGCAGCGGCGCGCTGGGCTTCGAAGCGGCCAGCCGCGGCGCCGCGTCCGTCACCATGGTCGACACGCACACGCCCGTGATCCGCCAGCTGGAAGAGAACAAGACGAAATTGCGCGCTGATAATGTCCAGCTGCTGCGCGGCGACGCCCTGCTGACGGCGCAGGGCCTGGCAGCGCGCGGCCAGCGCTTCGACCTGATCTTCCTCGATCCGCCTTACCAGCAGGATTTCCTCGCAAAAGTGCTGCCGCTGTGTGCCAATCTGCTCAAGGAAGGCGGCATCGTCTACGCGGAATCGGGCTTGCCGCTGGTCTTCGATGAAGCGAGCGCACTGGAAAAACCGGAATGGATGGCGCCGTGGGAAGTCATCCGCGCCGACAAGGCGGGCACCGTTTATTATCATTTGCTAACTTACAACAAAGTGCCGGCAACTGCCTGAATCTGCCTATAAATGAGGCAAAAAGGCTCCCTAGCCCGAGGCGCAGCACCAATTTCAGGCATAATGCGCGTCTATATTGGTGCATCGTCAGGGAGCCGCAATGGTTGTAGCCGTTTATCCAGGAACATTCGATCCGCTCACGCGTGGTCATGAAGATTTGGTGCGCCGCGCATCGGGTCTGTTTGACAAGCTGATCGTCGGTGTGGCCGACAGCAAGAACAAGCAACCGTTTTTCTCGCTCGACGAACGCCTGGAAATCGCCAACGAAGTGCTTGGCCACTATCCGAATGTACAAGTGGAAAGCTTTTCCGGCTTGCTCAAGGATTTCGTGCGCAAGCATGAAGCGCGTGTCATCGTGCGCGGCTTGCGCGCCGTTTCCGACTTCGAATACGAATTCCAGATGGCCGGCATGAACCGCTACCTGTTGCCCGATGTCGAAACCATGTTCCTGACGCCGTCCGACCAGTACCAGTTCATTTCGGGCACCATCGTGCGCGAAATCGCGGCGCTGGGCGGCGACGTTTCCAAGTTTGTCTTCCCCTCGGTGAACCGCTGGCTGCAAAACAAGATTGCCGCCAACGCTGCCTCATCGCAATAAGTAAGAGTGAAATCATGGCATTACTGATCACCGACGAATGCATCAATTGCGACATTTGCGAGCCCGAGTGCCCGAATGACGCGATCTACATGGGCGCGGAAATCTACGAAATCGATCCCAACAAGTGCACCGAATGCGTGGGCCACTTTGACGAGCCGCAATGCCAGCAAGTGTGCCCCGTCAGCTGCATCCCCTTCAATCCCGCCTGGCGCGAAAGCCCGGAGCAATTGATGGCCAAGTACGAACGCCTGCAGGCTGAGCTGCCTGCCGCCAAAACCTAAGCTTTTCTCCCGCGCCACTTCTGGACCACTTCTGCGTGGCGCCAGCTTCTGCCAACTGTTCTACACTGTGTGCTGACTTATCCACAGCCCATGGTTTCCACGGAGGTAGAAGATGCAAATACGCACATCCCGTTTCGGCCGTTCCCTCGCAGCCGCCTGCCTGTACGCCGCCTTGGCACAAGCAGCGCTGGCCGTCGAGGTGGGCGGCGTCAAGCTGGACGACACGGTGCAACTGGCCAGCCGCGAATTAAAACTCAACGGCGCCGGCGTGCGCTACAAGGTCATCTTCAAGGTCTACACGATCGCGCTGTACCTGCCGGAAAAGAAAACCCAGCTGGCCGACATCCTGGCGCTGCCCGGACCGCGCCGTCTGGAAATCGTCATGCTGCGCGACATCACTTCCGACGAGCTGGGCCAGGCCTTCATGCAGGGCTTGAAGCGCAGTTCCGACCAGGCCGACCGCACGCGCCTGCTGAGCCAGACGATGCAGTTCGGCGCCATGTTCGAAATGGTGCCCGGCCTGAAAAAGGGCGACATCCTCACCGTGGACTGGCTGCCGGAAGAGGGAACGTTGTGCAAACTGAACGGCAAGCAGGTGGGCGACATGGTGCCGGACCTGGCCTTTTACAATGCGCTGCTGAAAATCTGGATCGGCGCCCATCCGGCCGACACTTTGCTGCGCGCGCATTTGCTGGGCGATATGGCCTGAAGCACAACGCGGGCGTAAAAAAAGCCGGCGTATGCCGGCTTGTCATCTGCAACAGCGAGCTTATGCGCGCGTCGACAGGGCGCGCAATTCGGCGGCGTTGCTTGGCGACACGCCATCCATCTTGCCCAAAGTGCGCTTCAAGGCTTGCGCTTCGCGCATCTGCTGGCGCGCCAGACGCTCTTCGCGGCTCAGCTTGGGACGCACCACCAGCATCATGGCACGGGCGATCCCCACCAGCAAAGGCTTGAACAGCAGGGCGAACGCGCCCACGGCGACGATCACCAGCACGAGTTGCAGGGCGTTGAGCAGGGAAATCTCCAGCACGGGTGCGGATACTGCGTACAGGGCGGAGGCGAAGGTAGACATAGTGTTCCAGTGCATTATAGAATTTGCCAGTACTATAGTGCAGTGCAACATATAAATCTAATTCCATTTCTTGATACCAATTATATGAATCGTGAATGGAAAACTGTAATATTTTTTAACGAGTGAAAATATTCGTGCCCGGCGCGGTTTACACTCCTAAGTAATCAATTTTAAGTAATCAATTCAACTTTTATCTTGGGCTTTCCATGAGTTTTCTGACGCTGGATCTGAACTTGCTGCGTGTTTTCGACGCCGTCATGACGGAACAAAACCTGACGCGCGCAGCTGGCCACCTGGCGATGACGCAGCCGGCGGTATCAAACGCCATCAAACGCCTGCGCGAGAGCCTCGGTGACGAATTGCTGATCCGCACGGCGTACGGCGTAAAACCCACGCCCCGCGCCGAAGCGCTGTGGCCATCCGTGCGCTCGGCCCTGGCCAGCCTCGAAGCGGCCGTCACGCCGGAAACCTTCGACGTGTCGAAGACCCACGCCACTTTCCGCATGGCGATGGCCGATGCGACGGCCGCGTTCTGGCTGCCCTCGCTGATGCGCTCGATCGAACGGGAAGCACCGGGCGTCAACGTGCGCATGATGCCGCTGACCACGCGCGAACCGCGCCCCATGCTGCTGCGCGGCGATATCGACCTGGCCGTGGGCTTCTTTCCCGGCGTGGCGGCGCAATTGTCGAGCGAAACGGGTTCGCCGATCCGCCACGAGCGCCTGTATTCCGGCAAGTATGTGTGCGTGATGCGGCGCGGCCATCCGCTGGCCGACAAGGAATTGACCTTGGATAACTACTGCGCGGCCAACCATTTATTGGTGAGCTTTTCCGGCCGCGCGCATGGCTTGATCGACGAAGCCCTGTCGCAGATCCACCGCGAACGGCGCATTTTGTTGACGGTCAACCAGTTCTTCACGGCCGGGCGAGTGGTCGCCAATTCCGACCTGATCACGGTCTTGCCACGCCATTTGATCGCCTCGACGGGCATGACGGAGTCCCTGCTGTACAAGGATTTGCCGCTGACCTTGCCGGCCGTCCACCTGGACATGCTGTGGCACGAGCGTGACGCCCGCAGCCCCGCCCACAAATGGCTGCGTAATCATCTGGAAAGCATGAACACGCCCACTTTACGGACGGCCACGGCGGCCGGCGGCGGCGTGGCACCCAAGCCGCATATCGAGTAAGCGTCGCCTGCACAAGAAAAAACGCCTGATGATTTCTCATCAGGCGTTTTGCTATGCGTGATTGCTGGAGCGATAACCGATCCGGAAACCGCCCCAGTGCTTGCCCTCGACGTGGATGGGCACGGACAAATCGTGCATGACTTCGCCCGTGTCGCGTTTATACGTCTGCAACAGGAAGGCCTTGGTATTGCTGCCGCAGCGCTTGCCCGTGCGGTCGCTGAAGATGCGCTTGGTGCGGTTATTGACCATATCGGTGGCGTAGTCGCCCGTCAGCGGCTGGGAAAACTTCTTGTTGTGCGTTGGAAAATAGCCATTGTTGTCGACGGCGCCCGCATACGCCAAATGGGGCAGGGCGGCCAGCACGCCTTCCTGCAGGTCGGGCAGCACCTTGTCCGTAAATGCGTCGAATTTCGTGTTGTGCTTGGGCGGATTCGTATTCGGGATGGGCCGGTAGTGGCGGTCGAACAGGGCTTCGCGCGTGATGCGGCCCGATGCAATCGCTTGTTCGAACAATTTTCCCACCTCGCGCGCGGCGCGCTGGGCCGCCTCGCGGATCTCGTCATGCGGCGTGGCCACGCTCGATTCACCGAGGGCGCCGGCGATCACTTCGGCCCGCTCGGCCAGGGCCATGGCCGATTGCGTGGCGCGCGGCAATTCGGCATTCGTCGACAGCATGCTGTCGCGGATTTGCAAGATGGCGTCGGCGATCACTTGCGTCGTGTCGACGTGTTCACGCGAGGCGCGGGCGATTTGCCCGATCTCGTCTTCCGATTCGCCCGACGATTGCTCGATATGGCTGAGCGAGGCATGCACGCTTTCCACGTTGCGCGCCGCTTCCGTGACACCGGCCGCCAGCGAACTCATGCCGCGCGCGGCCTTTTCCGACTGTTCATTGATTTCGCGCACCATCACGCTGATTTCATCGGAAGCTTCCTTGGTGCGCTGCGCCAATTGCCGCACTTCACCGGCCACCACGGCAAAACCGCGGCCGTGTTCGCCGGCACGGGCCGCTTCGATGGCGGCGTTCAGCGCCAGTAAGTTGGTGCGCGCGGAAATATCGGAAATGGCTTCCGTGAAGCCCGTGATGCGTTTGGATTTTTCCTGCAGACTCAGCATGGTGCTGGATGCGCCTTGCGCTTCCTCGCGTGCCGTATTGATGCGGCGCAAGCCTTGGTCCACTTCGGCACGCGCCGCCACGTTTTCCACGCGCACGCCGGCGGCCACCTTGGCGGCCCGCTCCGCATTGGCGGCGATCTTTTCCGTCATCGCGGCATTTTGTACGGAACTGTCGGCAATGTCGCTGGCCGTGCGGACATCGAGTTCCACCTTCTGTTTGACGGAATCGACAAAATACGAGGTTTCCGCCGCACCGATCATGATGGCATCGATGGCATTGCCCACCGTGTCGGCGAACTGGTGCAAGCCCGGTTCGCCACGCGGACGGCCGGCAAACGCCAGCAGCGCGGCGCCGATGACGGCGGCCATGCAGGCAATCAAATAAGGATGGTCGCCGCCCGACAGCAGCAACAGATAGACCAGGCAACAGGCAACGGCCATGGCCAGGATCGTGAATACAAAGAAACGCACCAGCTGATGCTGCAACTGCTTCATTTGTCCCCCGCTGCGCGAACCCGTCACGTCCCGGGAGGGACGTGCTGTGGCCGTATGCGGATGGGCACGATTGCCCACCTTGCACCCTGAACACAACGTCTGCGCGTGTTTTCAGGCCGGCTACCGGATAGCAGAATTGTAGTTCTACCCTACAACATTTGTTCCGATAGCTCAATCAGAAAAACGGGACGGCTACACCAGGGTCACTTAATTGGCAATTTGGTGGTGTTTTTGACCTCTTCCATGACGGCATAAGTGTGGGTTTCCCGCACACCTTTCTGCAACAGCGTCTTGCCCAGGAATTCGCGGTAAGCGGCCATGTCCTTGACGCGCGCCTTGACCAGGTAATCGAAACCGCCAGCGACCATATGACATTCCAGTACCTCTGGAATGATTTGTACGCTATGCTTGAAGGCGTCGAACACTTCTGGTGTCGTGCGATCAAGCACCACTTCAATGAACACCAGCAGCGACACGTCGAGCAGCTGCGGGTTCAACTGGGCCGTATAGCCCATGATGTAACCGGATTCGTGCAACTTGCGCACGCGCTCCAGGCAGGCAGCCGGCGACAGGTTCACGCGCGCGGCCAGCTCCACATTGCTGATGCGTCCATCGCTCTGCAATTCCATCAGGATTTTCTTACTGATCTTGTCCAGCATTCCCATCACCCCCAAATTAATATTATTTGGTTAAATTGTCGCATCAAAAACTATCTATTGCTAGTCCCCTGTATTACCAGAATTAATCCATAAGAATCCCCTTTACAATCGAATCATCTTAACGTCCGACTTTCTGTATTTTTTTGCACCAAAAAAGAGCAAGAATTACGTCAGTTTTCGTCCCCTTTTTCCTTGTAAAGAGCACTTATGCACCCTGCAGGCCCCTCGGCTTTTACCCCGATTCCTTTTGCTGCGTTCCAGGCAGAAATCCTGCCCGAAGCGACACCACAACGCGCCGCCATCACCGCCGCCTATAGGCGCGACGAGGTTTCCGCCGTGCAGTGGCTGTTGCAACAAGTGCGCCCCAGCAGCACCGAAACGATGGCCGAAGGACAAGCGCTGGCGCACCGCCTGGTCTCGAACGTGCGCCAAAAACGCACACGCGCGTCCGGCGTCGATGCACTGATGCACGAGTTCTCGCTATCGTCGGAAGAGGGTGTTGCATTGATGTGTCTGGCTGAAGCGCTGTTGCGTATACCCGACAGTCAGACGGCCGACCGTTTGATCGCCGACAAAATCAGCAAGGGTGACTGGAAAAAACACCTGGGCGAATCGCCGTCGCTGTTCGTCAACGCGGCCACCTGGGGTTTGCTGATTACGGGCAAACTGGTCAGTACCAGCAGCGAATCGGGCCTCGGTTCGGCCATGACCAAGCTCATCGCCAAAGGCGGCGAACCGCTGATCCGCAAAGGCGTTGACCTGGCCATGCGCATGCTGGGCAACCAGTTTGTTACAGGCCAGACCATCGAGGAAGCGTTGAAAAACAGCCGCGAGAATGAAACGCGCGGCTACCGTTACTCCTACGACATGCTGGGCGAGGCAGCCCTGACGCAGCAGGACGCGGCCAACTACTACGCCTCGTACGAAACGGCAATCCACGCCATCGGCAAGGCGTCGAACGGCCGCGGCATCCGCAACGGTCCCGGCATTTCCGTGAAACTGTCGGCCCTGCATGCGCGCTACAGCCGCGCCCAGCGCGCCCGTGTCATGGAAGAATTGCTGCCGAAAGTCAAAACCCTGCTGTTGCTGGCCAAACAGTACAACATCGGCTTCAACATCGATGCGGAGGAAACGGACCGCCTGGAATTGTCGCTCGACCTGATGGAAGCACTGGCTTTCGATGCGGATCTGGCCGGCTTCGACGGCATCGGCTACGTGGTGCAGGCGTATCAAAAACGCTGCCCGTTCGCCATCGATTTCCTGATCGACCTGGCGCACCGCAGCGGCCGCAAGTTCATGGTGCGCCTGGTCAAGGGCGCGTATTGGGATGCGGAAGTCAAACGCGCGCAAGTCGATGGCCAGGAAGGCTATCCCGTCTACACGCGCAAGGTCTACACGGACGTCTCTTACCTCGTGTGCGCGCAAAAACTGCTGGCCGCCAGCAGCCTGATCTATCCACAATTTGCCACGCACAACGCGCAAACCCTGTCGACCATTTATACCTGGGCGAAACGCGACGGCATCACCGACTATGAATTCCAGTGCCTGCACGGCATGGGCGAAACCTTGTACGACCAGGTCGTCGGCCCCGAGAATCTCGACAAGCCGTGCCGCATCTACGCGCCCGTCGGCTCGCATGAAACCCTGCTGGCCTACCTGGTGCGCCGCCTGCTGGAAAACGGCGCCAACTCGTCGTTCGTCAACCAGATCGTCGACGAAAGCGTGGCCATCGATAGCCTGATCCGCGATCCGCTCGAGCAGGCGCGCCTGCAGGGCGGCTTGCCGCATCCGTCGATTCCGCTGCCGCTGGACATGTTTGGCAGCGAACGCAGGAACTCGGCCGGCCTGGACCTGTCGAATGAAGATACTTTGCGCACGCTGGCCACGGGACTGGCGCAACAGCAGACATGGCAGGCAGCACCGCTGATCGATGGCGCCGTCAGCCTGAATGGCCCCACGCACATGCTGCACAATCCGGCCCAGCACGACGATGTCGTGGGCAAGGTCATGGAAGCCGGCCCGGCCGACGTGGAAACGGCGCTGGCCAGCGCCAGCGCCTACGCCATGGATTGGCAAACCACGGAGCCGTCGATCCGCGCACAAGCGTTGCTGCGCGCGGCCGACCTGTTCGAGGAACACCACATCGAGCTGATGGCCCTGGCCGTGCGCGAAGCGGGCAAGTCCCTGCCGAACGCGATCGCGGAAATCCGCGAAGCCGTCGACTTCCTGCGCTACTACGCGGCGCAGGTGGAACACGCGCCAAATACCCTGGCGCTCGGTCCCGTCACCTGCATCAGCCCGTGGAACTTCCCGCTGGCCATCTTTACGGGCCAGCTGGCCGCCGCCCTGGCCGCAGGCAACGTGGTGCTGGCCAAGCCGGCCGAGCAAACGCCGCTGATCGCCCACCGCGCCGTGCAATTGCTGCACATGGCAGGCGTACCGCGCGGCGCGCTGCAATTCTTGCCCGGCAGCGGCGAAGTCGTCGGTGCCGGCCTGTGCAATGACGCACGCGTGAAAGGCGTGATTTTCACGGGCTCGACGGAAGTGGCGCAACTGATCAACCGCAACCTGGCCGCGCGCGCCGTGGCCGAAGGCATCGATATTCCCCTGATCGCCGAAACGGGTGGCCAGAATGCCCTGATCGTCGATTCGTCGGCCTTGCCGGAGCAAGTGGTGCAAGATGTGATGTCGTCCGCCTTTGACAGCGCCGGCCAGCGCTGCTCGGCCTTGCGCGTGCTGTTCCTACAAACGGAAATCGCCGACAAGACCATCCACATGCTCAAGGGCGCCATGCAGGAATTGCGCGTCGGCAATCCTGACCGCCTGGCGACCGATATCGGTCCCGTCATCGATGCGGAAGCGCAAGGTAACTTGCTGGCACACATCAACAAGATGAAAACCATGGCCATCGACCATTATTCGCTCGATTTGCCGACCGTCAAAGGCACGTTCGTCGCCCCGACCGTGCTGGAAATCAAGTCGCTGGCGCAATTGACGCAGGAAGTCTTCGGCCCCGTGCTGCACGTGATCCGCTACAAGCGCTCCGAGCTGCCGCAACTGGTGCAATCGATCAACGACAGCGGTTACGGCCTGACCCTGGGCATCCATACACGCATCGATGAAACGATCGATTTCATTACCAAGCGCGCGCACGTAGGCAATATTTATGTGAACCGCAACATCGTCGGCGCCGTCGTCGGCGTGCAACCGTTCGGCGGCGAAGGCAAATCAGGCACCGGCCCCAAGGCGGGCGGCCCCCTGTACCTGAAACGCCTGCAGCGCAATGCGCCGGCCGGCGCGCAGCATCAACGCCAGGCGCCGCCAGCACTCGACGCGCTGACCGTGTGGGCAAAGATGCATGGCCACGACAAGGTAGAGCAACTGGCGCAGGAATACGCACGCACCACCTTGCTGGGCAGCACCACCGTCTTGCCAGGCCCGACAGGCGAGCGCAATACCCTGAGCTTTGCCGCGCGCGGCACGATTCTGTGCGCGGCAGCGACCTCGGGCACGCTGATGAACCAGCTGGCGGCCGTCCTGGCCACCGGTAACGAGGCCTTGGTGCTGGTGCAAGCGCCGGAGCTGATCCCGGGCGACTTGCCGGCCGCGCTGAAAGACCGCATCCAGATCGTCAGCAACCTGGAGTCGGTCAAGCATGATTTCCAGATCGCCATGATCGAGCCTAGCCTCGATGGCCAGCTCAAACCGCTGCTGGCGGCACGGGAAGGGGCCCTGGTGGGCACCATCGCTACCACGCAGGACGGTGCCATCCCTCTGTGGCGCCTGGTCGCTGAGCGGGCGCTGTGCGTGAATACGACGGCGGCCGGTGGGAATGCCAGCCTGATGATGCTCAGTGTCTAACATGTAAGCAGGTAGTCAACGCAAAAGGGCAGAACCAGTGGTTCTGCCCTTTTTTTATGCACGCTGGATGAAAAATCAACCAGCCAGACGCTGGCACAATTGCTGGATCACCGTAAACGCATACGGCGAAGCGACGGTTTGCACGAAACGCATGAAGTCGACGGCCGCCTCTTCATTGGCGTTGTCGGAAATGGTGCGCATGACGGTAAACGGCACGCCCAGTTCAAAACACACTTGCGCCACGGCGGCGCCTTCCATTTCGACGGCCAGCAAGTCGGGGATATCTACTTTGAGCTGGTTCAGATGCGCGGCACTGCTGATGAATTGGTCGCCGCTGGCGATCAGGCCGCGGTGCACTCGCGCGTGTTGCAAGCCAAATGCCGCGATATCGGCCGCCTTGAGCACGCTGGACACATCGTCACGCAGGAAATCTTCCGCGGCGCCAGCCAGTTGCGTGCTCAGTTCCAGGTCCGTGGCAAAGCGCTGCAAGCCCGTCAGCGGCACTTCAAAGCGGGGAAACAAAGGGCGAGCGTCCATATCGTGCTGCAACAGCGCTTCAGCCACCACGATATCGCCCACTTTCACGCGTTTATCCCCACTGCCGGCCACGCCCGTGAAGACGATGTGGGTAACTCCGTACTTTTCCACAAGGATAGAAGCTGTCATGGCAGCGGCAACCTTGCCCAGACGCGACAGGACGCACACAGCGTCGATATTCCACAAGGTTCCCAGGGTGTAGTCGCGCATGCCGTGCGAATGCCTCTGGGGGCCTTGCATGGCTTCTACCAGCCCCTGCTGTTCTTCGTACAAGGCACTGATGATGCCTAAACGCATTTTTTTATGTGTATGCATGCTGTTTTTACAGGTTTTTGGGATTGCAAAACGGTTTACATGGTGAAAACAGCCGTTTCGGCGACTTTTCCACCGTTCGCGTTTGTCTCTGTGTTTTAAATAAAGATGTATACATAAAAATAGTAGTGATAGTAAACGGCCATTTTTTTGTGGATAAGTCGGTATACCATCGAAAAATCATCGACTTAGCGCACAAAAAAGTAGGCGCACAAGCATTGTATCCACGGAGGACTTGTTTGGGATAAAAATTGGCTTGTGGACAAAGATCGACTTTTCCCACATCTCATCCTGTGGATATGCAGGCACTTATCCACACCAGTACGCAAACATCGTGGCTTTTCTTGCTGTAGTGGCATGTTTAACGTGTTTCGTTGGCATAGGCCCATGTCTGCCAATCAACAGTGAGCGGGCACGAGCGTTGTTCTTTCACCGACGTGAGCGTCCAGTTGATTCCTGGAAGACGGTTTGGTAGTGGGTCGCGATGTTGCCGTTGGCTTTTTTTTTGACGGTTTGGCGTACTTTTTGGAAATATCCCCGGACTTCCGCTTTTTTTGTCGGTTTACAATAGATCTATATATAAAAATAGTAGTAATAGTAAACGCGTTTTTTTCTGTGGATAAGTCGCTTTTTTTCAACAGGATCAATCGTTTACACGCAAAATAAAGCGTGCATAATCGCTGTATCACGCGAGGAGCAAAATTGTATAAAATGCGGGCCTGTGCAAAAGTTCGTGTTTACGCACAAGTCATCCTGTGGATATCAAGTGACTTATCCACAATCGTTTCAAATTTCCCCTTTTTTCGACATCGAACCGTCTGCTGGCACTGTGCCTGCTCAGGTCTGTTGACGTTTCCATTTTGAAAAACGGTTTGGCAGTGCTGTGTGCGTGATGCCGGCCGTGCCGGTTTTCGTCGCGCAGTTGTCGGCTCGATTTTTTTTGTCAGCCAACGCCGCTGCCCGGCTTTTTTTTGAAGACAGGCTTGCGGAGGTTCGCTAAGGCGTAGGGCAGGCAAAGCGTGCGCTGTCGGGTTTACCTTAACAAGTTCGTATACAAGAATAGTAATAGTAGTTAACGGCGGCATCTTCTGTGGATAAGTCCTGATTTATCCTTGTAAACAATCGCTTGGCGTGCGGATAAGCGCTGAGTAAGGGTTGTATCTGCCTGGGACGGTTTCTGGACAAAAAAAGCCGCTGAAAAAATTTTTCGTTTACACACATATCGTCCCTGTGGATATCCATACGCTTATCCACAGCTTGCCGCCCCTGGTTTGATGCTTTTTTACCTTGCCGTAACGCTTGTTCGTATCCCAGGCAACGATTAATGTCGCCCTGGTTCGGCACTGGTGGTAATCTCAAGGCGGCTCAGCAGCCATGCATGCATGAAGAAAGACAGACTCTGGTAGCGGAACGCGGTGGGGAGACATGCCGCGTGACAGCTTGATGGCATACCGAAAGGAGCTTCATTGGAATCGGCAGGCGAATACGACTACATCATCGTGGGCGGCGGCACGGCAGGTTGCGTGCTGGCCAACCGGCTCACACGCGACAAGGACGCCAATGTTTTGCTCGTGGAAGCGGGCGGCAAGGACGATTACGTGTGGATCCACATCCCCGTCGGCTATCTGCATTGCATCGGCAATCCCCGCACGGACTGGCTGTATTCCACGCAGGCGGACGCGGGACTGGGCGGGCGCAGCCTGATCTATCCACGCGGAAAGGTGCTCGGCGGCAGTTCTTCCATCAACGGCATGATCTATATGCGGGGCCAGGCCGGCGATTACGATCACTGGGCCGACCTGACGGACGACGCTTCCTGGCGCTGGGACAAGGTCTTGCCGCTATTTAAGCAAAGCGAGGATTATTACGGCGGCGCTTCGGAAAACCATGGCGTGGGCGGCGAGTGGCGCGTGGAAAAACAGCGGCTGTCATGGGATATCCTGAACGCGTTCCGCGATGCGGCGCAGCAGGTCGGCATCCCGAAAACCAGCGATTTCAATGGCGGCGACAATAGCGGCAGCGCGTATTTCGACGTCAACCAGCGCCGCGGCATCCGCTGGAATACCTCGAAAGCGTTCTTGAAACCGGCATCGCGCCGCCCGAATCTGACCATCATGACGGGCTGCCACGTGGAACGTCTGTTGATTGAAGCTTCGGAGTCGGGGCCCCGTTGCACGGGCATCGTGTTTACGGGCGGCGGCACGCAGTGGCAGGCGACGGCTAAGCGGGAAACCTTGCTGACGGCGGGCGCCATCGGTTCGCCGCAATTGCTGCAATTGTCCGGCATCGGCCCGGCCGCCTTGCTGCAGCAGCATGGAATTGTTCCGGTGGTCGATGCCGCCGGCGTGGGCGGCAATTTGCAGGACCATCTGCAGCTGCGCATGGTCTTCAAAGTGCAGGGCGTGAAAACCCTGAACATCATGGCGGGCAATATGCTGGGCAAGATGCAGATCGGCTTGCAATATGCGCTGTTTCAGAGCGGGCCCATGTCGATGGCGCCATCGCAGCTGGGGGCGTTCGCCAAGTCCGATCCGCAGCAAGCCACGCCGAACCTGCAATACCACGTGCAGCCCTTGTCGCTCGACAAATTCGGCGAACCCTTGCACGCGTTTCCCGCGTTTACGGCCAGCGTCTGCAATCTGCGTCCCACGTCGCGTGGTCACGTGCAGATCGCATCGGCCGACAGCTATGCGGCGCCAAAGATTATGCCCAATTACCTCAGTACGGAGCAGGACCGCAGCGTGGCGGCCGACGCCTTGCGCCTGACGCGGACCATCGCCGCCGCACCGGCCCTGAAAAAATTTGCGCCGCAAGAATACAAGCCTGGCGTGCAATTCCAGAGCCAGGAAGAACTGGCGCAGGCGGCCAGCCAGATCGGCACCACCATCTTCCACCCGGTGGGCACTTGCCGCATGGGACTGGCCAGCGATGCCTCGAGCGTGGTCGACAGCCAGTTGCGCGTGATCGGCGTGGCGGGCTTGCGCGTCGTCGATGCCTCGATCATGCCGTACATTACTTCTGGTAACACGAACTCGCCCACGGTGATGATCGCGGAAAAAGCGGCGCAAATGATACATGCGGCCTGGAAATAGCGGGGCAAACGTGCGAGTTTGCGCCATTCGGGCTGGCGAAAAATCCCCGTAGTTATACTGTATTGTGCGTTAAATTTAAGTTGTGTATTATAAAAATGACTAAGTAGTACAAAAAGTACAACTAGGAGACACGATGTCAAACGTAATCTTGGAAACAAGAAATTTGACCAAGGAATTCAAGGGTTTCACCGCTGTGAGCGACGTGAACCTGAAGGTAGAGCGCGGCCATATCCACGCCTTGATCGGTCCGAACGGCGCCGGCAAGACCACGTGTTTTAACTTGCTCACCAAATTCCTGGTCCCCACTTCCGGACAGATCCTGTTCAATGGGAAAGATATCACGGCCGCCAAACCGGCCCAGATCGCGCGCATGGGCGTGATCCGTTCCTTCCAGATTTCCGCCGTCTTCCCCCATTTATCCGTGCTGCAGAATGTGCGTATCGGCTTGCAGCGCCAGCTCGGTACCTCGTTCCACTTCTGGCAAAGCGAACGGGCATTGAACCAGCTCAACGACCGTGCCATGGCCTTGCTGGCCGAGGTCGACCTGACGGAGTTTGCCGATACCATCACGGTCGACATGCCGTACGGGCGCAAGCGGGCGCTGGAAATTGCCACGACCCTGGCGATGGAACCGGAAATGATGCTGCTCGACGAACCCACGCAAGGCATGGGCCACGAAGACGTGCACCGCGTGACGGAGCTGATTAAAAAAGTGTCGGCTGGCCGCACGATTTTGATGGTGGAACACAATATGAGCGTGGTTTCCGGCATTTGCGACAAGATTTCCGTCCTGCAGCGCGGCGCCATGCTGGCCGAAGGCAGTTATGCGGAAGTGTCGCGCAATCCGCAAGTGATGGAAGCGTACATGGGCACCACCCACGCGGAACTGGAAGGGGCGCATTGATGGCGACACAAGTGAATGGCGGCGCACCTGCGCTGGAAATTACGCAACTGCACACCTGGTATGGCGAATCGCACATCCTGCACGACGTGAACCTGAAAGTGGCGCAGGGAGAAGTTGTCACTTTGCTGGGCCGCAACGGCGCCGGCCGCACGACCACCTTGCGCGCCATCATGGGGCTGACGGGCGCGCGCACGGGTTCCATCAAAGTCAATGGCGTCGAAGCGATAGGTTTGGCCACGCACAAAATCGCCCACCTGGGCATCGGGTATTGTCCCGAAGAGCGCGGTATTTTTTCTTCGCTGTCGACCGAGGAAAACCTGCTGCTGCCGCCGACCCTGGCCAGCGGCGAGAAGGGCATGTCGGTGGAGGAAATCTACGCCATGTTCCCGAACTTGCAGGAACGCCGGCATAGCCAGGGCACGCGCCTGTCGGGCGGGGAACAGCAGATGCTGGCCGTGGCGCGCATCCTGCGCACAGGCGCGCGCCTGCTGCTGCTCGATGAAATTTCCGAAGGCCTGGCGCCCGTCATCGTGCAAGGGCTGGCGCGCATGATCACCACCCTGAAAGCGAAGGGCTACACCATTGTCATGGTGGAACAGAATTTCCGGTTTGCCGCGCCGCTGGCGGACCGGTTTTATGTGATGGAGCACGGTCAGATCGTCGAGACTTTTGCTGCATCCGAACTGGAGGCCAAGATGCCGGTATTGACCGAGCTGCTTGGCGTGTAGTCCCCATGTAGTGCGTTTTACTCGTCATCGACCAGCAATCGTCTGAATAGCAAACAATAATCCCAACGGAGACACCATGAAACGTAACGCTATCGCCATTGCCACCGCCACTCTTTGCGCATTGGGCTTTTCCGCCGCCGCGCACGCCCAGGTATCGGGCGACACCATCAAGATCGGTTTTATTTCCGACATGTCGGGCGTGTATTCCGACGTCGACGGCCTCGGCGGCGCGGAAGCCATCAAGATGGCGATCGCCGATGCCGGCGTGGTACTGGCCGGCAAAAAGGTGGAATTCATTTCCGCCGACCATCAAAACAAGGCCGACATCGCCGCTTCGAAGGCGCGCGAATGGTTCGACCAGCAGGGCGTCGACATGCTGATCGGCGGAACCAATTCCGGCGCCAGCCTGGCCATGGCCAAGGTCGCGGCGGAAAAGAAAAAAATCTTCATCGCCATCGGCGCCGGCTCCTCGCGCCTGACGAATGAAGAGTGCACGCCGTACACCGTGCATTACGCCTACGACACGGTGGCGCTGGCGCGCGGTACGGGCGGCACCATCGTCAAGCAGGGCGGCAAGAACTGGTATTTCATGACGGCAGATTATGCGTTTGGCCACTCGCTGGAAAAAGACACGGCCGAGGTCGTCAAGGCGGCCGGCGGCAAGGTGCTGGGCAGCGTCAAGCATCCGCTGGGCGCCTCCGATTTCTCTTCCTTCCTGCTGCAGGCGCAATCGGCAAAACCGCAAATCCTGGGCCTGGCCAATGCCGGTGGCGACGCCATCAACAGCATCAAGGCGGCCAACGAGTTTGGCTTGACGAAATCGATGAAGTTGGCCGGCTTGCTGATCTTCATCAATGACATCCATTCGCTGGGCCTGAACCTGACGCAAGGCATGTACCTGACGGATGGCTGGTACTGGGACTTGAATGCGGACACGCGCGCCTGGTCGAAACGCTATTTCGCCAAGATGAAGAAGGAGCCATCGATGTTGCAGGCGGCCGACTATTCGGCGGCGGCGAACTACCTGAAAGCCGTCAAGGCAATTGGTACGGATGACACCGAGAAGGTCATGGCCTACCTGAAAAAGACCAAGATCAACGACATGTTCACCCAGAATGGCGAAGTGCGTCCCGATGGCCGCATGGTGCACGATATGTACTTGATGGAAGTGAAGAAACCGTCCGAGTCGAAATACCCATGGGATTACTACAAGGTGGTCGCCACCGTGCCCGGCGCGCAAGCGTATGTGACCAAGGCCGAGTCGAAGTGTTCGCTGTGGAAGTAATGCTGTAGCAACCTCCACAGAGTGCCCGCCTGCGCGCGGGCGCTCTGTCCTGCATGCTTCGCCCGCAGGGTTCGCCTTGCGCCGCCGCACCCGTTTGCGGCGGCGCGTTTCCCTTGATACCACACCGCTATCCGGCGGTGCTTTTTATACTGTGATGCCATGGAAATTTTCGGCGTTCCAATACAAGCGATGATGAGCCAGCTGCTGCTGGGTCTTGTCAACGGCTCGTTCTATGCCATGTTGTCCCTCGGTCTGGCCGTCATCTTCGGCTTGCTTAACGTTATTAATTTCTCGCACGGCGCCATGTACATGATGGGCGCCTTCCTGGCCTGGATGGGCCTCAGCTATTTCGACATCAATTACTGGGCCATGCTGGTCATCGCCCCGATCCTCGTTGGCCTGCTCGGCATCCTGATCGAAAAGACCATGCTGCGCTGGCTGTATAAACTCGACCACCTGTATGGCTTGCTGCTGACCTTCGGCATCACCCTGATCATGGAAGGCGTGTTTCGCTCGTTCTATGGCGTCTCGGGCCAGCCGTATGCCGTGCCTGAAGCGCTGGCCGGCGCGACGGACCTCGGTTTCATGATCTTGCCGAACTACCGCGCCTGGGTGGTGATCGCATCGCTCTCCGTGTGCCTGGCCACCTGGTTCGTCATCGAGAAAACCAAATTAGGGGCCTACCTGCGGGCCGGCACGGAAAACCCGAAACTGGTGGAAGCGTTCGGCATCAACGTGCCGCTGATGGTGACGTTGACGTTCGGCTTCGGCGTGGCGCTGGCCGGTTTCGCCGGCGTGCTGGCGGCGCCGATCATCCAGGTTTCGCCGCTGATGGGTTCGAACCTGATCATCGTCGTGTTTGCCGTGGTGGTGATTGGCGGCATGGGTTCCATCATGGGTTCCATCCTGACGGGCCTGGGCCTGGGCGTCATCGAGGGCCTGACCCGCGTGTTCTACCCGGAAGGCTCGGCCACCGTGGTGTTCGTGGTGATGGTCATCGTGCTGCTGCTGCGTCCCGCCGGCCTGTTCGGCAAAGAAAAGTAATCCTCATCAGTCATGTATTGGAGCTACCACGATGAATAAGAATGTAGGCTACGCCATTGCCTTGCTGCTGGCGTTGGCGGCCCCGTTTTACGGCTATCCCGTCTTCCTGATGAAGTTGCTGTGCTTTGCCCTGTTTGCCTGCGCGTTCAACTTGCTGATCGGCTATACGGGTTTGCTGTCGTTCGGCCACGCGGCCTTCTTCGGCGGCGCCGGTTATGTCACCGGCTACGCGCTGCGCACCTGGGGCTGGCCAACGGAACTGGGTTTGCTGGCTGGCGTCGCCACGGGCGCCTTGCTGGGCCTGGTGATCGGCGGCCTGGCGATCCGCCGCCAGGGCATCTACTTTACGATGATCACCCTGGCGCTGGCGCAGATGGTGTACTTCCTGGCCTTGCGTCTGCCGTTCACGGGTGGCGAGGATGGCTTGCAGGGTGTTCCACGTGGAACCTTGCTCGGCACGATAGACCTGGGCAACGACACCGTCTTGTATTACGTCGTGCTGGCCATCTTTGTCGCCGGCTTCGCTTTGATCGTGCGCACCATCCACTCGCCGTTCGGCCAGGTGCTCAAGGCGATCAAGGAAAACGAACCGCGCGCCATCTCGCTCGGCTACGACGTCAACAAGTACAAGCTGATGGCCATCGTGTTGTCCGCTTCCTTGGCAGCACTGGCTGGCGCGACCAAGACCCTGGTGCTGGGCTTTGAAACCCTCACCGATGTCTATTGGGGCATGTCGGGCCTGGTCGTGCTGATGACCCTGGTGGGCGGCATGGGTACCTTGTCCGGCCCCATCCTCGGCGCCGTGCTGATCATTGCGTTGGAAAACAAGCTGGGCGATGTCGGTACCTATTTGGCCACGCACACGGGCATCGAGTGGTTCGGCACCCTAGGCGAATCGGTGGGCATGGTGACGGGCGTGATCTTCGTCATCTGCGTGCTGATGTTCCGGCGCGGCATCGTCGGCGAAGCCATCGCCCGCTTCGGCGGCAGGGCTGCCAAAGCCGTGGTCTGATTTTCAAGCAACGCCGGACGGATCGTCCGGCGTTTTTCATTGTGCGTCCACTGTTACTTCAACGGAGAGTACCACCATGCAAATGACGATCACGCGCGCGGGGAGCAGTCTGTGCACCGTGCTGGTGTTGGCAGCCTGCGGCAGCAACCATGCGCCGGAAGAACTGAACCAGATGCCCGGCTACCTGGGTACCATCACGCGGGCCGACTACGACGGCAAGACGAACGACCTGCTGACGGCTGGCCTCGGCAAGACGGGGCTGGCGGGAGCAACTCCCGCGTATGCGAACGTGGAACAGCCGACGCCGCTTGAACTGCGCCGCAATGCCATCTACGCCAATTACCGCGCCGTGCTCGACATTGCCGCCAACAGCGGCTACGGCACCCTGTACGGACCGAACGTGGATGCGTCCGGCAACGTGGGTACGGGCGAGGGCCTGGTCGCGGGCAGTGAATACATCGCCTATGCCGATGATGGCACGGGCAAGAAGAATGTCACCCTGATGGTGCAGGTACCGGCCAGCTTCGACCCCGACCATGCCTGCATCGTCACGGGCACGTCGAGCGGCTCGCGCGGCATCTACGGCGCCATCGGCAGCTCCGGTGAATGGGGCTTGAAAAAAGGCTGCGCCGTGGCGTATGCCGACAAGGGTTCCGGCACGGGCTTGTATGTGTTCGAGGACGACAGCGTCAACCTGCAGAACGGCCTGCGGGCTGGCAGGGTGACCGCCGGCAAGAATGCGCTCTTCGCGCCGGACCTGAGCGACGCCGAGCGGCTGGCCTGGACTGGCACCAACCCGAACCGCATCGCCTTCAAGCATGCGCACTCGCAGCAAAATCCGGAGAAGGACTGGGGCAAGGTCACCTTGCAGGCCGTCGAGATGGCGTATTACGTGTTGAACGAGCGCTATGGCGTGCTGGCCCGCGACGGCAGTTCGCGCATCGTGCGGCTGACGCCGAAGAACACCATCACGATCGCCTCGAGCATTTCCAACGGTGCCGGCTCGGCCTTGCTGGCGGCGGAGCAGGATACCAGGGGCTTGATCAGCGGCGTGGCGGCCAGCGAGCCGCAAGTCCAGCCGGCGGCATCGAGCGCCTACACCGTGCGCCAGGGCGGGGCGGCGGTGGCCAATCCCGGGCGTGCGCTGTTCGACTACGCCACCTATGCGGCCCTGTATCAACCATGCATCGCCTCGGTGGCCGGCAACGCGGGACGCTGCACGGCGCTCGTCGCCAAGGGCTTATTGAACGGCGCCGACCTGGCGGCACAGCAGGCGGACGCCAAGCAGCGCTTGCGCGCGTATGGCTGGCTGCTTGATTCCGATCCCTTGCAGGCCGCGCACGCGGGCACGAACATCCTCGTGGCCGTCACCTATGCGTATGCCTACGGCAAATTCTCCGTGACCGATAAAGTGTGCGGTTTCACGTTTGCGCAGACGGATGGCAGCGGCAATCCGATCGCCTTTACCTCCGTGCAAAAGGCGGCCAGCTTTGCCGCGCAAAACGGCATTCTCGGCAATGTCGTGTACGAGAACAGCGTGGGCGGCGCCAAGGTGTACACGGCTGGCGTGTCGCCGTCAAACAGCCTGGCGGACCAGTCGCTCGACGGCTTCCTGTGCCTGCGCAGCCTGGCGACGGGGCGCGACACCGTCAGCGGCGCCAACCTGCAGGGAACATTGGCCACGCAAAGCGTGCGCGTGCGGGCAGGCATGACCGAGGTCGCGGCCAGCGGTAAATTGAATAGCAAACCTGCCATCATCGTGCACGGACGCAGCGACACCCTGATTCCCGTCAATCACGCGTCGCGCGCTTACGTGGGCCTGAACGCCGCCGTGGAAGGAGCGAATAGCCAGCTGCGCTATATCGAGGTGACCAATGCGAACCATTTCGATTCCTTCAGCAATGCCTTGCCGACCCTGATCGTGCCGCTGCACGTGTACCTGAACCGGGCACTCGACGCCATGTATGCACATCTGAATGCCAAGCAAGCTCTGCCGCCATCGCAGGTGGTGCGCACGGTGACGCGCGCCGATGCGTCGACCCTGATCACGAATGTCAACGTGCCAGCGATTGCTACGGCGCCGGCGCCCGGCAATGTCATCAGCGTGACGGGGACTGTCGTCGATATTCCCAACTAGGCTATATCGTATGTAGAAGCTGCGGCCACGTTTCACGTGGCCGTTTTTATTCCCAGGCCGACTTGGCGATGTGACCCAGTCCCTGGAAGACCGGTTTGGAAAACCAGTAGCCCTGCATCAGGGAAATGCCGCAGCCGGAAAGAAAATCGCGCTCGGCGCGCGTCTCGATGCCTTCGGCCAGCACGCGGATACCGAGTTCATGGCACAGGCTGGCGATGGCCCGCACGATGGCCTGGCGCGGCGCATGCGTATCGATGCCGCGCACCAAATCCATGTCGATCTTGATGATGTCAGGCTGGTATTCGGCCAGCAAGTTCAAGCCCGCATAGCCGGCGCCGAAATCGTCGATGGCCGTCTGGAAGCCGAAGCGCCGGTAGGCGCGGAAGATCTCGACCAGATGCGGACGGTCTTGCACCCGTTCGCCCTCCGTCACTTCAAAGATGATTTTGTCGGTAGGGAAGCGATGGAGCTTGGCCGCTTCCAGGGTACTGCGGATGCACACTTCAGGACGGTAAACGGCGTTGGGCAGGAAGTTGATCGACAGAAATCCCTGCATGCCCAGCCTGGCGGCGCCGGCCACGGCCTTGACGCGGCAAGCCTGGTCGAAGCGGTAGCGGTTGTCGTCGTTCACTTGCGCCAGCACGCTGGCCGCGCTTTCGCCGTTGGGGCCGCGCACCAGCGCCTCGTGCGCATAGATGCTGCGCGTGGCCAGGTCGACGATGGGCTGATACGCATACTCGAAGGCGAACGGCAGCGGCGCGCTGTCGTGGCAGCCGGCACAGGCACCGTATGGAAAGCTGGTGCTGTCAGGATGGATGGGGATGTCGGGAGGCGTCATGGCGGCAGTGTAGCAGGGTGGGGTGGCGGACTCCGTCTGCTGGCTCACAGTGCGGCCGCATAGATGGCGCGCGCGTCGCTGCGCGTGACGGGCCGGGGATTGTTGCCTAGCAAGCGCGTCTGCAGCATGGCTTCATCGGCCAGGCGGTCCAGGTCGCCGGCTGCGATGCCCACTTCGCGCAGTGTGCGCGCTATGCCGGTGGCCACGGCAATGTTCTGCATGGCCTCGATCAGGGCCACGGCCCTTGCCTCCTCGCTGCCCACGATGCCGGGCTGCAGGATGGCCGCCAGTTGCGCATACAGCGGGGCGGCATGGGGCAAGTTAAAACGCAGCACGTGCGGCAGCACCAGCGCATTCGACAGGCCATGTGGCACGTGGAACAGTCCCCCGATGGGATAGGCGAGCGCATGCACGGCGGCGACGGGCGCGTTGGCAAACGCCTGGCCGGCCAGCATGGCGCCCAGCAGCATGGCTTGGCGCGCCGGCACGTTGGCGCCATCGCGGCAGGCGGTGACCAGGTTATTGGAGAGTAGCGACAGCGCTTGCGTGGCCAGCATGTCGGACAAGGGATTTTTCAGCAGGCGGCTGGTGTACGCTTCGATCGCATGCACCATGGCGTCGATGCCGGTGGCGGCCGTCACGGCGGGCGGCAAACCCAGGGTCAGGCTGGCGTCGAGGATGGCCAGGTCCGCATACAGTTGCGGCGCGACCACGCCCATCTTGCTGGTGGCGCCCGTGGTGACGATGGCGATATGCGTCACTTCCGAGCCCGTGCCGGCCGTGGTCGGCAATTGCACGAGGGGCAGGCGCGGGCCGTGAACATTGCCGATGCCATACAGTTGCGCCAGTTCCTGGTGGCCTGGCGCCAGTACGGCGATCAGCTTGGCCACGTCCAGCGAGCTGCCGCCACCGAGGCCGATAATCAGTTCCACGTGAAACATCTGCGCCTGGGCCACACCGGCCAGTACGACGGCTTCGGGCGGATCGGCTTGCACGTCGGAAAAGACGTGGACTTCGATGCCGGCCGACTGCAAGCTATGCAAGGGAGCATCGGCCAGACCCGTGCGCAGGAAGCCCGCATCGGTGACGAGCAGGGCGCGGCGCACGCTGGGGAAGTGATGGGCGATGTGCGTGCCCAGCTGGGCGGCGGCGCCCGGTTCAACGATCAGATGGGGCACGGTGCGAAACTGGAAGGCGGACATGCAGACTCCTGACAGTGAGGACAGAAGCCAAGCTTACTCCGCTTTCCAGCCCCGCGCCTGTTTCACGTGGAACCAGATTCGTCGCTTACTCCCAGTCCAGCGCGCCTTTCTTCCACTCATAGACTAGTCCGATGGTCAGCACGGAGAGAAAACCCATGACGGCCCAGAAACCGACCAGGCCCAGTTCGTTGACATTGGCCGCCCACGGCATCAAGAAGATCACCTCGATATCGAACAGGATGAACAGGATGGCGACCAGATAGAAGCGGACGTCGAACTTCATGCGGGCGTCGCCGAATGCCTCGAAGCCGCATTCGTACGGCGACAGTTTTTGTGCATCCGGTTTGTGCGGACCGAGCGCGCGGCCCAGCAGCATGGGCACGATGCCGACGAGGATGCCGATCAGAATGAACAGGAGGACGGGAAAATAGTTTTCGAGGAGCATGGGGATTCCTCTCAGTGGCTCGATGACAGTTTCATCAGCACGATGCCGCACACGATGAGCACGGCGGCGCACACGCGCATGGTGTTGACTTGCTCGCCCAGAAAAACGATGCCGACGATAAAGGCGCCGACGGCGCCGATGCCCGTCCAGATCGTATAGGCCGTGCCCAGGGGCAGGGTGCGCATGGCCAGCGACAGCAAGCCGAAGCTGGCGATCATCATGACGATGGTAAGGACGGAGGGAGCGAGTTTGGTGAAACCCTCGGAGAGTTTCATCGAATATGCCCACACGACTTCAAACATGCCGGCAATGAGTAATAGTATCCAGGCCATGGCGGCTCCTTATACAGAGCGGGCCGTCCCGGTGTGTTCCCATGATGGGGGAGGCCGTCCTCCTGGATGATCGTCACGATGGCCACAAGCGTGGCCACGGATGCGAACGATGCGGCAATTGTAGCAAACATTGCCGGACGCTGCAGCCCCAGCGCGGGCCCTGTCCTGGCACCGCTGCGTGTTCCACGTGAAACAAAAATCACCGTTAACTTGCCCGTGCTGAGTAAAAATTAAGCAAAAATTGGCCCGTGCAAGGTTGCGCTTGCAAAAAGACTCTATAATCGGAGCTCTCTTCCCGCATTTTTACTTGCACTGTTACCTATTTATCATGTTATTTCCTACAGAATTCGACGTCATCGTTGTCGGCGGTGGTCACGCCGGTACCGAGGCGGCCCTCGCTTCCGCCCGCATGGGGCAGAAGACGCTATTGCTCACGCATAATATTGAGACACTGGGCCAGATGTCGTGCAACCCCTCCATCGGTGGCATCGGCAAGGGCCATCTGGTCAAGGAAGTCGATGCCATGGGCGGCGCGATGGCGATTGCCACCGACGAATCCGGCATCCAGTTCCGCATCCTGAATTCCTCGAAAGGCCCGGCAGTTCGCGCCACGCGCGCCCAGGCCGACCGTATTTTGTACAAGGCCGCCATCCGCACGCGCCTGGAAAACCAGCCGAATCTGTGGCTGTTCCAGCAAGCGGTCGATGACCTGATCGTCGAAGGCGACCGGGTCGTCGGCGCCGTGACGCAGATCGGCCTGAAGTTTCTTGCGCGCGCCGTCGTGCTGACGGCCGGTACTTTCCTCGACGGCAAGATCCACGTGGGCTTGAATAATTATTCGGCTGGCCGCGCTGGTGACCCGCCCGCCATCTCGTTGTCGGCCCGCTTGAAAGAGCTGAAACTGCCGCAGGGCCGTTTGAAAACGGGCACGCCGCCGCGCATCGATGGCCGCACGATCGACTTTTCCGTCATGCAGGAACAGGCGGGCGACCTCGATCCCGTGCCCGTGTTCTCCGTGATGGGCAACACGGCCATGCACCCGCGCCAGGTGCCGTGCTGGGTTACGCACACGAATAGCCAGACGCATGACATCATCCGCGCCGGCCTGGACCGCAGCCCCATGTACACGGGCGTGATCGAAGGCGTGGGCCCCCGTTATTGCCCGTCGATCGAAGACAAGATCCACCGTTTCTCGGGCAAGGAATCGCACCAGATCTTCCTCGAGCCGGAAGGCTTGACGACGCATGAGTTCTATCCGAACGGCATTTCCACGAGCCTGCCGTTCGACGTGCAGATCGCCCTGGTGCAGTCGATGAAGGGCATGGAAAACGCCCACATCCTGCGCCCTGGTTACGCCATCGAGTACGATTATTTCGATCCGCGCGGCTTGAAGGCGTCGCTGGAAACGAAGGCCGTCGCCGGCCTGTTCTTCGCCGGCCAGATCAATGGCACCACCGGCTACGAAGAAGCGGCCGCGCAAGGCATGCTGGCGGGCCTGAATGCGGCCTTGCTGACGCAGGACAAGGAAGCCTGGGTACCGGGCCGCTCCGAGGCCTATCTGGGCGTACTGGTCGACGATCTGATCACCCAGGGCGTGCAGGAACCGTACCGCATGTTCACCAGCCGTGCCGAGTACCGTTTGAGCCTGCGCGAAGACAATGCCGACATGCGGTTGACGGAAATCGGCCGCGCTTTGGGCTGCGTCGGCGACGCCCAATGGCAAGCGTTCGAGACCAAGCGCGAAGCGGTGGCGCTGGAACTGCAGCGCCTGCGTTCCACGTGGGTCAATCCGCGCATCCTGGCGGCCGCCGAATCGGAACGCATCGTCGGCCAGGCCATCGAGCGCGAGTACTCGCTGGCGGACCTGCTGTGCCGCCCGAACGTCGCCTACGACACCCTGATGAGCATGACGGGCATGGAAGGCCAAGCCCTGGCCGGCCCCGGCGTGATGGATCCCGCCGTGCGCGAACAGGTGGAAATCCAGCTCAAATATGCGGGCTACATCGAGCGCCAGAGCAAGGAAATCGAGCGCCACGAACACTATGAAAACCTGGCCTTGCCGGAAGGTTTCAATTACCTGGATATCGGCGCACTGTCGGTCGAAGTGCGGCAAAAACTCGACAAGCAGCGCCCGGAAACCCTGGGCCAGGCATCGCGCATTTCAGGCGTGACGCCGGCGGCCATTTCGCTGCTGCTGGTGCACCTGAAAAAGCGCGGCTTTGGCGCCGCGCAGACCACCACTTTAAAGGACGAGGTTGTTGAATGAAGCAGTTTGACCGGGCCGCATTGGCCCCTATTTTGAATGAAGGCATCGCCGCGCTGGGGCTGGACCTGAGCGCGGATCAGACGGAAAAACTGCTCGATTACCTGGCCTTGCTGGCCAAATGGAATAGCGTTTACAACCTGACGTCGGTGCGCGATCCTATGCAGATGCTGACCCTGCATGTGCTCGATTCGCTGGCCGCCGTGCCGGCGTTCGCTGACGCAAAGAATGTGCTCGACGTGGGCGCCGGTGGCGGCTTGCCGGGCATGGTCTTGGCCATCGCGCGGCCCGATATCAAGGTGTCGATGATCGACACCGTGCACAAGAAGACGGCTTTTTTGACGCAAGTGAAGGCCGAACTGGGCTTGAGCAACGTCACCGTGTACACGAAACGGGTGGAACAGCTGGAAGTGCAGCAGAAATTCGACGTGATCACCTCGCGCGCCTTTGCCGACCTGTCCGACTTCGTCAACTGGTCGAACCACGTACTGGCCGAGGGCGGGCAATACATCGCCTTGAAAGGGGTGGCACCGCCAGACGAGAGAGAGCGATTGCCGGCAGACTGGAAAGTGACGGAATTACGCGCAATCCAGGTACCAGGGCTAAATGCAGAGCGCCATCTGGTCTTTATAGCAAGAATTTAAAAGTCGAAAATAAATGATATAAACAGTTTATACGGTATAAATTATATAAACCGTATAAACGATTTATATCGTATAAATGAAATAAACAGTATAAATCGTTTCGGCCAAATGCCGGGGCGCATGATGAAGTTTGCATCTCTTTACAACTAGAAGATACATGGCCAAAATTTTTTGTGTAGCAAATCAAAAGGGTGGTGTTGGTAAAACCACAACAAGCGTCAACCTCTCCGCCGGTCTGGCCAAGTTGAATCAGCGCGTGCTGCTGGTCGACCTCGACCCGCAGGGCAATGCGACCATGGGTGCCGGTATCAACAAGGCCGGCCTGAAGGCATCGACCTATGAAGTCATGCTGGGCGAGTCCGATGTCAAGACGGCACGCCAGCGTTCGGAAGCGGGGCGCTTCGATGTCTTGCCGTCGAACCGCGAACTGGCCGGCGCGGAAGTGGAGATGGTCGAGCTCGACAACCGCGAACGCCGCCTCAAGGATGCGCTGGCCGAAGTGGACGGCGAATACGATTTCATATTAGTGGATTGCCCGCCGGCATTATCGATGCTGACCCTGAACGGCCTGTGCGCCGCGCATGGCGTGATCATCCCGATGCAGTGCGAGTACTACGCGCTGGAAGGCTTGTCCGATCTGGTCAACACCATCAAGAAGGTGCATGCGAACCTGAACCCGGATCTGAAGATCATCGGCCTGCTGCGCGTGATGTTCGATCCACGCATGACATTATCACAACAGGTGTCAGCCCAGCTGGAACAGCACTTCGGCGACAAGGTGTTCAATACCATCATCCCGCGCAACGTGCGCCTGGCCGAAGCGCCGTCGTACGGTTTGCCCGGCGTGACCTTCGACCCGAGCTCGAAAGGTGCCCAGGCGTATATCGCTTTCGGCGCCGAGATGGTCGAACGCATCAAACATATGTAAACAAGGGGCGAGCGTCTGCACAATATGGTGTGAGCGCTTACTCTGAAAACACGATTAGGACAGCATGGCTACGAAAAAATTAAAAGGACTGGGTCGCGGACTCGACGCCCTGTTGGGCGGCGGTGGCGGCGACTTCGCCAGTCCGGACACAAATCAACCATCGAACTTGCCCGTGTCGCAAATGCAAGCGGGCAAATACCAGCCGCGCACGCGCATGGACGAGGGGGCCTTGAACGAACTGGCCGCCTCGATCAAGGCGCAAGGGCTGATGCAGCCGATCCTGGTGCGCCCGATCGGGCAAGACACCTTGAGCGGACTTGTCAAATATGAAATCATCGCCGGCGAACGCCGTTTCCGCGCCTCGCAACTGGCCGGCCTGACGGAAGTGCCGGTGCTGGTGCGCGATGTGGACGACCTGGCCGCCGCGGCCATGGCGCTGATCGAGAATATCCAGCGCGAAGACCTCAATCCATTGGAAGAAGCGCAGGGCATTCACCGCCTGATCGCCGACTTCAGTTTTACGCATGAGCAAGCGGCCACTGCGCTGGGACGCTCGCGCAGCGCCGTGTCGAACCTGTTGCGTTTGATGAACTTGGCCGCTCCCGTGCAAACCATGCTGATGGCCGGCGATATCGACATGGGCCATGCGCGCGCGCTGCTGGCCGTCGATGCGGCCAGCCAGATCACCCTGGCCAATCAGGTTGTGGCCAAGCGCCTGTCCGTGCGCGAAACGGAAAAGCTCGTTACCCGCACAGTCGAGGAAGCGGCCAACCCGGTCGAGCCGCGGCAAAAGGAAAAGTCGGGCGACATCGCGCGCCTGGAAGAAGAGCTGTCCGATGCGCTGGCCACGCCCGTGGTGTTCAAGATGGGCAACAAGGGCCGTGGCCAATTGGTGATTGATTTTGCCGATCTTGACGTACTGGATGGTTTGTTGACCCGCTTGCGTGGTTAAATAGCAAGCTGCAAAGACAGGGGCCATGCGGGTGTGGACAATCGGGCCATGCTTTCCGGATGCACCACGTGATTCCTTGATAACACGGCTGGGAGCGGCCAGACAAGCGGCTTTGCCATATAGTGGTGCAAATGGCGGCGAATAGTCGGTAAAGCGTCAGTTTCACGCAGCAATTGCCCTGCTGCGGTGCAGCAACGTTTGACTCTATAGATCAAAGCCAACTATAATCCCGTGTCTTTGCGTGTGTAGATTTTTCTGGGAACTTGGCAATTGAGTGATTCACAACAAAGTATTGCCAAGCCAGTCTACAAAGTAGTTGCCTTGCAGCTAGCAATCGCTATCAGTTTTGCCACGGTCACCCTGTTTTTCGGTGGCAGTGTCAGAGGCTGGTCCGCCGCATACGGCGGCGCTATCGCAGTCATCGGTAGCCTGGTGTATGCCCTGTTGGTGGTTCGCGGTTCTAGCGACGCCAATAAGGCATTCCGGGCGCATTTGCGCGCAGAAGTGGTGAAAATATTTATCACAGCGGTGCTGTTTATATTGGCACTGGTGTTGTTTCAGTCGGCCGCCTGGTTATGGCTGATCTTGGGTTTCGCGGTGGCAACCTTAGCATACTGGTTTTCATTGCTCGCTGTTTAATCATTGGTTTTGGGGCCTGTTGAGCTCTGAAACGACAAATCTAAATTCATTATGACCACAGAACACGCTATTGAAGCGGGCCATGCTGCCCCGGCCAACGCCACAGAATACATCAGTCACCATCTGGCCCACCTGAGAAGTGCCGACGGCATGATCAATCTGGATACGTTCTGGATTTCGGCCATTCTGGGCTTTGTTTTCCTGGCTGTTTTCTATATGGCGTCGCGCCGCGCGACGGCTGGTGTCCCCGGCAAGTTGCAAAACTTCGTCGAAATGGTCATGGAAATCGTCAATGACACTATTAATGGGGCCTTCCACGCGAAAAGCAAGGTCATCGCGCCGCTGGCCATCACAATTTTTGTGTGGGTCTGGTTGCTGAACGCGATGGACTTCCTGCCGGTTGACCTGTTGCCGAAGATTCTGAGCTGGTTTGGCGTGCATAAACTGCGCGCCGTGCCGACTGCCGACGTCAACCACACCTTCGCCATGTCGCTGTCGGTCGTGCTGTGCGTGATCGCCTTCTCGATCAAGGCCAAGGGCCTGGGCGGCTGGATCAAGGAACTGTTCACGGCACCGTTCCATGCGAGCGGCCTGATCGGCACGATCGCCCTGGCACCTGTCAATTTCTTGCTGCAAATGGTTGAGCTGGTTGCAAAACTGATCTCCCTGTCGCTGCGACTGTTCGGCAATATGTATGCCGGCGAACTGATTTTCATCTTGATCGCGTTGTTGCCTTGGTGGGCACAGTGGGCGTTGGGTGGTCCATGGGCAATTTTCCATATCTTGATTGTAACTTTGCAAGCTTTTGTGTTTATGGCGTTGACGGTTGTGTATCTGAGCCTTGCGGTTGAGAAACATTAATCATTAACTTTATATTTTGTTTTTTTAGTATCTTTCGTTTTTAAATTTAGGAGAATTTTATGCAAGCTCTGATCGCACAAGTACAAAGCATGACCGTTCTGGCAGCAGCAATCATCATCGGCCTGGCCGCAATCGGCACCGCTCTGGGCTTCGCTATCTTGGGTGGCAAATTCCTGGAAGCTTCGGCACGTCAACCAGAACTGATGCCACAACTGCAAACCAAACTGTTCGTTATCGCTGGTCTGCTGGATGCTATTTCGATGATCGGCGTTGGTGTTGCTCTGCTGTACACGTTCGCTAACCCGTTCCTGTCCGCTCTGACGGCTGTTGCTCAGTAATTCGCTCCAACCCTAGGAGAAACTTTTAGTTAGGAGCAAAGGTATGGACATCAATATGTCGCTCATCGGCCAGATGATCACCTTCGCGGTGTTGGTCTGGTTCTCGATGAAGTTCGTATTTCCAGCGCTGAACAATGCGCTGGATGAGCGTGCCAAACGAATCGCGGATGGATTGGCTGCGGCCGATCAAGGTCAAGCTTCGATGGCAGTCGCTGAAAAGCGTGCGCAAGAGGCATTGAACAGTGCACGTGAAGAAGCGTCGCAACGCGTTGCGGACGCTGAAAAGCGCGCGCAGCTGGTTGCTGAAGAGATCAAGCAAAATGCACAAGCTGAAGCTGCGCGTATCATTGCGCAAGCCCAGTCGGACGCCGAACAGCAACTGTCGAAAGCACGCGAACAATTGCGCGCTCAGGTGGCTGACCTGGCTGTCAAGGGTGCCGAGCAGATCTTGAAGCGTGAAGTTAACGCTACGGCTCACGCCGAAATGTTGCAGCGTCTTGCTGTCGAGCTGTAATCATGGCAGAACTCGCAACCGTCGCCCGTCCCTACGCGGAAGCTTTGTTCCGCGTAGCCCAAGCTGGTAAGGAGTCAAGCAACCTCGCGGCGTGGTCCGAGCTGGTGTCCGAACTGGCACAGATCGGTAGCCACCCCGAGGTACAGGCGTACGCGCGCAATCCGAAAGTTTCGGAAAGCGACGTCGCCGCCACCATCCTGTCGTTGTTGAAATCGCCGCTCAATGAGGAAGTGAAAAACTTCGTCACGATGTTGATCGAAAATGGCCGCATCAGCCTGCTGCCGGAAATCGGCGCGCAATTCCATGCCTTGAAAAATGGCCTGGAAGGTGCGGCTGACGCCGAGATCACGAGCGCTTTCGATCTGAGCGAAGGCCAAACGGCCGAGCTGGTCGCAACGCTGGAAAAGAAATTCAGTCGTAAGCTCAACCCTGCCGTCACAGTGGATCCATCGCTGCTCGGCGGCGTGCGCGTGGTCGTTGGCGACCAGGTGCTCGATACCTCGGTGCGCGCCAAGTTGCAGCAACTGCACGCTGCACTGGTGTCGTAAGACACGCGCTTCGGCAGGCCAGCTTAGACAGACCCTTACCCCTCGCGCAAGCTGAGAGAAACACTTTTAGGAGTTAGTATGCAACTCAACCCATCTGAAATCAGCGAGTTGATCAAGAGCCGGATCCAAGGTCTTGACGGCGGCGCTGAAGTGCGTAATCAAGGCACGGTTATTTCCGTCGCCGACGGTATCTGCCGCATCCACGGTTTGTCGGACGTGATGCAAGGCGAGATGCTGGAATTCCCAGGCAACACGTTTGGCCTGGCAATGAATCTGGAACGCGACTCCGTCGGTTCCGTGATTCTGGGTGCCTACGAGCACATCTCCGAAGGCGACACGGTGAAATGCACCGGCCGCATTCTGGAAGTGCCAGTCGGTCCTGAGCTGCTCGGCCGCGTTGTCAACGCGCTGGGTCAGCCGATCGACGGCAAAGGCGCCATCGAAACCAAATTGACGGCCGCGATTGAAAAAATCGCACCGGGCGTGATCGCCCGTGAATCCGTTTCGCAACCGATGCAAACCGGCCTGAAGTCGATCGATGCGATGGTTCCAGTTGGCCGCGGCCAGCGCGAACTGATCATCGGCGACCGTCAAACCGGCAAGTCGGCTGTGGCGATTGATGCGATCATCAATCAAAAAGGCCAGGGCATGAAATGTATCTACGTCGCGATTGGCCAAAAAGCCTCGTCGATCAAGAACATCGTGCGCTCGCTGGAACAGCACGGCGCGATGGAATACACCATCGTTGTCGCCGCTTCCGCTTCGGAATCGGCCGCCATGCAATACATCTCGCCGTACTCCGGTTGCGCCATGGGCGAATACTTCCGTGACCGCGGTGAAGATGCACTGATCGTCTACGATGATCTGTCCAAACAAGCTGTTGCATACCGTCAAATCTCGCTGCTGCTGCGCCGTCCACCAGGTCGCGAAGCGTACCCAGGCGACGTGTTCTACCTGCACAGCCGCCTGCTGGAACGCGCAGCACGCGTGAACGCCGACTACGTCGAGAAGTTCACCGACGGCGCCGTCAAAGGCAAGACCGGTTCCCTGACGGCACTGCCGATCATTGAAACGCAAGCTGGCGACGTGTCCGCATTCGTTCCAACCAACGTGATTTCGATTACCGACGGTCAGATCTTCCTGGAAACCTCGCTGTTCAACGCCGGTATCCGTCCTGCAATTAACGCCGGTATTTCCGTATCGCGCGTCGGTGGCGCCGCCCAGACCAAGGTCATCAAAAACCTGTCCGGCGGTATCCGTACCGACTTGGCGCAGTACCGTGAACTGGCCGCGTTTGCGCAGTTCGCTTCGGACCTCGATGAATCGACCCGCAAGCAGCTGGACCGTGGTGCCCGCGTAACGGAATTGCTCAAGCAAGCCCAATACTCGCCACTGTCGATCTCGCTGAT
Organism: Janthinobacterium sp. NKUCC08_JDC; assembly: GCF_019345575.1. Taxonomy (NCBI): domain Bacteria; kingdom Pseudomonadati; phylum Pseudomonadota; class Betaproteobacteria; order Burkholderiales; family Oxalobacteraceae; genus Janthinobacterium; species Janthinobacterium sp. NKUCC08_JDC. The sequence goes on along the minus strand of NZ_JAHKQW010000004.1, from coordinate 275,965 downwards.
GGCCGTATCGCTGTTCTCGGTGAACAAAGGCTTCATGGACGACGTGCCAGTCAAGCAAGTGCTGTCGTTCGAAGCTGGTGTCCACGCTTACATGAAGACCAAGCAAGCTGCTCTGCTGGCCAAGATCGAAGAAACCAAGCAACTCGACAAAGACAGCGAAGCAACTCTGTCGGCGGCCATTGCTGATTTCAAGAAATCCGGCGCATATTAAGCGGCCAGGCGGCGCCCACCTCGAGTGAGGCGCCGCCCTACGCGCAGAAGGAGTAAGGACTCATGGCATCAAGCAAAGAGATACGAGGCAAGATCAAGAGCGTAGAGAATACGAAGAAGATCACCAAGGCGATGGAAATGGTCGCCGCGTCCAAAATGCGCAAGGCGCAAGACCGGATGCGGGCCGCTCGTCCCTACAGTGACAAGATTCGGAATATCGCCGCCAATCTGGCGACCGCCAATCCGGAATACACGCACCCGTTCCTGGCAGCTGCCCAGGGTACGCAAGCGAAGGCAGTGGGTTTCATCGTTGTCACGACCGACAAAGGTCTGTGCGGCGGCATGAACACCAACATCCTGCGCCAGGTGACGTCGAAGTCGCGCGAGCTGGAAGCAGCTGGCAACCGGGTTGAAGCAGTTGCCATCGGTAACAAGGGTTTGGGTTTTTTGAATCGCATCGGCGTCAAGATCGTCGCCTCTGCCATTCAGACCGGTGATACGCCCCACCTGGACAAACTGATCGGACCCGTCAAGGTCATGCTCGAAGAGTTCCAGGCAGGCAAGATCGATGCAGTGTACCTGTGCTACACCAAATTCATCAACACGATGAAACAGGAACCAGTCGTGGAGCAATTGCTGCCCCTGACGGCCGACAAGATGGTCGCCGACAAGAGCGCACACTCGTGGGATTACATCTACGAGCCGGATGCACAAAGCATCATCGACGAATTGCTGGAGCGCTATGTAGAAGCGCTGGTGTACCAGGCAGTCGCGGAGAATCTGGCGTCCGAGCAATCGGCACGGATGGTCGCGATGAAAGCTGCAAGCGACAACGCGGGTAGTGTGATCGGCGAATTGAAGCTGATCTACAACAAGACCCGCCAAGCTGCGATTACCAAAGAACTCTCCGAAATCGTCGCCGGTGCGGCTGCGGTTTAAACGAATTTAACTATATTGAAGGAACGAACATGGCTGATGGCAAAATCGTTCAGTGTATCGGCGCTGTGGTGGACGTTGAGTTTCCCCGCAACGCGATGCCTAAGGTATTTGATGCCTTGAAGATGGCAGGCTCGGAACTGACCCTGGAAGTACAACAGCAGTTGGGCGACGGCATTGTCCGTACCATTGCACTCGGCTCGTCCGATGGCCTGCGTCGCGGCATGATGATCCAGAACACCGGCAAACCTATCATGGTGCCAGTCGGTAAAGCAACCCTGGGTCGCATCATGGACGTGCTGGGCAACCCGATCGACGAATGCGGCCCCGTGTCGCACGAGCAGATCGCGTCGATCCACCGCACCGCTCCCGCATACGACGAACTGTCGCCATCGCAAGAACTGCTGGAAACCGGCATCAAGGTGATCGACCTGGTTTGCCCGTTTGCAAAAGGCGGTAAAGTTGGTCTGTTCGGCGGCGCTGGCGTAGGCAAGACCGTGAACATGATGGAACTGATTAACAACATCGCCAAAGCGCACAGCGGCGTGTCCGTGTTCGCCGGTGTTGGTGAGCGTACTCGTGAAGGTAACGACTTCTACCACGAGATGGCTGACGCGAAAGTGGTCGATCTGGAAAACCCGGAGAACTCCAAAGTCGCGATGGTCTACGGTCAGATGAATGAACCGCCAGGTAACCGTCTGCGCGTCGCGCTGACCGGCCTGACGATCGCTGAATCGTTCCGTGATGAAGGCAAGGACGTTCTGTTCTTCGTCGACAACATCTACCGCTTTACGCTGGCTGGTACCGAAGTCTCGGCACTGCTGGGCCGTATGCCGTCGGCTGTGGGTTACCAACCGACCCTGGCTGAAGAAATGGGCCGTCTGCAAGAGCGTATTACGTCGACCAAGACCGGTTCGATCACCTCGATCCAGGCTGTCTACGTTCCAGCCGATGATTACACCGATCCGTCGCCTGCTACCACGTTTGCTCACTTGGATTCGACCGTTGCGCTGTCGCGTGACATCGCTTCCCTGGGTATCTACCCAGCCGTGGACCCACTGGATTCGACCTCGCGTCAGCTGGATCCGTTGATCGTTGGTCAAGAGCACTATGACACCGCGCGTGCCGTGCAAACGACCCTGCAACGCTACAAGGAATTGCGCGACATTATCGCGATTCTGGGTATGGACGAGCTGGCACCGGAAGACAAACTGCTGGTCGCCCGCGCACGTAAGATGCAGCGTTTCCTGTCGCAGCCTTTCCACGTCGCTGAAGTCTTTACCGGCGCGCCTGGTAAATACGTTTCGCTCAAAGACACGATCAAGGGCTTCAAAATGATCGCTTCGGGCGAACTCGATCACCTGCCGGAACAAGCGTTCTACATGGTCGGCACGATCGAAGAAGCAATCGAAAAAGCCAAGAAACTTAACTAAGTTAAGTCTGGGCCTAACCCCGCCCCTCAGAAGGCGGGGTTCTTCAACCCGATAGGACACACATGGCACACACAATTCACGTTGACGTGGTTTCCGCTGAAGAACTGATTTTTTCAGGCGAAGCAGAATTCGTCGCGTTGCCGGGTGAACAGGGCGAGCTGGGTATCTACCCACGCCACACGCCTTTGATTACCCGCATCCGTCCGGGCGCGGTCCGCATCAAGGTAGTCGGCCAGGCTGAAGAAGAGTTCGTCTTCGTTGCCGGCGGCCTGCTGGAAGTGCAACCGGATACCGTGACCGTCCTGGCCGATACCGCGATCCGCGGTCACGACCTCGACGAAGCGAAAGCGCTGGAAGCGAAGAAGTTGGCGGAAGAAAATATCCACAACAAGGATTCGGGCATCGACTACGCGCAAGCGCAAGCCGAGCTGGCCAGCGCAATTGCGCAGCTGGCAGCGATCCAGAAGCTGCGCAAGATGTAATCACTGCGCAGCGCAAGAAAGGCAGCCTTCGGGCTGCCTTTTTTTTCAGCAAACGAATTTCAGTAAAAATTAGCGGCGCTTGTCCTTGCCCCTTTCCAGCCCCGCCTTCAATACCGTCTTCCACTTGGCGCGCGCGGCGATGCGCTCGAGCGGCGTTTCCTCGCTGCGTCGCGCGTCGCGCAGCAGCTTGTGATAATTGCGCAGGCGGTCCCCATCGACGGCGCCACGCACGGCGCAACCGGGTTCGCTGGCATGCCGGCAATCGCGGAACTGGCACTTCGCCGCCAGCGCCGCGATGTCGTCAAAGGTAGCGGCCAAGGTTTCCACATCGGCATCGGCGCGCCAGCTGCGCAGCCCCGGCGTGTCGATGATGCAGGCCCCGCTGGCACACAGGTGCAGCGAGCGGGCCGTCGTCGTGTGGCGGCCGCGCCCGTCGCCATGGCGCACGCCGTTGGTTGCCTGCTCCACCGCGCACAAGGTATTGGTCAGGCTGGACTTGCCGGCACCCGATGAACCGAGCAGCACCAGGGTCTGGCCTGCACCCAACCAGGGTTCCAGGATGGCCACGTCATACGCATGGCGCGTATCGATGGCAAACAGCGGTACGTGGGGCGGCAGGCGCTGTCTGAGCTGCGCCAGCTTGCCCGGCACGTCGTCGGCCACGTCGGCCTTGCTCAGCACCACCACGGGCGCCACTTGCGCTGCCAGCACGATGGACAGATAACGCTCGAGGCGGCGCGGATTGAAATCCTCGTCCAGTCCCATCACCAGCAGGGCCGTATCGACATTGCTGGCAAGCAGTTGGCGCCGGCCGTCATTGCCGCGCCGCGCGATCTGCGTGGCTGGGGATAAGTGCGCCGTTATCCACAGCGTGCCGTGACCATCGGCTTCGGCGGCGACCCAGTCGCCCACCGTGAGGATGGTGTCCTGTGCCTGCAGTTCGTGCAGCAGGCACGGCAGGATCTGCGCTGGCTGTTCCAGGAGGCCGTCGTGCACGCCGATGCTGTCGCGGTGCACGGCGCAAACGCGCATCAGCTGCACGGCGGGGGAAGAGATGTCGAGCTGGGTGGCTGCGCTGGCGATGGCCTGCTGCAGCCCGATAAGGCGTAGTTGTGCAAAATCGAATGCGATCATGGTAGCGTTATTCCAGATTCTGTCGTCCGCGTGCGGACGTGTAGCCTGCGCGTGCAGGCACCGCCAGTCGCGATGACTGGCACGAAAGAAGGGGAAGTCGGCTACGCGATCAGCGTATGGGGAATTGCGGGCTAAAAATCTTAGCGGGGAAAAACGGTGATCAGGCAGCCGACAGCACGGCAGTATCCGAATGGCGCATGTTGTCTACTCCTGTTGTGTGATGGAAAACACCAGTGTGCCAGCGGCCTGCGCCGCCGTCAACAGAGGGTGTGGCTTAGCTGCACATGCCGTAAGCTTGGCGCTCGGGGAAATAGCGGTACGTAAACGTGCGCACCGGATAGCGCTTGCCGCCGACGAGCATGTCGGGCATCGACAGATCGAAGCGCTGCGGCAGCTGGCGCGGCAGTTGCAACCGCAGGCGCCATTGCGTTTCCTTGCTGTTGCCGACGGCGGAAAACATGATGGGCAGCTGCTCGATGACGTCGACGATCTCCGCCTTCTGGTTCATGCCGCGCTGGTAAATGGTGAGTATCTTGGCTTGCGCGAAGGGCGGCTGTTTCGGTTCTTCCAGCAGGAAGGACAGGCGCGTAAAACTGGCTTGCGTACCGACGGGCAAAGTAAAAATCAGCGCCAGCTCCGTGCCGCCTTCCTTCAGGGTGACGGGCGGCGTGGCGTAGATGCTGATACCGCGCGGCAGCTCGAAACGCGAGCCCTCCGTCCACGTCTTGCACTCGGGCGTGGTGGCCTGGTACAGGCTGGGCGCCGTGTAGTCATCGCAGGCGGAAACCAGCAGCAGCAGGGGCAAGGCAAGGAGGGCGGAACGGCGCATGGGAGTCACGGTTGGGGAAATGAGCCGACAGTGTAAGCGATCCCCACGCGATCCACCAGCGGCGCTAGGAATGCCCGGGCGGCGCCCGCCGTATGGATTGCAGCTGGCAATGCGCGGCCTGCAGCGCCTCCTTGATGATGTCGAGCGCCAGCTGCGGCCGGGCCGCGCCGCACATGAAGATGTCGACGGCGGCAAAGCCGACCTCGGGCCAGGTATGCAGCGAGATGTGCGATTCGGCCAGCAGCAGCACGCCCGTGACGCCCTGGCCCGGGCCAAAGCTGTGGAAATGGCCGTGCAGCACTTGCGCGCCGGCCGCGATGGCGGCGTCGCATAGCAGGCGCTCGAGCGCGGCGCAGTCGCGCAGAGCTTCTTGCGCGATGCCCGACAGGTCGGCCAGCAGATGGGTGCCCAGGGGCAGATGCGGTGTGGACGCCATGCTTATTTGTGGCTCCCGCCGCTGGATCCGCCGCCATAGCTGCCGCCGCCGCTGCCCGTGCGCGAACTCCAGCTGCTGCCGCTGCTGCTGCCGGCCACCTTGAACATGCGCACCCAGTTGGCGGCCGTGACACTGAAGGTCACCATCAGGGCATAGATCACGTATTTACTCATGGGGGATTCTTTGCATTCTTGTCGAGAAAAGCGGCGGGCAGGAACAGCGCCAGGCAGCCCAGCAAACTCCACATCAAGGTGCTGGAGAACGAGACGAACATCGGGATCGCGTTCAAGACCAGCACGATGACGATGAAGACCTTGGCGATGCCGCGGTGACTGAGCTGGATATTCCGTACCTGGTCGCCGCCATGGAAGGCGGCGCCAAACCAGGCGGCCATCTGGTCATAGGCGACGGGCACGGAGCGCGACCAGGTCATTTCCTCGCCGGTGATCTCGGCCGCCAGTTTGGTCTGTCCCTGCTCGAATTCATGGACATGCGTGCTGTCGCCGACGGCCACCTTCCAGTTGAAGGCGCCCGCCGCATACACGACCTGCGAGCCGTAGTCATACAGTTTGCGGTAGGTGGCGCCATCGAGCGTGCAGGTATCGGCGTCCAGCGACGCCCAGTTGGGCCAGTTCGGCAGCACGTTCGAGCGCGACCAGCCATCGTCCGTCTCCACCAGCCAGAAGAAGCCGGCGCGCGCGTTGTACAGCAGGTATTCGTTCCACTCGCTGCCTTCGTCGTCGTCGCGGCGCATCATGCCAATCACCGTGAAGTCCACATTGCTGATCTTCGCGCTGGCGCCCAGTTCCAGGGAGATGTCGGCGTTGTCGTGCACCTGCTTGCCGATGGCCAGCACCTGCGCTTCCGGACCGCTGGCGTCGAGCTGCGCGTGGCAGGCGGGGCACACGAGTTGCGCCGCCGCGCCGGGCACATAGTGGATGCCGTTGCCGCAGGAAGGGCAGTCGAGCGCATCGAGCTTGCCGCGGTACTTGCCGGCGCTTTTGGCGATGGCGTCGTCGTCGCGCAGCAACTGGCACTTCAAACTGTCCAGGGTGACGGCGACGCCCTGGTAGACGACCGGTTGCGGGCCATCCGTGTAGTCGAGCGTGACAAAGCTGGCGTAGTTGCGGAAGTCCGCCACCTGGATGCGCCAGCCTGCGCCCACCTTGAACGGCAATTCGCCCTGGCCGGCGATGCATTCGGCGTTGCGGATCTCGGCCGCCGTGTACGGCTCGCCGCAGATCGTGTAGCGCTTGCCCGGCGCCAGCTCGCCAAAGACGGGTAAGGTATCTTGCGTACTGCGCTCGCGCGTCAGGGTGTACAGGCCGGACGAGTCGCCCAGCCACGCCGTGCTGGCGTCATCGAACAGCAGATACCACTCGTTCCACGTGCCGGCGCTGTAGCGCTGCTGGATGCGGCCGACGACCGTGAAGTGCACGCCATCGTGCACGCCGGCCGTGCCGATCTGGATCGGCGTATAGTCTTCCAGGACGGCCGACATCTTGCCCACGTCCCTGACGGAATCGGCGTCCTTGAGGATGGTGCTGTGACAGTACTCGCAGACGGCGAGCACGGAAGCGTGCGAGCGGAAGCGGACTTCCGCGCCGCAGCTGGGACAGGAAACAGTTTGCATGCAGTCGCGCTTAGCCGATCAGTTTTTTCAGCAGTTCAGCCTTGACGCCGTCGTAGTCGGCCGGCGAAATGAGACCCTTGTCGAGCAAGCCCTTGAGTTTTTCCAGGCGCGCCTCGATCGGTTCTTCCGCGGGGGCTGGCGGCGCCGCCGGCGCCGGTGCCTGCTGCTGCAGCGCGCCGCCCATGCTTTGCGCCATCACCTGGCCGATCGACAGCCCGGCGCCCAGTCCCGCGCCGATGCCGGCCATGCCGCCTTCGTTCTGCGCCGCCAGCGGGATCGCATTGGCCACCTGGAATTTCGTGTAGCCGCTCATCTTGTCGGCGCCCAGGCCGCCCTTCATGCCGGCCGAGATGCGTTCGTCGAGCGCCGCCTGCAATTCCTCGGGCAGGCTGATGCTGGCCACGTTGAATTCATCGAGGCCCACGCCATAGCGGGCAAACGCCTGCGCCAGGCCATCCTTGACTTCCTGCGCCATCAACGCCTGGTTGGCCGCCATGTCGAGGAAGGGGACGTTCGCGCCGCCCAGCGAGCTGGCCATGCTCGACATCAGAATGCCGCGCAACTGGTCTTCCACCTCGTCGCGCGTATAGACTTCGCGCGTGCCGCTGATCTCCGTGAAGAAGGTGCGCGCGTCGGCGATGCGGTACGAATACATGCCGAAGGCGCGCACGCGGATCATGTCGAAATCCTTGTCGCGGATGGTGATCGGCTGCGGCGTGCCCCACTTGCGGCCCGTCTGCACGCGCGTGCTGAAGTAATACACGTCCGACTTGAAGGGCGAGTCGAACAGCTTGTCCCAGTTTTTCAGGTTGGTCAGCAGCGGCAGGGTCTGTGTCGTCAGCTTGTGCGTGCCGGGACCGAAGACGTCGGCGATCTTGCCTTCATTGACGAAGACGGCGACCTGCGATTCGCGCACATTCAGGATGGCGCCGTTCTGGATCTCGAAATCCTGCATGGGGAAGCGCCAGGCCAGCACGCCTTCCGTCTCTTCGTTCCACTGCAGTACGTCGATAAACTGCTTCTTGATAAAGCTGCCGAGGCTCATGATGAATGTCCTTGAAAAGATAAAGCGGGGTCAGGAAATGCAGGCGGCGTTGATGGCGCCGATCGACAGGGCAATGGCGCCCAGCAGGCCGCCGAAAGCGCTGTTGTTCGATTCGATCTGGTCCTTCGACATGCGCAGCAAACGCGTGGTCACCACATAGGCGAGCAATTGCACCACCATGGCGCCGAAGGCCCAGGCGAAGAATTGCTGGTAGTCGGCCGTGTGCATCAGCGACGAGGCGATGGTGGCGGAAAAGCCCAGCAGCGCGCCGCCCAGCGACAGGGCCGCTGCGTGGTTACCCTGGCGGATCAGCAGCACTTCGTTATACGGCGTGACGCGCGTGTAAATGATAAAAAAGGCAATCAGCAGCGCGGCGGCCAGTATAAGATGGATCAGATAGTTTAGGATGGCGGGCACGGCTTTCCTCGCAATGAGTATTTGATAACGTCAACGCATATTAGAACAAAAAAAAGTCCAATGAACAAAAAGATTCTGATTTTGTCCGTCTTCGTGGTTGCTTCCTGCGGCCTCGCGTATGAACTGATCGCTGGCGCCATGTCCAGCTACCTGCTCGGCGACTCCATTCTGCAGTTTTCCACCATCATCGGCTGCTACCTGTTTGCCATGGGCGTAGGCGCACACTTTTCCAAGTACGTGAAGGACGACGACGTGCTCTCGCGCTTTGTCGACATCGAACTGGCCGTGGGCCTGATCGGCGGCCTGTCGGCCGCGATCCTGTTCATGACGTTTTCGTGGATGGCGGCGCCATTTCGCACCTTATTGTATGTGATGGTGTTCCTGATCGGCGCACTGGTCGGCATGGAAGTGCCGCTGGTGATGCGCGCCCTGAATACGCGCCAGACGGAATTTTCCGAGCTGGTCAGCCGCGTGCTGACCTTCGATTACCTGGGTGCGCTGGCTGTTTCCCTGCTGTTCCCGCTGGTGCTGTCGCCGTATCTGGGCCTGGTGCGCACGGGCTTTTTGTTCGGCATGCTCAACGTGGGCGTGGGCCTGTGGAGCATCTATGTCTTCCGCGCGGAACTGAAGAACCTCACGGGGCGCTTGCTGCGCGCCTGCGCCGTGATGCTGCTGCTGATCGCCGGCTTTGCCATGTCCGACCGCATGGTGGCCTGGGGAGAACATGGCCTGTTCGGCGACCAGATCGTGTATTCCACCACCACGCCCTACCAGCGCCTGGTGATCACGCGCTGGAAGGACGATACGCGGCTGTACATCAACGGCAATTTGCAGTTTTCCTCGCGCGACGAGTACCGCTACCACGAGGCGCTCGTGCATCCGGTGCTGGAAGCCTTACCGTGGGCGCGCCGCGTGCTGGTGCTGGGCGGCGGCGATGGTCTGGCCCTGCGTGAAATCCTCCGTTATCCACAGATCGAACACGTCACCGTGGTCGACCTCGACCCTGCCATGACGGCCGCGTTTACCACGCGCCCGGAACTGGCCAAGCTGAATAATAATTCGTTCTCGGACAAGCGCGTCACCGTCGTCAATGCCGATGCCGCCGTCTGGCTGCGTAATAACGGCGACATGTTCGATGCGGCCATCGTCGATTTCCCCGATCCGTCCAGCTTCGCGCTCGGCAAACTGTATTCGGTGCCGTTCTACGACCTGGTGAAAAAGCACCTGGCGGCCAAGGGCTTGATGGTGGTGCAATCAACGTCGCCGTTCTTTGCCCCGCACGCCTACTGGACCATCAATTCGACCCTGCGCGAAGTGGGTATGCGCACCTGGCCCTACCACGCCTACGTGCCTTCGTTCGGCGAATGGGGGTTTATCCTCGCTTCTCCCCAGCTCGACTACACACCGCCCACCAGCTACCGTTTGCCGATGCGCTACCTGAATGCGGACACCACGCGCGAAATGTTCATCTTCCCGCCCGATATGCAGCTGCTGCCGATGGCGCCGAACCGCCTCAACACCCAGTCGCTCGTGCATGAATTCGAGCAGGACTGGAACCGGGTGATCCGCTGATGCAGCGCCGTTCCTTCATGCTGTGGGCCGCCGGCGGCACGGCAGCGGCGGCCGCAGCCGGCATCGGCAGCATCGCCGCCTACCTGCGCTGGCAGGAAATCACGCCGAAGGTGCTGTACCCGGGCCGCAGCGAGGGCCATTATTTGCGTGAGCTGCTGCGCGAGCGCAAGGCGCTGCCGGCGCCCTCGGCAACCATCACCACCGACGTGGCCATCCTCGGCTCGGGCATCGCCGGCCTGACGGCCGCCTGGCGGCTGAATAAACTGGGACACAAGGATTTCCTCATGGTCGACGGCCCGCAGCCCTACGGCAACGCGGCCGGCGGCCATTTCGGCGACCTCGCTTATCCCACGGGTGGCCACTACCTGCCGCTGCCGTCGCCCGAATCGACGCATGTGCGCGAGATATTGTTCGACCTGGGCATCATCGAGCGCGATCCGCAGGCGGAAAAGCCCACTTACGACGAGCGCTACATCCTGCATGCGCCGGAAGAGCGCTTGCTGTTCAACGGCCAGTGGCAGGATGGCTTCATTCCCACCGAAGGCATCTCCGCCGAGGAGCTGGCGCAGCACGAGCGCTTCTTTGCCGACGTGCGGCGCCTGCGCCAGGCGCATGGCAACGACGGCAAGCGCGTGTTCGTTTTTCCTACCGTGGAATCGTCGCAAGACCCGGCCTGGCAGGCGCTCGATACCATCACCTTGAAACAGTGGATGGAGCGCGAGGGATACACCTCGCCCACCTTGCACTGGTATCTGAATTACTGCTGCCGCGACGACTATGGCACGCGTTACGACCAGGTCTCGGCCTGGGCCGGCCTGCATTACTACTGCAGCCGCTGGGGTCAGGCGGCGAACGCGGGCAATGGCGCCTGGCTGACCTGGCCGGGCGGCATGCAGCCGGTCGCCACGGCCATGGAACAGGCGTCGGGTGTCCAACGTCATGCGGGTACGGTGGTTTCACTCACGACGACGGCCAACGGCGTGGAGGCGCTGTGCCTGGAACTGGTCGATGGCCAGCCGCGCACCTACCTGGTCAAGGCGCGCAAGGCCATCTGCGCCATGCCGCTGTATGTCGCGGCGCGCGTGGTGGATAACATCGCCGCCTATGGCTTCGACGCGAAACGCGACACGCCCGCGTATGCGCCGTGGATGGTGGCCAATTTCCTGCTCAAGCGTTTTCCCGACGAACTGCCGCATGCACCGCTGTGCTGGGACAACGTCGTGTACCAGGAGCCGGGCCTCGGCTATGTCGTCTCCACGCACCAGGACATCCGCGTGCGTCCGCCCGAGAAAACCGTCTTCAGCGCCTACGTGGCCCTGTCCGACCGCACACCGCAGCAAGCGCGCAAGTGGCTCGATACGGCCACGCCCGAAGAATTGCTGGCGCTGGCCAGCGTCGATTTGAAGACGGCGTACGGGCGCGATTTCGCCAGCTGCGTCGAACGCGTCGACATCACCGTGCGCGGCCACGCCATGGCCGCACCGTTGCCGGGATTTCGCAGCAATGCGGGGCTCAAAGCCTTGCGCGAACACGATGGGGCGATCCTGTTCGCGCATGCCGATCTGTCGGGCTTTTCCGTATTTGAAGAGGCCGCGTGGTGGGGCGACAGGGCGGCGCGGCTGGCGATCACATAAATGAAAAAGGCCGGCGCAAGCGCCGGCCAGAGCCCCCTAAGGCTCGAACCTGTGCTTCCTTGTTCTTCTCATTTATTTTTATTAATGACGTCGATGAACACGGCCGCCAGCAGCACCAGGCCCTTGATCACCTGCTGGTAGTCGATACCGATGCCCATGATGGACATGCCGTTGTTCATCACGCCCATGATGAAGGCGCCGATGACGGCGCCCATCACCTTGCCCACGCCGCCCGAAGCCGAGGCGCCGCCGATGAAGCAGGCGGCGATCACGTCCAGTTCGAAGCCCGTGCCCGCCTTTGGCGTGGCCGTGTTCAGGCGCGCCGCGAAGATCAGGCCGGCCAGGGCGGCCAGCATGCCCATGTTGACGAAGGTGTAGAAGCTGACCCGTTCCGTCTTGATGCCGGACAGGCGCGCCGCCTTCTCGTTGCCGCCCACGGCATACACGCGGCGGCCCAGCACGGTGCGGTTGGTAATGAAGGTGTAGGCGACGATGAGCAGCGACATGACGGCCAGCACGTTGGGAAAGCCGCGGTACGACGCCAGCAGATAGCTGAAATACACCATCACGGCGGCGAAGACCGCGTTTTTCAGCAGGAAGAAGGCGCGCGGCTCGTTTTCCATGCCGTGTTTCAGTTGCTTGGCGCGGCTGCGCAGCGAGGTGAAGATCAGCGCCGCGGCGGCGATCACGCCCAGCAGCAGCGACAGGCCGCGCAGGTTCTCGCCGCCGAACGGGTCGGGCAGGAAGCCGGAGCTGAGCATCTGGAAGCCTTCAGGGAAGGGGCCGACCGACTGGCCTGCCAGCAGCGCCAGGGTCAAGCCCTTGAACACCAGCATGCCGGCCAGGGTGACGATGAAGGACGGGATCTTGAAGAAGGCGACGAAATAGCCTTGCGCGCCGCCGATGACGGCGCCGGCCAGCAGGCAGAGGATGCTGGCGGCGACAAAATTCATGTTGTAGTTGACGATCAGGACGGCCGCCAGGGCGCCGACGAAGCCGACCACCGAGCCGACGGACAAATCGATATGGCCGGCCACGATGACCATCAGCATGCCCAGCGCCATGATGACGATGTAGCTGTTTTGCAGCACCAGGTTGGTCAGGTTCAGCGGCTGCATCAGCGTGCCGTCGGTCATGTACTGGAAAAAGCCCATGATGACGATCAGCGAGAGCAGCATGCCGTAGTCGCGCATATTGTTCTTCAAAAAGCCGGCATAGCTTTTCGCTTGCGGCGCGGCCGCTGGCGCTGCTGCTGCCGGCGCGCCTGCTGTCAATTTATTGTCCATTGTTTTCTCCGTGTGTAACGATTGCGCGCATGATTCGCTCCTGCGATGCTTCTGCCGCGCTCAATTCCGCCGCAAAGCGGCCTTCGTTCATGACATAGATCCGGTCGCACATGCCCAGCAATTCCGGCATTTCCGACGAGATCATGATGATGCATTTGCCTTCCGCGGCCAGGTCGCTGATGATGCTGTAGATCTCGTACTTGGCGCCCACGTCGATGCCGCGGCTCGGTTCATCGAGGATCAGCACGTCGGGGCGCGAAAACAGCCACTTCGCCAGCACCACTTTCTGCTGGTTGCCGCCGGACAGATTGACCACCTTCTGCGCCACGCTCGAGCAGCGGGTCTTGAGCTTGCGGCGGAAATCCTCGGCCACGCTGAATTCACGCTGCTCGTCGATCACCATGTGCTGCGAAATCGCGTCGAGGTTGGCCAGGCTGGTGTTCTTCTGGATGTCTTCCTCGAGGATCAGGCCCAGACCCTTGCGGTCTTCCGTCACATACGCGAGGCCGTGCGCGATCGCCTTGCCGATGGTGCTGACGTCGATCTCCTGGCCATTTTTGAGCACCGTGCCGCTGATGCGCTGGCCGTAGGCGCGGCCGAAAATGCTCATCGCCAGTTCCGTGCGCCCTGAGCCCATCAAGCCGGCGATGCCGATGATCTCTCCCTTTTTCGCGTGCATGTTGATGCCCTTGATGACAGGGCGGTCGGCATGCTCGGGATGGAAGACGCGCCAGTCGCGCACTTCGAAAATGGTCTCGCCTATCGTCGGCGTGCGCGGCGGATAGCGGTCGGCCATTTCGCGTCCGACCATTTTTTCGATGATGCGGTCTTCGCTGACGGGCTCCACGCGGCAGTCGAAACTGTCAACCGTGTTCCCGTCGCGCAGCACCGTGATGGCATCGGCGACTCTTGAAATTTCATTGAGCTTGTGCGAAATCAGGATCGAGGCGATGCCCTGGGCTTTCAGGCCAAGCAGCAGGTCGAGCAAGGCCGCGCTGTCGCTTTCGTTCAGGCTGGCCGTCGGCTCGTCGAGGATCAGCAGCTTGACGTCCTTGCATAGCGCCTTGGCGATCTCGATCAGCTGCTGCTTGCCCACGCCCAGGTTGGTGATCAGGGTGTCAGGTGACTCTTTCAAGCCGACTTTGTGCAGCAGTTCGCGCGTCTTGCTTTGCGCGTATTCCCAGTCGATGACGCCCATGCTGGACGGTTCGTTGCCGAGGAAGATATTCTCGGCGATCGACAACTGGGGCACGAGCGCCAGTTCCTGGTGGATGATGATGATGCCGATATCTTCGCTGTCCTTGATGCCGCGGAAGTGCCGCGTCTGGCCCAGGTAATCGATGTCGCCCGTATAGCTGCCATGGCCGTAGACGCCACTGAGCACTTTCATCAGGGTCGATTTGCCGGCGCCGTTTTCGCCGACGATGGCGTGGATCTCGCCGCTGCGTACCCGCAGGTTGACATTGTCGAGCGCAACGACGCCCGGGAATGTTTTGCGTATCCCGCGCATTTCCAGGATAGTGTTCGTCATATAACCTCTCTGGCACGGCCGTGCTGGTTGGCATCGGTCGTGCTGCAGTCTTGTTCTTGATGGTGCGTGAAGCGAAAGGCCCGGCAGCGCCGGGCCTTCAGTACCGTCGATGCTTATTTCACTTGCGCTTCCGTGTAGTAGCCGCTGCCGGTGACAAGCACCTGCTTCCAGTTCGCCTTATCGACGGTGACCGGTTTCAACAGGTAGGACGGCACCACCTTGACGCCGTTGTTATAGGTCTTGGTATCGTTGACGGTCGGCGTCTTGCCGCTCATCATCGCGTCGACCATGTTCGCCGTGACCTTGGCCAGTTCGCGCGTGTCCTTGAACACGGTCGATGCCTGTTCGCCGCGGATGATCGATTTCACCGACGGGATTTCCGCATCCTGGCCCGTCACGACGGGGAACGGCTGCTTCGGCGTGCCGTAGCCGACGCCCTTGAGCGAGGACAGGATGCCGATGCTCAAGCCGTCATACGGCGACAGCACGGCGTCGACGCGCGCATTGCCGTAGTAGGCGCTGAGCAGGTTGTCCATGCGGGCTTGCGCCACGGCGCCATCCCAGCGCAGGGTGGCGACCTTTTCCATGCCCATCTGCTTCGAGCGCACCACCAGCTTGCCGTTGTCGATGTAGGGTTTGAGCACCGACAGCGCGCCGTTGTAGAAGAAGTGCGCATTGTTGTCGTCGGCCGAGCCGCCGAACAGTTCGATATTGAACGGGCCCTTGCCTTCCTTGAGTTTCAGCGCCGATTCGATATAGCCCGCTTGCAGCACGCCGACCTGGAAGTTGTCGAAGGTGGCGTAGTAATCGATGTTTTTCGTGCCGCGGATCAAACGGTCATACGAGATGACCTTGATGCCCTTGTCGGCCGCTTTTTGCAGCACGTTCGACAGGGTGGTGCCGTCGATGGCGGCGATCACCAGCACCTTGGCGCCCTTGGTGATCATGTTTTCCACCTGCGCCAGCTGGTTCGGGATATCGTCGTCGGCAAACTGCAAGTCCGTCTTGTAGCCGCGCTCCTTGAATACCTTGACCATGTTGTCGCCGTCGGCGATCCAGCGCATGGACGATTTGGTTGGCATCGAGATGCCGATCGCGCCCTTGTCTGCGGCGCTTGCCACGGGCATTACCGCCATGCCGGAGATGGCCAGCGCCAGGCTCGCGGTCAGCATTTTCATTGTTGTTTTCATTTCAGGTCTCCACCGTCTTCGATAGTTGAATGTGCCAGGGCCGTCGTCCAGTGGGCGGGCTCCGTGCGAATGGCCGATTGCAGGCCACGGCTGATACTAGTTTGTCCATCCATCCCTCACCAATCACTTTTTTCGCATTGGTGATATCCAAAACGATATCGATGGGTCAATTGATGCAATGCGCCATGGCACGCCTTCCCGCCTGCGCACAGGGCGGAAACGGGGGCCGCGTGGCGGCTTTTTTTGGTGCACTGCAATACCAATAATCATCATTCAATTTGGTGATTTTCGTAATTGCGGCGACACAGGGCGGCGCGCAGAATCGGTCCGAACTTGAACACCGGCCATCCCGTCACGACCTTTTGAAAGCTTGCCATGCAGCCGATTTCCCCCGCCTCTTTGTTGCCCGCCGACCTGGCGCAGGCCCTCCTTGTCGGCCGCATCTGGCGTGACGGCCCGTGCGTCGTCGCCGTGCGCGGCGGCGAAGTGGTCGACATCACGCAGACGGTGGCGACGGTGGCCGAGCTGTTCGAGCGCAGCGATGCGCTCGATATCGTCCGCCATGCGCCCGGCATCGCGCTCGGACCCGTGCAGTCGCTGCTGGAGCAGGCGCTGGCCGCGCCGGCTGGCGAGCCGCTGCTGCTGGCGCCGTGCGACCTGCAGGCCGTCAAGGCCTGCGGCGTGACCTTCGCCGTCAGCCTGCTCGAACGGGTGATCGAGGAACAGGCGGGCGGCGACGCGGCGCGCGCGGCGAGCCTGCGCACCGCCCTGCAAATGACATTGGGCGGCGACCTGTCGGCACTGAAGCCTGGCTCGGACGCGGCGCAGCGCCTGAAACAGCAGCTGCAACAGCGCGGCGCCTGGTCGCAATACATGGAAGTGGGCATCGGCCCCGATGCGGAAGTGTTTACCAAGGCGCAGCCGATGTCGTCGGTGGGCTGCGGCGCGCAGGTGGGCTTGCTGCCATCGTCCGCCTGGAACAACCCCGAGCCCGAGATCGTCCTGGCCGTCAACAGCCGTGGCGAGGTGCTGGGGGCGACCTTGGGCAACGACGTCAACCTGCGCGACATCGAAGGGCGCAGCGCCCTCTTGCTGGGCAAGGCCAAGGATAACAACGGCTCCTGCGCCATCGGCCCCTTCATCCGCCTGTTCGACGAGCACTTCACGCTCGACACCGTGCGCGAGGCGGAAGTGTCGCTGCTGATCGAAGGCGCGGACGACGGCTTTGTGCTCGAAGGCGCCAGCTTCATGCGCGAAATCAGCCGCGACCCGCTCGACCTGGTGCGCCAGACGGCAGGCCAGTACCACCAGTATCCGGACGGCTTCATGCTGTTCCTGGGAACCATGTTCTCGCCCGTGAAGGACCGCGGCGCGCAGGGCGGCGGCTTTACGCACCACCTGGGCGACCGCGTGACGATTGCCAGCGCCTCGCTGGGTGCGCTGGTCAACGAAGTGCAGCGCTGCGATGCGATTGCCCCATGGACGTTCGGCGTGCGCGCGCTGTACCAGAACCTGGCCCAGCGCGGCTTGCTTTGATCCGATTATTTTAAAAAGAGAGACACCATGCAGCATGCAATTTATTCCAGTCTGGCCGGCAAGCGCGTCGTCATCACGGGCGGCGGCACCGGTATCGGCGTGGCCATCGTCGAGGCGTTCGCGCGCCAGGGCGCCCACGTCACCTTTCTCGACATCGCCCGCGAGGCGTCGCTGGCGCTGCAGGAAAAGCTGGCCGACCTGCCGCAGCCGCCCGTTTTCCGCTATTGCGACCTGACGGACCTGGGCGCCCTGGCCGCCACCTTCGCCGAGATCGAACACAGCGCCGGCGCCACGGATATCCTCATCAACAATGCGGCCAATGACGACCGCCACGAACTGCAGGACGTCACGCCCGCCTACTGGGACGAGCGCATGGCCGTGAATCTGCGCCACCAGTATTTCTGCGCCCAGGCCGTGGCGCCGGCCATGCGCGCCAAGGGCAGCGGCGTGATTCTCAACCTGGGGTCGATTTCCTGGCACCTGGCGCAAGCGCGCCTGTCGATCTACATGACGGCCAAGGCCGGCATCGAGGGCTTGACGCGCGGCCTGGCGCGCGACCTGGGCGTCGACGGCATCCGCGTCAACTGCATCATTCCCGGCGCCGTGCGCACGCCGCGCCAGGAAAAGCTGTGGCATACGCCGGAAGCGGAAGCCGTCATCCTGCAGGGCCAATGCCTGCAGTTGCGCGTGGAGCCGGAAGACGTGGCGGCGCTGGCGCTGTTCCTCGCGTCGGACAATGCGGCCAAGTGCGCGGGACGCGAATACTACGTCGACGCAGGCTGGTACGGCGCATGAGCGCCGCAGGCAAACACCCGGCGCGGCGCTTCCGTTCGCAGGACTGGTTCGACAATCCCGACCACATCGACATGACGGCGCTGTACCTCGAGCGCTTCATGAACTACGGCATCACGGCCGAGGAGCTGCGTTCGGGCCGGCCCATCATCGGCATCGCGCAAAGCGGCAGCGATATCAGTCCCTGCAACCGCATCCATCTGGAGCTGGCGCAGCGCGTGCGCGACGGCATCCGCGACGCGGGCGGCATCCCGATGGAATTCCCGCTGCACCCGATCTTCGAGAACTGCCGCCGTCCCACGGCCGCGCTGGACCGCAACCTTGCGTATCTGGGCCTGGTGGAGATTTTGCATGGCTACCCGATCGACGCCGTGGTGCTGACGACGGGCTGCGACAAGACGACGCCGGCCCAGCTGATGGCCGCCGCCACGGTCGACATTCCCGCCATCGTGCTGTCGGGCGGCCCCATGCTCGACGGCTGGATGGACGGTGAACTGGTGGGTTCCGGCGCCGCCATCTGGAAGGGCCGCCGCCAGCTGTCCGCCGGCTTGATCGACAACGACAAATTCCTGCAGATCGCGGCCGCCTCCGCGCCGTCGGCCGGCCACTGCAACACCATGGGCACGGCATCGACCATGAATGCGCTGGCCGAGGCGCTGGGCATGTCGCTCACGGGCTGCTCGGCCATCCCCGCGCCATACCGCGAGCGGGGTCAGATCGCCTATGAAACGGGGCGCCGCATCGTCGCCATGGCGCATGAGGACGTGCGCCCGTCGAGCATCCTCACGCGCGAGGCGTTCCTGGACGCCATCATCGTCAACGCTGCCATCGGCGGTTCCACCAACGCCCAGCCGCACCTGATGGCCATGGCGCGCCATGCGGGCGTGGAATTGCACTCGAGCGACTGGATGGAACATGGCTACGACGTGCCGCTGCTGTTGAACATGCAGCCGGCCGGGAAATACCTGGGCGAGCGCTTCCACCGCGCCGGCGGCGTGCCGGCCGTGATGTGGGAGTTGCAGCAGGCGGGCTTGCTGCATGCGGACCGGTTGACGGTCACGGGCCAGACGATGGCGGCGAACCTGGCCGGACGCGAAAGTACTGATCGCGAGATGATCCGCCCGTTTGCCGCACCGCTGAAGGAAAAGGCCGGTTTCATGGCCTTGCAGGGCAACCTGTTCGACTTCGCCATCATGAAGACCAGCGTGATCTCGCCCGCTTTCCGCGAGCGCTACCTGTCGCGTCCCGGCAGCGAAGGCGTGTTCGAGGCGCGCGCCATCGTCTTCGATGGTTCTGCCGACTATCACGCGCGCATCAACGACCCGGCGCTCAACATCGACGACAGCTGCATGCTGGTGATGCGCGGCGCAGGTCCCGTGGGCTGGCCCGGTTCGGCCGAAGTGGTCAACATGCAGCCGCCCGATGCCTTGCTCAAGGCCGGCATTCTGAACCTGCCGACCCTGGGCGATGGGCGCCAGTCCGGCACCTCGGACAGCCCCTCGATCCTGAACGCGTCGCCGGAAAGCGCCGTGGGCGGCGGCCTGGCGCTGCTGCGCACGGGCGACATCATCCGCGTGGACTTGAACGGGGGCCACTGCGACATGCTGGTCGATGCGGACGAACTGGCGCGCCGCGCCAAAGAACTGCCGCCGCCCGTCAACGACAGCGCCACGCCGTGGCAGGAAATCTACCGCGCCAGCGTGGGCCAGCTGGAAACGGGCGCCTGCATGGAGCTGGCCCTGAAATACCGCGCCGTGGGCCAGACCCTGCCACGGCATAACCATTGATGTAGGTCGGCTTAGCGCTCCGCGCGTAAGCCGACAACACCAGCATCACCAGATTTTCAGCAGTACCCGTAGTTAAAAAAACGTTGTTAATAAAATCCACAAGGAGACACACAATGAACAAGATCATCAGTGCAGCCATCATGACCGCCATGCTGGCATTGACAAGCAGCGCCGCCCTGGCCGATGCGAAAAACCCGAAAATCGGCTTCTCCATCGACGATTTGCGCGTGGAACGCTGGACGCGCGACCGCGATTTCTTCATCGCCGCCGCCGAAAAGCAGGGCGCCAAGGTCTTCGTGCAGTCGGCCGACGCCAGTGAACAGCGCCAGATTTCGCAGATCGAAAACCTGATCTCGCGCGGCGTGGACGTGCTGGTGATCGTGCCGTTCAACGCCACTGTCCTCAACAACACCGTCAAGGAAGCGAAAAAGGCTGGCATCAAGGTGCTGTCGTATGACCGCCTGATCCTGAACGCCGATATCGACGCGTACATCTCGTTCGACAACGAGAAAGTGGGCGAGATGCAGGCCGAAGGCGTGACCAAGCTGCAACCGAAGGGCAATTACTATCTGCTGGGCGGCTCGCCGACCGACAACAACGCCAAGATGCTGCGCGAAGGCCAGATGAAGGTACTCAAACCGTTCATCGACAAGGGCGACATCAAGATCGTCGGCCAGCAGTGGGTGAAGGACTGGAGCGCTACCGAAGCGCTGTCCATCGTGGAAAACGCGCTGACGGCCAACGGCAACAAGATCGATGCCATCGTCGCCTCGAACGACGGCACGGCCGGCGGCGCCATCCAGGCCCTGGCCGCGCAAAAACTGGCCGGCAAGGTGCCGGTCTCGGGCCAGGACGCCGACCTGGCAGCCGTGAAACGCGTCATCGCCGGCACGCAATCGATGACCGTCTACAAACCGTTGAAAACCATCGCTGCCGAAGCGGCCAAGCTGGCCGTGCAACTGGCGCGCAATGAAAAGCCGGCCTACAACTCCAGCTATGACAACGGCCTGAAAAAGGTCAGCACGGTGCTGCTGAAACCAACGCCGCTGACCAAGGCGAATGTGAACATTCTCGTTGACGACGGTTTCTATACCAAGGCGCAGCTGGGTAATTGACCACCCGCTTGATGTCGGCTTGCGCGCTGCGCGCTAAGCCGACCTACGATTGCCCGCACCGGCCGTTATCCGACAATCGCCGGCACCGGAAACGCCGGTGGTGGTGTCGGCCGTCCGCACCGGCCGTAGGTCGGATTAGCGGCGCCATGGGCGCCGCGTAATCCGACATTTCCCCGTATCCGCAACGAGAGTGAGCATGTCCGACTATCTGCTTGAAATGAAAGGCATCGTCAAACAGTTTGGCGGTGTCCGCGCGCTTGACGGCATCGACCTGCAGGTGCGGGCCGGCGAGTGCATCGGCTTGTGCGGCGAGAATGGCGCCGGCAAGTCGACCCTGATGAAGGTGTTGTCCGGCGTGTACCCGCACGGCACCTGGGATGGCGAGATCCTGTGGGATGGCCAGCCCCTGCGCGCGCAATCGATCCGCGACACGGAAGACGCGGGCATCATCATCATCCACCAGGAACTGATGCTGGTGCCGCAGCTGTCCGTGGCCGAGAATATCTTCATGGGCCGCGAACTGACCCTGCCCGGCGGGCGCATGCATTACGCGGCCATGTACAAGCGCGCCGACGAGCTGCTGCGCGAACTGAAAATTCCCGAACTGAACGTGGCGCAGCCCGTGATGAATTACGGCGGCGGCCACCAGCAGCTGGTGGAAATTGCCAAGGCGCTCAACAAGAATGCGCGCTTGCTGATCCTCGACGAGCCGTCGTCGTCGCTGACGGCATCGGAAATCGCCGTGCTGCTCGATATCCTGCGCGCGCTGAAGGCCAAGGGCGTCACCTGCATCTACATTTCGCACAAGCTCGATGAAGTGGCGGCCATCTGCGACACCATCGTCGTCATCCGCGACGGCAAGCATATCGCCACCACGCCGATGGCGCAGATGAACGTCGAGAGCATCATCGCGCAAATGGTGGGCCGTGAAATGAGCCAGCTGTATCCGCAGCGTGCGCAGCCGGCACCTATCGGCGAATTGCTGTTCGAGGCGCGCCACGTGACCTGCATCGACGCCGACAACCCGCAGCGCAAGCGGGTCGACGATGTGTCGTTCACCCTGCGCAAGGGCGAGATCCTCGGCATCGCCGGCCTGGTGGGAGCGGGGCGCACGGAGCTCGTCTCGGCCCTGTTCGGCGCCTACCAGGGGCCGTGCCAGGCCGAAGTGTGGCTCGATGGCCGCAAGATCGATACCCGCTCGCCGCAAAAGGCCATCGCCATGGGCCTGGCCATGGTGCCGGAAGACCGCAAGCATCACGGCATCGTGCCGGATCTCGACGTGGGGCAGAACATCACCCTGGCCGTGCTGGAGGAATTCACGCGCGCCACGCGCATCGACGGCGAGGCGGAATTGACGGCCGTGCGCGGCGAGATCGCGAAGCTGGAACTGAAGGCGGCCAGCCCGTCGCTGTCCATTACGAGCCTGTCGGGCGGCAACCAGCAAAAGGCCGTGCTGGCCAAGATGCTGCTGACGCGCCCGCGCGTGCTGATCCTCGACGAGCCCACGCGCGGTGTCGACGTGGGCGCCAAATATGAAATCTACAAATTGATGCTGGCGCTGGCCGACCAGGGCGTGGCCATCATCATGGTCTCGTCGGAACTGGCCGAAGTGCTGGGCGTGTCCGACCGCGTGCTGGTGATGGGCGAAGGCCGCCTGCGCGGCGACTTTATCAACGATGGCCTGAGCCAGGAAACCGTGCTGGCGGCCGCGCTCGACCAGCGCCCGGCGCCCGCCGCCAACACCGCAAACAAGGAAACCGCAGCATGAAACCGCACAGTATCAAACAGCTGTTCACCCAATACAAGATGCTGGCCCTGCTGATCGCCGTGGCGCTGATCTGGGCCTTCTTTTCGTGGAAGACGGAGGGCAGTTTCCTCACGCCGCGCAACCTGTCTAACCTGCTGCGTCAGATGTCCGTCACCGGTATCCTCGCCTGCGGCATGGTGCTGGTGATTATCGCCGGCGAAATCGATTTGTCGATCGGCTCCCTGCTGGGGCTGCTCGGCGGCATCGCCGCCGTGCTGGACGTCACGCAGCACTGGCCGCTGGCGCTGAACCTGGCGGCCGTACTCGGCTGCGGCCTGGTGATCGGTTTGCTCAATGGCTACCTGACGGCGTACCGGGGCATCCCGTCCTTCATCGTCGGGCTGGGCGGCATGCTCGCGTACCGCGGCATCCTGCTGGGCATCACGGGCGGCATCACGATCGCGCCCGTCTCCGAGCCGATGGTCTACCTGGGGCAGGGCTACCTGCCCGCGGTCCCCGGCATCGTGCTGGGCATCGGCCTGTTCCTGCTGGCCGCCTTTTTGACGTGGCGCGCGCGCGCCAGCCGCGCCCAGCATGGCTTGCCGCAGACGGCGCCCTGGGCCGACGGCTTGCGCCTGGCCGTCATCGGCGCTGTGCTGTATGCCTTCGTGCAAACCCTGAACGGCTATGAAGGCATTCCGCTGCCCGTGCTGTTGCTGCTGGCCTTGCTGGGACTGTTCAGCTACATCACGAGCCAGACCGTGTTCGGCCGCCGCATCTATGCCGTCGGCAGCAATATGGAAGCGACGCGCCTGTCCGGCATCAACGTAAAAGCCGTCAAGTTGTGGATATTCGGCATCATGGGCCTGATGTGCGCGCTGGCAGGCCTGATCAACACGGGCCGCCTGGCGGCAGGTTCCCCATCGGCCGGCACCTTCAGCGAACTCGACGCGATCGCCGCCTGCTTCATCGGCGGCACCTCGATGCGCGGCGGCTCGGGCACCGTGTACGGCGCCCTGATCGGCGCGCTGGTGATGGCCAGCCTCGATAACGGAATGTCCATGCTGGACGTGGACACCTACTGGCAGATGATCGTGAAAGGCAGTATCCTCACCCTCGCCGTGTGGGTCGATGTCAGCACGCGAGCGGGGCGTAGATAGCCGTGAAACGATCTGGCACGGGAGGAGACACCATGAAGATGCCGACCGCGCACCGGATCGCGCTGCTGTTTAACGGGAATAAGATCTACGACCGCGACATCATCGCGGGCATCGCCGCCTACCTGAACACGACGCGCGTGTCGTGGGACCTGTTCCTGGAAGAGGATTTTCGCTGCCGCCTGCCCGGCATCGAACGCTGGCAGGGCGACGGCATCATCGCCGATTTCGACGATCCCGCCGTCTGCGAAGCGCTGGCCCACAGCCGCCTGCCCGTGGTGGCCGTGGGCGGCTCGTATGCGCGCGCCGAGGATTACCCGGCCGGCATCCCGTACGTGGCGACCGATAATTTCAAGATCGTCAAGCTGGCCTATGAACACCTGGTGGAAGCGGGCCTGACGCGTTTTGCCTGTTTCAGCCTGCCCGAGGCCGATGTCAACCGCTGGGCGCAGGAGCGCGAAACGGCGTTTTGCGCCTTGATGGAGCGCGACCACATGCGCGCCGACGTGTACCGGGGTGTCGCCACCAGCGCACCGTCGTGGGACGAAGCGGTGGAACAGCAGATCGCCTGGCTCAACAGCCTGGAAAAACCCGTCGGCATCATCGCCGTCAGCGATGCACGCGCGCGCCAGCTGCTGCAAGCGTGCATGCACGCGGGCATCGCCGTGCCGGAGCAGGTGGCTTTGATCGGCATCGACAACGACCCGCTGGCGCGCATGCTCACGCGTATTCCATTGAGTTCCGTCATCCAGGGCACGGAGGAAATGGGCCGCACGGCCGCGCATCTGCTGCACCAGATGTTGAATGGCGCGCGCCTGTCCGGCACGCGCATCCTCGTACCGCCGGCCGGCCTGAACGTGCTCGCTTCCACGCGCCACCAGCCTTTCCAGCACCCGCAGGTGATGCAGGCACGCCATTTCATCCGCCAGTACGCTTGCCAGGGCATCAAGACGGAGCAGGTGGCCGATTACGTAGGCGTGTCGCGTTCCTCGCTCGAAGCGCACTTCCGCCACGAACTGGGGCGCAGCGTGCACGATGAAATCCTGCATTTCAAGCTCGATGCGGCCAAGACCCTGCTGGCGCGCGGACCCGGGCAGGTGGCCGAGGTGGCCGTGCGTTGCGGCTTTACCACGGTGCAGTACATGCATGCCGTCTTCAAGCGCGAACTCGGTTGCACGCCGCGCGAATTCCAGCAGCGCAGCCGGCCGCCGCCAGCCCCCGGGCAGGCGCCATGATGCATCTGCTGCGCAATGCACGCGGCATGCGCGTGGCCATCGATGCACACGATGCCAGTGTACGGGCCTGGTGGGCGCCCGACCGCTATGGCCGCCTGGCCGACGTGCTGGGCGCCACGCCCCTTGCGGCACGCTCGTCCACGGCCTGGCGGTGCGCGCCGCCGGACGACGGCCACTTGCTGCTGCACCTGGCGCATGACGGCCTGTCGGTGCGCCTGGCCTACCGGCTCGACGAGGATGGCAGCCTGCACCTCGACTGCGTCGCCACGGCCGAGACGGTTTCCCGTTTTGCGCTGGCCGCGCCCCTGTTCAATCTGCAGGGCGGCCGCGCCGCCGTGGGCGACCATGTGCTGCGCCTGGCCGCCGACCGCTACTGGCCCGGCGGGCATTCGTGCAGCGCTCCGCTCGATGTGGCGGGCAGCGCCTTCGACTTCCGCCAGCCGGCGCCGCTCGCTTCGCGCCTAGCCTGGCCCGCGCTCGTGCACTTGCCGGGATTCCGGCATGACTTTTACTGGACGGGCAGCGGCCAGCTGCGCGAGGCGGCGCGGGTTGCCGACCCCGCTTCCGGCCGGGTCCTGCGTTTTTCCAGCACCCAGGACAGTTGCCATTTGTATTCCGATGCGCGCTGTTTTTCCCTGCTGGCGCAGGGTGTGCAATTGCAGCCGGGACAGGTCAGGCGCTTCAATCTTGCCTACCGTTTGGGCGTGCAGGATATCGATGCGTTTGACATATCCGAACCGGTATCAATGATGTCAAATAAGTGATTGGTCAGATATGCGGGGCAGTTCTACCATGAGGTAGTTTTTCCCTCATTCATTTTTGTCCTGACCGACGCTGCGAACCTGCCCATGAACATACTCACCATCGATGCCGGCACCACCAATACGCGTACCTTGCTGTGGCGCGCAGGCGCCGTCGTCGCTCAGGCGCAGCTGGAAACGGGCGTGCGCAATACCGCCATCGATGGCCATAACGGTGCGCTGAAACAGGCGCTGCGCGACACCATCGCCAGCGTGCTGGCCAGCGCCGGCATCGCGCCGTCCGACGTGGACCTGGCGCTGGCCTCGGGCATGATTACCTCGCCCATGGGTGTGCGGGAAGTGCCGCATTTGCCGGCGCCCGCCGGCCTGGCCCAGCTTGCGCAAGGCATGCAGGCGGTGGACTTGCCCGACGTGCTGCCCCAGCCCCTGTGGCTGATTCCCGGCGTGCGCAACCAGCATGGCGCCGTCGGCCTGCATAACGTCGAAGCGATGGACATGATGCGCGGCGAAGAGACGGAAGTCGTCGCACTGCTCGAGCGCCTGCAATTGCGGGGCGCGGCGACCCTGATCATGCCCGGTTCGCATACCAAGCTGATCAGTGTTGACGAGCAGCGCCGCATCCTCGGCTGCAGCACCACCATTGCGGGCGAACTGCTGCAGGCGATCACGCAGCACACCCTGATCAAGCAATCGGTCGATGGCGGTTTTGCGCAGACGCTGGTGCCGAAAATGCTGCTGGCCGGCGCGGCCGCGGCGCAAAAAACGGGGCTGGCGCGCGCCTGCTTCAGCGTGCGCACCCTGGGCCAGTTCAGCGCCATCGAATGCAATGAGCGGGCCAATTTCCTGATGGGCGCCGTCCTCAGCGGCGACCTGCTGGCGCTGCGCAACAGCACCGCCATCCAGATGCGGCCCGATAGCCCGCTCGTCATTACCGGCAAGCCCATGCTGCGCCAGGCGCTCGGGCTGCTGATCGAAGAACACGGATTTTTTTATGGCAAGCGCATCATCGTCGACGACCAGCAGCAAGACTATCTGGCCGGTCACGGTGCGCTGCTGATCGCCGCCGCGCGCGGCTTGATTTCCCCGCAGGAGACAGTATGAGCAGCAACAAGAACAAGCGCCCCTTGCGTTCGCAATCGTGGTTTGGTGGCGACGACAAGGACAGTTTTATTCACCGCAGCTGGATGAAGAACCAGGGCTATCCCAGCGACGCCTTCGATGGCCGTCCCGTCATCGGCATCTGCAATACCTGGTCCGAGCTGACGCCCTGCAATGGCCATTTCCGCGACCTGGCCGAGATGGTCAAGCGCGGCGTGCTCGAGGCGGGCGGCTTCCCCGTCGAATTTCCCGTGATGTCGCTGGGCGAGACGAATCTGCGCCCGACGGCCATGCTGTTCCGTAACCTGGCCAGCATGGATGTCGAGGAATCGATCCGCGCCAACCCGATCGACGGCGTGGTGCTGCTGACGGGCTGCGACAAGACCACCCCGGCCCTGCTGATGGGCGCGGCCAGCGTGGATTTGCCCACGATCGTGCTGTCGGGCGGCCCCATGCTGAACGGCAATTACCGCGGCAAGCCGATCGGCTCGGGCACCGACGTGTGGAAGTTTTCCGAAGACGTGCGCGCCGGGCGCATGACCTCGGCCGAATTCAAGCAGGCCGAATCGTGCATGTCGCGTTCCGCCGGCCACTGCATGACCATGGGCACGGCTTCGACCATGGCCAGCATGGTCGAAGCGCTGGGCGTGACCTTGCCCGGCAACGCGGCCATTCCCGCCGTCGATGCGCGCCGCAAGCTGCAGGCGCAGCTGACGGGCCGGCGTATCGTCGACATGGTGCATGAAGACCTGAAACTGTCGCAGATCCTCACGCGCGAAGCGTTTGAAAACGCCATCATGGTCAACGGCGCCATCGGCGGCTCGACCAATGCCGTGATCCATTTGCTGGCCATCGCCGGGCGCATCGGCGTGGATATGCGCCTGGGCGACTGGGATCGCCTGGGCCGCGACATTCCCTGCCTGCTGAACCTGATGCCGTCGGGCCAGTACCTGATGGAAGATTTTTACTATGCGGGCGGCCTGCCCGTGATCATCCGCGACCTGCTGGGCAAATTGCATGGCGAGGCGCTCACCGTCACGGGCGCGACCATGGCCGTCAACGTGGCCGAAGCGGAAAATTTCAATCCCGAGGTGATCACGCCGCTGGCGCAGCCATTCAAGGACGAAGGCGGCATCGCCGTCCTGCATGGCAACCTGGCCCCGCGCGGCGCCGTCATCAAGCCATCGGCGGCATCGCCCGAGCTGATGCAGCACCGTGGCCGCGCCGTCGTCTTCAACAGCATCGAGCACTACAAAAAGCGCGTCGACGATCCCGCGCTCGATATCGATGCCAGCTGCGTGATGGTGCTGCAAAATTGCGGCCCGCAGGGCTATCCGGGCATGGCCGAAGTGGGCAATATGGGACTGCCGAAAAAACTGCTGGAGCAGGGCGTGCGCGACATGGTGCGCATCTCGGACGCGCGCATGAGCGGCACGGCCTACGGCACGGTGGTGCTGCACGTGGCGCCGGAAGCGGCCGTGGGCGGGCCGCTGGCCCTGGTGCGCGATGGCGACATGATCGAACTGGACGTGGCGGGACGCCGTTTGCACCTGGACGTCGACGAAGCGGAGCTGGCGCGCCGGCGCGCCGAGTGGAGCGCCCCGCCGCCGGCCATGAAGGGCGGTTATCAGTCGATGTACATCAAGCACGTGACGCAGGCCGACGAAGGCGCGGATCTGGACTTCCTCGTCGGCTGCCGGGGTTCCGCGGTTCCGCGCGAGTCTCATTGAAGGGAAGGAAAAAAGATGATGGGGACACAGGCGCAATTACTGGTCGATGCGCAAAACTTCCTGGGCGAGGGCGTGCGCTGGTGCGAACGCAGCGGCCGCGTTTTCTGGACGAATATCGAAGGCTGCCAGCTGCATGCGCTGGTGCTGGCCACGGGCGAGCGCCAGAGCTGGGCCATGCCCGAGCGCCTGGCGTGTTTCGCGCTGACGGATAGCGACGAGGTGCTGCTGCTGGGACTGGCCTCGGGACTGGCCTGGTTTGACGCGCGCAGCGGGGCCGTCACGCGCTTGCACACGGTGGAGGGCGACTTGCCCATGACGCGCCTGAACGATGGCCGCTGTGACCGCCAGGGACGCTTTGTCTTCGGCACGCTCGATGAGCGCCCGTGCCGCGATGCGATCGGCAGCTTTTACCGCCTCAACCTGGACTTGACCCTGGAGCGCCTGCCGCTGCCGCAGATCGCCATCTCGAACAGCATCTGCTTCAGCGTCGATGGCACGGCCATGTATTTCTGCGACTCGATGAAGAGGGCGATCTACCGCTGGGACGATTACCTGGGCGGCGACGCGAGCCGGGTGCGCGTGTTTGCCGTGCTCGACCCGGGACCGGGGGCCGCCGATGGCGCCACCATCGATGCGGATGACTACCTGTGGAGCGCGCAGTGGGGCGCCGGCAGGGTCTTGCGCTTCGCGCCGGACGGCAGCGTCGAGCGCAAGATCAGCCTGCCCGTTTCACAGCCCAGCTGCGTGAGCCTGGGCGGCCCGCACTACGACGAATTGTTCGTCACGACGGCGCAGGAGAACTTGACCCCGGCCCAGCTGGCGAGCGAACCGCTGGCCGGCGGATTGTTTCATGCGCGCCAGATGGGCGTGCGCGGTTTGCCGGAAGTGCGCTTTGGCGCCCTGCCGGCCTGACAGGAGAGAGCATATGCAAAAACACGCGGTTTTCAATGGCATCCTCGAACGGGGCATGGTCGGCATCGTGCGCGCCGACTCGCCCGATGCGGCGCTGCGGATCGCCGAGGCGTGCATCGCCGGCGGCATCACGGCGCTGGAAGTGGCGTTCACCACGCCCGATACCCTGGGCGTGCTGCGCACCTTGCGCGAACGCCATGGCCCTGACGTGCTGCTGGGCGCGGGCACCGTACTCGATACGGAGACGGCGCGCGCCGCCATCCTGGCCGGCGCCCAGTTCATCATTTCGCCCAGCGTCAACGTGGACACCATCGCGCTATGCCAGCGCTACCAGGTGCTGTCCATGCCGGGAGCGATGACGCCGACGGAAATCGTCACGGCCCTGCAGGCGGGCGCCGACATCGTCAAGGTCTTCCCCGCCGAGATGTTCGGCCCCGCCTACATCAAGGCCCTGCGCGCTCCTCTGCCGCAAGCGCCATTGATGCCGACGGGCGGCGTGACGGTGGAGAACCTGCAGGAATGGTTTGCCAGCGGCGCGGTGGCCGTGGGCATCGGCAGCAGCCTCAGTGGCCCGGGCGCCACGGGCGATTACGCGGCCGTGACGGCACGCGCGCAGGCTTTCGTGGCGAAGATGGCGGCCGTGCGCAAGGCTAAGTCTTCTGGCTAAGTAATCCTCAGGAAATTATTGTGAATTTATGACGAACAGAACCGGATGCTATGCAAGGCGCCTGCTGCGACGCAGTGCGAGCACTGCTAGGAGCGGGCAACGCCGCAGAGCGCCGATTATGGAAGTCAGAAATCATAATAATTTATTGGGGGTTACTTAGCTCCCGGCAGGACGGGAATCTGCTACGCTAGGCGGGCAATGTCGCACGCTTCATAGACCAGAATATGTCCAACATCGCCCGCATCCTGCAAGACAGCCGCATCATCGCCATCGTCGGCATGTCCGACAAGCCCGAACGCGCCAGCCATGAAGTGGCCGACTACCTGCTGCGCCATGGCTACCGCGTGCTGCCCGTCAATCCGACCCTCGCCGGGCGCGAGGTGCTGGGGCAGCGCGCCTACGCCAATCTGACGGAGGCGGCCGCTGCCGTCGCGCCGGCGCGCATCGACATCGTCGACTGCTTCCGCAAGTCAGAAGATATCGTGCCCATCGCCGAGGAAGCCATCGCCGTCAAGGCCGGCTGTCTGTGGCTGCAGCTCGACATCGTCAACGAGCAGGCGGCGCAGCTGGCGCGGGCGGCGGGCATGGACGTGGTGATGGATCACTGCACAAAAATCGAGCACCGCAAGCTGGTGGTGGCGGCATGAAGGCGCGCACGCAATTCCGTGCCGGCAAGGGCTTCGAACTGAACGAGGATTTCGCCGGCAAGCGCCTGCTGGGCGCCGCCACCAAGGCTGCGAACAAGAAGCTGACGCCGGCCCAGTGCAAGGCCATGGACCGCGAGGAAACCGTGGCGCTGACGGCGCAGATCGCCGAGTGCCAGAGCATGCTGTACGCGCAGCACAAAAAGAAGGTGCTGCTGGTCCTGCAGGGCATGGATACGTCGGGCAAGGATGGCACGGTCAAGGCCATCTTCAGCAACATCAACCCGATGGGCATCCGCGCCATCGCGTTCAAGGGCCCCACCGATATCGAACTGGCGCACGATTACTTGTGGCGCGTGCACCAGCACGTGCCCGTGAAGGGCGAGATCGCCATCTTCAACCGCAGCCATTACGAGGATGTGCTGATCACGCGCGTGCAGGACATGATCGACAAGGCCGAATGCCAGCGCCGCTACGCGCAGATCCGCGATTTCGAGCGCATGCTGAGCGAAACGGGCACCGTCATCCTGAAAATCTTCTTGCACATCTCGAAGGATGAGCAACGGGGACGGCTGCAGGAGCGGCTCGATGATCCCGACCGCCAGTGGAAGTTCGACCCCAACGATATCGCCCAGCGCAAGAAGTGGGATAGCTACCAGCGCGCCTATGAAACGGCGATCCGCGAGACGGATGCCGACCACGCGCCGTGGTACGTGGTGCCATCGAACTCCAAGACGCAGCGCAATCTGGTGGTCGCGTCCCTGCTGCTGGAAACCCTGCAGGGCATGAAGCTGGAATACCCGGCGCCGGACCCGAAACTGTCGTCTTTCAAGGTCGAGTAAATCCGTTCCGCGCCTGCGGAATCGGCCGCGCTGTGGCATAGTATCCCTCGTCGATAATTCAAACCAGACCGGAGATCCATATGCTGCAGTTGAAAGATCCTACCTTGTTGCGTCACCAGGCTTACGTGAATGGAGCCTGGGTCGATGCCGATGGTGGCCAGACGATTAACGTGAACAATCCCGCCACGGGCGAGCATATCGGTACGGTGCCCCTGATGGGCGCAGCCGAGACGCGCCGCGCCATCGAGGCGGCCAATGCCGCCTGGCCCGCCTGGCGCAAGAAGACGGCCAAGGAACGCGCGGCCGTGCTGCGCCGCTGGCATGACCTGATCCTGGAAAACGCCGACGACCTGGCGCTGATCATGACCACCGAGCAGGGCAAGCCCCTGCCGGAAGCGAAGGGCGAAGTGCAGTTCGGCGCTTCGTTCATCGAGTGGTTCGCCGAAGAAGGCAAGCGCGTCGCGGGCGACACCCTGCAGTCGCCATGGCCGGACCGCCGCCTGGTTGTCACCAAGGAACCGATCGGCGTGTGCGCCGCCATCACGCCATGGAACTTCCCCGCCGCCATGATCACGCGCAAGGTCGGCCCGGCCCTGGCCGCCGGCTGCCCGATGGTCTTGAAACCGGCGGAAGCGACACCGTTTTCCGCGCTGGCGCTGGCCGTGCTGGCCGAGCGCGCTGGCGTGCCTGCGGGCGTGTTCAGCATCGTCACGGGCGCACCGAAAGACATCGGCGGCGAAATGACGTCGAATCCCATCGTGCGCAAGCTGACGTTTACGGGCTCGACCCAGGTGGGCCGTTTGCTGGCCGAGCAGTGCGCGCCGACGATCAAGAAACTGTCGCTGGAACTGGGCGGCAATGCGCCGTTCATCGTCTTCGATGACGCCGACCTGGACGCGGCAGTGGAAGGCGCCATCGCCTCGAAATACCGCAATGCGGGCCAGACCTGCGTCTGCGCCAACCGCCTGTACGTGCAGGACAGCGTATATGACGCGTTTGCCGACAAGCTGGTGGCGGCAGTGGCCAAGCTGAAGGTCGGCAATGGTATCGAGGCTGGTGTCACGCAAGGCCCGCTGATCGACGCCAAGGCCGTGGCCAAGGTGGAAGAACACGTGGCCGACGCGCTGGGCAAGGGCGGGCGCCTGCTCGCTGGCGGCAAGCGCCATGCGCTGGGCAATGGCTTCTTCGAGCCGACCATCATCGCCGACGTGACGAACGACATGCGCGTGGCCACCGAGGAAACCTTCGGCCCGCTGGCACCCCTGTTCCGCTTCAAGACGGACGATGAAGTGATCGCCCTGGCCAACAATACGGAATTCGGCCTGGCCGCCTATTTCTATTCGCGCGACATCGGCCGCATCTGGAGAGTGGCCGAAGGCCTGGAAACGGGCATGGTCGGCGTCAACACGGGCCTGATCTCGAACGAGATCGCCCCCTTCGGCGGCGTCAAGCAATCGGGCCTGGGCCGTGAAGGGTCGACCTACGGTATCGAAGACTACCTAGTCATCAAATACATCTGCATGGGCGGTATCTAGAATGCTTGATTAAATCTACTGCGCGGCGCGCTTTCCGGCCTGCGATGCTCACTGTACTAAAGTACAGCTGCGCTTCTTAGCCAGAAATCGTTGCCGCTCGCTACGATTTTCTCAAGCATCCGTGACGTCCGTTATCGACGGCTGTTGCGAGCCGATCCTAACCTGTCCAGCATGCCCTTGACCGCCTCCATCTGCGAGCCGCTCTTGCGGTAGAAATCCGGGTCGATCGGATTGATGCTGGTGTAGCCCCAGAAATCCCAGCAGCCTTTCGGGTTGTACGGGTAGACGGGGCTCGGTTCGGCCTGCGGATACAGCACGATGATCTTGTTGGCGTCCGCCACCTGGTTGTAGCCGGTGCTCGTATAAAAACGGTCGCCGATGGCCTGCGTCGTTTGCAGGCAGCCGTGGAATACCACGTGCACGCGGCAGCTCTCGCTGCTGCAGGCTTTCGGGATGTAGGCGTAGCCCGTATTGCTCATGCTCGAGTACGCGTTCTGGATGAAGCTGCGCTGGTTGAAGGCGATCAGCTTGCCCGTCAGGGTAGTCGACGACGGCTGCAGATCCGGGTACAGGTGCTGCAGGATGTCGCGCGCCTGCACGTAATCGCAGTCGTTGATGAACGGCGACTCCGTCACGGCGCAAGGCTTGTCGGCGTTGCTGTCGGTGAGGATCGCGTGGCCCGCGCCTAGCGTGTCGACGAAGCGGATCTGCGCCGCCGGCGTACCGGCCAGTTGATAGAATTTCCCCACCTGCTCCACCACCGGCCGCGTCACGGTCTGGTCTTTCGTTCCGCTGAACAGATATACGCGCTGGCGTTTCAGGTTGGCCGTGTCGTCGATGAGACGCTCGCGCGCAAAATCGTTCGCCGCGCGCAGCAATTCGCTGGCGACAGGCGGCGCCACCTGCGCGCTGCCGGGATTCATGCAGGTGCTCAAGGCATTCGTCAGGTAAGGAATGTAGGGGAAGCGGCCCGGCTGGCCCGAGCAGAAATACGGGCCGCCCGCGATGATGCCGGCGCCCGCCACCGTGGCCGAGTAGGCGACGGCAAACTGCGCCGCCATGAAGCCGCCCGAGGACAGGCCGGACACGGTGGTCTGGCTCAGGTCGGCCTGGTAGGCGGGCAGGGCGGGGGCGTCCTTGGTCGCGGCGGGCTTGACGGCTTTGGTCGTCGTGGCAGCGTGCGCGCTGGCTGGCGCCAGGATGAGCAGGCTGGCGGCCAGCAGGGCGGTGGTTAGTGTGGTCAGGTGCGGGAAGGGCATGGCGGCTCCACAAGGCAGGGAAAGGGACAGGAAGGCCGAGCATAGGTAAAAAAACTGTGCGCTGGGCAAGTACTGCACCGTCGTTGATGTCGCTCAAGCCATCGCTGTTGTTGTCCGTCTTGTACGCGCGCGCGGCGTTTGACATAGAATGGTTTTTTTCCGTTCAACCATGGTGCCCTTCATGTCCAAGACCCTTGCCCAGCTGTTTGCGATCACCACCCTTGCCGCCGGCGCCAGCCTGGCCATGCCGGCCCATGCCGCTGACACCGCGCCAGCTGCCGCTGCACCGGCCGCTTGCCCGGCCATTCTCAAGCAGACCTTCAACCGCCTGCAGGATGAAGCGCCGCAAAACCTGTGCCAGTACGCGGGCAAGGTCGTGCTGGTGGTCAATACGGCCAGTTATTGCGGTTTTACCAATCAATATGAAGGGCTCGAGGCGCTGTACGCCAAGTACGGCAGCAAGGGCCTGGTGGTGCTGGGCTTCCCGTCGAACGATTTTGGCAAGCAGGAACCGGGTAACAGCAAGGAAATCGCCGATTTCTGCTACAACACCTATGGCGTGAAGTTCCCCATGTTTTCGAAGTCGGTCGTCTCCGGCCCTGCGCCGAATCCGCTGTACGTGGACCTGATCAAGCAGACGGGCAAGACCCCGGCCTGGAATTTCCACAAATACCTGATCGACCGCCACGGCAAAGTGGTGGAAAGCTTCCCCAGCAAGGTGACGCCGGACGACAAGAAACTCGTTGGCGCGGTGGAAAAAGCGCTGGCGCTGTAAGTTGCTGATACCCAAGCAGGCTTGAACGCCTGCTTTTTTTTTAATGCCGCGCTTGTCGTCTTGCCATCATTGTCCTAAGCTGGTTGTTCGCGTTTGTCACAACAAAGGAGAACATCATGGCGTATGTCGATGGATTTGTCGTGCCCGTACCGAAAGCCAAGCTCGATGCCTACCTGGCCATGTCGCGCAGTTGCGGCGCCGTTTGGCGAGAGTACGGCGCGCTGGAATTTCGCGAATGCGTGGGCGACGATGTCAAGCCGGGCAAGCTGACCTCGTTCCCGCAGGCGGTGGACTTGCAGGATGGCGAAGTGGTGGTGTTTTCATGGATCGTGTATGAGTCGCGCGCCAAGCGCGATGAAATCAACGACAAGGTCATGAAAGACCCGCGCCTGGCCGAGATGATGGACCCGGAAAAATTACCGTTCGATGGCAAGCGGATGATTTACGGCGGTTACGAGATGCAGGTAGATATCAAGTAACCAACTGCGCCGGCATCGCCCCGCGCAGCGCATTGCACACGACGATCGCTTCGGCCCGCGCCAGCATGGCGCGCGTGATGATGGTTTCCTGCGCGTTCCAGGCGGGATCGGCCAGCAAGGCCGCGCGCTGCACGCCGGGCAGCAGGCCGCAGGACAGGGGCGGCGTGTGCCAGCGGCCGTCCAGCTGCACGAAGACATTGCTGCGCCCGCCCTCCGTCAGCTCGCCACGCTCGTTAAAGAACAGCATGTCGAAGCCGCCTTGCGCCTCGGCTGCGCGCCAGGCCGCGTCATAGCGCGCGCGCACGCTGCTCTTGTGGCGCAGGAACAGATCGCCGGCAGTCGTTGTATCGGGCGCCAGCATGACGTTGACCGTCCCCGGCAAGGCGCTGAGCACGCCGCTTTGCGTCGTCAACTGGCCATCCTGGCGCAGCGCCAGGCGCAGGCGGAAAGGGACATTGTCGGGGCGTGCCGCGCAAGCCGCCTGCAGCGCGGCGCGGGCAGCGTTGGCATCCCAGCTAAAACCGAAGTAGGCGCAGGAGGTGGCCAGGCGCGCCAGGTGGTGCTCCTGCAGGCGGCAACCATGGTCGCGGCTGGCGTGCAGGGTTTCGAACAGTTCGAAGTCGTTGCTCAGGCCCGTCAGGAAGCGGGCCTTGAGCTGGCATTCCGCAAATTCCTCGTGCGGGTCGCTGTCGAGCACGATGCCGGCGCCCACGCCCATCTCGCCACGCCGGATGCCATCAGGGTCGGCCGGTTGCAAGGCCAGGGTGCGGATCGGCACGGACATGCAAAAGTCACCGACGACCTGAGCGGAAGATGGCGGATCGAACCAGCCGATGGCGCCCGTATAGATGCCGCGCGGTGCCGGTTCCAGTTCGGCGATGATTTCCATGGTGCGGCGTTTCGGCGCGCCCGTGATCGAGCCGCACGGGTACAAGGCCTGGAAGATGCCGCTTAGCGTTGCGTCGGCGCGCAGGCGCGCCTGCACGGTGGACGTCATTTGCAGCACGCTGCTGTAGCGCGTCACCTCGAACAGGGCCGGCACCTTGACGGAGCCCGTGACGGCGATGCGGCCGATGTCGTTGCGCAGCAGGTCGACGATCATCAGATTTTCCGCGCGGTTTTTTGGGTCGCTGGCCAGGGCGGCGGCGCGGCGTGCGTTTTCTTCAATTTGCTCAGGCGGGGCGGCAGGCGCCGTGCCCTTCATGGGTCGCGCCGTCAGCGCGCCTTGCGCGTGGCGCACGAACAGCTCCGGCGACAGCGACAGCAGGGCGCCGCCATCGGGCAGCATCACCAGCGCGCCGTAGGGCACGGGCTGGCGCGCGCGCAGCCGCGCATACAAGGCCAGGGGCGAGCCGAAGGCGTCGAAGCGCAAACGGTACGTGTAGTTGACCTGATAGGTGTCGCCGGCCACGATGTAGTCGTGGATGCGGTGCAGCGCGCGCGTGAATTCGGCTTGATCCACGTTCGCGCGGATACCGGCCACGCCGGCCGGCGCGGCGTCCGCGTCGACGCGAGAGTCCAGCCACTGCGCCACCTCGTCCTGCGACAGCTGCGTGCAGTGCTCGAAGACGAGCACTTGCGCCAGCGGCGGCGCGTCAAGGCCGGCCGCACGCGGCGGCATGGCCAGCAAGTGCGCACCCAGTTCGTAGCTGCACACGCTGACGGCGTACTGGCCGCGTTGCAAGGCCTCTTGCAGCCCTTCGAGCAGGGCCGGCCACTGTTTCCCCTCGGTGCACTGCAAGACCGCCGCCAGGCCCGTGTACAGACGCGAACCGGCGCCGGGTGTGCTGGCGTCGTCGAGCAGGGCGAAGCAGTCGGTATGCATGGGGACAGCTGCGGCGGTGACTTACCCCAGCAGCATGGCGATTTGCAGCGCCGCTTCCTGGGATGGATTGATCTTGAAGCCGCTCTTGGCGTAGCGGTGCCAGCGTCCGATGACGAAGCTGACGATCAGGGTGGCGCGCGCCGCCACTTCGCTTTCCTTGCCATGGCCTTCGGCGGCGGCCACGCGCAAGGCCTGCTTGAGCGCCAGTTCCACGCGGTCGTAGAACTGGTTCATGCGCACCTGCAGGCGCTCGTCCTCATTGACCAGCGCATCGCCGATCAGCACGCGCGTCATGCCCGGATTGCTGATGGCGAAATTGAGCAGCATGCCGATGATGTCGCGCGTCTGCGTCATGCCATCGCTGTGTTTTTCCGCGATCTGGTTGATCAGGCCGAAGACGCTCGACTCGATGAATTCGATCAGCCCTTCGAACATTTGCGCCTTGCTGGCGAAATGGCGGTACAGGGCCGCTTCCGATACGGTCAGTCTGGCCGCCAGTGCGGCGGTGGTGATCTTTTCGCCTTTCGGCTGCTCCAGCATTGCGGCGAGGGCCTGAAGAATTTGTAGCCTGCGTTGGCCCGGCGGTGTGCTTGCCATATTTTCTCTTGTCGTTAAAAAAAATGCTGCCTTGATGGGGAGGTCCGTCACCGCCGCTAGCGGTGCGGCTTCCAGTGTCAACCGGAAGCCCAGGAATCCCCTTCAACGCAGACGGTGAAGGCGGCGTGCCAAATGCCGGACAGATTTTACTTTGACATCGACGTAAGCGGGGCGATTTAACGCCATGGGCAGCTTCGCCACGCCGATCGGATCGGCCATTTTCAGGTATTGCGTGATCCAGGCCGTGCGCAGGCCCAGTTTTTTCGCACCCTTGAGGTTGGCCAGGGTGTCTTCCACCAGAATGCAGCGGCCGGGGCGGATGTGGTGCTTGCGCATCAGTTTGCGCAGCATCAGGGTCGATGGCTTGGGCCGCAACTGGCGGTGCACATGCATCGCCTCGATGGCGACGTGGTGTGAAAAGTGCCGGCGCAAGCCCAGGTGGCGCATCACGTCGCTCGAATAGCGCAGCGGCGCGTTCGTGAGTAAAATTTTACGGCCAGGCAGGCGTTTGAGTAAAGCCCCCAGGCCCCGCTCGGCGCGTATCATCGCGCGCAAATCGTCGAACGCATGCGTCTCGTGCAGAAAATGCGCGGCCTGCACCTGATGGTGCTTGACCATGCCCAGCAAGGTGGCGCCATAGCGGCGCCAGTAGGCCGCGCGCGCCGCATTGACGATGGCGTCGTCGGCCGGCGTCACGCCGTCGCCCAGTACGCGGGCAATATACGTGTTCATATTGGCCGTGATGGTGGGGAAGATGGCGTGCGAGGCATTGTGCAGCGTGTTGTCGAGGTCAAACAGCCAGACCGGCGACGAGCGGTTAAGATGGGACACAGGCACAGGAGTCTTTGCTAGCGAGAGAAGATGAAAAATTCAACAATCAGGAAAACCATGCGACGCCAGATTATAGTGATGTTTTGCGGATTATTCTTGCTGCCGTTGCAGTCGGCCTTGGCCGAAGCGCCTTCCGTGGCGCAAAACCGGGGCGCCCTGTTCAAGGTGCAGGATGCCAGCCACACCCTGTATCTGTTCGGTACCATCCATGTCGGCGCGCCCGACTTTTATCCGCTCGAGCCGACCGTGACGCAGGCATTGAACGGCGCCGGCGCGCTGGCGCTGGAGATCGATCCCGGCGCCGATCCGCGCAAGGCCGTCAGCGCCGTGCTGAAATACGGCATGGAGGCGCCAGGCAGCAAAGTGCCGCCTGACTGCCGCCAGACCCTGGCGCCGCGTCTGGCGCCGCTGTTGCAAAAATACGGCATCGCGCCCGCAGCGGTGGCGCCGATGAAGCCGTGGATGCTGGCCAGCGTGTTGGCCATCGGCGAGTTTTCCACGCTTGGCTACCGCTCCGACCTGGCCGTCGACAGTTATCTGTCGCAGCAAGCCAAGGCGCGCAAGATCCCCGTGGTGGAACTCGAATCGATGGAAGGCCAGATGGCGCTGTTCGGCGCCATGTCGCCCCTCGACCAGTGCCGCTTCCTCGAAGACGGCGTGGCGTCGATCGAAGACCAGGAACAAAGCCAGGAAGCGCGCGAGATCGCCGATGCGTGGCGCAACGCCGACGCGGCAGCGTTCGACAAGCTGGCGGCAAAGGCGGCAACAGACCCCTCGTTCGCCGCGCAGTTCGTGCAAAAAGTGTTGCTGGACGGCCGCAACCCGGCCCTGGCCGACGGTATCGCCAACTTGCTTGCGCGCGAAAAGTCCAGCCTGGCCGCCATCGGCGTGCTGCACCTGGTGGGCGACAAGAGCGTGCCGGATTTGTTGCGTCAGAAGGGCTTGAAGGTCGAGCGGGTGTATTGAATAACTGCTGAAGAGGTAGGACTGGCTCAGCCGCGCAACAACCGGTGGCAGAGCAGATGGAAAAGTGTTCAGGGCAAGGCGGACTGACGAAGACAGTACGAATGTACGGCGAGGAAGGACAACGCCGCCATGGACATTTTTACTATGAGGAGATGACGGCAGAGTAGATGAAATGTGTTCAGGGCAAGGCGCCGAGCCGAAGACAGTACGCATGTACGGCGAGGCGAGGCAACGCAGCCATGGACATTTTTCAGATACGGGGATAAGTCGATGGTGCCCTTGACGTGGATCG
This sequence comes from Janthinobacterium sp. NKUCC08_JDC, assembly GCF_019345575.1. Classification (NCBI taxonomy): domain Bacteria; kingdom Pseudomonadati; phylum Pseudomonadota; class Betaproteobacteria; order Burkholderiales; family Oxalobacteraceae; genus Janthinobacterium; species Janthinobacterium sp. NKUCC08_JDC. Next base: position 235,615 of record NZ_JAHKQW010000004.1, on the reverse strand, counting down.
AACACGTGGCCTCTCCCTTACCAAGGGAGTGCTCTACCACTGAGCTACAAGGGCATAAAAAATCGGCGCTGGGTGAATTGCGCCGAATTATTTTTTAGTGCGAACGGATCATAGTACCAAAAGCCTGCTCGGTCAACACTTCCAGCAATAATGAGTGTTCGATGCGGCCGTCGATGATGTGCACCGTGTTCACGCCGGACTTGGCGGCGTCGAGCGCGGACGAGATCTTCGGCAGCATGCCGCCCGAGATCGTGCCATCGGCGAACATTTCGTCGATTTCGCGCGCCGACAGGTCGGTCACCAGGTTGCCCTGCTTGTCCTGGACGCCGGCGATGTTGGTCATCATGATCAGCTTTTCCGCTTTCAGGATTTCCGCGATCTTGCCCGCCACGACATCGGCGTTGATGTTGTAGGCCTGGCCGTCCTGGCCGAAACCGATCGGCGAAATGATGGGAATGAAGGCGTCGTCCTGCAGCGCCTTGACGACGGCCGGGTTGATCGCGTCGATCTCGCCCACAAAACCGATGTCGAGGAATTCGCCCGGATGTTCGCGGTCCGGCATCTGCATCTTGCGCGCGCGGATCAAGCCGCCATCCTTGCCCGTCAGGCCCACGGCCTGGCCGCCGTAATGGTTGATCAGCATGACGATATCCTGCTGCACTTCGCCGCCCAGCACCCACTCCACCACTTCCATGGTTTCTTCATCGGTGATGCGCATGCCTTGCACGAAGGTGCCCTGCTTGCCGATTTTTTTCAGCGCGTTGTCGATCTGCGGTCCGCCGCCGTGCACCACGACCGGGTTCATGCCGACCAGCTTGAGCAGGATGACGTCGCGCGCGAAGCCGTGCTTCAGGCGTTCGTCCGTCATGGCATTGCCACCGTATTTGATGACGATGGTCTTGCCGTGGAAATTGCGGATGTAGGGGAGGGCCTCGGCCAGAATCTGCGCCTTGATTTGCGGCGACACCGCCGTCAAGTCGTCATTCATGTCCAGGTTCAAGTTAGCTAGTTGATTCATGGCGAGTCCGGAAAATAGATTTGTGCGATTTTACAGGGAAGAAGAAAATCTTGGAGGCATTATAGGGCGATCTTGTTGTATTTTCCCTGATGATCCTATAGTCTGGCCCGATATGTCCCCCAGCCAGCCCTTTTACTGCCCGTTACATCTGCGTCCCATCCCGGCGCGGCATGACACACACTTGCCAATTCACACACAGCCATGAGCCAGTGCAGCTTGTGCGGCGCCGCCTTCCAGTGCGGCCAGCTTGACCCGGACGCCAACAAACCCTGCTGGTGCGTGGCCCTGCCGCCGGCCGTTCCCGTGCCCGGCAGCGCTGTGGGCTGCTGGTGCCCCGCGTGCCTGCAAGCCCATATCGCCACCCTGACGCCGCCTGCAAAAGTCCCGACAGCGGCCAAATAAGCGCATCGGCATACTTTTTCCTTTGCAAAAGACCTTGCATTTTGTAGGGGAATACGCTCAGACTTCGACTTTCAAGAATTTCTTATAGGAAAGTTATGCGCTTCAGGGATATCAGTATCGGCGTGCGCATCAATGCCGGTTATGCCATGTTGATCGTGCTGATGCTGGTCGTCATCGTCCTCTCCGGCAGCCGCATCTATGCCATCCGCGCCGAGACCGACGATATCCTGCAGCGCGACTGGGTCGCCGCCAAGGCCACCAGCAAGATCCACGGGCTGGCGCGCGAGGCGGCCACGCGCATCGGCAACCTGCCGAACCAGCACGAGCTGGCGCTGCGCCAGGCGAACCAGGCGCGCCTGGAAGCGATCAAGCAAGGCATCGACGAGCAGGTGCGCATCCTCGACGGCCTCGATGCGCGGCCCGAGGAACGGCGCCTGCTGGAACAGATGCACCTGGCACGCGCCGACTACTATGTGTCGCTCAAGGCGATGTTCGAACTGGTCGAGCGCGGCGAGCATGCCCGCGCCGAGCAGGCCATGCAGACGCAGACCTTGCCGGTGCTGGAAAAAGTGCTGCTGTACGTGGGCCAGCTCGACGACCTGCAGCAGCAGCTGATCCGCGACAGCGCCGCCAGGATACGCAACGACATCGACACCTCGCTGTTGCTGATGGGCGGCATCGGCCTGGCGGCCTTGCTGACGGGTCTCGCCTTTGCCTGGTCGGCGCGCTCGATCACGCGTCCGCTGGGCGAGGCGGTGGCGATCGCCACGCGCGTGGCCAATGGCGACCTCAGTTCCGTCATCGAAGTGACGTCGCGCGATGAGACGGGCGAATTGCTGCAGGCGCTCAAGGACATGAGCACCAGCCTGGCCGTCGAGCAGGACCTGCGCCACGCCGTCGAAGTGGCCGAGGATGCGACCAAGATGAAGTCGGATTTCCTCGCCAATATGTCGCACGAAATCCGCACACCGATGAACGGCATCATCGGCATGACCCATTTGGCGCTGCAGACGGAACTGACGTCGACCCAGCGCAACTACCTGGAAAAGGTGGAATCGGCTTCGAAGAACCTGCTGGCCATCATCGACGACATCCTCGATTTCTCGAAGATCGAGGCGGGCAAGATGGCCTTTGAAAAAGTCGATTTCTTCCTCGAGGACGTGCTGGCGCAGATCGCCGACCTGTCCGTGATGCGGGCGCAGGACAAGGGACTCGAACTGCTGTTCGACGTCGCCCCCGACGTGCCGAACGCCTTGCAGGGCGATCCGCTGCGCCTGGGCCAGGTGCTGATCAACCTGACCAACAACGCCATCAAATTTACGGACAAGGGCGAGATCGTCGTCACCATCCGCCTGCAGCAGCTGGAAGAGCATGCGGCCGTGCTGCGCGTGGACGTGCGCGACACGGGCATCGGCCTGACGCCGCCCCAGCGCAGCAAATTGTTCCAGGCTTTTACGCAGGCCGACACGTCCACCACGCGCCACCATGGCGGCACGGGCCTGGGGCTGACCATCAGCAAGCGGCTGGTGGAAATGATGGAAGGCGAGATCGATCTGGTCAGCGAAGCGGGTGTGGGCAGCACCTTTTTCTTCACGGCCCGCTTCGGCCTGGCCGCCGTGCCGCGCGATAATTTGCTATTGCCACAGCAATTCCATGGCTTGCGCGTGCTGGTGGTCGACGACAACCCCAGCGCGCGTGAAATCTTCGTCAGCATGCTCACGGCGCTGGGCTTCGAGGCGCGTGCCGTGCTTGGCGGAGCGCTGGCCATCGGCGCCGTGGCGCAGGCGCGCGCCGAGGGGCGGCCGTACGGGCTGGTGCTGATGGACTGGAAAATGCCGGGCATGAACGGCCTCGATACCCTGGCCGGCATCCGCGCCGATGCCGCCGGCATCGATGCGACACCGGCCTGCATCATGGTCACGGCCTTCCATCGCGAAGCGCTGCTCGAGGCGGCGCGCCAGCGCGACTTGCCGCTCGACGGTGTATTGAACAAGCCGATCAGCGCCTCGACCCTGCTCGACCAGATTGCGTTCGTGTTTGGCGGCGTGACGGGGCAGAGCCGCAAGACGCAGCGCCAGAGCAGCTACCGCGACGACGAGCGCGCCTTGCGCGGCGCCTGGCTGCTGCTGGTCGAGGACAATGAAGTGAACCAGGAAGTGGCGCAGCATATCCTGAACGATGCCGGCATCCGCGTCGACATCGCGGGCAATGGCGCCATCGCGCTGGCGAAGATTGCGGAAAACGCCTATGACGGCGTGCTGATGGATTGCCAGATGCCGGTGATGGATGGCTACCAGGCGACGCGCAAGCTGCGCCAGGATCCCCGGTATTCGAACTTGCCCGTGATCGCCATGACGGCCAATGCCATGGTGGGCGACAAGGAAAAATGCCTGGACGCCGGCATGAACGATTTCATCGCCAAGCCGATCGACGTGGCGCAGCTGTTCGGCACCCTGGCGCGCTGGATCGCGCCGGCCACGCCGCAGGAAATGGCGGCGGTGGTGGCGCAGCCGGAAGCGGAGCTGCCCGTGATCGCGGGCCTGAAAATGGCGGAGGCCATGCGCCGCGTGGGCGGCAATGCCGCTTTGATGCGAAAATTGCTGGACCGCTTCGTGGAAACCCAGTTCGACGCCATGCAGCGCATCGTTGCCGCCATCGAGAACAACCAGCTGGAAACGGCCATCCGCGAAGCGCATACCCTCAAGGGCCTGGCCGGCAATATCGGCGCCGGCGGCCTGGCCGACAGCGCCGCGCGGGTCGAGCACTTGCTCAGCCTGGGCTCGCACGACGGCTTGCCGCAGGCGCTGGCTGCCTGCACCCTGGCGCTCGACGAGCTGGTGCCGAAGATCGTGCTGGCCATGCAGTCGCGCGGCCATGCGGCCGAGGCGGGCGGCGCGGCGTTGGCGCACGTGGCGCCGGTGGACCGGGCGCGCCTGGAAGCGGGCTTGCGCGAACTGTCGCAGCTGCTGCAGCAGGACGATGCGCAGGCCGTCAAGCACCTCGACGGCATCGGCCCCGTGCTGGTCGCGGCGGGGCAGGCGGAACACGCGCGCCAGTTGAAGCGCATGCTGGGACAATACGATTTCGAAGGTGCGCTGGCGCAGCTGGGCGAAGTGGCCGATGCGCTGGAGCTGACACTGTGAGAAGGATAATGATGCAGAACGAAGGACGGGCATGAGAGCGCCGGCAAGCAAGCCAACCATCCTGGTGGTCGACGACACGCCAGACAATATCGACCTGTTGCGCGCGGTGCTGGAAGACGACTACCGCACCAAGATCGCCGTCAATGGCGAGCGCGCCCTGAAGATCGCCGCCGGCAGCGACCAGCCCGACCTGATCCTGCTCGACATCATGATGCCGGGCATGAGCGGCTACGATGTGTGCCGCGCGCTGAAGGCCGATCCCGCCACGGCCGGCATCCCCGTGATTTTCGTCACGGCCATGAGCGAAGTGGCGGACGAGCAGCTGGGCCTGGCCCTGGGCGCCGTCGACTACATCACCAAGCCGATCTCGGCGCCCATCGTGCTGGCGCGCATCAGGACGCAACTGGCGATGAAGCAGATGCAGGATTTCTTGCGCGACCAGAACCAGTACCTGGAAACGGAAGTGGAGCGCCGCGTGCAGGAAGTGGCGGCGCTGCAGGATGTCACCATCCACGCCATGGCCTCGCTGGCCGAGACGCGCGACAGCGAGACGGGCAACCATATCCGCCGCACCTCGCACTACCTGAAAGCGCTGGCCGAAAAAGTGCGCGGCTTGCCGCGTTTCCGCGATTTTTTGACGGACAAGAATATTGAACTGCTGTTCAAGACGGCGCCGCTGCACGACATCGGCAAGGTGGGCATCCCCGACCATATCCTGCTCAAGCCGGGACGTTTCGAGCCGCACGAAATGGCCATCATGAAGACGCACACCACCCTGGGGCGCGACGCCATCCTGGCGGCCGAGCACGAGCTGGGCATCGAAGTCGATTTTCTCAAGTACGCGAAAGAGATCGCCTACAGCCACCATGAAAAATGGGATGGCAGCGGCTACCCGCAAGGGCTGGCTGGCGAAGACATCCCGATTTCAGCGCGCCTGATGGCGCTGGCCGATGTGTACGATGCCCTGATCAGCCGGCGCATCTACAAGCAGGGCATGGACCATGCGCAGGCCGTGCGTATCATCGTCGAGGGACGCGGTTCGCATTTCGACGCCGAGATCGTCGATGCCTTTTTGCAGATCCAGGACCAGTTCATCGCCATCTCCCACCGCTATGCCGACGGTGTATGCGAGATCGCCGACAAGCAGCGGCAGATCGCGCCCTACACCGGCAACATCAGCTGACGGTCTTGAAGAAGCGCAGCATCTCGCGGCTGGCGTCCGGTCCTTTTCCATCCGTATAGCTGCCGTTATCGCTGCCGCCGGACCAGGCATGGCCGGCGCCGTGGATGACCCAGTGCTCGCCCAGCGGCGAACCGTCGGCCTGGCTGTGCGTGGTGCGCGTGTAGCGGTGGCCATTGGGCACGCTGCCGTCGATGGAAGCGGCTTTGGCCGCCTTGCCGCCCGCCTGGCTGCGCACGCCCTGGGCGATCAGTTCATCGCCATTGCGCGGGTTGACGGTGGTGTCGCGGTCGCCGTGAAAAACGATGATGGGCACGCCGCCGGCCGGCGCCTTGCGCTGGGCATTGGGCATGGCGCCGCCCTTCATGGCTGCCAGCGCCGACGGCAAGTCCTGCGCCGAGGCAAACGGCAAGCCCGAATGCACGCCGACGGCGGCAAACAAATCCGGGTACAAGGTGCCGACGATGACGGCCATGGCGCCGCCCGCCGACAGGCCGGCGACGAACACTTCGCGTTCATTGACCGGGTATTCGTCGATCACTTGCTGCGCGATGCCGGCGATCAGCGACGGTTCGCCCTGGTCGCGCTGCTGGTCGATGGCGTTGAACCAGTTCCAGCAGCGCGAACTGTTGGCGCCCTGCGTCTGCGCCGGGTAGACGACAAAACATTCCTTTTCTTCTGCCAGCGCATTCATCTGCGTGCCGGCCGCGAAGTCGTCGGGATTTTGCGTACAGCCGTGGAGCATCACGATCAGCGGCATGGCCTGGCCGTGATAGCTGCTGGGGATATACAGTTTGTACGAGCGCGTGCCCGCATGGTTGCGGTACACGCCGTCGATGAACTGCGCACCTGCGGGGATATCCACCGGCGTGGCGGCCGGCGCGTTGAAACCGGGCGGGTGGAAATTCGGCAGTTCGAAGCTGGGCATGTCGAAGCTGTGCTGGCCCAGGCCGGCCGGCACGCCCAGGCGCGACATGAAATCCTGCGCGAAGTCCTGCGCCGCCTGTGCGGGCGTGGGAGGGGCGGCAGGCGTTTCTGGTGCGGCGGCGGCTTGCGGCTGCTCGGCCCGGGCCTGCGCTGGAGAGGGTGCAGGTGGCGGCGCAGGTGGTGGATTAATGTCGCGCATCGGCTGCGGTGGCGGCGTTTGCGTGGTGGCAGCCTGCGGCGCCAGGCCGGCGGCGGACAGCGCTTGCTGGATCGCTTCGGTGGCGGCGGCGGGACCGCTGCCCATCAGGTTGCGGGTTGCGGCGCGCATCTGCGCCAGCATGTTGAGAGGTAGTTTCATGACCATCCTTAACGGTGCAGCGCATCGGCCGGGTCATCGCCGCGAACCAATACGCTAGTGAATTCGCCCTGCGAGCGCCGTCTTGACGACGGTGCTGGCGTGCAGGGCACCTAATACGAAAATCGACTCGATGGTGGCCAGTGCCAGTTCCACGGAGACGTCGCTGGCGATGCTGGCCAGTCCCAGCACCTGTATCTGCAGGCGCTGGCCGGCTGCCTGGATCGCCTCCAGGTCGGCGCGCGAGTAATGCTGCATGCCCAATACCAGGCTTTTACGGGCGACGGTTTGTTTCACCACGTCGGCGTGCGTACCCAGTTGGTTGCGTATGGCCGTACGGATCAGATCCGTGCGGTTGGAATAAAATCCCTCCTGGACCAGCAGATCGATCTGCCCCAGGTCGATCAAGCCGAGGTTGATCGTGATTTTTTCGGATTCCCCAATTTTGGGCTTGCTGTCTTGCTTGGCCATATCTCTCCATAAACTCCACGTGGCATCCATTTGCCATCTGTATGGATGGTAGTATAGTTGTGTAATATCTCAAGTCAAGCAGGATCTGGCCTGATCGTGTTGTAGGACGGGCACCCGCAGAGTGAGAATGCAGCGCAAAATAAATTTCCCGAAGATGCGTTTTTGATCATTTTTACTCTGGAAAATATATCCACAGAAATATTGCATGCCGACGCCGCCGACTCGTCGGCGCCGTTTCGCGGCATAATGAAAGCCTTCACGTTTACCGATGCCGCTCCATGATGGTCGCCAACCCACCTCCGCCAGCCGTTCCGCTTCCCTTGCCGTCGCCGGTACCGTCGCCCTGCGTCAGCCTGTGCAAGATGAACCGCAACAGCGGCTTGTGCGAAGGCTGTTTGCGCACGCTCGACGAGATCATCGCCTGGAGCAAGGCCGACGACGACTTCAAGCGCGCCGTGTGGGCCGAATTGCCAGGACGCGAATCCTTGCTCGATTTCGAGCCCGACTACTGAGGAAGCCATGCCGCGATCGCCAGCGCTGTTCCCCGATGCCATGCAGGTGTTCGAGCGCGGCTGGCTGTCGTCGAACAACATCCTGTTCCTGGGCCGGGACGACACGGCCCTGATCGACAGCGGCTATGTCACGCATGCGCCGCAAACCCTGGCCCTGCTGCGCCATAGCCTTGCCGGCCGTCCGCTGGACCGCCTGTTCAACACCCACCTGCACTCCGACCATTGCGGCGGCAACGCGCTGCTGCAAGAGGAATACGGCTGCCATACGGCCATTCCCGTGTCGGAAGCGGACAAGGTGCGCGCCTGGGATGTCGATGCCCTGAGTTTCCAGGCAACGGGCCAGCAATGTCCGCGCTTCGGCTTTGACGCCACCGTCTCGCCCGGCGACACGTTGACCTTGGCCGGCATGCGCTGGCAAGCGCTGGGTGCGCCGGGCCATGATCCGCACTCGCTGATTTTTTACTGCGCCGACGAGGGCATCCTGATCTCCGCCGACGCGCTGTGGGAAAACGGCTTTGGCGTGATCTTCCCCGAACTCGATGGCGGCTCCGGCTTTCTGGAAGCGCGCGCCACCCTGGACCTGATCGCCGGCCTGGACGTGCGCGTGGTGATCCCCGGCCACGGGCGGCCGTTCCAGGATACGGACGGCGCCTTGCAGCGCGCGTATTCGCGCCTCGATTACCTGTCGTCCGATCCCGTGCGCAATGCGCAGAACGCCGTGAAAGTGCTGCTCAAATTCCTGCTGCTGGAACGCCAGCGCATCGCCCTCGCCGAGATACCGGCCCTGCTGCGCGGCATGCCCGTCTTCGAAGAGGCGAACCGGCGCTTCCTGCGCCAGGAGGCGGCCGCGCTGGCCGAGTGGGCTGTTTCCCAGTTGATGCGGGCCACGGCGGCGCGCGTCGAGGGTGAGTACTTGCTTAACGAGGGTTGAGAAGTAGGCGTGATAAATTCAGCACGATCGTACTTTTTCTGAACTATAATCAAGCTCAGTGTGTTTCTCATCCCGATCAACTTTCCAGCGAGTCCGCCATGGCATTGCCTGTTGCGTTGCAAAACCTCTCCTTACCCGTTATCGCGTCGCCGATGTTCATCGCCAGCGGCCCGGCCCTCGTCGCGGCGCAGTGCAAGGCCGGCATCGTCGGTTCCTTCCCGGCCCTGAACGCGCGTCCCGCCGAATTGCTCGACACGTGGCTCACGGAGCTGCAGGCCGAACTGGCCGCCTTCCAGGCCGCCAATCCCGATAAAAAAGTCGGGCCGATCGCCGTCAACCAGATCGTGCACCAGTCGAACGACCGCCTCGCGCATGACGTGGAAGTGTGCGTCAAACACCAGATCCCCATCATCATTTCCTCGCTGCGCGCTCCGCCCAAGGAAATGCTCGACGCCATCCACAGCTATGGCGGCATCGTGCTGCATGACGTGATCTCGATCCGCCACGCGAAAAAGGCGCTGGAAGCCGGTGTCGATGGCTTGATCCTGGTGGCCAGCGGCGCCGGCGGCCACGCGGGCACCCTGTCGCCGTTCGCGCTGGTGGGCGAAGTGCGCAAATTCTTCGACGGTCCGCTGGCCCTGTCCGGCTCCATCGCCACGGGTGACGCCGTACTGGCCGCGCAAGCGATGGGCGCCGACTTTGCCTACATCGGCTCGCGCTGGCTGGCGACCAAGGAATCGAACGTCAGCGACGGCTACCGCGACGCCATCGTCGATTCCAGCGCGGCGGACATCGTCTACACGAACCTGTTTACTGGCGTGCACGGCAATTACCTGAAAAAATCGATCGAAGCGGCCGGACTCGATCCGGAAGCCCTGCCTGAAGCGGACAAGAGCGCGATGAATTTCGGCTCGGGCAGCGCCAAGGCCTGGCGCGACATCTGGGGCGCGGGCCAGGGCGTGGGCTTGATGGATGACGTGCCGAGCGTGGAAGAGATGGTGGCGCGCCTGAAAGCCGAATACGATGCGGCGCGCGCGCGGTTGAAGCTGTAATCGTTGTTGCGATGGTGATGGTGTCGGATTACGCGGCGTGCCGCCGCTAATCCGACCTACGACCTATGATGGCGGTGTCGGATTACGTCACCGGGCACTGGTAGGTCGGATTAGCGCGCAGTGCGTAATCCGACAACACCTCCATCACTCCTGCTTCAAATCCTCAGGCTTGATGGCCCACAGCCCCGGCAGGTTGCGCCAGTAGCCATACGCATCCATGCCGAAGCCGACGACGAAACGGTTCGGGATGACCAGGCCGACGATGTCGGCTTGTACGGGCTTCTTCTTGCCGATGGCCTTGTCCGCGAACACGGCCAGGATGACTTCCGAAGCACCCATGTCCAGCAAGCGCTGCTTGACGTGCGCCAGGGTTTCGCCTTCGTCGAGAATATCGTCGAGCACGATGACGGTGCGGCCCGCCACGTTCGAGCGGGGGATGACTTTCCATACCACTTCGCCACCCTTGTCGTCGTCGCCGTAGCGGCTCACGTGGATGTAGTCGAATTCGAGCGGAAAGCTCAGTTGCGGCAGCAGGCTGCCCGTAAACACGACGGCGCCGCCCATCACGCCCAGCACCAGCGGGAACTCTTTTGAGTCCTCGGCGTTGAAGCGCGTGTTGAGCACATCGGCCATGCGTGTGATCGACGCCTGCACGGCGTCTTGGTCGAACAGCAGTTCCGCGTTCTTGATCAGGTCACGGGCACGATTGTGATGAAATTCTTGCATGGACTCTTGCATGGCGATGAATGGGGCTGATGATGAATGCGGGTATTATCCCGCAAACGCCATCCGTGCGCTACGCCTAGCTGTAATCGCGCACGTCGTCGATTATTTTCCCATCCTGCGCCAGGCTGCCCACGGCCACCAGCACCACGTCGCCGCGCAGCTTGGTCAGTTCGCGGATCGAGCCGATGATGGCCTCGGTGCCGCTGGCGTCATGGGGATTGTCGACTTCGCAATGCAACGCCATCTCGTCGTTGGCCATGCGGCCAGACACCACCAGCCGCGCCTTCTTGATTTGCGGGTGGCGGCGCGCGATTTCATGCACTTGCGACGGATGCACGAACATGGCGCGCACCTTGGTGGTTTGATCGGCGCGTCCCATCCAGCCTTTGATGCGCGTATTCGTGCGCCCGCACGGCGACTCCGGCGTATTGACCAGCACGGCCGACAGATCGCCCGTGGCAAAGCGGATCAGCGGATAGTCGGCATTGAAGACGGTGACGACGACTTCGCCCACTTCACCCGGCGCGACGGGAATGCCGCTGCCCGGATGGACGATTTCCAGCAGTATGTTTTCGTCAACGACCATGCCCGGATTGAGCTTGCCATTGCTGGCCGTCTCATAGGCGATGCTGCCGATATCGGCCGAAGCATAGGTCTGGAACACGTGCGGCACGCCGTTCGCGGCAAACCAGCTGCGCAGGGATTCGGGCAAGGCTTCGGCGCCCATCACGGCCTTGGTGACGCTGCTGATGTCGGCGCCCATTTCGCGCGCTTTTTCGATGATCAGTTTCAGGAACGACGGCGTGCCGATATACGTATCCGGCTTCAGGTCGACCATCGCCTGCACCTGCATTTCCGTCTGGCCGATGCCGGCCGGGATGACGGTGCAGCCGATGCGCGCGGCGCCCCCTTCGACCATGAAGGCGGCCGGCGTGAAGTGATACGAAAAGCAGTTCTGCAGCAAGCCGCCGGCGCGCACGCCGGCCGCATACATGGGCCGCGCGAAGCGCCACCAGTCGGGGCCGCGGCCTTCCGGATCGAAGATGGGACCGGGCGAAACGAAGACGCGCGACAGGGCGTTCTTCGGCGTCGTGTTCAAGCCGCCGAACGGCAGCGCGCCGTGCTGCAATTGCTTGAGGTCGGACTTGCGCGTGACGGGCAGCTGCGCCAGCGCGGCGCGGCTGGTGATGTCGGCCGCGTTGACGCCATCGAGGATGCGGGCCCAGCCCGGCGCCTGTTGCGCGCGCGCGATCAGCTGCGGCAGGCCGGCCATCAATTCGCGTTCGCGCGCTTCGGGGGCGCGTGCTTCCAGACTGTCGAGCGTATCGGTCATGTTGCGGATTCTCCAATGTCACGTTGCATTTTTTTCGTCAGCCCCGCAAAAATCAGGCTGTATGAGCGGTGCAGCAGGGCGGCCATTTCGTCGTCGTCGAGGGCGTCGGGACTGGCGACGAGTATCCATTTGGCCCGCGCCAGGTAGGGCGCCGGGCGAAAACCGGGACGGTCCGTCAGTTCCAGGAAGCGCTCCGCATCGACCTTGAAGCTCATGCCGCGCGTGCTGTGCGCTTCCGCGCCGCATAGCGCGAACAGGCGGCCACCGACAGAAAACGCCAGCACGTTGCTCCATTTGATGTCTTCTGTTGCGCCGGGAAAGCCGCGGCACACTTGCTTCGCCCGTTCCAGGTCCATGACGGCAGCTCCGATATCAGGCCAGCCAGCGCTTGCGGCGGCGGTAGAACTTCATGTCGCGGAAGCTCTTGCGCCCGGCGCTGGACACGCCCAGGTAAAACTCTTTGACGTCTTCGTTGCTGGCCAGTTCCTGCGCTTGCCCTTCCATCACGACTCTGCCGTTTTCCAGGATGTAGCCGAAGTCGGCGTAGCGCAGCGCCACGTTGGTGTTCTGTTCGGCCAGCAGGAAAGAGACGTTTTCCTTGTGGTTCAAATCCTTGACGATGCCGAAGATCTCTTCGACGATCTGCGGTGCGATGCCCATCGAGGGCTCGTCCAATAAAATCATCGACGGCTTGGCCATCAGCGCGCGGCCGATGGCGCACATCTGCTGCTCGCCACCCGAGGTGTAGCCGGCCTGGCTGCTGCGCCGCGTTTTCAGGCGCGGGAAGTAGTGGTAGACCTTGTCCAGCGCGTCTTTCAGTTCGCCGCGCGACAGGCTGCGCGTGTAGGCGCCGGTCAAGAGGTTTTCCTCGATAGTCAGGTGGCCGAAACAGTGGCGCCCTTCCATCACTTGCGACAGGCCCCGCTTGACCAGTTCATTCGGCGTCAATTGGTCCACACGCTCGCCCTTGAACTGGACTTCGCCCTTGGTGACGTCGCCCCGTTCGCCGCGCAGCAGGGTCGAGATGGTTTTCAGGGTGGTCGACTTGCCGGCGCCGTTGGCGCCCAGCAGCGCCACGATCTTGCCCTGCGGGACTTGCAGCGACACGCCCTTCAGGACCAGGATCACGTGGTCATAGATGACTTCGATGTTGTTGACCGACAGGTAGGGCGGCGCGGTGTCTGGTGTTTGCGTGGCAGTGGGTGTCATGGCTGCTTCGTTTTCATGTGATGTTGGTGCTTGTCGGATTACGCTACGCTAATCCGACCTACGTGGATGCGGCGTAGGTCGGATTAGGCCGCAGGCCGTAATCCGACACCACCCCGAAAGCCGCTTACTTCATGCACGCCGGCGTGATCTTTTTCTCTTCGGCGTACTTGCCCGACGATTCCTCGACCAGCTTGCGCACCAGGGCCTTGTCGCCGACGATCCATTTCGGCGTGATGGCGGTCCACTTCTTGCCATCCCACTGCTGCACTTTGACGGCGCCCGAACCCTCATGGTCGTCGCAGCTGGTTTTCACGGTGGGGAACATGCCCAGCGCACCGACGGCCTTCTGGCGCGCATCGTCGACGTTCAGGTTTTCCAGGCCCCAGCGCATCTGCTCGCCCGTGATCGGTTTGCCCTTGCCGAATTTTTCCTGCGCCACGCGGATCGCTTCCACCCACAGGATGCCGGCCGTCACGCCGCGCATGTGGTAGACGGAGCCGATGCGCGACTGGTCGGACAGGTTGCCCTTGCCGGACGCGTAGAGTTTCTTGCGGATGTCGTCGAGCACGGGGTAGTTGCCCGGGGTATTGAACGTCATCGCCGTGTAGCCCTTGGCCGCGTCGCCCGATGGAATCGTGTCTTCCTCGGAGCCGGCCCACCAGACGCCCAGCATTTTGTCGCGCGGGAAGCCGTTGCGCTGCGCCGTCTTGATGGCAACGGAATTCATCACGCCCCAGCCCCACAGGATCACGTGGTCCGGCTTGGCCTGGCGGATTTGCAGCCATTGCGATTGCTGTTCGCTGCCTGGCGGCGCGACGGGAATTTTCACCAGCTCGAAGCCGTACTGTTTCGACAGCGCTTCGAGCACGGGCAGCGGCTCCTTGCCGAAGGCAGAATCGTGGTACAGGTGGACGATCTTCTTGCCTTTCAGCTTGTCCATGCCGCCATCCTTGTCGCCCAGGTACTTGATCATGGCGGCGGCCTGGCTCCAGTAGCTGGAGATCAGCGGATACACATACGGGAAGACCTTGCCGTTGGCGGCGTCCGAGCGGCCGTAGCCGATCATCGTCATGGGAATCTTGTCCTGTGCCACGCGGTCGAGGATGCCGTAGGCGACGCCCGTGGACAGGGTTTCGACCAGGGTGGCGCCGCCCTGCTTGGTTTTCAGGCGTTCATAGCATTCGACGCCGCGCGACGGGTTGTATTCGGTTTCGCATTCTTCCCAGCTGATTTTCACGCCATTGACGCCGCCGGCCTGGTTGACCAGGTTGAAGTAATCGATGATGCCGCCGTAGAAACCGGAGCCGCCGGCCGCGTAAGGACCCACGCGATAGGACGGCAGGGCGATGTACTGTTCCTTGTCCTGCGCTTGCGCGCTGCCGGCCATGGTGAGTGCGGCACTGGCGATGGCGGCGGCCAGCATGAGCGATTTGATGTGTTTCATTGTGTGTCTCCTCTTGTTTTATTTGGTATTCAAGTGAACCGACATCGACTGCAAAAACTTAATGGGGGAAGGGCCAGAGTCGCAGCTTTTCCTTTGCGATCTGCCACAGCCTGGCCAGGCCGTGCGGCTCGACGATCAGGAAGAAAATGATCAGCGCGCCGAACACCATCAGTTCCAGGTTCGAAGCCACGCTGGTCGGCAATGCCAGGCCGTGCGCGATGGTGTTCAGGAAGACGGGCAGCAGCACGATGAAGGCCGCGCCGAGGAAGGAACCGAGAATCGAACCGACGCCGCCGATGATGATCATGAACAGGATGCGGAAGGACAGGTCCAGGTTGTATGCTTCCGGTTCGACCGTGCCCAGGTAGGCATACGCATACAGGGCGCCGGCCACGCCGCAGTAGAAGGAGCTGACGGCAAACGCCAGCAGTTTCGTACGCATCAGTCTGAAACCGATCACTTCGGCCGCCATGTCCATGTCCCGCACGGCCATCCACGAGCGGCCCACGTTCGAGCGGATCATGTTCTTGGCCAGCAGCGCCATGCCGGCGACAATCGCCAGTACCAGCAGGTATTTGCTTTGCGGCGTGTCGAACTGGTAGCCGAGGATGGTCATCTTCTGCACCGTGATCACGCCAGAGGAGCTGTAGTTGGTCAGATACGGGATCTTGGTCAGGCACCAGACGACAAAGAACTGCGTCGCCAGGGTGGAGGCGGCCAAATAAAAGCCGCGGATGCGCAAGGACGGCAGGCCGAAGGCGATGCCCACCATGGCCGCGCACAGACCGCCAAGGATGAAGGACACGAGCAGCGGCAAGCCAGGCAGGCGGGCCATGAAGTTATACGAGGCAAAGGCGCCCACGGCCATGAAGGCGGCCGTGCCCAGCGACAGCTGGCCCGCGTAACCGGTCAGGATGTTCAGGCCCAGCGCTGCCAGGGCAAAGATCAGGAAGGGGATCAGGATCGCCGACAGCATGTAGGGCGAGGCGAAATACGGCAGGAGGAAGACGGCGACGAGCAGCGTGGCCGTCAGCGCAAGGCGGTCTTGCCGGATCGGGAAAATCTGGTTGTCAGCCTGGTAGCTGGTCTTGAATTGTCCTGCTTCACGGTAAATCATGGCGTGTCCTTTACTGGCTGTTGGGGTGTTTGTCGGATTACGCCTTCGGCTAATCCGACCTACGTTGCTCTTGGGGCCTTATATTCGTCGGATGATCTTCTCGCCGAACAGGCCTTCCGGACGCACCAGCAGGAACAGCAGGGCCAGCACATACGGGAACCAGCCTTCGATGCCGCCGCCCACCATGGGGCCGAGGTAGACTTCGGCCAGCTTTTCCGACGCGCCAATGATCAGGCCACCGACGATGGCGCCCGGCACCGATGTAAAGCCGCCGAGGATCAGCACCGGCAGCGCTTTCAAGGCGATGAAGGTGAGGGCGAACTGCACCCCGTTGCGCGCACCCCACAGCAAGCCGGCTACCATGGCCACCAGGCCCGCCACGCCCCACACGACGGCCCAGATGCGCTGCAGCGGAATACCGACCGCCAGCGCCGCCTGATGGTCGTCGGCGACGGCGCGCAGGGCGCGGCCCACCTTGGTTTTCGAGAACAGCAAGGCCAGGCAGATCACCAGCAGCGCGCAGATGCCGGCCGCCACCACGTCGAACTGCGAGATGATGATGTTGAAATGGTCCATCAGGAAGGGCATCGGCACGTCTTCGATGGGCAGGTCCAGCTTGTGCACCTGCGAGCCCCACATCAGCTGCGCCAGGCCTTCGATGAAGAAGGTCAGGCCGATGGTGGCCATGAACAGTGTGATTTCGGGCTGGTTGACGAGGGGGCGCAATACGACTTTTTCAATCGCCATGCCCAGCACGATCATGGTCACCATCGTCAGCGGGATGGCCAGCCACAGCGACAGGCCGAACTTGTCCATGATGCCGACGCAGGTGAGGGCGGCGAAAAACACCATCGCTCCCTGCGCGAAGTTGAACACGCCCGACGCCTTGTAGATCAGGACGAAGCCGATCGCCACCAGCGCGTACATGACGCCCGACAACAGGCCGCCGATCAGCACTTCAAAGAAAAAATTGATATTCATTGCTATTCCTTGTCTGGAGCTAGTGCGCGACACCCAAATACGCGTTGATGACATCCTGGTTGCTGCGCACCTCGTCGGGCGTGCCGTCGCCGATCTTCTTGCCGTAGTCGAGCACCACCACCCGGTCGGAGATATCCATCACCACGCCCATGTCGTGCTCGATCAGCACGATGGTCGTGCCCAGCTGGTCGTTGACGTCGAGGATGAAGCGGCACATGTCCTGCTTTTCTTCCACGTTCATGCCGGCCATCGGTTCATCGAGCAGCAAAATTTCCGGTTCGGCCACCAGCGCGCGGCCCAGTTCCACCCGCTTTTGCAGGCCGTAGGGCAGGCGCCCCACGGGCGTCTTGCGGATGGCCTGGATTTCCAGGAAGTCGATGATCTCTTCTGCCTTCTTGCGATGCTCGATTTCCTCGCGCCGCGCCGGGCCCCAGTACAGGGCTTGCAGCAGGAAATTCGACTTCATCTTGAGGTTACGCCCCGTCATGATGTTGTCGAGCACCGTCATGCCCTTGAACAGGGCGATGTTCTGGAAGGTGCGCGCGATGCCGGATTTGGCGGCCGCATAGCAGTCCATGCCGCGCCGGTGCTCGCCGCGGTAGATGATTTCCCCCTGCTGCGGGCGGTACACGCCGTTGATCACGTTCAGCATCGAGCTTTTGCCGGCGCCGTTCGGGCCGATGATGGCGCGGATTTCATGTTGTTTCACGTCGAACGAGATGTCGGTCAGCGCTTTCACGCCGCCGAACGACAGCGAGATGTTCTTCAGGTCGAGGATCACGGGGCCCGCCTTGCGGGCCGTGCCGAAATGGGCGTCGGGTTCGTTCATTTGCATCGTGCTGTGCTCCATCATGCGGCCAGGCCTTGGGGCCGGTACGTTTTGCTGTCCCAGATCTGCAGGTCGGCGCTGGTCGAACCGGTGCGGCCGTCCTCGAATTTCACCTGGGTCTCGATGTATTGCGTTGTCTTGCCTTCATACAGGGCAGAAATGAGCACCGCGTACTTTTCGGCGATGAATTTGCGGCGCACCTTGCGCGTGCGCGTCAGCTCGTCGTCGTCCGGGTCGAGTTCCTTGTGCAGCACGAGGAAGCGGTGCACCTGCGTGCGGTCCATCAGCGGATCGGCCGCCAGTTCCGCGTTCACCTGCTCGATGCAGTCGCGGATCAAGCCATAGGTTTCGGCGCGCGCCGCCAGGTCCGTGTAGCCGGAGTAGGCGATGCCGCGCCGCTCGGACCAGTTGCCCACCGCTTCGATGTCGATGTTGATGAAGGCGCACACCTGGTCGCGCGCATGGCCGAAGGCCACCACTTCCTTGATGAAGGGGAAGAACTTGAGCTTGTTTTCGATGTAGTTGGGCGCGAACATGGCGCCGCAATTCATCTTGCCCACGTCGGCCGCGCGGTCGATGATCTTCAGATGGCCTTCGCTGTCGAACACGCCCGCGTCGCCCGTATGGAAGTAGCCGTGATCGTCGATCACTTCGGCCGTGGCGTCGGGACGCTTGAAGTAGCCGCTCATGGTGGCGGGCGACTTGACCAGCACTTCGCCATTCGCCGCCAGCTTGACTTCCACGCCCGGCGCGGGCAAGCCGACGCTGTCGAACTTGATATTGCCGTCCGGTTGCAGACACACATAGGCGCAGGTTTCGGTCGAGCCGTACAGCTGCTTGAGGTTGACGCCGATGGAGCGGTAGAAGCGGAACAGGTCGGGGCCGATGGCGGCGCCGGCCGTGTAGGCGACGCGCACGCGCGAAAGTCCCAGCACGTTTTTCAGGGGGCCGTAGACGAGCAGGTCGCCCAGCTTGTAGCTGAGACGGTCCGCCAGCGGCACGGGCTTGCCGTCCAAAATCTGCGCGCCGCAGCGCTTGGCCACGTCCATGAAATGGCTGAACATGTGGCGCTTGATGCTGCTCGCGTCTTCCATGCGTATCATCACGCTGGTGAGCATGTTCTCGAACACGCGCGGCGGTGCAAAGTAGCAGGTGGGGCCGATTTCGCGCATGTCGATCATCACCGTGTCGCCCGATTCGGGGCAGTTGACGGTGAAGCCGGCCACCATGGCTTGCGCCAGCGAGAACAGGCAGTCGCCGACCCACGCCATGGGCAGGTAGGACAGGATGTCTTCATTGTCGGTCAGCTTGTCGAAGGCGACGCCGCCTTCGCCGGCTGCCAGCAGAGCCGTATGGCTCTGGCACACGCCCTTCGGTTTGCCCGTGGTGCCCGAGGTGTACAGGATCACGGCCGAGTCGCTGCCTTGGCCCGCTGCCACGGCGGCGTCGAAAAAGCCCGGATGTTCGCGGTCATAGGCCCGGCCCAGCGTCTGCAGGGCGGCAAAGGACGTCAGCTCCGGCTGGCGGTAATGGCGCATGCCCCGTTCATCGTCATAGGCGATGTGGGCGACGTGCGGATACAGGGCCTTGAGTTCGAGCAGCTTGTCGACCTGTTCCTGGTCTTCGACGATGGCGTAGCGGATTTCCGCATCCTGCAGCACATAGGCCATGTCGGCGGCCGGCGCGTCCTGGTACAGTGGCACGGGCACGCCGCCCAGGCTTTGCGCGGCCAGCATGGCCCAGTACAGGCGGGGACGGTTGTCGCCGATGATGGCCAAGTTCATGCCGCGCTGGAAGCCGATGGCGGCCAGGCCGCAGGCCAGCGCGCGCACTTCCTCGTTCACCTCGGACCAGGTCCAGGTTTGCCAGATGCCCAGGTATTTTTCGCGAAAGGCGGGCTTGTCGGATCGTACTGTCCCGTGTTGCAATAAGCGCCGCGGAAAAGTCGGCATTGCTGCTGTGGTATTCGTTTGCACCAGTGTCTCCCTGTTGCTTGTCTCAGGCCCCACCTCGTTGGATGGCGCTCTGTGTTTTTTATGTGTAAGGCGTTTGTGCAATGATAGTAGCTTGCGTTAGTTTGCCAAGTTGTCTTTTCGGGGACATTTACCCACTTTTCGATGGTGCATCGCACAATGATCAATCCTGATATCAGCCTCAAGGATGCCGTGCGCGCGGCCCACTGGGCGCAATTGCTCGACCCCGTGCAAATGGCCCGGGTCGAGGCCGATGTGTTCGAGACTTTCGTGCCGAAAGGCGGCTTTGTCTGCCGCAAGGGCGAGCCGGTGGACAACTGGATCGGCGTCATCAGCGGCATGGTCAAGATGAATAATTTTTCCGCTTCCGGCAAGGCCATGACGTTTACGGGCTTGTCACCGGGCAGCTGGTTTGGCGAAGGTTCGCTGCTCAAGCGCGAGATGCGCAAATACGACACCATCGCCGTGCGCGACACGCGCGTGGCGCGCCTGCCTGCCAGCACCTTCCACTGGCTGCTGGAGACAAGCCTGCCATTCACGCGCTTCCTGCTGATGCAGCTCAACGAGCGCCTGGGCCAGTTCATCGGCATGATGGAAAACGAGCGCCTGCTCGACCTGAACACGCGTGTGGCGCGCTGCCTGGCGTCGATGTTCCATTCGCATCTGTACCCGAGCGTGGACACCCTGGTGCAACTGTCGCAGGAAGAAATCGGCCTGCTGTCCGGTTCCTCGCGCCAGCGCGCCAACCAGGCCTTGCAGGTGCTGGAAAAAAAGGGGTTATTGCGCCTCGATTACGGCGGCATCCGCGTGCTGGACCTGGAAGGCTTGCGCCGCTACGAGGCCGATGATGGAGACTGAAGTCTCCAGCCGTGCCGCAGCGCTGCGTGCACGCCTCGAGGGTGCTGCCGTCGACCATGCGCGTTTCACGGGGCCGCCGGTCGATTTCAACGACTGGACACCGGAGGAACTGGGCGCCATCTGGGGGGCGTTGCACCGCGCGGCGCGCTTCGGCCATGATGATATTGCGCGGTTGAATCTGGCGCGCACGCTGCTGGAACAGGTGACTGAGGCCGGACTGGCGCCGCAGCTGGCTGGCGCCGTGTTCCTCGACGCACTCGACGCGGCCGCTGAGTACAACGGGGAATGGGAGTATGTCATCGGCTGCCTGGCCTGCCTGCAGGGCGAGGCACCGGCAGGCACGGCGGCGCAGGCGCGGCGCATTCTCGGCGAAACCTCGGGCTGGGCCGAGCGGCCCTACCAGGCCTGGCTGCTGGCGCGCCTGGCGGGTGACGACACCCCTGTCCAATTTGCGCAGCTGATGGAGGAGCGCCACGCCCGTTATCCGATGCCATTGACCTTGCAGGAATTGGCACTGCTGCCGCAGCTGGCGCAAGCGTCCCTGCTGGCGCTGGCCGGCTCGCCCCATAGCAGCTTCTGGAACCGCGACAGTATCGGCGAGGCGGATCCCGCCGAGGTGCTGGCCGACGATGCGGCGTATGTCGATTTTGCGCGCACGATACTGGAACAGGCGGCGCGCCATATCGCCGCCATCCATGACGGCAGCGTGCCGTATGCAGCCGATGCCGCCTTTGCCACGGCAGACTCTCCGGTGCTGGCGCGCGCCGCGCGGGTCGCCGCCTATCGCGATGATGCCTGGTTCCGGCCCGTGATCGCCGTCTTGCTGCCTTTGGCATGCGTGGCGCCCGGCGCGGCAAAAAGCGCGCCATCGCAGTCGCTGGCGATGGCGCTGGGCCATGCGGTGGAAACCATCCCCACGCCCGAAAGCTTGCTGGCCCTGCGCACGGCGCTGGCGCAGGTGCGCCATGCGGGCATCCGCAAGAAGCTGGAACGCAATCTGAAACCGGCCGAACGGGCGCTGGCCGAGCGGCCCGATATCGCCTGGAGGATCGGCATGCCCGGCCCCATGGGCAAGCGGCGCCAGGCCATGCTGGCGCGCCGCCTGGAAGCGGGCTACGCCAGCGAGGTGTGGTTTGGTCTGGACCAATGGCGCGCCTTGCGCGACGATGCCGATATCGAGACAGTGGCGCGCGCGCTGGTCTGGCGCACGGGCGACGGCCAGGCTTTCATGCTCGACGGGATGGGCGCCATCGATGCGCAGGGGCAGCCAGTGCAATTGCCTGAGCAAGGCGACATCGGCCTGTGGCATCCCCTGCACGGCAGCGGCGAGCAGCGCGCCGCCTGGCAGGCGCTGCTCGCGCAGCGGCGCGTGCGCCAGCCGCTGCGCCAGGTGTATCGTGAAATATATGCACCGTCCGGCGACGGCAGCGCCCCATTTGCCGGCTACCAGTTGTCGCTGCCTACCTTGCTGGGACTGGCCCGCCGCGAAGGCTGGCGGCTGGATGACGATGAAGGCTTGTCGCGCCAGTTCGGCGCCTGGCGCGTATTGCTGCGCCTCGGGGGACGCGTGTATCCAGGCGCGGGCGGCGCCTGCACGTCAAACGGGCTGGCGCCCGCGCAGATGATGCCGATGGCGCCGGTGGCGTATTCGGAAGCGTGCCGCGCGGTGGACCTGCTGGTCAGTGCCAGCGCCCTGGCGCTGGTGGAAGAAGAGCAAAGCGCGCAGCGCGAAGAGCGCCTGTTTTACCTGGCCAATCTGGCACCGGGGCCGATGGCGGGCATGCGGCGCACCGTGCTGCGTCAGGTATTTGCGCAGCAGATCGAAGCCGGGCGCATGGCGCTCGAACCGCGTCACCTGACGGTAGGCAGGCATGCGATTCATCTGGTCACCGGCCGGGTCACGCTGGACGGCGCCGAAGTGGCGACCGAGGTGCTTGCGAAGGGGAACAAGCTGGGCGCCGTACCCTGGCTGCCGCACGATGAGGCGCTGCTGGAAAAAATCGTCGGCCTCGCCGGCCAGCTGCTCAAGCGTTGAAGATGACCCCCGCATCCTGATCTGATCCTGGACCTGAGGCTGCGTGAGTACTGCATTGCCGGCAATCGGAGTATCATGATCGCTTCCCAGCACAGCACCTTTTCGCCGCCATGCAGACATCCGTTCACAGTAATCCCGCCTCCCGTTTGACCTTGCTGCGCAGCGCCATGCGCGCGCAGCATATCGATGCCCTGATCGTGCCATCGGCCGATCCGCATTTGTCCGAGTACCTGCCGGCCCGCTGGCAGGGCCGCGAGTGGCTGTCGGGCTTTACGGGTTCCGTCGGCACCCTGGTCGTGACGCAGGATGTCGCTGGCGTGTGGACCGATGGCCGCTACTGGGAGCAGGCGGAAGACGAGCTGGCCGGCAGCGGCATCGTCCTCAAGAAAATCCCGTCCGGCGCCAGCGTGCTGTATATCGACTGGCTGGGCGAGACCATGCGGCCGGGGCAGACTGTCGCCGTCGACGGCGCCGTGCTGGGCCTGGCCAATGCGCGATTGCTGCAGCAGGCGCTGGGTGAGCAAGTGACCCTGCGCACGGACACCGACGTGCTGCAAGCCGTCTGGCCCGATCGTCCGGCCATGCCCGCCGCGCCCGTCGTTGAGCATGCGGCCGCCTATCCGTCGCTGTCGCGTACGCAAAAACTGGCGGCCCTGCGCGCCAGCATGACCGTCCACGGCGCCAGCCACCATGTGATTTCCACCCTCGACGATATCGCCTACCTGTTCAACCTGCGCGGCGCCGACGTCAATTACAACCCCGTCTTCCTCGCGCATGCGCTGGTGGGACCGGAGCGCGCCACGCTGTTCGTCGCCGAAGGCAAGCTGCCGGCCGCCCTGCGCGCCACCCTGGAGAGCGAGGGCGTGGACGTGGGCGCGTATGACCGCACAGCCGCCGCACTGGCCGCCTTGCCGGCCGGCGCCACCTTGCTGCTCGATCCGCGCCGCATCACGTTCGGCACGCGCCAGGCCGTGGCCGAGGGCGTGCGCGTGGTGGAAGCCATCAATCCGACCACCTTGGCCAAGTCGCGCAAGACGGACGGCGAAACGGCCCACGTGCGCGCCGCCATGGAGCAGGACGGCGCCGCCCTGTGCGAATTTTTCAGCTGGCTGGACGCTACCCTGGCCGACCCGCAGCGCGCGCCGATGACGGAAATCGGCGTCGACGAGCACCTGACGGCCGCCCGCGCCCGCCGCGCCGGTTTTGTCAGCCCCAGCTTCGGCACCATCGCCGGCTTCAATGCGCATGGCGCCATCATGCATTACCACGCGCATGCGGATTCGGCCGCCACCATCGAAGGCGACGGCTTGCTGCTGATCGACTCGGGCGGCCAGTATTGGGGCGGCACGACGGACATCACGCGCGTCGTCCCCGTCGGCACGATCACGGCCGAGCACAAGCGCGATTTCACCCTGGTCTTGCGCAGCATGATCGCCCTGTCGCGCGCGCAGTTCCCGCGCGGCGTGAAGTCGCCCATGCTTGACTCGATTGCGCGCGCACCGCTGTGGGCCGAAGGCATCGACTTTGGCCATGGCACGGGCCACGGCGTGGGATTTTTCCTCAACGTGCATGAAGGACCGCAATCGATTTCGCAGTCCACCATGCCGGAGCCGCAGACGGCCATGGAAGCGGGCATGATCACGTCCATCGAACCGGGCATCTACCGCCCTGGCCAGTGGGGCATCCGCATCGAGAACCTGGTCCTCAACGTTCCTGCGGAAACGACGCAGTTCGGCGAATTCCTGCGTTTTGAGACCTTGACCCTGTGCCCGATCGACACGCGCTGCGTGGAACGCTCGCTGTTGCGCGATGACGAGGCGGCCTGGCTCAACGACTATCACGCCACCGTGCGCGCGCGCCTGGCGCCGCACTTGGCTGGCGGTGCGCTGGCGTGGCTGGAACAGCGCACGGGAGCCATCTGATGCGCTCGACCCGCGCCACCTCCGCCATCGAACGGCTCAAGGAACGCACCGGCAACCGCCTCTACACGATGGCGCGCACGGGCGATGAACTGTTTTTCCTCACCGAAGGCCCCGGCTTGCCGCCTTTGTGCCCGCCGCTGGAACTCGATGCCTTTGTCGCCTTCGTCAATGGTCTGGGACCGCAAAAGGCGCGCCGCGTCAGCAAGCTTGATGTGGCGTTTGAAAAGCAGCTGACGAAAAAGCCCTAAATGCCGACCATCGACTTCCTGCGCGCCTACTGGTCGCCGGCCGAGCTGGCGACGAATGGCGTGATCCTGCTGAACCTGCTGGGCGCGCTGCTGCTGGGCTTGCTGGTGGGTTACGAGCGTTCGTATCACGGGCGCGCGGCGGGCATGCGCACCTACAGCCTTGTCTGCATGGCCTCGGCGGCGCTGACGGTGCTGGGCGGCTATCCCGAGTTCTGGTACGGCGGCCATGGCGCCATCGTCGGCAGCGACCCCACGCGCGTGATCCAGGGCATCGTCACGGGCGTGGGTTTCCTCGGCGCCGGCGTCATCATGCGCGAGGGGTTCAATATCAGCGGCCTGACGACGGCCGCGTCGATCTGGGCTTCGTCCGTGATCGGCATCATGGTCGGCATCGGCTTTTATCTGTCGGCCATGGGCCTGGCCTTTTTGTGCGCGATGGCGATGATTTTTCTGTCAAAATTGGAGAACTGGCTGCCGTCGCGCCACGCCGTGGCCATCACCATGCGCTTCAAGCAAGGATTCATTCCCCGTGAAGATGCGCTGCGGCGCATGGCCGCCAAGCGCGGCTACGACATTGCCGGCGGCTCGCTGACCATCGGCAGCAACGAAGGCATGCAGGAATGGCGCTTTGTCGCCATCGCGCATGGCAAGAACACGGGCGCCAGCCTGTCGGCCATGTCGGCCGAACTGGCCGCCTTCGAAGGCATCGCCGGCTTCCAGCTGTCGCATGCCCGCAATTGACATGGATGCTGAGAGGATGGACATGGATGCACAGGCCCAAGAGGTACTCGATTTCTGGTTCCTGCCGCCGGATAACCCATACTATGGCCAATCGCGCGCGGAATGGTTCCGCAAGGATGATGCTTTCGACGCGCAGATACGCGCGCGTTTCGGCGCGCTGATCGATACCGCCATCGACGGCGGCCTGCGCGAATGGGATGCGACGCCGCACGGCGCGCTGGCGCGCCTCATCGTGCTCGACCAGTTCACGCGCAATGTGTATCGCGGCACGCCGCGCGCCTTTGCCGGCGACGCTCAGGCGCTGGCGCTGGCCATCGCCTTGACGCAAGCGGGGCAGGATGGACAACTGCCGCCGATGCTGCGCGCTTTTGCCTACCTGCCGTTCGAACACGCGGAAGACCTGGCCATGCAGGCGCGCGCCGTCGAGCTGTTCCAGCTGCTGTCGCAGGCGCAGCCCGGTTTTGACGGCATGCTCGACTACGCCGAGCGCCACCAGGAAGTCATCGCCCGCTTTGGCCGCTTCCCGCACCGTAACGCCATCCTCGGCCGCGCGTCCACGCCGCAAGAGCTGGAATTTTTGCGCCAGCCGGGATCGAGCTTTTAGAAAATCATCATGAACGTCACACTCAATATCATCGGCGCCGGCCACGTGGGCCGCGTGCTGGGCAGGCTGTTTGCGCAAACCGAGGGGACGCATGGTGGAAAAATCCTCGTGCAGGATGTGCTGACGCGGTCGATGGCCTCGGCGCAAGCGGCCGTCGCTTTCATCGGCGCCGGTACGCCCGTCGACAGCTATGCTGCCTTGCGCCACGCCGACGTCACCATGCTGGCCGTCTCCGACGACCAGATCGGCCCGGCATGCGCGGCGCTGGTGGCCGAGGGACGCCAGGCGGGCGCCATCGTGTTTCACTGCAGCGGCGCGCTGGCCTCGGACGTGCTGCTGGCGGCCACGCAGGCCGGCGCGTTCGTCGCCAGCGCCCACCCGATCCGCAGCTTTGCCGACCCGGCACAGGTGGCCGCCACCTTTGACGGCACGTTTTGCGGCGTCGAAGGCGACCCGCTGGCGCTGGCCTTCCTCACGCCGGCCTTGAATGCCATCGGCGCGCGCCCCGTGCCCATCGATCCGGCCGCCAAGACCCTGTATCACGCCGCCGCCGTCTTCGCCAGCAATTACCTGGTGACGGTGCTCGACGCGGCCTTGCGCGCGTATCAGGCGGCCGGCATTCCCGAGCCGGTGGCGCGCGAACTGGCGCAGCCGCTGGTGACGGAAGCGGTGGCCAATGTATTCCGCCTGGGCGCCGCGCCGGCGCTGTCCGGCCCCATCGCACGCGGTGATTCGGCCACCGTGCAACGCCAGCAGCTGGCCGTGCAAAGCTGGGATGCCACCACGGGCGAGCTGTACCGGGCGCTGGTGGCGCCCACGCAGGACCTGGCCAGGCGCAAGCGCGGTGGATGACTCAGGCCGCGTGCACGCCGTTGCGGCCGTGATGCTTGGCCTGGTACAAGGCGCTGTCGGCACGTGAAAAGAAGGCCGATTCGCTTTCCTCCGGCCGGTACTCGGCCACGCCCAGGCTGATCGTTACGGGTAGCTGCGGCGCGGGCAGGCCGAAATCGTGGCCTTCGATGGCGGCGCGCAGGTTTTCCGCCACTTCCGCCGCTTGCGCCAGGCTGCAGTTATTCAGCAGTACCAAATATTCCTCGCCGCCCCAGCGCGTGATGACGTCGCTTTCGCGCACGGTGGCGCGCGCCACGTCGGCCACGCCACGGATGACCTTGTCGCCCCACAGGTGGCCGTGGGTATCGTTGACGCGCTTGAAGAAATCGATGTCGAAGAGGATGGCCGACATCGGCTGCTCGTTGCGTCTGGACAGGAGCATGGCGCGCTGGAACAGCAATTCCAGCGATTGGCGGTTCAATAGCCCGGTCAGCGCATCCGTGGAGGCGATGCGCTCGATGCGGCGCTGGTAGCGGTTCACCGTCAGCAAGGTCAGCCCCAGTACCAGCAGGGTGACGCCAAAGCTGATGGCCAGGTTGAAGATGAACACGCGCTGCAGCGACTGGACTTCGTCGCTGACATTCTGCTCGACCACCAGGTACCAGCCCAGTTCGGGAATGAAACGCGAATTGACGAGGATTTCCGCGCGGCCCAGCTGGTACGACAGATGCGTCGGTTCGCTGCGGTGGTTGATGATCTGCCCGGCAATGGCGCGCACGCCGGGCAGGCTGCGGATGTTGCCGCGCCCGTTGCGCATGGTCTTGCCCGCCAATACCAGCGTGCCGGCGGCATCGACAAAATAGATGTTGCGGTGGAAGCGCGCCTGATAGCGGTCGATGATGTGGCTCATGGTGTCCAGGGTCAGGCCGATGCCGGTGGCGCCGATGAACCGGCCGTCGTAGTCAACCACGCGGTGGTTGATGAAGATGGTCATGCTGTCGCGGTTGGCCATGTCGATATCGACGTTCGTTTCATAATCGGTCTTGTCCATGGCGCGCACGCGGTAGTACCAGATGTCGCGCGTCTCTTGCGGGCTGATGGATTTCAAGGTGCCTTCCGCGTAATAATATTTGCTGCTCTTGTCCGAGACGAGAAAGCTGGTGATGGCACCGTATTTCTTCTTGACCTCGGCCAGGTAGCGCACGATCTGTTCCGGCTTGTTTTCGCCGGCCAGTATCCAGTCGCGCACGAAGGTGTCGTGCGCCATTAGCGACGAGATGAAGACGGGGCGCAGCATGTCCTTTTGGATTTCCGAATAAATATTGTCGCCCGTCAGCGGCAGGGTCTGGTCGGCGATGCCGTGTTCGATGGCTTGGCGCGAGGCCAGGTAGCTGGCCAGGCTGGTCGCCATGAAGCCCGCCCCCAGGATCAGGGTCAGGAGGATGAGCAGGCGGTATTTGATCGACAGAAGACGCATGGAGACGGGGGGAGTGGCCGGCGGGAAGGCTATCGTGACGCAAGCCAAAAGTATGCAGCAGGGCAGGTATTGGCGCAATGATAACTGGTTTTATTGATAATTTACCCTGGCGAACGCGACAAGATAACCACGACTTACCAAATAAAAGTGCCGATTTGTCGACAAAGATGCCAATTAGCAATAAGATTTGATGAGGGGAATCATTGCGCACCGCCCCTGTCTTGCCGCCCGTTTCAGGCGCAGGATATTACGCGCAGGGAGTGTTGCATGTTATTTTTAAAGAGTACGTCCGTCAGCAAGGCCCCCGGCATCTACGAGGTCGACATCGCCGCCAAGCCGCCTGGCAAGACCTTCGGCATTTTTCTCGCCACCGATCCCGACCATCCGCCATCAGCCTTGCTGGGGCAATTGAAGGCGTTGGGCTTCGAGAACACCTATAGCTCGCCCTACCTGCACAAGGATGGGGGCAAAGTGCTGGACCTGCATTTCCAGAAGGATGGCACGGATATCTTCAAGGGCTGGAAAACCGAGGAGTGCACGCAGAACGTGGCGGCCATCACGGCGCTGTTCGAAGAGCATGGCATCACGATCTCCCCACGGGTGATGTCGATGGCGGAAGCCTACGCTTAATCTGCCTCAACCGCGTCAGCCTGTCTCCACGCCGATGTGATACAGCGCCCAAGGGCAGCTGGCAAAACGTTCGGTCAGGGGCAGCGCCGCCACGGCCGCGATGCGGTCCGCATCGTGGATCGCCCATAGCGGCCCCAGCCCGCCCAGCGCCATCGCCTGCCCGTCCAGGTGGGTGGCGACAATAAAACGCTGCGCGCGCGCCTGCGCCATGGTCAGCGCCGCCGCATAGCCATCGACGGCGCGCAGCAGCAAGCGAATCTCACCTTCCTCGGGGGCACCCGCCGCCTTCAATACATCGACCAGCAATGGTCCGCGCAGGGCATGCGCCTTGCCGTCGTATTCCAGGGTGGGGTGGATTGTGCGCGCCGGCAAGTTCGCCAGCGCCGCAAAGTCGAATGCCCGCGCCCGCTCAAAACTGATCTTTTGCTTGTGCATCATCTGGTCGCGCACGGCGTCGAACGGACCGCGGTTCGGCTTGTCGATGCTGCCCGTGATGGTCAGCAAGGCCGGGCCGCGCAGGCTGGCGGGCGCCGCCCGGGTGATGGCGGGCAGGGCCGCGCCGGCCATGGCGGCGGCGAGAAACTGGCGTTTATGCATGCACTTCTCCTCTGACTGAAAATCGATAATGTCCTTAAGTCTATCTTAAGTTCGCTCAACGGTGCGCATTTTACGGTTATTGTCAGTTTGGAATCTCGGCTTACATCTTGTCACAGTTCTTACGGAATGGTGAAAGACGTAGCTTTTTTCGGCTGTTATTGTGTCCTCATCGCACTTCGCTGAACTGCGAATCCAGGCATGAATCTAGGAACATCCACCAATTAAGAGAGAGAACATGATGAAGAAGAAAATCCTGTTTGCAATGATCGCTTCCGTTACCGCACTGACCGGCATGAGCGCCGCACACGCCGAGGGCGCCTATGTGGGTGCCGGCGTCACGAGAAACCGTTATAACTTCGACATTCCTGGCGCCACCAGCGCCGATAATCACAGCGGCTACAAGGCTGGCGCCAAGATCTTCGCCGGTTACGATTTCGATAAGACCTGGGCGGTCGAAGGTGGCTATGCCGATTTCGGCAGCAAGGATTACAGCTATGTCACCGGCGCCGGCAACGGTTCCGTGAAAAGCGATTCGCACGGCTACTACCTGGCCGGCAAGGCCACCATGCCCGTGACCGACAAGGTCGGCGTGTTTGGCAAGCTTGGCGTGGCCAAGGTCAAGAATAGCTTGAGCGGCACGGGCCTGTCGACCGGCATCAGCGGCAACGACAAGACGGGCGTGTACGCTTCCGTCGGCGCCCAGTACGCGATCAACGAGAAAGTCTCGCTGACGGCGGAAGTGGAACACTTCGGCAAGAGCGCCGACCAGGGCCGCAAGGCTACCGGCCTCGCTTTAGGCGCACGCTACAACTTCTAATCACCTGGAAGTTTGCTGAAAAAAAAGGCAGTTACCACGAGGTAACTGCCTTTTTGCATGGCCAGACCGAAATTACGTGGTCAAAGGCTTGTAGCGGATACGTTTTGGCTTCGCGCCTTCTTCGCCCAGGCGTTTCTTCTTGTCGGCTTCGTACTCTTGATAGTTGCCGTCGAAGAAGGTGACTTGCGAGTTGCCTTCGAACGCCAGGATGTGCGTGGCGATACGGTCGAGGAACCAGCGGTCATGGGAAATGACCATGACGCTGCCGGCAAATTCCAGCAGGGCGTCTTCCAGCGCGCGCAAGGTTTCCACGTCCAGATCGTTCGACGGTTCATCGAGCAGCAGGACGTTGCCGCCCATTAAGAGGGTTTTCGCCAGGTGCAGACGGCCGCGTTCACCGCCGGACAGGTTGCCCACTTGCTTTTGCTGGTCCGAGCCCTTGAAGTTGAAGCGGCCCAGGTAGGCGCGCGACGGCATTTCGAAGCGGCCCACGGTCAGCATGTCGGCGCCGCCGGACACGTCTTCGAACACGGATTTGTTGTCAGCGAGACTATCGCGGTTCTGGTCGACGATGGACACGCGCGCCGTCTGGCCGATGGCCACTTCGCCGCTGTCCGGCGTTTCCTTGCCGGTGATCATCTTGAACAGGGTCGATTTACCGGCGCCGTTGGGGCCGATGATGCCGACGATGGCGCCTGGCGGCACGGTGAAGCTCAGGTTATCGATCAGCAAGCGGTCGCCGAACGCTTTCGACACGTTCTTGAACTCGATGACTTCATTGCCCAGGCGTTCTGCCACGGGAATGAAGATTTCCTGCGTTTCGTTGCGCTTCTGGTATTCGTGCTCGGACAGCTCGTTGAAGCGGGCCAGGCGGGCTTTCGATTTGGCCTGGCGCGCTTTCGGGTTCTGGCGCGACCATTCCAATTCCTTCTGCAGCGCTTTCTGGCGCGCCGATTCCGTTGCCTCTTCCTGCTTCAGGCGGGCTTGCTTCTGGTCCAGCCAGGTCGAGTAGTTACCCTTCCATGGAATGCCGTGGCCGCGGTCCAGCTCCAGAATCCACTCTGCCGCGTTGTCGAGGAAGTAGCGGTCATGGGTGATGGCCACCACGGTGCCGGGGAAGCGCAGCAGGAATTGTTCCAGCCAGTCGACCGATTCCGCGTCCAGATGGTTGGTCGGTTCGTCGAGCAGCAGCATGTCGGGTTTCGACAGCAGCAGCTTGCACAGCGCCACACGGCGCTTTTCACCGCCGGACAGCACGCCGATGGTGGCGTCCCATGGCGGCAGGCGCAGTGCGTCGGCGGCCATTTCCAGCTGCAGATTCAAATTGCCGCCGTCGGAAGTCGAGATGATCGCTTCCAGGCGTGCCTGTTCCGTGGCCAGGGCGTCGAAATCGGCGTCTTCCTCGGCATATGCGGCGTACACGGCTTCCAGCTTGGCTTGCGCTTCAAACACTTCGCCCAGGCCCGATTCCACTTCCTGGCGCACGGTTTTTGCCGGGTCCAGCTGCGGTTCCTGCGGCAGATAGCCGATGTTCAGGCCCGGCATCGGCACGGCTTCGCCCTGGATGTCGGTGTCGATGCCTGCCATGATTTTCAGCAGGGTCGATTTGCCGGAGCCGTTCAGGCCCAGCACGCCGATCTTCGCGCCTGGGAAGAAGGAGAGGGAAATATCTTTCAGAATCTGGCGCTTGGGCGGGACGATTTTGCCCACGCGATTCATGGTGTAGACGTAATTTGCCATTAGAAATCTCGGGTGATATACAAAGACGGACAGGATACGGTAAACGCCCGCTTCCGGCCAGCGCTGTGCGCTGACGGAACGGGCCGGTCAGGCGGCCACGCGCGCGCGGCGGCTGCTCCACAGGCCTTCGGCCGCATACAGGCCCAGCGCCGTCCAGATGACGAGGAAGCCCAGCATGCGCTCGGGCGTGAACGATTCATGGAAGACCCACACGCCGATCAGGAGCTGGCCCGTGGGCGCGATGTATTGCAATAGCCCCAGCACGGCCAGCGGCAGGCGGCGTGCGCCGGCGGCAAACAGCAGCAGGGGAATGGCCGTGATGGGGCCGGACGCCAGCAGCAGCGCGCGCGTGGCGGTGGAATCTGTATTGACGAAGCCGCTCTGGCCATGCCAGGCCAGCCACAGCATGTAGGCCAGCGCCAGGGGGAACAGAATCAATGTTTCGAACGACAGGCCTTCCAGCGCGCCCAGCGCGGCCGTTTTGCGCAGCAAGCCATAGCCGCCGAACGAGGCCGCCAGCAGCAGGGCGATCCAGGGCACTTGCCCCGCCTGCCAGGTGAGCCAGGCCACGCCGCAGGCGGCCAGGCCGATGGCCAGCCACTGCAGGCGGCGCAGGCGTTCGTGCAGCAGCAGAAAGCCCAGCATG
Organism: Janthinobacterium sp. NKUCC08_JDC; assembly: GCF_019345575.1. NCBI lineage: Bacteria > Pseudomonadati > Pseudomonadota > Betaproteobacteria > Burkholderiales > Oxalobacteraceae > Janthinobacterium > Janthinobacterium sp. NKUCC08_JDC. The sequence continues at coordinate 202,866 of NZ_JAHKQW010000004.1, read as the reverse complement.
ACATTGATCAGGGGCGTAATGAAGTAGCCGAGGCTGGCGTCGACCACGTGGCCGTTGTTGACGGCCCAGATATAGATGAACCAGTTGGCCGAGAGCAAAAACGCACTGGCGACGAAACTGGCCACGACCCTGGGTTGCGCTTTCAGGCTGCCCAGCCAGCTCCACTGCCGGCGCACGGTCAGCACGATACCGAGGAACAATAGCGACCAGACCATGCGGTGCGCCAGGATCTCCTGCGGCGCGATCTCGCCGATGGCATGAAAGTACAAGGGGAACAGGCCCCAGCACAGGAAGGCGAGGGAGGCGTACAACATGCCTGGATTCATGATGGGCTTCGCAGGAGAGTAGACAGTCTGTCATTATGGCTGAAAACATCGGGGGCTGCCCGGCGCCGCTGGCGAGGCGTAGAATGGCAACAAATCAATGGCCGCAAGCCCGCGCAGCAAGGCGGAGCGGCACAAAACCACGACTTTGGGGCAGCTGCGGAACCATGCAAAAATACTCTTGCTATTTGCTAATACCTATCATATTGTGCGATGCAACAAAACAAAAACGGGTGCAATCTTGACGTCGGAACATAAAAAAAGCGGCCTGGCTGGCCTGACCCTGGCGGCCGTCGGCATCGTTTACGGCGATATCGGTACCAGTCCGCTGTACACCTTGAAGACCGTCTTCGACCCGGCCCACGGCCTGATGCTGTCGCCCGAGAACTTGCTGGGCATCGTCTCGCTGATCTTCTGGGGCCTGACCCTGATCGTCTCGCTCAAGTACGTGACCCTGGTGCTGCGCGCCGATAACCGCGGCGAGGGCGGCATCATGGCCCTGATGGCATTGGTGCTGTCGTCCGTCAGCCGCCTGTCGCGCTGGCATTTCCCGCTGATGGTGATCGGCGTCTTCGGCGCCACGCTGTTCTATGGCGACAGCGTGATCACGCCGGCCATTTCCGTGCTGTCGGCCATCGAAGGCCTGGAAGTGGCCACGCCCGCCTTCAGTCCGTACGTGGTACCGCTGACGATTGTCGTGCTGGTGGCGCTGTACTCGGTGCAATCGCACGGCACGGCCGGCATCGGCCGTTATTTTGCCCCCATCATGGTGCTGTGGTTTGCCGCGCTGGCCGGCATGGGCGTGGTCAACATCATCAAGTCGCCAGCCATCCTGGCCGCGCTCAATCCCCTGCACGCGGCGACCTTCCTGATGAATAACGGCTTCGTTGCCTTCGTTGCCCTGGGCGCCGTGGTGCTGGCGCTGACGGGCGCCGAGGCGCTGTACGCCGACATGGGCCACTTCGGCAAGAAGCCGATCCGCCTGGCCTGGTTCCTGATCGCCTTTCCCGCGCTGGCGCTGAATTACCTGGGGCAGGGCGGCTTGCTGCTCGCGCATCCGGAAGCCGTCACGAATCCGTTTTACCAGCAACTGGGCGCGTGGAGCGTGTACCCGCTGGTGATCCTGTCGACCATGGCCACCGTGATCGCCTCGCAGGCAACCATTTCCGGCACCTTCTCGATGACCAAGCAGGCGATCGCGCTGGGCTTCTTGCCGCGCATGCGCGTGCGCCACACGTCGGAAAGCGAAATCGGGCAGATCTACATCCCCGCCGTGAACTGGCTGCAACTGGCCGTGGTGCTGCTGGCCGTCATCGGCTTCGGTTCTTCGGAAAACCTGGCCGCCGCCTACGGTATCGCCGTCACGGCCACCATGCTGTCGACCACGATCCTGACGTTCTTCGTCATCCGCTACCGCTGGAAGATGAACCTGGCCCTGTGCTGGGCCGCCACGGGCTTTTTCCTGATCATCGACGTCAACCTGGTGTCGGCAACTGCCCTGAAACTGTTCCATGGCGGCTGGTTCCCGCTGCTGCTGGGCTCGATTTTGTTCATCGTCATGCTGACCTGGAAGCGCGGCCGCCAGCTGGTGTTCCAGAATCTGGAAAAGCATGCGATTCCGCTCGACGATTTCCTTTCGTCGCTGTTCATCGCGCCGCCGCTGCGCGTGCCGGGCACGGCCATCTTCCTGCGCGGCGAAACGGATGGCGTGCCGCATGCGCTGCTGCATAACTTGCTGCACAACAAGGTGTTGCATGAGCGCGTCATTTTCCTCACCGTCTTCATGCATGAAGAGCCGTGGGTGGCGCCATCGGAGCGCGTGCGCGTGGTGGACCTGGGCCACCAGTGCTACCAGGTCAATGTGCATTACGGCTTCAAGGATGAACCGGACATTCCGTCCGCGCTGGCCCAGTGCGCGCAGCAGGGACTGGATTTCGAGATGATGGAAACGTCGTTCTTCATCGCGCGCCAGACCATCATTTCGACGCCGGGCGCCGGCATGATGCCATGGCGCGAGCACCTGTTCGTCACCATGTCGCGCAATGCGCGCACGGCGGCCGACTACTATCAGATCCCGAGCAACCGGGTGATCGAACTGGGCACGCAGGTGGAAATCTAGACGTGACAATGGGGCGGAATGGTTATTTTGGCAATGTTGTATTGTTGCGTAATCTTCCGCCGCGCTTACGTCTGCTTACAAATTGGCTGCGCGACTCCTGTTAAACTGCTGCTCGCACCGGTCCGCACCGTACGGGCCTCAGCCACACACCAATATTTAAAGGGAAACCATGAAATCGGTATTTCAAATGATCGCCACCCTCGCTTGTGCCGTGGCCCTGACCGCTTGCGGTGCTGCTGCCAACACCGAGAAGCCGGTCGTGCTCGACCCGAATACGCAAGTGAAAGAACTGACCATTACCGATCCGGTGGTCGGCACCGGTACGGCAGCGGCAGCGGGCGACACCCTGCTGGTGACTTACACGGGCTGGCTGTATGACGCAAGCAAGCCGGGCAACAAGGGCGTGCAGTTCGATGCGAACCAGACCGGCGCCGGTTTTAGTTTCCCTCTCGGTATCGGCCAGGTCATCCTGGGCTGGGACCGCGGCCTGGTCGGCATGAAGGTCGGCGGCACGCGCGTGCTGGCCATTCCGTATGACCTCGGTTATGGCAAGGCGGGCAGCGCGCCGAAGATTCCTGGCTATGCCGGCTTGCTGTTCGAGATCAAGCTGGTGAGCGTGACGAAAAAGTAGGCACGCGCAGGGCAGCAAACAAAAGGGCGATTCCACGGAATCGCCCTTTTTGCTTTGGCGGGCCCTTTACGCCTCGGGCGGGGCCAGCTCCTGGAAGTAATACGTGGCGCCGCCCAGATTGGCCGGCGCGTCATATTGCAGCACTTGCGTGCGGCGCAGCGCCACCGGTGCGCTGAAGGCGGGACCGTCGTAGACGAAGGTGTGGAATTCGCCGTTTTCGCCGCAGGCGTCGACGCCGGGCGGCAGGTCGGCGAGGAAGGAAGCGTCGAACTCGCGTCCGCAAAATGCGCGCGGCAGGTGCCGGCCATTGATGCACACGACGATGGCCTTGAAGCCGGCGGCGAGAAATTCGTCGACCAGCGCGCGGCGATCCCCGCCCCACAGGGGCAGGTGCGCCGTCAGGCCGGCGACCGCGCAGACTTTTTCTTCCCAGTCGCGGTGCGGCTGCAGGTCGATGTCGCCAAACAGCGCGTGATCGATGCCCTCGGCCTTGGCCGCGCGCAGCATGGCGATGAATTGCTCTTCGTAGCTGGCCCAGCTGGCGTGATAGCGCTGCAGGCGCGCGCCCAGGCTGGCCGCCTGCGCGGCGAGCAGCTCGGGCGGCACGCCGTGCGAGCGCGATTTGCGGCCATCTTCATCCATGGCCGTGATCAACAGCGGCACGTCCATGCCGGCGTTGCGCGCGCGCCACAGGGCCAGGCAGGAATCCTTGCCGCCGCTCCAGGAAATCAGGGCCGTCGTCATGCCGCTTGCTCCACCGCGCGCAGCATGTCGACGTGCTGTATGCCGTCTTCGTCGTACGGCGCGCTGACGGTGACAAAGCCGAACGACTGGTAGAAGCGCTCCAGGTACTGCTGTGCGCCGATGCGGATGGCGTGGCCAGGATGCTGGCGTACGGCGCGGGCGATGCCTTCCGTTAATAGCTGTTTGCCGGCGCCCGTGGTGCGTGCCTCGGGCGCCGTCAGCACGCGGCCCAGCGACATTTCCACATACTTGGCGCCCGGTGCCAGCACGCGCAGGTAGGCGGCCAGACGGCGCTGGCCATCGACCGTTTGCCAGCCCAGCAAATGCATGGCTTGCTGGTCATGGCCGTCCAGGTCCGGGTAAATGCACTGCTGTTCGATGACGAACACGCGCTGGCGCAGAGCCAGCACCTGGTACAAATCGTGGGGGCCGAGTTCGTCGAACGTGTTCCATTGCCAGCTGATCATGGGTCATCCTTGATTGAGAGTGGCGTGATTTTACCGGCTTCACGCGGCCGGCGTGGGATAGCGCTGCGCATACCAGTGCTTTAGGTGCTCGATGCAGCGCGTCACGCGGGGCGCCACCAGCTGGCGCGATGGATAGATGGCGAACAGCGCCAGGCTGGGCCGCTCAATGTCCGGAAACAGCTCGACCAGGGCGCCGCTGGCCAGTTCCTCGCGGCAGACAAAGGTGGGCAGGATGCCGATGCCCAGGCCGCGCAGGATCAGGCTGCGCATGAACAGCGTGTTGTTCGTGCGGACCCAGTTCGGCACTTCGATGTCGCTGTGCGGTCCCGCATGGCGCAGCGGCCAGCGGCTGCCGAACAGCGCGTGGCTGTAGATGAAGCAGCGCTGGCGCGTCAGGTCCGTGGCTTCCCGCACGGGGCCGTGGCGTTCCAGATAGGCGGGCGCGCAGCAGATGTGCAGGCGGTAGTCGTGGATATGGCGCGCCACGTAGCTCGAATCGTTGAGCGCGGTGGTGACGCGAAAGCCCAGGTCGTAGTTGGCGGCCGCCAGATCGACATATTCATCCTTCAGGTCGACGTCCAGGCGCAGCGCGGGCCAGTCGGCCATGAAATCGGCCAGGCCCTCGGCCAATTCGCCCACGCCCAAGGTCAGCGGCGCGTTGATGCGCAGGCGGCCCGTCACGTGCGCCGTCGAGTGTGCCACCATGTCTTCCGCCTGCGCCAGCTCGTCGAGCAGCTTGCGGCAGTGCTCGAGGTAGGCGGCGCCCGTTTCCGTCAGCGCCAATTGGCGCGTGGTGCGCGTCATCAGGCGTCCGCCCAGTTCCTGCTCCAGCTGGCCGATGCGCCGGCTCACATACGAAGCCGACAGGTCCAGTTCGTCGGCGGCGCGGCGAAAGCTGCCCAGCTCGGCCACGCGGCGAAACAGCTGCATCGCCTGCAATTTGTCCATTTCATTCCTATTCGGCGCTTCTATTCGGTCTTATTCTGCATCAGTGCTGTGCATTATTCATCATTTTTCCGTATTTTGATTCGGAATATGCTGGTGACCTCTCTACAGAAAGGCCACACCATGAAAAAATTACTGATCAGCAGCCTGTTGCTCGCCGCCTTTTCCACCGCTCAGGCGGCCGATGTCCTCGTCGTGCTGTCGGACGCCAATCACCTCGAGCTGCGCGACGGCAAGGTCTTCCCGACGGGTTTTTATCTGAATGAATTGATGCAGCCCGTGAAGAAGCTGCTCGACGCGGGCCACACGGTGACGTTCGCCACGCCGCAGGGCAAGGCGCCCACCCTGGACGCGAGCTCGGATACGGTCGATTACTTTGGCGGCGACGCCACCGCGCACGCGGCGCACAAGGCACTGCTGGACCAGCTGGCGCTGACGGTGCCGGGCCGCTCGCCCGTGATCAGCCTGAAGCGCGTGGAGCAGATCGGTTATGGCCACTACGCGGCCGTGCTGGTGCCGGGCGGCCACGCGCCGATGCAGGATCTGTTGAAGGATGCCAGCCTGGGCGCCTTGCTGCGCCAGTTCCATGCGGACGGCAAGCCGACGGCGCTGCTGTGCCATGGCCCCATCGCCTTGCTGTCGGCTTTGCCGCAGGCGGCAGCGTTTGCGGCCGCGCTGGAAGCGGGACGCACGCCGCCCATGCCGGCGGACTGGATCTACAGCGGCTACCGCATGACGGTGATCAGCAATCAGGAAGAACTGGCGGCGCAAGGCGCGCTGAAGGGCGGGACGATGAAGTTCTATCCGCAGTCGGGCTTGCAGGCGGCCGGCGCGCAGTATGTGCAGAACCAGACTCCGTGGACCAGCAACGTCGTGGTCGACCGCGAACTGATCACGGGGCAGAATCCCGCCTCGGCACCGGCCCTGGCGGACAAGCTGCTGCAGGCGCTGCGCTAAAGCAAAAATCCCCGGCCGCGCCAAGTGGCGCGTCCGGGGAGGTAGAGTGCATGCAGCGGAGATTACACGATCGTCAAGGTGACGTCGATGTTGCCGCGCGTGGCGTTCGAGTACGGGCACACGATGTGGGCGGCGGCGACCAGCGCTTCGGCGGCGGCGCGTTCCATGCCTGGCAGCGAGATTTTCAATTCCACTTCGATGCCGAAGCCCGTTTCGATGGCGCCGATGCCGACGTTGCCTTCGATGGACAGGTCCGCTGGCACGGCGATCTTGTCGCGACCGCCGACGAATTTCATGGCGCCGATGAAGCAGGCCGAGTAGCCGGCGGCGAACAGTTGTTCCGGATTGGTGCCGACGGCGCCATTGCCGCCCAGTTCTTTTGGCGTGGTCAGTTTGACGTCCAGCACGTTGTCGGACGACACGGCACGGCCTTCGCGGCCTCCGGTGGCGGTGGCTTGAGCGCGGTACAGGACTTGTTTGATCGACATGATGGTTCCTTTAGGTAAATAAATAGGTGGCTACTAAATAGTGTACTACTTGTTTCGTGGGCTGTCGCCCCAGGATCTCCGTCTGCAGAAGCACTTGCCGGCGTCCATGTACACAATATATATCGTGCGCTATTTAATTGCAAGCGATTTTATTTTGGGATGGCGTGGACTGATACTTTATTTTGATGCCTTTGTCGCCAGTATTGCCCTTCCATCGCATAATGGCCACCGCCGCGCGCACCGATGGTTATGCTTGGCCCACTTCAATACCAAGGAAAAATCATGACTAGCCTCTTCTTTATCCTGCGCATCACCGTGGCCACGATGCTCACGTACATCATCGCCACGGCGATCCTGGTCGAGAACTTCCTGCGCTATATCTTCGGGAATACGGAAGGCTTCTTTGTCATCGTCGGCGCGCTGCTGGCCAGCGCCGTCATCACGAATGCGTTTTCGCACGTGCGGCGCGTGCGCTTGATCGCCGGCACCGTCAATGCCGGCACCCTGTCGAGCCGCCAGCGGCGCCAGATCGAGATCCCGTTCGAGGCGGGCGAGGCGTTCGACATGATCGACGCGGCCATCCGCGAACTGCCGGGCAGCGAAGTGGTCGAAAGCGCGCGCGACAGCCTGCAAGTGCAGGCTAGAGTGCGCCGCCCGGCGCCGTACACGCACACGGGCTTGCCCCGCATGCGCGTGCTCGGTTTCCTCGAGCCGCGGCCGAACCAGATCCTCGCCACCGTCACGCCGAATGGCGAGGCGGGCAGCGTGACCCTGATCTGCGAACCGGCGCGCAATGCCTGGACCGACTGGTTCCTCGTCGACCATGGCAGCAACCTGGAAAACGCGGAAGCGGTGACGCGGGCGATGACGCGCCGCGTGGCGCAGCGCCGGCGCGGCGAGCAGGCCGAGGCGCGCCAGACGGTGACGGAAAAGGAACTCACGGTGGCCAAGCTGAGCCTGCTGCATGCGCAGGTTGAGCCGCACTTCCTGTACAACACCCTGGCCAGCGCGCAGCTGCTCACGCGCAGCGACCCCGTGCGCGCCGATGAAATGCTGGGCAACCTGATTTTGTACCTGCGCCACTCGCTGCCACGCACGGAGCAAGCGATGTCGACCCTGGGCACGGAGCTGGAACGGGCGCGCGCCTATCTCGATATTTTGAAAATCCGCATGGGCGGGCGTTTGAACCTGCAGATCGAAGTGCCGCAATACCTGCGCCAGGTGGAGCTGCCGCCGATGATGCTGCAAACCCTGGTGGAAAACGCCATCAAGCATGGCCTGGAGCCGAAAAGCGGCGGCGGTACCATCTGGATCATGGCGCGCAGCGGCGATGGCACGGTGATCGTCACGGTGGCCGACGATGGCAAGGGATTCAGCGACGACGGCGCCGGCACGGGCATCGGCCTGCGCAATGTGCGCGAACGCCTGCGCCTGACCTACGGCAACGCCGCCGCGTTTGCCATCGTCGCCAATTTCCCCGATGGCGTGACGGCCACCATCACGGTGCCGGACAGCACGGCGCAAGGAGTGTCGTATGCATCAGCCTGAGATGACTTGCATCATCGCCGAAGATGAAACCCTGCTGCGCGATGCGCTCGTGGCCCTGCTGGCCGAAGAGTGGCCCTACTTGCGCATCGTCGCCGCCTGCGACGACGGCGGCACGGCACTCGAGGCCATCGCCACGCACAAGCCCGACGTCGCCTTCCTCGACATCCGCATGCCGGGCCTGACGGGGCTGGAAGTGGCGGCCGGCGCGCTTGAAGCGAGTCCCGCCACGCAGGTGGTGTTCGTCACGGCCTTCGACCAGTACGCGATCGATGCCTTCGACAAGGGCGCCGTCGATTATCTGTTGAAACCGATCGGACGCGAGCGCCTGCAAGCGACCCTGCAGCGCGTGCAGGCGCGGGCCGGCAAGGCCCGGGCGGGCGACGGCGCGCTGGCCGGCTTGCTGCAGCAATTGAGCCGCGCCTTGCCGGCGGCCGCCAAGTCGCCGCCGCTGGTGTGGCTGACGGCCAGCAGCGGCAAGGATACGCGGCTGATCATGGTGGAAGACATCGCCTATTTTCAATCCGACACCAAGTACACGGCCGTCATGACGGCGGACGGCGAGGCGCTGCTGCGCAAGCCGATCCGCGAACTGCTCGACGTGCTCGACCCGGCCATCTTCAAGCAGATCCACCGCTCCACCATCGTCAACATGAAGATGGTGGCGTCGGTGACGCGCGACGAGGTGGGACGCGGCGCCTTGCGCCTGAAGACACGGCCGGAAACGCTGGCCGTGAGCCAGCCGTTCATGGCCTTGTTCCGGAATATGTAGAGCTGCTAAAGCCGGGGTCAGACCCTCAACACCGCTAACGCCAGGCTCACCGTCAACGTGGACGGGGGGCTGACCCCAGAATTACTCCGCCGTCTCAAAACCTTCCAGCACATTGACGACATTGATGCCGATTTCCTTCACCGCATAGCCGCCTTCGAGGATGAAGGCGGTGGGCAGGTTCAGGTGGGCCAGGCGCTCGCCCACGCGCAGGTAGTCGCCGCTTTGCAGGGCGAAGTGCGACAGCGGGTCGCCGGCGAAGGTGTCGACACCGAGCGAGACCACCAGCGCGTCGGGCGCGTACATATTGATGCGCAGGCAGGCCGTTTCCAGCGCGGCGAACCAGCTGGCCGTGGTGCTGCCGGCCGGCAGCGGCAGGTTGACGTTGTAGCCGAGCCCCGCGCCGCTGCCCGTCTCGTCGGCGTGGCCCAGATAAAACGGATACTCATTGCGCGGGTCGGCGTGGATGGAGGCGAACAGCACGTCGTCGCGCTGGTAAAAGATGCTTTGCGTGCCGTTGCCGTGGTGGTAGTCGATATCGAGGATGGCGACCTTGCGGGCGCCATCGTCGAGCAAATGCTGTGCGGCCAGGGCCGCGTTGTTCAGAAAACAGTAGCCGCCAAAAAAGTCGCTGCCCGCGTGGTGGCCCGGTGGGCGCGTGAGGGCGAACGTGGCGCGCTCGCCCAGGCGCAGCGCGTGGGCCGCGTTGACGGCGCAGTCGGCGCCCGTCTTGGCCGCCGTCCACGTGCCGGCCGTCAGCGGCGTGCCATTGTCCATCGAGTACAGGCCCAGCTTGGCCGTGAAGTCGTCCGGTTCGATATCGCTGCGCAAGGTGCGCACGGGCCACACGGATGGCAGTGCATCCTTGCCCGCGTTGTCGGGGTCGAGCGCCAGCCAGTCATGCCAGGCGTGGCGCAAAAAATGCAGGTAACGGGGCGTGTGGATGCGCTCTAACGACGTCAGCGGCACGCCGTGCGGCGTGACGATGCGGCCCAGGTTGCGCCGTCCCAGCTCGGCCACCACCATGTCGGCCCGTTCGGGCGTCTCGAAGCAGGGCACCATGGTCCCGCGAAACATCTCGAAGCGGCCCCGGTGCTGGCCGTGCAATTCATTGTAGAAGGTCAGCATGGGGCGCCAGGCGAAAAGTCGGGCAGGATCAGGTGTGCGAGCACAGGGTGCTGGCGCGGTAGGCGGCGACGAAATCGTCGAAGCTGCCGGCCGGTGCCGCTTCCATGGCGCGCTGCTCGGCCAGCGAGCTGGCGGCCATCGCGTCGAAATACGCACTTTGCTCGGGTATGGGCGGATGCGCGCGGAAAAACGCCGCATGGCGTTCGCTTTGCTGCAGGCCGAAGGCGGCAAACGAGCCGCCGTTGGCGCGCAGCTCGGCCAATACCTTCGCCGATGGCGTCGCATCGGGGTTGGCCAGTTTGACGGCTTGCGCCGCCAGACTGTCCGCGTGCTGCGTGCCGCCATGGCGAGAGTCGAGCAGCGCTGCCACGGGGGCGATGCGTGCCAGCAATTCCTCGCCCCAGGCCTGCAGGGTGATCTCCTCGCCGTCGCGGCGCAGGGTCAAGCCCGGCTTGCGGCCTTCCTTGACGGTGCGGGCGAAATTGTTCGTGTAGCAGGCGCTTTGCTCGGCCGAGATGGGACCGCTGTCGTCGAGCGCGCAGAACAGCAGGAACGCGTCGAGGAAACGGCCCGTTTCCAGGCTGATGCCGACCGGTTCGAACGGGTCGACGTCCATGCAGCGCACTTCGATGTATTGCACGCCGCGCAGGCACAGAGCCTGGATCGGGCGCTCGCCCGTGCGGATCACGCGCTTCGGGCGGATGGTCGAATAGTATTCATTTTCGATCTGCAGCACGTTGGTGGACAGCTGAATCCACTCGCCATCCTTCTTGGTGCCCAGCGCCGCATATGGCGGATACGGGTCGTTGACGGCGTGCGTGAGCGCGTTGACGTAGTCTTCCAGGCTGTTTTCGTGCGGACGCAGGCCCGACTGGGCATCGTTCTGGTAGCCGAGGTCGCTCATGCGCAGGCTGGTGGCGTACGGCAGGAACAGGGTGTCGTCGGACAAGGTGTCGAGCTTGTGCGCGCGGCCGCGCAGGAAACCGGCGGACAGGGCCGGCGAAGCGCCGAACAGGTACATCAGGAGCCAGCTGTAGCGGCGGAAATTGCGGATCGTTGCCAGATAGCTTTCCGACTGCACGTCTTTCGGCGTGGCTGCCGCTTGCGTGGCGCTGGCGCTGGTGTCCGGATTGCTGGCCAGCACTTGCCACAGCTGCTCGTCGAGCGAGTAGTTGTAATGGATGCCGGCGATGCATTGCATGGCTTTGCCGTAACGCAAGGCCAGGCCGCGCCGGTAGACGTGCTTGAGCATGCCCATGTTCGAGGTGCCGTAGTTGGCGATCTCGATCTCCGCTTCGGGCGGCAGCTGGCATGGCATCGACTGGCTCCACAGCAACTCGTCGCCGAGGCGGCTGTAGGCGTGGCGGTGCACGGTGTCGAGCTTGTCGAGCGTGACGCCGATGTCGGCTTCGGCCGGGGTGATGAATTCGAGCAGCGCCTCGGCGTAGTCGGTGGTGATTTCAGGGTGCGTCAGCGCCGAGCCCAGAGCGGCGGGATGGGGCGTGGAAGCCAGATGGCCGGCGTGGTCGACGCGCAGGGTTTCACGTTCGATGCCGCGCAAGCCGCCCAGCAGCGCGCGGTTGGCATCTTCGGTCAGCAATGCCAGGCGGCGAGTCAACAGGTTGGGCAATTTGAGCTTCCTTTCTTGTGCAGCATATAAATAATTTGTGCTGAGATTAACCGAATTTTGGCAAATGCGTCGGCGCCGGCCCAAAAAACGCCGCGTCGCCAGCGTCCGTCCCGGGCAACGGGAACGGCGCTTCGGTCAGGAATTCGCTTGATAGTTTAACAAACTGCGGGGGGATCTGGCGCGCTGCCGGGTCAAGCTTTGCGCAGGTGGCGGCCGTCAGCCCAGGCGGGCGCCGCTGACCCGTTCGATGCCGGCCAGGTCGCGCCAGCTTTGCACTTTGTTGTAGCCGGCGTCGGCCAGCAAGCCGCGCACGGATGCCGCCTGGTCGTAGCCGTGCTCCATCAGCAGCCAGGCGCCTGAAGCCAGGTGGCGCGCGGCGCCGGAAACGATGGTGCGCAGGGCCGACAAGCCGTCCGCGTGATCGGTCAGCGCGCCCGTCGGTTCGAAGCGCAGATCGCCTTCGGCCAGGTGGCGGTCGCCGCTGGCGATGTAGGGGGGATTCGAGACGATCAGGTCGAATTTTTCCGTGCCCAGCGCTTCGAACCAGTCGCTGGCCATGAAGGTGATGTTGACGCCGTTGGCGCTGGCGTTGCGGCGCGCCACGGCCAGCGCCGCGCTGCTCACGTCCAGGGCCGTGACGACGGCGTCGGGCCGCGTGTGCGCGAGCGCAACGGCGATGGCGCCGCTGCCCGTGCCCATGTCGAGCACCCGTCCGCCCGGTGGCAGGCGCTCTAGCGCCAGTTCCACCAGCACTTCCGTGTCGGGGCGGGGGATCAGCACGGCGTCGTTGACTTCGAACGGCAGGCCGAAAAATTCACGCTGGCCGACGATATAGGCGATGGGCTCGCCCTGCAGGCGGCGCGCCAGCAAGTTCGACAGCCGTTCCGTTTCGTTGGGAGTGAGTACACGCTCCGATTGCGTGATCAGGCTCACGCGCGACAGGCCCAGCGCGTGGCCGAGCAAAATGCGGTTATCGAGCGGGTCGAGCAGCGGGCGGATTTGCAGGGCGCCGACAGTGCTGCCGGCGGGAATCAAGGTTTCTGGCATGGTGCTTTCAATTATTTCTGACGGCGCAGCAAGGTCCACAGCATGGCGATGGCGAAGATGGCGAACCAGGCGAATGCCCATTGCGGGATCGACAGGCCGAAAAACGGCTCGCCGGCGCTTTCGCAGGCGCCGTACGATTCAAACATGAAGGGCATGAGTTCGGCCGTGAAGACCTTGTTCAGCGCCGTTTCCACCGGATCGATGCCGCACGAGAAGCCGGGGTTGGCCAGCACGTACAAATGCTTGGCGCCCACGCCCAGGCCGCCCAGGGCTGCCAGCAAGCCGACGCTGGCGCCGATTTTCGGCCGGTTGGCCACCGCGCCGGCCAGGCAGGCGATGCCGATGGCGAGGAACAGGTAGCGCTGGATCACGCACAGCGGGCACGGCGCCATGTTCATGGCATGCTGCAAATACATGGCCACGCCCAGCATCAGGAAACACAGGGCGGCGGTCAACAGGAGGACGGTGCGTGAATTTTTCATGGGCGACACGGTGAGGTGGATGGAATCGAGCTGGTCATTTTCGCACAAGGGCCGATTTTTATTGCTTAGCCGCTACTTAAAGCTGTCGGCTTACGCGCTGCGCGCCAAGCCGACCTACAAATCGCGGCGTAGGTTGGCGTAGGTCGGCTTAGCGCAGCGTAAGCCGACACAGCGGCGTCAGCGTTTAGTCACCGAGTGCCGCCAGCAATTCCGCCTGATGCTCGGCCGCCAGCGCATTCGTCAACTCCGTCAAATCCCCATCCATGATGAAGTCGAGTTTATATAACGTCAGGTTGATGCGGTGGTCCGTCAGCCGGCCTTGCGGGAAATTGTACGTACGGATGCGCTCGCTGCGGTCGCCCGAGCCGATCAGGCTCTTGCGCGTGGCCGCTTCCTTCGACTGCTGTTCGCGCAACTGCACGTCCTTGATGCGCGCGGCCAGCACCTTCATCGCTTGCGCCTTGTTCTTGTGCTGGCTGCGGTCATCCTGGCATTCGACCACAATGCCGGTCGGCAAGTGGGTGATGCGCACGGCCGAATCCGTCTTGTTGATGTGCTGTCCGCCGGCACCCGAGGCGCGGTAGGTGTCGATGCGCAAGTCGGCCGGGTTGATGTTGACGTCTTCGACTTCATCGGCTTCCGGCATCACGGCCACCGTGCAGGCCGACGTGTGGATGCGTCCCTGCGTTTCCGTGGCCGGCACGCGCTGCACGCGGTGGCCGCCCGATTCGAATTTCAGTTTCGAATACGCGCCATTGCCCACCACGCGCACGATCACTTCGCGGTAGCCGCCGAGGTCGGAATCGGACGAGGACACGAGTTCCACCTGCCAGCGGTTGCGCTCGGCAAAGCGCGTGTACATGCGTAATAAATCGCCGGCGAACAGGGCCGATTCGTCGCCGCCCGTGCCGGCGCGAATTTCCAGGAAGATATTGCGCTCGTCATTGACGTCCTTCGGCAGCAGCATGGTCTGCAGTTCGCGTTCCAGGCGCGCCATGGTGGTTTTCGCCGCTTCGATTTCTTCCTGGGCGAATTCCTTCATGTCCGGATCGCCGAGCATCTCTTGCGCCGTCGTAATATCGTTGCCCGCTTCCTGGTAGGAGCGGTACAGGGCCACCAGCGGGCCCAGTTCGGCGTGCTCGCGCGTCATCTTGCGGTAGCTGTCCATGTTCGACGTGGCGTCCGGGTGCATCAGCAGTTCGTCGAGTTCGACCAGGCGGTTCGCCAGTTGATCGAGTTTGGCCAGCATGGATGGTTTCATAGCGATTCGCGGTAAAGAGTGTAGGGATGGTGCAGGTTCTGCAACTACGGCAGGCGGGCAGGGGTGGCCGCGCGCGGGCGGCCAGCGGGGCTGCGCTAACGGCGGGGGCGGAACAGTTTCGGCAGCAGGGTGACCAGTTGCTTGCGCTCGTCGCCTTGCGCGTGGTGCAGCGCCTGCTGCGGGCCGTGCAGGAACTTGGCCGTCAAGCCTTTCGACAGCGCTTCGAGGACGGCATCGATGTCGGCGCCCTTGGCCAGCATCTTGCGCGCCCGTTCCACTTCCATCAGGCGCAATGATTCGCTGTTTTCATGCAAATGCTGGATGACGGGCACCATGGCGCGGTCGTCGACCCAGCTCATGAACGATTGCACGCGCGTCTCGATGATGGCTTCGGCTTGTGCCACGGCCGCTTGCCGGCTTTCCAGGCCCGTTTGCACGACCTTGCCCAGGTCGTCGACCGTGTACAGGAAGACGTCGTTCAAACGGCCCACTTCCGCTTCGATATCGCGCGGCACGGCCAGGTCGACCATGAACATGGGCTTGTGGCGGCGTGCCTTGATGGCGCGCTCGACCAGGCCCAGGCCCAGCAGGGGCAACGATGACGCCGTGCACGAGATGACGATGTCGAACTGGTGCAGCTGCTCCGGCAAGTCCGCCAGGCGGATGGCCTTGCCGTTGAAGCGGTGCGCCAGTTCCTCGCCCCGTTCCATGGTGCGGTTGGCAATGGTGATGCTTTTCGGGTTTTGCGCCGCAAAGTGCGTGGCGCACAATTCGATCATTTCGCCGGCGCCGATGAACAGCACGTTCTGCTCGGCGATCTTGTCGAAGATGCGCTGCGACAGGCGCACGGCGGCGGCCGCCATGGACACGCTGTGGGCGCCGATTTCCGTGCTGCTGCGCACTTCCTTGGCCACCGAAAAGCTGCGCTGGAACAACTGGTGCAGATACGTGCCCAGGCCGCCCGCCTCGTCGGCCGTGCGGATGGCGTCCTTGATCTGCCCGAGGATCTGCGTTTCGCCCAGCACCATCGAATCGAGCCCGGAGGCGACGCGGAAGGTGTGGCGCACGGCATCGTGCTGCGGCAGCATATACAAGTGCGGGCGCAGCTCGCTGTAATTGAGCTGGTGGTAGTCGGCCAGGAAATGCGCGCCCGCGTCGAGCGGATTGGGCACATGGCTGGCCGCATACAGCTCGGTGCGGTTGCACGTCGACAGGATGGCCGCTTCGTCGTTGTCGCGCAAGTCGATGCGCTGGAACCAGGTACGCGCCGCCATCACCGCCGAACCCAAGTGCTCAGGCGCAAACGCCAGCTGTTCGCGAAGCGACACTGGGGCGGTGGTATGGTTGAGGCCGACGGCGAGCAGTTGCATTTCAGGGCTGTTGGGGTGACTTATGCCGACATTATAGCGCTTTGTGCCCGCGCTTTGAGCAGGTCAGCCGTTGCCGCCATTCAGCCGCCCAGTTTTTCCAGGCGATAACCGTAGCTGTAGACGGGCACGAGCCGGTAGCCGTGTTCCGGTTTCAGCTGCAGCTTGTTGCGCACGCGCGAGACGTGGGTATCCATGGTGCGCGAAGGCAGGGCCGTGTCGCGCTGCCACACGGCTTCGTGGATATAGGCGCGCGACAGGGGACGGCCCAGGTTGCGGAAAAACAGCAGCGCCAGGGCGAATTCCTTGTGCGTCACGTCGAGTACTTCGCCATCGCGCAGCAGGCGGCCGGGGCGGGTTTCAAACGTGTAGGACCCGAATTGCAAGTACTCGGCGCCATTCTGGGCCGGATAGGCCACGCGCAACAGCGCCTGGGTGCGCAAGGTCAGTTCGCTGCGCCGCAGGGGCTTGATCATGTAATCGTCGGCGCCGGCCGTCATGCCCGCCACCACATCATCTTCGCCGGAACTGTTGGTCATAAACAACACGGGCGCCTTCGGCGCCAGTTTTTCCCGGGCACGGCGCAAGACTTCCGCACCGTCCAGATCGCTCACATGCCAGTCGAGGATGAGCATGTCGCAACTGTCCTTGCGCAGTTGCCCCAGCATTTCCTTACCACTCTGAAACTCGTGGCAAGCGTGGCCGGCGGCGGTGAGCACCTGGCAGATCATTTCTGCCTGGCTATGATCGCTATCGAGTACGGCAATTCGCATAATTGGCTGGAGTGTGTAGCAACAAACAGACGGTCTGCTCTGCTTATCGTAATGTTAAGGAATGCTCAAGTGAAATATAACAGAGATTGCAACTGTGTCCAGTGAAATCGGAGGGCGGAGCCTTTACGTTACACTTGTTCATCTACCCCCTACTGTGGAGAAGCGGCCATGCCAGACAAGAGCACTACCGATTGGACACTGATACCGGCCAGTCGTGCGGAAATCGAGCAAGTGCGCGAGCGTTGCCGGCGCCTGGTGCAGCGGCGCGCGATGATGTCGGCGGGCGCCTCGGCCATTCCCATTCCCGGCGTCGACCTGATGTCCGACGTGGGCCTGTTTTCCATGCTGATCAACGATATCAACCACGAATTCGGCCTGACGCCCGAGCAGATCGAGCGCCTGAACCCGCAGTTCAAGATGATGGCCTACCGCGCGGCGGTGGGCATGGGTGGCATGCTGGTAGGAAAGCTGGTGTCGCGCGAACTGATCCTCCACCTGCTCAAGCGCAGTGGCGTCAAGATTGCCACCAAGCAGGTGGCGCGCTTCGTGCCGTTTGCCGGCCAGGCGGTGGCGGCAGCCATCGGCTACGCCGTGTTCCGCCAGATCGGCAACCAGCACGTAAACGCCTGCGCCGCGGTGGCGCAGGAATTGCTCGCGGTCAGGCCGGATTAAATATTACGCGTCCGGCAGCACCACGTTGACGTCGAGCACCTCCAGGTTGCCCTGGCGGTCCAGCGAGATCTTGATGTCGTCGGCGTTGACCTTGGTGTACTTGGAAATGACGGCGATCAATTCCTTGTGCAGGGCGGGCAGGAAGTCCGGACCATCGCGTCCGCTGCGTTCGCGGGCGATGATGATCTGCAGGCGTTCCTTGGCCGCGGTGGCCGTCTTCGGCTTGGGGGGGAAGAGGAAAGAAAGCAAGGCCATATCACTTCGCCCCAAAAATGCGCTGGAGTAATCCAGGCTTTTCATAGTTGGTAAAGCGCAACTCGACTTCTTCGCCGAGGAAACGCGAGACCACGTCTTCATAGGCTTGCGCCACGTCCGTGCCCGTGAAATGGATGGCCGGGTTGCCCTGGTTCGAGGCGGCCAGCACTTGCTCCGACTCCGGAATGATGCCCACCAGCGGGATGCGCAGGATTTCCTGCACGTCCTGGTAGGACAGCATTTCATCCGATTCCACGCGTTTCGGCGAGTAGCGGGTGATCAGCAAATGTTCCTTGACCGGCTCGCCGCCCGTCTGCGCGCGGCGCGACTTGGCTTGCAGGATGCCGAGGATGCGGTCCGAATCGCGCACAGACGACACTTCCGGGTTGGTGACGATGATGGCTTCGTCGGCGAACGTCAGCGCCATCAGCGCGCCATGCTCGATACCGGCCGGCGAATCGCAGATGATGAACTCGAAACCCATGTTGATCAGGTCGTTCAACACGCGTTCCACGCCTTCTTCCGACAAGGCATCCTTGTCGCGCGTTTGCGATGCGGGCAGGATGAACAGGTTGTCGCAGTGCTTGTCCTTGATCAGGGCCTGGTTCAGGGTGGCCTCTTTATTGATCACATTGATCAGGTCGTAGACGACGCGGCGCTCGCAACCCATGATCAGGTCGAGGTTACGCAGGCCTACGTCGAAGTCGAGCACGGCTGTCTTGTGGCCGCGCATGGCCAGGCCAGTGGAAAAACTGGCGCTAGAGGTCGTCTTGCCGACACCGCCCTTGCCGGACGTCACAACAATAATTCTTGCCACAAATAATCCTTTTCAGATATCTCTTGAATTGTGCAGCTTAAGAGCGGTTCACGGGAGTGACCGGATTGACAGAGTGTATATCGATTCTGTCTCCAGCCAAACGAATTTGCGCGGGTCCGCGCGCCATTTCTGCGGGGAAACCATCCTCGAACGTGCGGTACACGCCGGCGATCGAGACCAGTTCCGGTTCCATCGCCAGCGCGAAGATGCGCGCCTGGGGATTGCCCGAGGCGCCGGCCAGCGCGCGGCCGTACAGCGAGGAGTACACGTGGATGCTGCCGTCGGCGATGATTTCGGCGCCATTGTTGACGACAGCGGTGATGATCAGGTCGCAGCCGCGCGCATAAATGCGCTGGCCGGCCCGCACGGGCGTGTCGATCACCATCACTTGGGCGTCGGCGCCCGACTGGGCCGCCGCCGTGGGCGTATCCTTGGGGCCATCCTTGGGCGGCGCATCGTCGCGCGTCTTGCCGCTGTCGAGGCTCAAGCCTTGCGCGAGGATGGCGTCATGCATGTCGGCCGGCGCATTGCGCACGGCCACGGCATTCAAACGGTATTTCTTCAGCAGGGCCACCAGGGCGGCCCAGTCGATGGGCACGCTGCCGGGCGGCAAGGCCGCCACGTCCAGCACGGCCAGGTCGTCCTCGAAAAAGTCGGCCACGCCTCCCGTCATGTCGCGCAAGGCGGCATCGAGGGCCTGTGTATCGGCGCTATGCATGATGGCGGAGACAGCAACGACGGTGGAAATCTTGATTTCGATAGGCTTCTGCGACGGGCTTTTGGACATAAACATTTATCAAAGTGAAACTGCGGCAGGCCAGATGTTCCGTACGGCAACAATGGGAGCAGTAAATTTCTTGCATTCTACTGCAAAAAAATCGGCGTCAGGGGCCTGGCGCATGCTATTCCGCAGGGCAACACCTACTTCATGTCAAAAAAAACGGACGGCGCCCCGGAAAACCGGTGCGCCGCCCTGAAAGCAGCCCTGCATGCGGCCTGGGTCGGCTTATGTCATGCAGTCGCGCGCATCTGCCGCGCCGCCGCGACCATATTCTTTAAAGCCGCTTCCGTTTCCACCCAGCCCCGCGTTTTGAGGCCGCAGTCCGGGTTGACCCATAAATGGGCCGCTGGAATCACGGCGCTGGCTTTTTGCAGCAATGCCACCATGTCGGGTGTCGAGGGGATGCGCGGCGAGTGGATGTCGTACACACCGGGGCCGATTTCGTTCGGATATTGAAATTGGCCAAAGCCCGTCAGCAGTTCCATGTCCGAGCGGCTCGTCTCTATCGTGATCACGTCGGCGTCCATGGCGGCGATCTGCGGCAGGATGTCATTGAACTCGGCATAGCACATGTGGGTGTGGATCTGCGTCGCGTCGCTGACGACGGACGCGGCGATGCGGAAGGCGCGCGTGGCCCAGGCCAGGTAAGTATCCCACTGGCCGCGGCGCAGCGGCAAGCCTTCGCGGATGGCCGGCTCGTCGATCTGGATGATGCCGATGCCGGCCGTTTCCAGGTCGGCCACCTCGTCGCGGATGGCCAGGGCGATCTGCAGCGCCGTGGTGGCGCGCGGCTGGTCGTCGCGCACGAACGACCATTGCAAGATCGTCACCGGCCCCGTCAGCATGCCCTTCACCGGTTTATGCGTCAGGCTTTGCGCGTGCACCGTCCAGGCCACCGTCATGGCGGCCGGGCGCTGCACGTCGCCATAGATGACGGGCGGCTTGACGCAGCGCGAGCCGTACGATTGCACCCAGCCGTGACGCGTGAAGATAAAACCGTCCAGTTGCTCGCCGAAGTATTCGACCATGTCGTTGCGTTCCGCTTCGCCATGCACGAGCACGTCCAGGCCCAGTGCTTCCTGGCGGCCCACGGCGTGGGCGATTTCGGCGCGCATCTGCTGTTCGTAATCGGCGATGGCCAGTTCGCCGCGCTTGAAACTCGCGCGGGCGGCGCGGATGGCCGTCGTCTGCGGGAAGGAGCCGATGGTTGTCGTCGGGAAGTCGGGCAGCTGGAAACGCGCGCGTTGCACGGCCTGGCGCAGCGGGAAGCTGGAATCGCGGCGGTCCACGGTGGGCGTGAGCGCTTGCAGGCGCTGCGCCACTTGCGGACGATGCACGCGGGCGCTGGCGCGGCGGCTGGCAATGGCCTGACGGGAAACGGCCAGTGCGCTGTCATCAGGATGGCCTGCGAGCGCGCCCTTGAGGATGGCGATCTCCGCCAGTTTTTCCGTGGCGAACGCCAGCCAGGTCCGGATTTCACCGTCGAGCTCTGTTTCTGCTTCCAGGCTGAACGGCACGTGCAGCAAGGAGCACGACGGCGCCAGCCACAGCTTGCCGTTGCGCTTGGCCACCAGCGGCTGCAGCACGGCCAGGGCCGCGTCAAGGTCGGTGCGCCAGATGTTGCGCCCGTCGACGATGCCGATCGACAAGACTTTATGCGCGGGCAGCCAATCTGTCACGCTGACCAGTTCATGCGGCGCGCGGATGCCGTCCACGTGCAGGCCGGCCACGGGCAGGCGGCAGGCGAGGCTGAGGTTTTCTTCCAGCGGCGAGAAATACGTGGCCAGCAGGATATTGATACCTACCTGGTTCAGTTGCCAGTACGCGCTCTCGAAAGCGCTGCGCCACGCGGTGGGCAAGTCCAGGCCCAGGATCGGTTCGTCGACCTGCACCCACGCCACGCCTTGCTGTTTCAGGCGGTCGAGCAGGGCGCCGTAGACGGGCAGCAATTGTTCCAGCAGGGACAGGCGGTCGAAGCCGTGTGTCTTTTCCTTGCCCAGCCAGAGGAAGGTGAGGGGGCCGATCAGGGCCGCCTTGACCTGATGGCCCAGCGCCTGCGCCTCGGCCACTTCCGCCAGCAAGCGCTCGCAAGCGAGAGAAAACCGGGTCTGCGGCGACAATTCGGGCACCAGATAATGGTAATTGGTGTCAAACCACTTGGTCATTTCCAGCGCGGCAGTGCCTGCGGCGTGTGCAGGGTGCGCGTGGCCGCAGTCCGCGTGCTCCGCATGCGTTTCTTCACCGCGCGCCATCGTGAAATAGCGCGACAGCGGCGACTGCTCTGGCGCAAAGCTGAAACGGGGCGGTTCGCAGCCCAGCAGCTGGATATGGTTGGCCACCTGGTCGTAGAAGGCGAAGTCGCCCACGGTGACGTAGTCGAGACCGGCGTCGCGCTGCAGCGCCCAGTGGCGCGCGCGCAATTGCTGGCCCGTCGCTTCCAGCGCCGCCTCGGTCAGCTCGCCGCGCCAGTGGCTTTCCAGTGCCAGTTTCAGTTCGCGCGCGGCGCCGATACGGGGAAAGCCAAGAATGTGGGTACGAATGGTCATGATGTCATCGAGATTTAATGTGAATGCGCTAGAGTGTGCGGCAACTTGGTCTATAATCAAAACGAAACATTTTGACGAATAACATGAAAATAATTCACGTACAGCCACCAATTTCCCGATGCTAGAAATCCGCCACCTGCGCACCCTGAGTGCCCTGCGTTCGTCCGGCAGCCTGGTGCGCGCCGCGCAGCTGCTCAACCTGACCCAGTCGGCCCTGTCGCACCAGATCCGTTTGCTCGAAGAGCGCTACAAGGCGCCCCTGTTCGAGCGCAAGTCGATGCCGATCGCCTTTACGGCCACGGGCAGCCGGCTGCTGGAGCTGGCCGACAAGCTGCTGCCCGAGATTGAACTGGCCGAGCGCGACGTGGCGCGCCTGTCGCAGGGCGACCAGGGACAGCTGCGCGTGGCGCTCGAATGCCATACCTGCTTCGACTGGCTGATGCCCGTGATGGATGCGTTCCGCCAGCGCTGGCCGGAAGTGGAAATCGATCTTGTTTCCGGCTTTCACAGCGAACCGGCCGACTTGCTGCGTTCGGGCGAGGCGGACCTGGTCATCGGTTCGCCGTATGGCCCCGATTTCACCGTGTTTCCCCTGTTCCGCTTTGAAATGCTGGTGGTGATGGCGCAGAAGCACCGGCTGCAGGCGCAGCGCCGGCTGGCGGCGGCCGACTTTACGGGCGAGACCTTGATTACCTATCCCGTACCGGAAGAGCGCATCGACCTGATCCGCGAAGTGCTGCGGCCGGCCGGCATCCAGTTCGAGCGCCGCACGGCCGAATTGACGGTCGCCGTGCTGCAACTGGTGGCGAGCCGGCGCGGCATCGCCGCCTTGCCGAACTGGGCCATCAAGAATTACGTCGATTACGATTATGTGGTGGCGCGCCCGGTGGGCGAGCATGGCCTGTGGAGCGACCTGTATGTCTCCGTGCCCGACCATCTGCAGGACAAGGCGTATGTGCGCGATTTCGTCAGCGTGATACGCGAGCAGTGCGCGGCCTCGCTCGATGGTATCAAGTTGTTGTCTTGATCAACGTTGAGTTGGAAACAAACCAACAGCAAAGCTTGATAAATATCAAGGTTCAGCAATGAACCACCGCTTACAGTTGAGCACTGTGCGGCGCAACATGGCGCTGCCTACTCTTTGGGGAGGAACGACATGTTTTCATTTTCCGAACAATGGGCACTGGCCGGCAAGGCCGTGGTGGAAGCGCAGTTGATCAGCGCGCAAGCGTATGCCCAGGCCGCCGTCGACAGCGGCGCCAGCGTGCTGGACTTGCAGCTCGATGCGGCCCGCGCAGCGCTGGCCGCCGCTACGGTGGCGGGCAATCAGCTGCTGTCCGTGAAGGACCCGCAAGCGCTGCTGCAACTGTCGCGCACGCAGTCGCAACTGGCCATCGAACGCATCGGTGCATATGGCCGCCAGGCAAAGGATGTTGCCCAAGAAACCCAGGAGAAATTCGAGACTGTGACAAAGGGTGAGTTTGCTGCATCGCGTCAAAAATTTGGCGAGCTGTTGCAGGTGGTAAAGCAAACCCCCGTACCCCTGATTATTCCCTTCAATAATTTTCTAAAAACCACTTTCGGCAGCGCAGATGAAGGGTATGATAAAAATAAAAACACGCGTCCTGCGCGCCAGGCGTAAGCGTTTTGCGGCCCGGCAGCGGCTATCCGCCGCGCCTGGCCGCCCGCCGCCACCGCAAGCAGGCTGTCATCGCCGCCGCCTGCGGTGCGGCGCTGGAACTGCGGCGCATGCCGCGCTAGAATGAAACGCAGCTTGCTGTGTCTTCCCGGATTCTCATTGGATTCTATTAACACCTTGACCTTGGCCCTCGTGGCCTGCATATCGGAGAAATAAATGGATGATGTCGTAATCGTGGCCGCTGGCCGTACCGCAGTCGGCAAATTCGGTGGCAGCCTGGCCAAGATTCCTGCGTCCGAACTGGGCGCGCATGTAATCAAGGGCTTGATGGCACAAACCGGCATCGACCCGAACCTGATCGGCGAAGCGATCCTGGGCCAGGTGCTGACGGCCGCCGTCGGCCAGAACGCCGCGCGCCAGGCCGTCATCAAGGCTGGCCTGCCCAGCGCCATCCCGGCATTTACCATCAACAAGGTTTGCGGCAGCGGCCTGAAGGCCACGCACCTGGCGGCGCAAGCGATCAAGTGCGGCGACGCCAACATCATCATCGCCGGCGGCCAGGAAAACATGAGCGCGTCGCCGCACGCGATGAACGGCTCGCGCGACGGTTTCCGCATGGGCGACTTCAAGATGATCGACACCATGATCGTCGACGGCCTGTGGGACGTGTACAACCAGTACCACATGGGCATCACGGCGGAAAACGTCGCCAAGAAATACGAAGTAACGCGCGCCGAGCAGGATGAATTCGCGCTGCAGTCGCAACTGAAGGCCGAAGCGGCGCAAAAAGCGGGCAAGTTCAAGGATGAAATCCTGCCGCTGGAAATCGCCAACAAAAAAGGTACCGTCGTCTTTGACAGCGATGAATACATCAAGCCCGGTTCGACCCTGGAATCGCTGTCTGGCCTGCGCCCCGCGTTTGCCAAGGACGGTACTGTCACGGCTGGCAATGCCTCGGGCCTGAATGACGGCGCCGCCGCCGTCATCATGATGTCCGCTTCGCAAGCGAAAGAACTGGGCTTGAAGCCGCTGGCACGCATCAAGGCTTATGCATCGTCGGGCCTGGACCCTGCCGTCATGGGCATGGGCCCCGTCTCCGCATCGCGTCTGTGCCTGAAAAAAGCCGGCTGGACGCATGAAGAGCTGGACCTGATGGAAATCAACGAAGCGTTTGCCGCGCAAGCGATTGCCGTCAACAAGGAAATGGGCTGGGATACGAGCAAGATCAACGTGAACGGCGGCGCGATCGCCATCGGCCACCCGATCGGCGCGTCCGGCGCGCGCATCCTGGTCACCCTGATCCACGAAATGATACGCCGCGACGCCAAGAAAGGCCTGGCAGCACTGTGCATCGGCGGCGGCATGGGCGTTGCTTTAGCGATCGAGCGGGATTAAGTAGCTGGCACCGCACCCAAGCTACTGCGCGGCGCGCTTTGCGGCCTGCGATGCTCACCGTGCTAGAGCACGGTTGCGCTTCTTAGCCACAAATCATCGCCGCTCGCTACGCTTGGATACGGTGCGGTACGGCGCTGTGGTTCAACGGTTGTGGACTACTTTCACTAAATAATTAACTTTCTAGCAATAGAACGACACTGAGGGGATGAAAATGGCAAGAGTTGCATTGGTAACTGGTGGCATGGGCGGTCTGGGCGAAGCGGTGTGTTTCAAGCTGGCGGCGCTCGGCTATCGCGTGGTGACCACATATTCCCCAGGCAATCCGAAGGTCGCGGAATGGCTGGCGACGACGAAGGACATGGGCTATGACTTCAAGGCGTATCCGTGCGACGTGGCCGACTACGATTCGGCGGCTGCCTGCGTGGCGGCCGTGGAAGCGGAAATCGGTCCTGTCGACGTGCTGGTGAATAACGCCGGCATCACGCGCGACATGACGTTCAAGAAGATGGACAAGCCGAACTGGGACGCCGTGATGAGCACCAACCTCGATTCCGTCTTCAACATGACCAAGCCCGTCTGCGACGGCATGGTGGAACGCGGCTGGGGTCGTATCATCAATATCTCGTCCGTCAACGGCCAGAAGGGCGCCTTCGGCCAGACCAACTATTCGGCCGCGAAAGCCGGCATGCATGGTTTCACCAAGTCGCTGGCGCTGGAAGTGGCGCGCAAGAACGTCACCGTCAACACCATCTCGCCAGGGTACATCGGCACCAAGATGGTCATGGCGATTCCACAGGAAGTGCTCGACAGCAAAATCATCCCGCAAATTCCGATGGCGCGCCTGGGCAAGCCGGAAGAAGTGGCCGGCCTGGTCGCTTACCTGGCTTCTGATGAAGCGGCGTTCGTCACGGGCGCCAACATTTCCATCAACGGCGGCCAGCACATGTCGTAATCGTTGTTGAGGTAAAACAGAAAGACAGCTTCGGCTGTCTTTTTTTATGCTTGCCAGCAAAACAAGGGGATGGCCGGATTTGCCTTAAAATCAGCATTTCTCCACTGCATCATTTCCATGACCCTTGTTTCCGCCTTGCGCCGCGCCAGCGTGGCCGCCATCCTTTTCCTGGGCGCCAGCGCGGCCCAGGCCAGCGTCGCGTTCCACGTCACGGTGACTACCGAGCGCGTCAACAAGCCC
Organism: Janthinobacterium sp. NKUCC08_JDC; assembly: GCF_019345575.1. Lineage (NCBI taxonomy): Bacteria > Pseudomonadati > Pseudomonadota > Betaproteobacteria > Burkholderiales > Oxalobacteraceae > Janthinobacterium > Janthinobacterium sp. NKUCC08_JDC. Next base: position 176,893 of record NZ_JAHKQW010000004.1, on the reverse strand, counting down.
GGCGTGAAAACCAGCCTGCCCGCGCGCACTACGCAGGAAAGCGATGTCGTGCTGGGCGAACAGTACCTGAGCGTGCGCGATGGCAAGGCCTTGTCCGTGTTGGACTTTGCCACGCGCCGGCGCCACGTCATCGATATGGCGACGTCCACCTACGACACGTATTCGCTGTTCGACGTGGCGGGTTTTCGCGTCTTCGAGCTGCGCCACCGGCAGGGGATCGCCGGCATGTTGAAGGCGGGCGGCCTTGAGCAGCACGCAACGCTGCCCGTGTATGAGGAGCAAGCTTTGTCGGTGCTGGACAACAAGCGGCGCGGCGCGCTGCAGCCCCAGCTGCTCGACGGCGCCGTGCTGTGGTCGCTTGACGAACAGCCCCTGCTGCGCCTGGGCATTGCCGGCAGCCCTGTCAGCGGCGACGACGCGACGGCGTTTGCCCAGTACTTGCGCTACAGCTGGGGCGGCCATCCGCTGGTATTGAAGCTGCTGGCCGATGGCCAGCGCATTCCCGCCGCATTCACCTTGCACTACGAGGAGGTGGGCGGCAAGGTCGCGCGCCATTTCCGCATCAGCGCCATGACGGCGGGGGCGCCCGCCACCTATTCGCTGGCTGCCTACCGGCCCCGTCCGCTGGCGGCCGACGCGCCGCCGCTCGAACGGGTGCTGGCGCAGGCGGCGCTGTTGCCGCCGTTGAGCCCCCAGGCGCATCCCGCGCTGCGCGCCGAAGCGGAAAAGCTCTTTGCCGCGGAAAAGCCCTTCGAGGCTTTCTTGACCATGTTGGAAGACCATTTTTCCACGGGCGCGCTGGTCGAAAAACTGTCGCTTCAGCAACAACGGGCCATGCAGGAGTGCCTGCCCATCCACGATTTGACGCGGGGATTGCAGGCCAAGGACAAGGAGGGCATCGCGGACGCGCTGGCCACCGTGCAGGAATTGAGGAAGCAAACGGGGCTGGAGCAGCCCGTCCTGGCCTTGTTCGAGGGGAATTTGCGCGCCAAGCTGGGACAATGGCCGGAAGCGACGGCCTTGTATCTGCAAGTGCTGCAGGCAAAGCCGCAGATGGCGGCCGTGTATCAGGATCTGGGCGACGCCCTGCTGGCGCAGTTCGATGCGCCGAATGCCTGGCGCAGCTGGGATGCGGGCCGGGCCATGGCGCCGTCGCTGCGGCAATTTCGCAAGGTCAACGACCTCGAGCGCAGCCTGCTGAACGATTATCCTGCCTTCTTTGCCGACGCTAAAGCAGTTCAGCCCAGCACCAGCCGTCCGGCCAGCAGCACGAAGACGGACGGCAGCACGAACTTGCCATAGGGCGAAGGCTTGCCGCGCAGGCGGCGCGCCAGGCGTGCGGCCAGCACGGCGTAGATGGCGTCGAACAACAGGCCCATCAGCACCAGGACGGCGCCCAGGCGCAGGTATTGCATGCCGACCTGCTCGCTGCCGGCGACGAATTGCGGCAGGAACATGCTGCAAAACAGCAGTGCCTTCGGATTGAGCAGATTCGTCAGGAAGCCGCGCATCAGGCTGGCGCGGGCGCTGTGCGCCGTGGCGGGTGCCGCTTCTTCCTGCGCCGTTTTGCTCGACAGGGCCGACTGCAGCAAGCGCAGCGCCAGGTACAGCAGGTAGGCGGCGCCCGCCCATTTGACCCACTGCAAGGCTTGCGGATGCGTCACCATCAATGCCGCCAGGCCCGCGCCCGACAGCGCCACGTGGACGGCGCGCGCGCCGGCGATGCCCACGGCCGTCACCAGTGCCGTGGCCACGCCGCGCGCGGCGCCCGTCGCCAGCACCAGCGCCATGTCGGGGCCCGGTAATAAAAAGGCGCCAGCCAGTGCCAGCAAGTACATCAGGAAGGTAGAATCGGACATGGGCCAGTCGAAAAGAAAAGCGGGAGCATGCGCACGGTGCAGCCTGCTCGCCGGGCCCCATTATGTTCTTGCGGCGATGAAATGTGCTTGCTTTTCCTGCCCTGCATGCCCTAGTATTCGGGTAGATTCCACTCGTATAAAAACAAAAATTAGATGAAAATTTCAGAAGTTAGCCTCGACGCCACCGATTTGCAGATACTCAGGCTGTTGCAGGATGAAGGAAGGCTGTCGAATGCGCGCCTGGCCGAGCGCTTGAAACTGAGCGAAACCCCCGTCTGGCGCCGTCTGCGCCGCCTGGAAGAGGAAGGTTTTATTACCGGCTACCAGGCTTTGCTCAACCGCAAGAAGCTGGGCATCGGCCTGGTCGCGTTCGTACGGGTCGTGTTCGCCAACCATGGCGGCGAGCAGCCGTCGCAGTTCGAACAAGCCATCGCGACGATTCCCGAAATTCTGTCCTGCCACAACGTGGCGGGCGAAGCCGATTATTTCCTGCAAGTGGTGGCGCGCGACCTGGAAGCGTATGGCGAATTCGTCTCGACCGTGCTGCGCCGCTTGCCTGGCGTGGCGGAAATCCAGTCCAGCCTGTCGATGCGCGAAATCAAGTCGTCGAACCGCCTGCCTTTGCTGCTGGCCTGAGGCGCCGGGCGCGCACTATAATTGGAACAGTTGCCAGGACTCGTGCCTGGCGCCCTGACCGCCACTCCAAGGACCGCCATGCCCGATTCCCTGTCTCCTTTGTTTCCCGCCCTGTCGCCGAACCGGCACGGCATGCTGGCGGTCGATGACATCCACACCATTTATTGGGAAGAGTGCGGCAATCCCGACGGCATTCCCGTGCTGTTCCTGCATGGCGGCCCCGGCGCGGGCCTGTCGCCGCAGCACCGCCGCTTCTTCGATCCGCAGCGCTACCGCGTGATCCTGTTCGACCAGCGCGGCGCGGGCAAGTCCACGCCGCTGGGCGAATGGCGCAACAACACGACGCAGTTGCTGATCGAGGACATCGAACGCCTGCGCGCCCAGTTCGGCATCGACCAATGGCTGGTGTTTGGCGGCTCGTGGGGCTCGACCCTGGCGCTGGCGTATGGCCAGGCGCATCCCGCAGCCTGCCTCGGTTTCGTACTGCGCGGCATTTTCCTGTGCACGCAGGCGGAAATCGACTGGTTCATCGAGGGCGTGCGCTGGTTCTATCCGGAACTGTACGCGGAATTTGCCGCGCCGATACCGCCGGAAGAGCGGGGCGACCTGCTGGCGGCCTATGTGCAACGCATCCTCAGCAGCGATCCAAACGTGTACTGGCCGGCCGCGCGCGCCTGGAGCCGCTTCGAAGGGCGCCGCGTCTACCTGATGCCGCAGCCGGAAGATGCGCCGAACGATGCGCTGGACCTGGGCGTGGGCCGGCTTGAATCGCATTACATGGCCAATCTCGGTTTCTTCGAGGAAGACCAGCTGATCCGCAACATGGGGCGCATCGCGCATTTGCCGGCCGTCATCGTGCAAGGACGCTACGACGCCATCTGTCCGCCGCTGTCGGCCTACCGCCTGCAGCAGGCATGGCCGGGCGCGCAGCTGGAAATGATACCGGACGCGGGCCATGGCGCGCTCGAGCACGGCATCGCTTCGGCGCTGGTACGCGCCACCGAGCGCTTCGTACCGGGACGCGGCTTCGCATGATCTTGCAACATGCCGGTTGGCAAAGCGGCCAGCCGGCGTGCGCCACCTGCTACACTATGGCCTGTGCTGGCGCCACGGTCGGGCGCCGGTGTGAACCCACGACTTTTTATCCATGAACATACAGATCGGCGACATCGGCCATATCATCCAGCTGGCGATTGCGCCGGTTTTCCTGTTGACCGGTATCGGCACTATGCTGGTGGTGCTGACCAACCGCCTGGGCCGCATCATCGACCGCACGCGCGTGCTGGAAGACCGGCTCGACATCGGCTACAACGATTTCTATATGGATGAGCTAGATACCCTGTATCGGCGTACCCATCTGATCAATTACTCGATTTCGCTGAGCACGGCGTGCGGTTTCTTCGTCTGCGTCATCATCGCCATGCTGTTTTTGGGCGATATTCTGAACCTGACCCTGGACAGATACATCGCGGCCTTCTTTGTGCTGGCCGTGATTTGCCTGATCGGCTGTTTTATTTATTTACTGCGCGAAATTTATCTGGCCGCGACGGCCCAGCGCATCCGGCGCCATATCCGCCCGCCACGTTAAGCGGCGCGCCGGTTTACCCTACTATTGAAGAACGAGTCCAGCATGCACGATTACAAACGTCCCCCCACCCTGCACCGCTACGGCCAGCGCAGCGAACTCGAGCTGGCGTTGAGCCTGGGCCAGTTTCGCCTGGCGCCTGCGGGCAATTGTTTGACCCTGAGCTTTTCGCAAGTGTGGGACAAGCAACTGTTCGACCTGTTCGCTCCGGCCGACGCTTGTTTGATCATCCACAATACGGAAGAATTCGGCGAACGCCTGCACCGCGCCGTGCAGCGCACCTTGCCCAGCTGGGCAGGCATCGATGGCCTGGTCGAATACGGCCAGCGCGCCGCCCTGGGCGCCGCCTTTACCAAGACGCGCGCCGAAGCGCCCGAGCAGGAATGGCTGTTCGCCTGGCGCTCGATGCAGCCGCAGGCGAGCCTGAATCCCGTCACGGTGAAGCTGGGCAGCCTGGAAAATTTCGCGGAAATCCGCGACCGCGATACCTACTTGGCGTAATTCAGCTGGATTTGTCAGCGTACTGGCTGTCGATGCGGGCCAGCACGGCGGCCATCATGCGCTCGATATCGCCGCGTATCATGGTCGTGCCCAGCATGCCGGGCACATAGAAGCCCGGCATCAGCCGGCTGGAAAAGACGATGCGCGTGCCGCCCGTCTCGGGCACGGGATACAAATTCCAGCGCGATTCGTAGTGCCGCATGTCGCCGGAGATCAGGGCGATGTCGATGGACGTCAACGGCGTTTCCGTGGCCCGCACCACCAGGTGGATGGGGTGGTTCATGAACAGGAAGCGCGCCATGCCCTGCTGCTCGATGATGACTTCATTGCCGTTGCGCGACAGCACGCGGCAGGAGCTGAGGTCGGGCACGAATTCACTCATGCGCTCGTAAGTGGTCAGGGTCTTCCACACGGAGGCCGGCGGCGCCTGCACGCTGGCGCTGGCATCGACTTCATACATGCGCTGCCCGTCGACCTCGATGCGCTTGACCTCGACCTTGAGCTTGTCCAGGCGTATCGCCTGTGCCAGCGCGGTAGCGGGGACGGCGCACAGCATCAGCAGGCAGAGGAAGAGTCGCTTCATGCCAGCTAGCCTACGGGAAAGTACCGCCCGGCACAAGCTGTACCCATCGCCGGCCGCTGCGCCGGGCGATTTAGAACTCCCGGTCTAGAGAAAGTCGCTGCGGCGATCGGCAATGCTTGCTACCGTACGGCCTGCAACCACTTCTACCGGACCGATCACCATGACTGCCTATCCCCATCTGCTGGCCCCGCTCCACCTGGGTTTTACCACCTTGCGCAACCGAGTCATCATGGGGTCCATGCACACGGGCCTGGAAGACCGATTTTATCATTATGGCAAGCTGGCCGCCTTTTACCGCGAACGGGCGCGCGGCGGCGTGGGGCTGATCGTCACGGGCGGCATCTCGCCGAACCGCCAAGGCTGGCTGCTGCCGTTTGGCGGCACCCTCAATTTCCTCGGCGACGTGCCGAACCACCGCAAGGTGACGCGCGCCGTGCACGAGGAGGGCGGCAAGATCGTCATGCAGATCCTGCATGCGGGCCGCTATGGCTATCAGCCGTTCGTCGTCTCGGCGTCGGCCAAGAAATCGCCGATCTCGCCATTCCGTCCCCGTCCCTTGAGCGAGCGTGGCATCGAACGCACGATCTGCGACTATGTGCGCTGCGCGCGCCTGGCGCAAAAGGCGGGCTATGACGGCATCGAAGTGATGGGCAGCGAAGGATATTTATTGAACCAGTTCCTGTGCGCGCGCACGAATCTGCGCCAGGACCGCTGGGGAGGCACGATCGAGAACCGCATGCGCCTGCCCGTGGACATCGTGCGCCGCATCCGTGCCGCCGTCGGCCCCAGCTTCATCATCATGTACCGTCATTCCTTGCTCGACCTGGTCGAAGGCGGCAATACCTGGGATGACGTGGTGACGGTGGCCAAGGCGCTCGAGCACGCGGGCGTGACGATTTTGAATACCGGCTTCGGCTGGCATGAAGCGCGTGTTCCCACCATCGTCACCTCGGTGCCGCGCGCCGCGTTTGCTTCCGTGGCGGGCCGGCTGCGCCGCGAAGTGACGATTCCCGTGGTGGCGTCGAACCGCATCAACATGCCGCACGAAGCCAACGCCATCCTCGAGCGGGGCGACTGCGACTTGGTGTCGATGGCGCGCCCCTTCCTGGCCGACCCTGATTTTGTCGCCAAGGCGGCGTCGGGACGCGCCGACGAAATCAATACCTGCATCGGCTGCAACCAGGCCTGCCTCGACCACACGTTCGCCAACAAGCGCGCCAGCTGCCTGGTCAACCCGCGCGCCTGCCATGAAACGGAACTCGTGTACGCGAAAAAGGCCGTGCCGCGCAAGGTGGCTGTCGTCGGCGCGGGCCCGGCCGGCCTGTCGGCCGCCTGCGTGGCGGCCGAATGCGGGCATACGGTGACCCTGTTCGACAGCAGCGACAGCGTGGGTGGCCAGTTCAAGGTGGCCATGCAAATTCCCGGCAAGGAAGAATTTACGGAAACCATACGTTATTTTGCGCGCCGCCTGGCGCTGCTGGACGTCAAGCTGCGCCTGGGCCAGCGCATCACGCGCGAGCAATTGCTGGCCGGCGGCTATGACGACGTCATCGTCGCCACCGGCATCAAGGTGCGCTTGCCGGCCATTCCCGGCATCGACCATCCGAAGGTGCTGTCGTACCTCGATGTGCTGCAAGCCAAGAAGCCCGTGGGCGCGCGCGTGGCCATCATCGGCGCGGGCGGCATCGGTTTCGACGTGGGAGAGTATCTGCTGCACGACCCGGCGCATCCGCTGCCGCAAGCCGTGGCCACTTGGGCGGGCGAGTGGGGCGTGGACCTGAACGCGGCGACCGGCGGCGGCCTGGTGCCGCCCGTGGCGCCCCATCCTGTGCGGCAAATCTTCCTGTTGCAGCGCAAGACGTCGAAAGTGGGCGCGGGGCTGGGCAAGACGTCGGGCTGGGTGCACCGCGCGGCGCTGGCGAGAAACGGCGTGGCCATGCTGGCTGGCGTGAGCTACGACAAGATCGACGAGCAGGGCTTGCATATCACCGTGGGCGGCGAGCAGCGCCTGCTGGCGGTGGACAACGTGGTCATCTGCGCGGGGCAGGATAGTCTCACGGAACTCATGCCGCCAACCGACAAGGATGGCAAGCCGCTGGCGTCGGAAGGTCCGCGTTTCCATAAAATCGGCGGCGCCGCGCTGGCGGCGGAACTCGATGCCAAGCGGGCGATACGGGAAGGGGCGGAGCTGGCCGCCAGCCTGTAAAAAGAAAGCCTGCCGGCTGGGTAGCGGGCAGGCTTGCTGGACGGAAAGGGCGCTGGCTTAATGCCCGCCATGCCCCTTCTTCGCCGTCTCAAAACTTTGCAGCACGTGCTCGGCCATGCCATTGGCCAGCTCGTGCTCGCCAATGAAGACTTTGCCCGCGTTTTCCGCGCGCAGCAATTCCGCCTCTTCTTCGCTGTGCGTGCGCACCACCGTCAGGATGGCGGGGTTCAGCGCGCGCGCCGTCTCGATCATGGCACGCACGTGGAAGGTGTCCGGCGTGGCGATGACGAGCATGGTGGCGTGCGTGATGTGCGCCTGGATCAGCACGGCCGGTTCGCCCGCATTGCCGGCCACGGCCGGAATGCCCTGCTTGCGCAGCTGGTCGACGATTTCGCGGTTTTCCTCGGCCACGACAAAGTGGATGCCCCGCTCCATCAGGGCGGCGGCGATGCGCCGGCCTACGCGGCCATAGCCGACGAGGACGATCTGGCCCGACAGTTTTTCTTGCGGCACCGTCATCGGCAGCTCGGCCAGCGGGTCGGTCGTGCGTTCGAACTTGCGCGCGAAATCGCTGTTGTTCATCACGCGCAGCAGCGGCTTGGCCATGCTGAAGACGAGCGGGTTGAGGGCGATCGACAGGATGGCGCCGGCCAGGATCAGGCTTTGGCCTTCCTGCGGCATCAGGCCCAGGGACAGGCCCAGCGCGGCCAGGATGAACGAGAACTCGCCGATCTGCGCCAGGCTGGCCGAGACGATGATGGCCGTCTTCGGCGGATAGCGTAGCGCCATCACGAGCAAAAAGGCGGCGATTGATTTGCCGAAGATAATGATGGCGCACACGGCCAGCACTTGCAGGGGCTTGTCGATGAGGATGTTCGGCTCGAACAGCATGCCGACGGAAACGAAGAACAGCACGGCGAACGCGTCGCGCAGGGGCAAGGATTCTTCCGCGGCGCGGTGACTGAGTTCGGACTCGCGCAGCACCATGCCGGCGAAGAAGGCGCCCAGCGCGAACGACACGCCGAACAGCTTGGTGGAAGCATAGGCGATGCCGACGGCGGCCGCGATCACGCACAGGGTAAACAGTTCACGCGAGCCGGTGCGCGCCACTTGCCACAGTATCCACGGGAACAGCTTGCGGCCGACGACCAGCATGAAGATGATGAAACCGGCCACTTGGCCCAGGGTCACGGCCAGGGTCTGCCACAGGCTGACGGATTCGGCGCCAGGGGCGACCTTGCCGCCCAGCGCGCCGGCAAACGCCGGCAGCAGCACGAGCACGAGCACAGTGACGAGGTCTTCTACCACCAGCCAGCCGACGGCGATGCGGCCATTGAGCGAGTCGAGGATGCCCCGCTCTTCCAGCGCGCGCAGCAGCACCACGGTACTGGCCACGGACAGGGCCAGGCCGAAGATCAGCCCGCCACCGAGGGTCCAGCCCCACCAGTGGGCCAGGCCCATGCCCATCGCCGTGGCGACGCCGATCTGCAGGATGGCGCCGGGTAGCGCGATCTTGCGCACGTCCCATAAATCTTCGATGGAAAAGTGCAGGCCGACACCGAACATCATCAGCATCACCCCGATTTCCGCCAATTGTCCCGCTATTTCCGCATCCGCCACAAAACCGGGCGTGGCCGGTCCGATGATGATGCCGGCGGCCAGATAGCCGACCAGTGCCGGCAGTTTCAGGCGCGCGGCGATGAAGCCGAAGATGAGGCCAAACCCGAGGGCGGCGGCGATGGTGGTGATCAGGCTGATGTCATGGGGCATGCGTGTGGGGTTCCTTATGGGGACGTGCGGGTAGAAAAAGATGTTGCTCAGCGACCAAGTATAAACGCATCAAAGCCCCTGCCGGAAAATTTCCTGCGGCTTTATTGCAAAAAACCTGTGCTATATCTTCGTCCAGGTGGCCACGAACGCATGCCTATCCACCTTGAACATCGCCTAATTCAGGAGTCAGGCGATGTTACACCCATGCGCTCAGAGCTTGCGCACGACCACGCAGCCGATGGAATAGCCGGCGCCGAACGAGCAGATGACGCCGGTGCTGCCTGCCGCCATGTCATCCTGATATTTATGGAAGGCGATGATGGAACCGGCCGACGAGGTGTTGGCGTAGGTGTCGAGGATCACGGGCGCCTCATTGGTTTCCGCGTCGCGGCCCAGGATCAGGCGCGCGATCAGCAAGTTCATGTTCAGGTTGGCCTGGTGCAGCCAGTAGCGGGAGACTTGCGCCACTTCCACGCCGGCCTTGGCCAGGGTCGCCTTGATCATCTCGGCGGCCATCGGGCACACTTCCTTGAAAACCTTGCGGCCTTGCTGGCGGAACAATTTATCGGCCTGGCCCACGCCGGACTCGTCAAAACGGTTGAGGAAGCCAAAATTGTTGCGGATGGCGTTCGAGAAACGCGTTTTGAGTTCCGTGCCGATGATCTCGAACTGGTGCTGGGACACGGCCGTGTCTTTCGCTTCGACGATGATGGCGGTGCAGGCGTCGCCGAAAATGAAATGACTGTCGCGGTCGCGCCAGTTCAGGTGGCCGCTGGTGATTTCGGGATTCAGGACCAGCACGGCGCGCGCCTGGCCGCTTTGCACGGCGGCCACGGCTTGCTGGATGCCGAAGGTGGCCGACGAGCACGCCACGTTCATGTCAAAACCATAACCATCGATGCCCAGCGCATCCTGCACTTCCACGGCCATGGCCGGGTAGGCGCGCTGCATGTTGCTGCAAGCGACCAGCACCATGTCGATATCGGCTGGCGTGCGGCCGGCGCGCGCCAGCGCGTCGCGCGCGGCGGCGACCGCCATTTCCGCCTGCAGGGACAGTTCGTCATCGCCCCGTTCCGGGATGCGCGAGACCATGCGCGCCGGATCGAGGATGCCTTCCTTTTCCATCACGAAGCGCGACTTGATGCCGGACGCCTTTTCGATGAAGGCCACGCTCGACAGGTCCAGCGCCGTCACCGTGCCCGCGGTGATCGCGTCGGCGTTGTCGGCATTGAACTTTTCCGCGTAGGCATTGAAGCAGGTGACCAGCTCTTCGTTGGAGATCGAAAATGGCGGCGTGTACAGTCCGGTACCGCTGATGACGACTTGTTTCATGGTTAAACTTTCAAATTTGGCAATCGACGTGGCGCCGATAAGTGAAGCAAATTTTACACAAACAGGCTCGACTGTAGAGAGTTTCGTGTTGCGGGGCAGGGCGATGTGTGGCGGAAGATTGATTTTTGTCGCGTGGAGCGGTGCTGGGGGTATTGCGTGTGATGGGGGCAGCCCCGCCGGGTCTGACCCCAAACTGCTTACTTCTTCTGTTCTTTCTTGACGTCGGCTTGCACCACCACCGGTTCGGCCTTGGCCAGCTGCACCGGCAAGCCCTTCAGGTGGTTCAGCGCCTGGTGCAACTGGAAATCGTCCTTGCTGCCAAATTCCAGCGGCTTGCGAGTCTTTTCCAGCGCGATGATGCGCAATTGCTCTTCCATCTCGTCGTTGACGGGGGCCGCCTTGGCGCTTTCCTTGTCGCGGTCGTTGCTCAGATGCTTGGTCAGGTCCGCTTCGCGGATGCGCAAGCCGTTCAAGCCGTCGCCGTCCGCATTTTCATCGACCAGCAGGTCGGGCACGATGCCCTTGGCCTGGATCGAGCGGCCGTTCGGCGTATAGTAGCGGGCCGTCGTCAGCTTGACGGCCGTGTCGGCGGTCAGCTGGCGGATGGTTTGCACGGAACCCTTGCCGAAGGTTTGCGTGCCGATGATGGTGGCGCGCTTGTAATCCTGCAGGGCGCCGGCGACGATTTCCGAGGCCGAGGCCGACCCCGTGTTGACCAGCACTACGAGCGGCACTTTCTTGATGGCGGCGGGCAATTTCGCCAGCGCATCGCCTTCCGAGCGGAAGGTATAGTATTCGGCGCGGCCGTAGAACACCTGTTTCGAGTCCGGCAGCTGGCCGTTGGTCGAGACGATGGCCGCGTCCTTCGGCAGGAAGGCGGCCGAGACGCCGATGGCGCCCTGCAGCACGCCGCCCGGATCGTTGCGCAGGTCCAGCACCATGCCCTTGATGTTCGGATCTTGTTGATATAGCGCCGTGATCTGCGCGGCCATGTCGTCGACGGTCGGTTCCTGGAATTGCGATACGCGCAGCCAGGCGTAGCCCGGCTCGACCATCTTCGCCTTCACGCTTTTTTGATGGATTTCCTCGCGCGTGATGGTGAAGGCCAGCGGCTGCGGTTCATCCTTGCGGGCAATGGTCAGCGACACCTTGGTGCCCGGTTCGCCGCGCATGCGCTTGACGTTGTCGTCGAGGCTGACGCCTTTCACGGGCTGGCCATCGAGGCGGGTGATCAGGTCGCCGGCCTTGATGCCGGCGCGGTAGGCGGGCGAATCCTCGATGGGCGAGACGATCTTGATGTAGCCGTCTTCGCTGAGGCCAATTTCAATGCCGAGGCCGACGAACTTGCCTTCGGAGCCTTCGCGCAGCTCGGCGTAGGCTTTCTTGTCCAGGTAGGCGGAATGGGGGTCGAGCGAGGCAACCATGCCGGAAATGGCGTCTTCCAGCAGTTTCTTGTCTTCCACTGGCTCGACGTAATCGGACTTGATCAGGCCAAACACGTCGGCCAGCTGTCGCAGCTCTTCCAGCGGCAGGGGCGGCTCGACGGTCTTTTGCGCCATGGCGGAAAATTGCAGCGACACGGCGACGCCGGCCACCACGCCCAGGCCGATCAAGCCGGTATTTTTGAGTTTGCCCATCATTGCACCTTTGCAGCTAGCGTGTCTTGCACAAGCGCCAGTCCCCGTGGAGCGGCGCTTTGTTGAAAGTATAGACCTGAATCTCTGCCGGCGTGGGCCGGCCGTGGAAAAAGCGTGCCTGGACCCAGTCTACGCGCGAAAACGGGGCTGCCAGCTTGCCATATGTTGCGGTTTTGTATGCGATGTATAGGGAGTCTTGAGGGGAGTAAGCATTTGTAAGAGTCGAAAAAAAGCGTGTGCGGCGGCCCTATAGTGGACTCGCATTCTCGACCCGAAGTGGTTTTGCCTGCGTCCGCGGACGCAGGCTTTTTTTTATCCGCGGGCTCCGGCTCATTTAGACTGGAGCTTCTTTCTTCCCAGCAGATAAAAAATGTTAACTGATTTGCAGGCACGAGTCTCGCTCAAAGCGCTGATCGAAAAGTATCTGAGGGGGCGGTATCCTGATGTCGGCCTGCTGATCGACATCGTTCAGGATCCGTCACGGCAAGTGCCGATTAGAGGTGTGCTCGAAGCTATCGGGCAGTTCAACAACACGCAGTTCACGCAACAGGAACTGGCGCTGATCGACGACCTGCTTTATCTGTATGGATAAACGCTGCATGCGCTGTTCCAGCCCACGCCATGCTCGCCGGACTGGACAATGAACGCCCCTTGAGCTTGGCCGAACTGAGCGGCGCGTGCTACATTCCTGCAGCGCCTGGCGCGGCGGGCTATCCGCCCGCAGCTATCTGCCCGGTCTTTTTGACATGCCCCATAAGGACAATTCGTGAATCGCTATCTCTTGAGCAGTCTGACCCTGACCCTGTTGGCTGCGTTTGCCCATGCCGCCGAACCCGTATCCGCCGCTGCCGCCCCGACCGTGGCCCCAAGCGCCGCGCCTGCCGCCGCTGGCGTCGTTTCCGGCATCGATGTGCAGTACATCGACCCCGCCGTGCGCGTGCAGGACGATTTCTTTACCCATTTGAACGGCAAGTGGCTGGCGACGGCCGAGATCCCTGCCGACAAGTCGAGCTGGGGTTCGTTCGCCAAGCTGCGCGATGACACGACGCCGCAATTGCGCGGCATCATCGAAGCGACGCAACAGGACAAAAACAAGAAGGCCGGTTCCGAAGCACAGAAAATCAGCGACCTGTACGCCAGCTACATGGATGAAGCCAAGCTCGATGCGCTGGGCACGAAGCCGCTGGCCGGCGAACTGAACCGCATCCGTTCGCTGCGCGACAAGAAGGGCGTGCCGGCCCTGATCGCCCACCTGAGCCAGACGGGCGTGTCGACTCCCTATGCCGTCTACGTGAGCCAGGATGCGCGTGCCTCGACGAAATATGCGGCATATGTAAGCCAAAGCGGCTTGGGCATGCCTGACCGCGACTATTACCTGGAAGCCAAGCAGGCTGGCGTCAAGGAAAAATACCAGGCGCACGTGGAAAAAATGCTGGCCATGGCCGGCGACAAGAACGCTGCCGCGCGCGCCAAGGCGGTCGTTGCGCTGGAAACGGCCCTGGCCGAAGTGCAATGGACCAAGGTCGAGAACCGCGATCCCGTCAAACGCTACAACAAGACCGATATCAATAAGCTGAACGACCTGACCCCGGGCTACGACCTGAAGTCGGGCCTGGCCGCGCTCGGTATCGCCAACAAGGTCGATTACGTCATCGTCAACCAGCCAAGCTACCTGGCCGGCTACAACAAGGTGCTGGCATCAAGCGACCTGGACACCGTGAAAGCGTATTTCGAATGGCAGTTGCTGCGCAGCTATGCCAGCTACCTGTCGAAAAACTTCGTCGATGAAAGCTTTGCCTTCTACGGCACGGTACTCAGTGGCGTGAAGGAAAACCAGCCGCGCTGGAAGCGTGGCGTGGGCGCCGTCGAAGGCGTGCTGGGCGAAGCCGTCGGCAAGCTGTATGTCGCGCAATATTTTCCGGCAGAGCGCAAGGCGCACATGCAGGAACTGGTGAAAAACGTGCTGGCCGCCTACAAGGACAGCATCGACACCCTGGACTGGATGAGCCCGGAGACCAAGAAGGAAGCGCAAGCCAAGCTGGCCAAGTTCACGCCGAAAATCGCGTATCCGAACAAATGGCGCGATTACACGAAGCTGCAAATCGTCCAGGGCGACCTGGTGGGCAACATGATGCGCGCCGCCAACTTCGGCTCCGCGCGCCAGGTGGCCAAGCTGGGCAAGCCGATCGACCGCGAAGAGTGGGGCATGACGCCGCAAACGGTGAACGCCTATTACAGCTCGACGATGAATGAAATCGTCTTCCCCGCCTCGATCCTGCAGCCACCGTTCTTTGACGCCAACGCGGACGACGCCGTCAACTATGGCGCCATCGGCGCCGTCATCGGCCATGAAATCAGCCATGGCTTCGACGACAAGGGCAGCCAGTCCGATGGCGACGGCAACCTGCGCGACTGGTGGACCCCGGCCGACCGCAAGAATTTTGCGGCCAAGGCCGACGCGCTGACCAAGCAGTACGACGGCTACAGCCCATTGCCTGGCTACCACGTCAACGGTGCGCTGACACTGGGCGAAAACATCGCCGACAACTCGGGCGTGGCGATCGCCTATAAAGCCTATAAAATCTCGCTGGGCGGCAAGCCGGCGCCCGTGCTGGACGGTTTGACGGGCGACCAGCGCTTCTACATGGGCTTTGGCCAAGTGTGGCGCAGCAAGATGCGCGAAGCGCAGCAGATCGTGCAGATCAAGACCGATCCCCATTCGCCGGGCCAGTACCGCGCCAATGGCACCATGGTCAACCAGCCAGGTTTTTATGAAGCGTTTGGCGTGAAACCGGGCGACAAGATGTATGTCGCGCCGGAAAACCGCGTGATCATCTGGTAAACGCCGTACCCATGTAAACGTTATCTTGTCACAACAAAAAAGACCACTTGCGTGGTCTTTTTTGCATTCTGGCCAAAGTTTTTTCTGTCATTTCGGCCGGTATGCTACAGTCAAAAACCGGGCCAGAAGCCTTGGGCCTTCTGACCCTTATATTCCACACAATATAATATAGAGGACAACCGTGAATCGTTATTTGTTAAGTGCTTTGACCCTGAGTTTGCTGGCCGGCGTGTCCGGCATGGCTGGCGCCGCTGATAGTGCCAAGAAAGCCGCCGCCGCTCCCGCCACGGCCGTCGCCGCTGCGGCGCTGACGTCGGGCATCGCCGTCGAATACGTCGACCCTGCCGTGCGCGCGCAGGACGACCTGTTCCAGCACCTGAACGGCAAATGGCTGGCGGAAACTGTCATTCCTGCCGACAAGTCAAGCTGGGGCAGTTTTGCCAAGCTGGCCGACGATACGCAAACGCAGCTGCGCGGCATCGTCGAAGGCGCTGCCGCCGACAAGGCACGCGCGGCCGGTTCGAATGCCCAGAAAATCGGTGATTTCTATAACAGCTTCATGGATGAAGCCAAGCTGGAAAGCCTGGGCCTGACGCCCTTGAACGCGGAGCTGGCGAAGATCGCCGCGCTGCAGGATAAGGCGGAATTGCCGGCCGTGATCGCCCATTTCAGCAAGCTGGGCGTGACCTCGCCTTACGACTTCGGCATCCACCAGGACGCCAAGGATTCCACCAAATACGTGGCCGACATCGTGCAAAGCGGCCTGGGCTTGCCTGACCGCGATTACTACCTGGAAGAAGGCAAGGCCGATACGCGCGCCAAATACCTGGCCCACGTGGAAAAAATGCTCAGTTTGGCTGGCGACGCGAACGCGGCCGCCAATGCCAAGGCTATCCTGGCGCTGGAAACGGAACTGGCCAAGGCGCAATGGAGCAATGTGCAGAACCGCGACCCCGTCAAAACCTACAACAAGGTGGAACTGGCGAAACTGGCCAGCGTGGCGCCAGGCTACGACTGGGCCCGCTACCTGAAGGACACGGGTATCGCCGGCAAGGTCAATTATGTGATCGTCAGCCAGCCCAGCTACCTGAAGGGTTTTGCCGAGATCGCCAACAAGACGCCGCTGGAAACGTGGAAAGCATACTTCCAGTGGCATTTGCTGCACGCGAACGCCGGCTACCTGCCGAAAGCGTATGTCGATGAAAACTTCGCGTTTTATGGCACTACCCTGACGGGCGTGACGGAAATGCGTCCGCGCTGGAAACGCGGCGTGGGCGCCGTCGAAGGCGCGCTGGGTGAAGCCGTGGGCCAGCTGTACGTGGAGCAGTATTTCCCGGCCGAGCGCAAGGTGCGCATGGAAGCGCTGGTGAAAAACCTGATGACGGCCTACAAGCAAAGCATCGACAAGCTCGACTGGATGAGCCCCGTCACCAAGAAACAGGCGCAAATCAAGCTGGCCAAGTTCACCACCAAGATCGGCTATCCGAACAAATGGCGCGATTACTCGGGCCTGACGGTGGCGCCGGACGACTTGATCGGCAACATCCAGCGTTCGCACCTGCTCAACTACAACCGCGAGCTGAACAAGCTGGGCCAGCCGATCGACCGCGACGAGTGGGGCATGACGCCGCAGACCGTGAACGCTTATTACAATCCTGAGCTGAACGAAATCGTCTTCCCGGCCGCCATCCTGCAAGCACCGTTCTTCGACGCCAACGCGGACGATGCCGTCAACTATGGCGCCATCGGCGGCGTGATCGGCCATGAAATCAGCCACGGCTTCGACGACCAGGGCGCCCAGTACGACGGCGACGGCAATTTGCGCGACTGGTGGACCAAGGCTGACCATAAAAACTTCGCCAAGAAAACCAAGCAGCTGGTGGCGCAGTACAACGGCTTCAGCCCGGTGAAAGGCCACTTCGTCAACGGCGAACTGACCCTGGGCGAGAACATCGCCGACAATTCCGGCGTGGCAATCGCGTACAAAGCATACAAATTGTCGCTGAACGGCAAGAAAGCCCCCGTCATCGACGGTTTCACGGGTGAACAGCGCTTCTACGCGGGCTTTGCCCAGGTATGGCGCATGAAGATGCGTGAAGCGCAGCAACTGGTCTTGCTGAAAACGGACCCGCACTCGCCAGGCCAGTTCCGCGCCAACGGCACCATGCGCAACCAGCCCGGCTTCTATCAAGCCTTCGACGTGAAACCGGGCGACAAGATGTATCTGCCGCCGAAAGACCGCGTCATCATGTGGTAACAGCAGTGCCAACGCGCTAGCATCGAGCCGCCCCGTGCAAAGCCGGGCGGCTTTTTCATGTCCGTCGCGAACGTCGCGTAGGTCGGATTAGCGAAACGCGTAATCCGACAAATCGCCTGCTTATGCGCAGGCGAAAAAAAACCGCCCATCCGGGCGGTTCCTGGTTCAGCGCGCTGGCTGAATTATTTGGCAGGCTCGGCTGCAGGAGCAGCGCCATCAGCGGCCGCGGCCGGTGCCGGCACTTCCGGTTCCTTGAACTTGCCGCCCGACGCGTTGGCGATGTAGACAACGGCGCGCGCCACTTCCACATCGTCGAGGTCCGGATTGCCGCCCTTGGCCGGCATCGCGCGCAAGCCTTCGATGGCGTGTTTCAGGACCGTATCGTAGCCCTGGGCCAGGCGGGCAGACCAGCCGCCCACGTCGCCAAATTTCGGTGCACCGGCCACGCCGGCGCCATGGCAAGCCACGCAGGTCGCCGTGTAGACGGCTTCGCCGCTTTGCAGCACTTTCGGACCGCTGGCATCCTTGAAGGTAAAGCCAGCATTGGCAACCGGACTCAAGCGCTCGGCAATGGCTTCCGGCGACTGGCTGTCCGTACCGGCGCCCGTCAGTTTTTGCGCCGTGACGAACTGTACCAGCAGGATGATGCCGATGACGGTGACGAGGAAGAAGCCAGCTACGGCGGCAAGCAATTGTTTAGGCGTTTTGATCGCTGATTGTTGTTCGTTATGTGCGTCGCTCATGATGTCCTTAGTCCAGATTTGAAACTGATGGCCGTGTAAGGTAGCATTTTTACATGCTTGGATGTAAACCTTTATGAAACCCACAATTATAGGCACAAAAATTGAGCAGTGACATGCAATTGCCAGCGATACGACAGTTTCCGTAGACGTAGGTAAAGAAAAACGGTATCCTTCGCATCACTTCAGAAATTCCCCCTACGCGGCTGTAGCTCAGTGGATAGAGTATTGGCCTCCGAAGCCAAGGGTCGTGGGTTCGATCCCCGCCAGCCGCACCAAGATGTCCCCCCGTCGTTTCCCTCAATTATTCCCCCTCTGTTCGCAGTTGATGGGTAGCCCTGTGCTTGTCTCTGCACAAATTGTTATACTATTTTGGTTGCGTTTATTGCGTTTGGTTCGTAAGCTTGAATGGAAAGCAGGGAGGAATGCCATGTCGAATGTAATCGATCGTCTGGAAAATAAAGAAGACCTGGAACTGGCGAAAGCGGCGCAGCGCTGCCTGGTCAGTGCGCTGGATCATTCGCGTGCCGTGCAGATTGCCGTTCTGGAAGAGGGCGCGCAAGACTTGGGCGACGCCCCCTTGCTGCGCTTGCCGCCGAATGTATTGCGTCTGTTTGCCGATGTCCTGGGCACCCTGGCGCAAGGTAAGGCCGTGACGGTCATGCCGAAGGAACATGATGTGACGACGCAGGAAGCGGCGATGTATTTGAATATGTCGCGGCCCTATCTGGTGCGCCTGCTCGAGGCTGGGAAGATTCCCCATCATAAGGTGGGTACGCACCGCCGGCTGCGCTTTGAGGATGTGGTGCAGTACAAGGATGAGCGCAAACGGCGTTCGCAACAGGCTTTGCAGGCCTTGGCAGATCAGGCCCAGGAGCTTGAACTGGGGTACTGATGGCCGGATACTACCGTTACACCGCCGTCCTCGATGCCTGTGTGCTGTATCCGGCACCCTTGCGTGATCTATTGCTGAGTTTGGCGGCGGACGGTATCTTCAGCGCACGCTGGACAGCGCAGATACAGGAGGAGTGGCAACGCAACTTGCTGCTTAAGCGGCCTGATCTCGACCCTTCGGCGTTGGCACGCACCAGCGTACTGATGGCCGAGGCAGTGGAGGACGGCCTGATCGAGTCGTACGAATACCTGATTGATGCCTTGGTCTTGCCCGATGCCGACGACCGGCACGTGCTGGCGGCAGCCATCGTGGGACATGCGGACGCCGTCGTCACATTCAATCTCAAAGACTTCCCGGACGCGATCATGCGAGGGCACAATATTGAAGTCTTGCACCCCGATGATTTTTTGGTAGCGCAGTATGAACTGGCGCCGATACGCATGCTCAGTGTCGTCAAGGAAAACCGGGCACGCTTGCGAAAACCGCCCAGATCCGCCGCCGAACTGATTGCCACCTACGAAGCGCAAGGCTTGCCGCAACTGGGCAAGTTGCTGCGTTCCGCGATTGCCTTGCTCTAGCCTCCGCTCCACCGCTCCGCCACCCTTGAAATACCTGCCTGCGTTTTCCTGAGGCTTGAACTGCTTTTTTCAGGCACCGCCCTGCCTGAAACGTCCCTGACGCCCCTGCCGTTGTCTGTTTACAACCTCCAAAGTCCCTCAGCCGCTGATATCAATATTGATATCGAAACAGTGGAAAAATTGATTGGAGAGATTATCGCCCAGCCCCTAAGATAAACGCCGAGCATGCGAACGACATGCAAGCGATACAAAAAATATCAATACAATATCTGGAGATTCATGATGCGCAACGCCACCGGTCCGCTCGCGGCCACTTCCCCTCGTCCATTCACCTTGAAGGCAGCCGTTGCGGCACTGGCCGGTATTGGCTTGCTGAGCACGGCTTCGGTGTGGACGCAGGATGCGGTGGCGGCCGATGCCGGTGCCGAGCCGGCGGCGGAAGTGTCGGTCGTGACCGTCAGCGGCGTGCGCCGTTCGGCCCAGAATTCCCAGCAGATCAAGATGCGCTCGGACCAGGTCATCGATTCCATCGTGGCCGACGATATCGGTAAATTCCCCGATAACAACGTGGCCGAAACCCTGGCGCGCATTTCCGGCATCCAGATCCGCCGTGATTCGGGCGAGGCGAGCGCCGTCATGATCCGCGGCTTGCGCGATGTCACGACCCTGCTCAACGGCCGCGAGCTGTTTACCACCACGGGCCGCTACGTCAACCTGGCCGACATTCCCGCCACCATGCTGCAGCGCGTCGACGTCTATAAATCGCAGGGTGCGGACCAGGTCGAAGGCGGCGTGGCCGGCATCATCGACGTGCGCACCAATCGTCCGTTCGATTTCAAGGATTTCACGGCCAGCGTGAATACGCGCGCCGTCTACAGCGACAAATCCAAGGCCACCGACCCGAACATCAGCGGCATGCTGTCGAACCGCTGGAAGACGGGCATCGGCGAAGTGGGCGCGCTGCTGGGCTTGTCGCAGCAGCAGCATCGTTACCATGAGGAGCGCGCGTTCAATACGGCGCCCGTGGATAAAAGTTTCCTGTCGCCCGGTTTGACGGGGCCGGACCAGGTGGGCTTGCTGCCGATCAAGGGCGACCGCCGCCGCACCACCGCCAATGCCGTGCTGCAATGGCGCCCGAACGCCGACGTCGAGCTGTACGCGGAAGGCATGGCCACGCGCTTCCTGCTCGATGCCGAGTCCGATTACTTTGTCGGCTTGCCGTGGTGGGGCACGCCCGTGTCGGCTACAAAAATTCCCGGCACCAACCAGCTGCAAACGCTCACGTCCACCAACGTCAACACCATCATGTCGACGCAGGCGAACAAGAACGAGACGAAGACGCATCAATTTGCCGTGGGCGGCTTGTGGGATATCAATCCGGAATGGCGTTTCACATCGGAAGTGGCCAGCACCAAAAGCACGTATGCCTGGCGCAACCCGATTCTCGACGCCATCACTGTCGTGCCGAATGCCCGCATCAATACCAACCAGAACGGCACCTTGCACGTGGACTACACGGGCAGCGATTTGCAAGACCCGTCGAACTACTATCTGAAGGGTTTCTTCGACCGCTACGGCCGTGACCAGGGCAGCTCGAACGACGTGCGCGCCGACCTGGCGTACACGCCGAGCGCGGGGGGCATCTTCAAGGAAATCAGCGTCGGCCTGCGCGGCGTGAAGCGCGAAGCCGAATCGATCAAGAGTTTCGAGGGCAATGCGGAAGCACCGGACGTGTCCGGCGCCGCGTTTCCGTTCGGCCGCCAGAGTGTGACGTCGATTCCGGGCCTCAATTGTCTGTCGGAACCGATGTCCAGCGGCGGCCCCGACTATGGCTTGAAGCAGTGGTACACGCCGTGCGCCAGCTTCCTGCTCAATAACACGGGCACCATCCGCGAAGCCGTCACGGGCAGCAGCGCGGCGCGGGCAATGGACCCGGGCTCGTTCTTCAAGGATACGGAAAAGACGTACTCGATCTATACCAAGGCCAAGGTTGCCTTCAAGCTGGGCGCCTACCCCGTCGATGGCACCCTGGGCGTGCGCGTCGTGCGCACCGAACAAAGCTTGCAAGGCAACAGTTCGCAAGATGGCGTCTACACGCCTGTCATCAGCGACACGGCCAGTACCGATGTGCTGCCGAGCGTGGCCCTGAAAATCAAGCTGCGCTCGGACCTGGTCGGCCGTTTCGCTGCGGGCCGCACCATCAGCCGCCCCGGCTTTTCCCAGTTGAACCCGGGCGTGGCCCTGGTCAACTCGACGGAAACGGTGAAGGCGACGGGCGCGGGCGGCAATCCGAATCTGAAACCAGTCACGGGCGACAATGTTGACGCGGCACTGGAATGGTATTTCGCGCCCGCCGGTTCCGTCACGGCTACCGTGTTCCACCACAAGTTCGACGGTTATATCCAGCAACGCATTTCCAGCGAAACCATCGCCGGCAAGACCTATGACGTGGATCGTCCTTACAACACGGCCGCCGGCAAGCTGCAAGGCCTGGAAATTGGCTACCAGCAGTTTTATGACGGCTTGCCAGGCCTGTTGAGCGGCCTGGGCTTGCAAGCGAACGGCACCTACATGAGCGGCACTACCGATGACGAGACGGGCAGCCATGCCATCACGGGCGTGTCGCGCTATGCCTACAACCTAGTCGTGCTGTACGAAAAAGACGCGTGGTCGGGCCGCCTGGCCTACAACTGGCGCTCGAAATTCATCGACAGCTACAACCAGGGTGGCCCCGGCCTGGACTTGAAAGTGGCGCCGACGGCCCAGCTTGACGGTTCGCTGTCGTACAAGATCAACGACCAGTTCACCGTGACCCTCGATGGGAATAACTTGCTCGACACCAAGTTCAAGGATTACTGGAACACTGCGGGCGTGTATCCGCGCGACACGCGCCGCTATGACCGCACAGTGGGTCTTTCTTTACGCTGGAAAATGTAACTTGGTCGCACAGTAAAAAATCAAGGGCGTTGCCATGGTTTCGGCCGGCAACGCCCCTGTCAGTTGGGCAGTCACGCACGATTCATCATAAAAAGAATGGACGGAAAGCATGGAGACGCAAAAATTATCTACCGTTGAAAAGGTCGGCTTCGGCGCCGGCGACATGGCGCTCAATGTCGTCATTTCGTCGATGATGTTGATCATCACCTTTTTCTATACCGATATCTATGGCTTGAAAACCACCGACCTGGCCCTGCTGTTCGTGGCCGTGAAAGTCATCGGCGCCATTGCCGACCTGGTCATGGGCCAGATCACCGACCGCTACAGCTTTGCCTCGGGCCGCTACCGTCCATATCTGCTGTGGCTGGCCGTGCCGTATGGCGTCAGCGTCTTCTTTGTCTTCAGCACGCCCGAGTGGCACTATGACGCCAAGCTGATCTGGGCATACTCGACGTATATCCTGATGACCATCATGACGGCCGGCGTGGGCATTCCGTATATCTCCCTGATCAGCGGACTGACCAGCGACCCGCAGGACCGCCTGTCGGCCAACGGCTACCGCCTGTTCTTCGCCAAGATCGGCGCCTTCATGGTGACCATCGTCGTGCCAATCCTGTCGCAGCGCTGGGGCGGCGGCAACCCGGCCGTCGGCTACCAGGCGGCCATGGCCGTGATGGCCGTCATGGGCGTGGCCCTTTTCCTGTTCTGCTATTTCTCCACCACCGAGCGCGTCGTGCACGTGGTGGAAAAGCAATCGCTGATTGCGCAGTTGAAAGTGCTGCTGCAGAACGACCAGTGGCTGGTGCTGTGCGGCGTGTGCGTCACGGGCACCATCGGCTACGTGGTGCGCGGTTCCGTCGCCATTTATTACGCGAAATACTATCTGGGCGGCAGCACGGAAACCGTGGCCGCCTTCCTCACGACGGGCGTGGTGGCCGCCATCCTGGCCATGATCGCCTCGACCTGGATCACCAAATTTTATTGCAAGGTAAAACTGTTCCGCTACACGCAGATCGGGGTCGCCCTGATCAGCCTGGCCATCTATTTCTTTGTGAAGCCGAGCGACACCGTGCTGGCCTTTGCCCTGTATTTCCTGCTGTCCTTTGTCGTGGACTTGCACGCGCCCGTGTTCTGGTCGGCCATCGCGGAAACCATCGATTACGGTCAAGTGAAAACGGGCAAGCGCGTCTCGGGCTTCGCCTTTGGCGGCATCTCCGTCTGCCAGAAGGCGGGCATGGCGGTGGCGGGCGGTCTGGTGGGCGTGTTGCTCGCGTATTTCGACTACCAGCCCAACCATGAGCAAACGCAATTCGCCCTGAACGGTATCGCCCTGATGCTGTCGATCATCCCCGGCTTTTTCCACTTGCTGATGGGCTTGCTGATGTTCAAGTACCGCATCAGCGATACGTACTACAGCGGCGTGAAGTCGGAAATGCACAAGCGCGGCTACGTGGCTGCGTAAGAATAATTGAATGGAGCAAGCAACATGGCAGACGTCTTGAAACCGCTGATCGAACAGCGCGCCGACCCGCATATCTACCGTCACAGCGACGGCTATTATTACTTTACGGCGTCCGTGCCCCAGTACGACCGCATTGAACTGCGCCGCGCCGACAGCATCGCCGGCCTGGCCGACGCGCAAACGGTCGACGTGTGGCACAAGCCGGAAACGGGCCCGTACAGCGAACTGGTGTGGGCGCCGGAATTGCACTTCAACCAGGGCGCATGGTATGTGTACTTCGCCGCCGCGCCAAGCCGCGAGATCAAACATAAGTTGTTCCAGCACCGCATGTATGCGATCCGCAATACGAACGCCAATCCTTTGATTGGCGAATGGGAATTCATGGGCCAGATCGACACGGGCATCGACACCTTCTGCCTGGACGCCACCACGTTCGAGCACGACGGTGTGCTGTACTACCTGTGGGCGCAGAAAGATGTCGCCATCGAGGGCAATTCGAACCTGTACATCGCGCCGATGGCCACGCCGTGGCAGCTGGCCGGTCCGCCCGTGATGCTGAGCAAACCGGAATTCGACTGGGAAATCCGCGGCTTCTGGGTCAATGAGGGGCCGTCCGTGCTGAAGCGTAACGGCAAGATCTTCATCAGCTATTCGGCCAGCGCCACCGATGAAAACTATGCGATGGGCTTGCTGTGGGCCGACGACTCCGCCGACCTGCTCGATCCGTTCTCGTGGACCAAGTCGCCCGAGCCCGTGTTTGCCACCTGCTACGAGCACGGCATTTACGGTCCCGGCCACAACAGCTTCACGACGGCCGGCGATGGCGACGGCGTATTGCTGGTGTACCATGCCCGCACCTACACGGAAATCGTTGGCGACCCTTTGTGGAACCCGGACCGCCACACGTTTGTCAAACCGTTGCGCTGGGATGCGCAAGGCATGCCCGTGTTTGGCCGCTCATCGACCCTGTAAAACCTGGACCCGACGCCATGACCCCAGTTGATTCTGTTTCAGTGACGCAGTTGCCGTTCGGCATCCTGCCCGATGGCCAGCACGTCAGCGTATTTACCCTGACGAACCGCCAGGGCATGCAAGTCAAGGTGCTCGACTTTGGCGCCATCATCAGCGAACTCCACGTGCCGGACCGCGACGGCAGCTTTGCCGACGTGGTACTCGGTTTCGACCGCATCGAGCCGTATCTGCACAACAGCGCTTTCCTGGGCGCTGTCATCGGCCGCTTCGGCAACCGCATCGCCGAGGGACGGTTCAGTCTGGACGGCAAGGATTACCAGTTGGCCGTCAACAACCCGCCCAATCACTTGCATGGCGGAAACCAGGGTTTTCACCAGGTCATGTGGCAAGCCGCGCCGTTCACCAGGGATGACGCCGCCGGTATCACGTTCACGCGCAGCAGCCCGCACGGCGAAGACGGCTACCCGGGCAAGCTGGATGTCACCGTCGTGTACGAACTGGACAACGATAACGCGCTGAGCCTGCGCTATCACGCCGTGACGGACCAAGCCACGCCGGTCAACTTGACCAACCACAGCTATTTCAATTTGGCGGGGCACGGCGATATCCTCGGCCACGAGTTGTCCATCAACGCGGACCGCTACCTGCCCGTGGACGCGGGGTCGATCCCCTCGGGCGAATTGGCAGATGTGTCCGGCACGCCGTTCGACTTGCGCCAGAGCACCGTCATCGGCAGCAGCATAGCTCTGCCGCATGAGCAGCTGCGCATCGGCCGCGGCTACGACCATAACTTTGTGCTGAATCAAAAGCCGGGGGACAGACTGAACCTGGCCGCCACCGTGCGCGAGCCGCAATCGGGCAGGGCGATGCAGGTATACACGCAGGAGCCGGGCATCCAGTTTTATTCGGGCAATTTCCTCGACGGCAGCCAGCAGGGCAAGCAGGGCGCCATCCGCTACCGCGGCGCGCTATGCCTGGAAACCCAGCATTTCCCGGATTCGCCGAACCAGCCGCACTTCCCGAATACCATTTTGCGCCCGGGCGAGGTGTATCAGACGGAAACGGTCTATCGGTTTTCCGCAGAATAATCGTTGCAGACCCCAAAAACCTTTCACGCCCTGCCGCCACGCGCGCGCAGGGCGTTTTCATTAGTGCTGATGGATATCGTTTTCGATATCGGAACGCATTAAAAATTGATTGGAAAGGCATGGCAGGATTCTTTAGTATTCCAACATCGCTGCCCGGGCCGACGACATTAGATCCGGCATGGCACAACCAGGAGAATGGCATGTCTGAGACAAAAAAGAAGGTTGCCCTGCGCTCTGCCGAGTGGTTCGGCTCGCAGGACAAGAACGGCTTCATGTACCGCAGCTGGATGAAAAACCAGGGCATACCTGACCACGAGTTTCACGGCAAGCCCATCATCGGCATCTGCAATACCTGGTCCGAACTGACCCCTTGCAACGCGCATTTCCGCCAATTGGCCGAGCACGTCAAGCGCGGCATCCTGGAAGCGGGCGGTTTCCCAGTGGAATTCCCTGTCTTCTCGAATGGCGAATCGAATTTGCGCCCGACGGCCATGCTGACGCGCAACCTGGCGTCGATGGACGTGGAAGAATCGATCCGCGGCAATCCGATGGACGCCGTCGTGCTGCTGGTCGGCTGCGACAAGACGACGCCGGCGCTGCTGATGGGCGCTGCCAGCGTCGACATCCCGACCATCGTCGTCAGCGGCGGCCCCATGCTGAACGGCAAGCTCAATGGCAAGGACATCGGTTCCGGCACGGCCGTATGGCAGTTGCACGAGCAGATGAAGGCGGGATCGATCACCTTGCACCAGTTCATGTCGGCCGAATCGGGCATGTCGCGCTCGGCCGGTACCTGTAACACCATGGGCACGGCTTCGACGATGGCCAGCATGGCTGAAGCGCTGGGCACGTCCCTGCCGCACAACGCGGCCATCCCCGCCGTCGATTCGCGCCGCTACGTGCTGGCCCACATGTCGGGCATCCGCATCGTCGAAATGGTGCACGAAGACCTGCGCCTGTCGAAAGTGCTGACGCGCGAAGCGTTTGAAAACGCCATCAAGGTCAACGCCGCCATCGGTGGCTCGACCAATGCCGTGATCCACCTGAAAGCGATTGCCGGCCGCATCGGCGTGCCTTTGGAGCTGGAAGACTGGACCAAGGTAGGCCGCGGCACGCCGACCATCGTCGACTTGCTGCCGTCGGGCCGTTTCCTGATGGAAGAGTTTTATTATGCGGGCGGCTTGCCGGCCGTCATCCGCCGCCTGGGCGAGGGCGATCTGCTGCCGCACAAGAATGCGCTGACCGTCAACGGCAAGTCGCTGTGGGACAACTGCGTCGAAGCGCCGATCTACAACGACGAGGTGGTGCGCACCTTGGATAACCCCTTGCTGGCCGATGGCGGCATTTGCGTGTTGCGCGGCAATCTGGCGCCACGCGGCGCCGTGTTGAAACCGTCGGCCGCCTCGCCACACCTGATGCAGCACCGCGGCAAGGCCGTCGTGTTTGAGGATTTTGAACATTACAAGGCGCGCATCGTTGATCCGGATCTCGATGTCGACGCGAACTCCGTGCTGGTCATGAAGAACTGCGGCCCGAAAGGCTATCCTGGCATGGCGGAAGTGGGCAACATGGGCTTGCCGCCGAAACTGCTGGCGCAAGGCATCACCGACATGGTGCGTATCTCGGATGCGCGCATGAGCGGCACAGCCTACGGTACCGTCGTCCTGCACGTGGCGCCGGAAGCGATGGCCGGCGGCCCGCTGGGCATCGTGCGCGACGGCGACATGATCGCCCTCGACTGCCACAACGGCAGCTTGAACATCGACATCAGCGACGCGGAAATCGCCGAGCGCCTGGCGGCCCGCGAACTGGGCAGCGCGCCCGGGCCGAAGAGCGGCTACCAGCAGCTGTACATCGAACACGTGTTGCAGGCCGATGAAGGCTGCGATTTCGACTTCCTGGTCGGCAATCGCGGTTCCGCCGTGCCGCGCCACTCACACTAAGCGGAGAATCCCATGCTGTTGCTGCAATTTACGAATGAACACGGCGGCCGCCTCGTCGGCCTGCTGCAAGACGACGTCATCCGCGTCATCGAAGGCTACAACACGACGTATGCGCTGGCGCAAGACGCCATCCGAAAGAAAGTCAGCCTGGCGGACCTGGTCAACGCCACTGTCGGCAACACCACGCATTCCTATGCGGACGTGGCCGCTGCCGGACGTGTGCTGCCGCCGCTCGACCACGCCGATGAAGCGCACTGCTACGTGACGGGCACGGGCCTGACCCATTTGGGCAGCGCCGGCGCGCGCGACGCCATGCACAAGAAGATCGGCGGCGACGCGGAATCCTTGAGCGATTCGATGAAAATGTTCCGCCTGGGCGTGGAAGGCGGCAAGCCGGCTGACGGTACGGCCGGCGCCCAGCCCGAATGGTTCTATAAAGGCGACGGCTCCATTGTGCGCGCCGGCGGCCAGCCGCTGCGCATGCCGGACTTTGCCCTCGATGGCGGCGAAGAGCCGGAAATCGCCGGCCTGTATGTGATCGGCGACGATGGCCAGCCCTACCGCGTCGGCTACGCCATCGGCAATGAATTCTCGGACCACATCACGGAGCGCCAGAACTATCTGTACCTGGCCCACTCGAAACTGCGCGCCTGCAGCGTGGGCCCGGCCCTGCTGGTGGGCGAATTGCCCGCGCATATCGCCGGTACTTCGCGTGTGCTGGACGCGGCTGGCAATGTACGCTGGGAAAAAGCGTTCGTCAGCGGCGAAGAGAATATGTCGCACACGATCGCCAACCTGGAACATCATCACTTCAAATATCCGCTGTTCAAGCGCCCTGGCGACGTGCACGTACACTTCTTTGGCACGGCAACGTTAAGCTTTGCCGATGGCGTGAGCGTGGCGCCTGGCGAAACCTTTGAAATCGAAGCGCCGGCCTTTGGCCCTGCCTTGCGCAACCGCCTCGATGTCTTCCCAACCGAATTTGCGAAAGTGAGCACATTATGAGTTTCAATATCACCGGTGATGCATTGATCGGCGGCGTCGCCGTCAAGGGCAATGGCGGCTCTTTCGAAGCGTGGGACCCGGCCGCGCGCGCCCACATCGCGCCCGCTTTCCACATGGTCGATGCCGCGCAAATCGACGCGGCGTGCCGCCTGGCCCAAGCCGCATTCGACCCTTTCCGCGCCACCAGCGACGCGGAACGCGCCGATTTTCTCGACACCATCGCCGCGCAAATCCTCGAGCTGGGCGACGACCTGATCGTGCGCGCCATGACGGAAAGCGGCTTGCCGCGCGCGCGCCTGGAAGGCGAACGTGGTCGCACGGTGGGTCAATTGAAATTGTTCGCCGGCTTGCTGCGCGAAGGATCGTGGACGGATGCGCGCATCGATTCGGCTTTGCCGGAACGCACGCCGCCGCGTCCCGATTTGCGTTTGCGCATGATCGGCCTGGGCCCTGTTGCCGTGTTTGCGGCCAGTAATTTCCCGCTGGCCTTCTCGGTGGCCGGCGGCGATACGGCCTCGGCCCTGGCTGCAGGCTGTCCCGTCGTCCTGAAAGCCCATTCGGCCCATCCGGGCACGTCGGAGCTGGTGGCGCGCGCGATCGTGAAAGCGATTGCCATCTGCAAGCTGCCGGCCGGCGTGTTCGCCTTGCTGACAGGCACGGGCAATGGCATCGGCCAGACCCTGGTGGCGCATCCCGCCATCCAGGCCGTCGGCTTTACGGGTTCGCGTTCGGGCGGCATCGCCTTGATGAAGGTGGCGGCGGAACGTGCGCAACCGATACCCGTGTATGCGGAAATGAGCAGCATCAATCCCGTCTTCGTGTTGCCGCAAGCGCTGGCTGCCCGTGGCGCGGCGATTGCAAGCGGTTTTGCGGCCTCGCTGACGATGGGCGTGGGCCAGTTCTGCACCAATCCCGGCCTCGTGCTGGGCCTGGAAGGCCCTGACTTTACGGCGTTTGCCGCCGCTGCCGCCGAAGCGCTGGCGCCGGCGCCTGCCGCCACCATGTTGACGGCTGGC
Source organism: Janthinobacterium sp. NKUCC08_JDC (assembly GCF_019345575.1). Classification (NCBI taxonomy): domain Bacteria; kingdom Pseudomonadati; phylum Pseudomonadota; class Betaproteobacteria; order Burkholderiales; family Oxalobacteraceae; genus Janthinobacterium; species Janthinobacterium sp. NKUCC08_JDC. Next base: position 147,049 of record NZ_JAHKQW010000004.1, on the reverse strand, counting down.
ATAGCCAGCAGCTATGCCAAGGGCGTCGCCGCACTGGCGCAGCATGCCGACGTGACGCCGCTGGTGCAAAACACGGGCGACGAAGGCAAGGGTGCCGCCGCCCTGTTCGTGACTTCGGGCGAAGCGTTTTTGGCCAAGCACGATCTGCGCGACGAAGTCTTCGGTCCCGCTTCCCTGCTGGTCGCCTGCCGCGACATCGAGCAATTGCTGGCGATCACGGAAAGCCTGGAAGGCCAGCTGACGGCCACCCTGCAAATCGATGCCGGCGACGTGGACGATGCGCGCCGCCTGCTGCCCGTGCTGGAACGCCGCGTGGGCCGCATCCTGGCCAACGGTTTCCCGACGGGCGTGGAAGTGTCGACGGCCATGGTGCACGGCGGCCCGTTCCCGGCCACGTCGGATGGCCGCAGCACCTCGGTCGGCACGGCGGCCATCAACCGCTTCCTGCGTCCCGTGTCCTACCAGAACCTGCCGCAAGACTTGCTGCCGGAGTCGCTGCGCGACGATAATCCGCTGGGGATCTGGCGTCGTCACGATGGCGTGCTGGGCAAACTTTAATCACAAAAAATAAAAATACACAGGCGGAGACAAGATGAAGCAATTGGCGAAATATGGCAGCTTGCAGGGCAAGCGCGTGTTCATCACGGGTGGCGGCAGCGGCATCGGCGAATCTTTGGTGGCGGAATTTGCCGCTCAGGGCGCACTGGTGGCGTTTGTCGATATCGCCGTGGAAGCGAGCGAGGCCCTGTGCCGCCGCCTGGCCGAAGCTGGCCTGACGGCGCCCATTTTCCGCCATTGCGACATCACGGATATCCCATCATTGCAAGTCGTCATGGCCGAACTGGCCGACAAGCTGGGCGACTTCGATATCCTCGTCAACAATGCCGCCAACGACCAGCGCCACCAGGCGCAGGACGTCACCCTGGAATACTGGAACGAGCGCATTGCGATCAATCAGCGTCCCATGTTCTTCACGTGCCAGGCCGTCTTCGAGGGCATGAAGCGCAAGGGCGGCGGTTCCATCATCAACGTCAGCTCGATTTCCTGGCACATGAAGTCGGGCGGCTACCCTGTGTATGCCACCACCAAGGCCGCCGTCGTGGGCCTCACGCGGGGCCTGGCGCGCGACTTTGGCGCCCACAATATCCGCGTCAACACCGTCACACCGGGCTGGGTCATGACGCAGCGCCAGATCGACCTGTGGGTCGACGACGCGGCTGAAGTGGAAATCAAGAAAAGCCAATGCTTGCCAAGCAAGTTGATGCCACAGGACATCGCCGCCATGGTGCTGTTCCTTGCCTCCGATGACGGCGCGATGTGCTCCAGTCAGGAATTCATTGTGGATGCTGGCTGGATCTAAGCCTTAGCGCATCGCTTAATCCGCGCCGGTACTGACCGGCCCTCCAATCTTGAAACACCGCTCTTGCCGCCCCAACCCCGCGGCAGGAGAGGCATCGCCATTCCATATTGCCGGGTTGATCCCGGCCCTTGCTTTTCACTAAAAAACAGGAGACAGCATGAAACTCATCCATACCAGCATCGTGGCCCTCAGCCTGGCCATGGCCGTCGGCAGCGCCTTTGCCGCGCCCGTCAAGGTCACCATCGACGTGGCCAAGCCCGGTTCCGTGATCAACAAGAACGTGTACGGCCAGTTCGCCGAGCATCTGGGTACCGGTATCTATGAAGGCATGTGGGTGGGGCCGGAGTCTTCCATTCCGAATACCAAGGGCTGGCGCAACGACGTGCTGGGCGCGCTGAAACAGTTGCACGTGCCCCTGGTCCGCTGGCCGGGCGGCTGTTTTGCCGATGAATACCACTGGAAGGACGGCATCGGCGCGCGTGACAAGCGCCCGACCAAGGTCAACACCAACTGGGGCGGCGTGGAAGAATCGAACGCCGTCGGCACGCACGAATTCTTCGACCTGGCCGAGCTTTTGGGCGCGCAGACCTACATCAACGGCAACCTCGGTTCCGGCACGCCGCAGGAAATGTCCGAATGGCTCGAATACATGACGTCGGACAGCAAATCGACCCTGGCCGAGCTGCGCCGCAAGAATGGCCGCGCCCAGCCGTATAAAGTCGATTACTTTGGCATCGGCAATGAAGCCTGGGGTTGCGGCGGCAATATGCGCCCGCAGTACTATGCCGACCTGTACAAGCACTATCACACCTTCATGAAGACGCCGGAAAGCGCACGCCCGAAATTCATCGCCAGCGGCGGCAATGACGACGACATCAGCTGGTCCAGCACCCTGAGCCGCGAAATCAAGCCGAACATGATGGACGCCATCAGTTTCCACTACTACACGGTGCCGACGGGCGTCTGGGAAAAGAAGGGCGCCGCCACGGGCTTTGGCGAAAATGAGTGGATTTCCACCCTGAGCCGCACCCTGCGCATCGATAGCTTGATCAAGAACAATATCGCCGCCATCGACAAGAACGATCCCTCGAAAAAGACGGGCTTGTACGTCGATGAATGGGGCACCTGGTACGACGTGGAGCCGGGCACCAACACCGGTTTCCTGTTCCAGCAAAACAGCTTGCGCGACGCCTTGGTCGCCGCCCTGAACTTCAATATTTTCCACGCCCACGCGGACCGCGTGCGCATGACGAATATCGCGCAAATGGTCAATGTGCTGCAGGCGATGATCATCACCGACAAGGACAAATATTTCCTCACGCCTACGTATCACGCATTTGAAATGTACGTGCCGTTCCAGGATGCCACGTCCCTGCCGGTCGCCATCCAGGGCAATGGCAAGTACAGCCTGGGCAAGGTCAGTATTCCGGAAGTGAGCGCCTCGGCCGCGCGCGGCAAGGATGGCAAGGTGTATCTGTCGCTGGTCAACACGAACCCGCACAAGGCGGTCGACGTGAGCGTGGCATTGGCCGGCAAGCAAGTGGCCAGCGTGACGGGCCGCATGCTGACCGCGGGCAAGATGGATGCCGTCAACAGCTTTGCGCAACCGCAAGCCGTGCAGCCGGTGGCGTTTAATGCCCAGGCGCAAGGCGGCAAGCTGACCGTGTCGGTGCCTGCCAAGGCCGTGGTGGTGGTGGCCGTCGACTAAGCTGTCGCTCACCTGTCACTCATCAGGCCGGCCCGCATGACGGGCCGGCTGACCATTTTGGAGAAGACGATGCACACATTGACACGCGGCATGGCCGCCATCCTGAGCACCCTGGCGATCATGGCTGCCGCGCACGCGGCCCAGGTCAGCGTGCACGACCCCGTGATGGCCAAGGAAGGCGACACGTATTATTTGTACAGCACGGGCCCCGGCATCACCTTCTACAGTTCGAAAAACATGGTTGACTGGCAACCGGAAGGGCGTGTCTTCGCCGGCCAGCCTACCTGGGCAAAAACAGCTGCTCCCAGCTTTGACGACCATATCTGGGCGCCCGACGTGCAATTTCACGACGGAAAATATTACCTGTACTACTCGGTGTCCGGCTTCGGCAAGAACACGTCCGGCATCGGCGTGACCGTCAACACCACCTTGAATCCCCGCTCGCCCGACTACCGCTGGGTCGACCAGGGCATGCTGCTGCAATCGGTGCCCGAGCGCGACGAGTGGAATGCCATCGATTCGAACATCATTACCGATGCCAAGGGCACGCTGTGGATGTCGTTCGGCTCCTTCTGGAATGGCATCAAGCTGGTGAAACTGACGCCGGACTGGACCCACATTGCGGAACCGCAAGAGTGGCACTCGCTGGCGCGCCGCGTACCCCTGCCGCCACGCGCAGGCGAATTCAAGCCTGCGCCCGAGGAAATCGAGGCACCGTTCATCTTCCAACACGGCAACGATTACTTCCTCTTCGTTTCCTGGGGCTTGTGCTGCCAGAAAGAAAAAAGCACGTATCACCTGGCCGTGGGACGCTCAAAAAGCGTGACGGGTCCGTATCTGGACAAGGATGGCCGCGACATGGCGCAGGGCGGCGGCACGGTGCTGCTGAAAGGCGACAAGGACTGGCAAGGCCTCGGCCACAACAGCGCCTATACGTTTGACGGCAAGGATTATCTGGTGCTGCACGCCTATGAAACGGCGGACAATTATTTGCAGAAGCTCAAGATCCTGCCCATGACATGGGACAAGGATGGCTGGCCGCAAGTCGACGCGCGCGACTTGAACCGCTATCAAAGCCGGCAATTGCCGGCCGCCAAACGGTAAGCAGGCCAGGGGATGGGCGGCAGGTGATACGCAAATCGATATCACAAGCGAAAAAGAATTGATTGGATGGCTATGTTGCTTTCTCCTACCATGGGTTCATAAAAAACCGCCCATCCGGCATCCGGCTGTGATGGTATTCCAAAAAAAACTGGAGACAAGAATGAAATTGACACGCCGCACACTCCTCGCCAGCGCCATGTTGTTGGCACTGTCCGCTACTTCTTCCGCCTTTGCCGCCAAGCCCCTCGTCATGGGCTTTTCGCAGGTGGGCGCCGAAAGCGAATGGCGCACCGCCAATACCGTCTCCATCAAGGATGCGGCCAAGAAAGATGGCGTCACGCTGAAATTTGCCGATGCGCAGCAAAAACAGGAAAACCAGGTCAAGGCCCTGCGCTCGTTCATCGCGCAAAAGGTCGACGTGATCGCCTTCTCGCCGGTCGTTGAGTCCGGCTGGGATACGGTCCTGCGCGAAGCCAAGGCTGCCAAGATTCCCGTCATCCTGACGGACCGCGCCGTCAATGTCACCGACAAATCGCTGTACGTGACCTTCATCGGTTCCGATTTCGTGGAAGAAGGCCGCCGCGCCGGCCAATGGCTGCTCGAGCACGCCAAGAAAACCCCGGACGCGCAACTGAACATCGTCGAGCTGCAAGGCACGGTCGGCTCCGCGCCGGCCATCGACCGCAAGGAAGGCTTCCAGGAAGTCATCGGCAAGAATCCCAAGCTGAAGATCATCCGTTCGCAAACGGGCGACTTTACGCGCGCCAAGGGCAAGGAAGTGATGGAAGCGTTCCTGAAGGCCGAAGGCAAGAAGATCAACGTGCTGTACGCGCACAATGACGACATGGCCATCGGCGCCATCCAGGCCATCGAAGAAGCGGGCATGAAACCGGGCAAGGACATCATCATCATCTCGATCGATGGCGTCAAAGGCGCGTTCGAAGCCATGATCGCCGGCAAACTGAACGTCACCGTCGAATGCAGCCCGCTGCTGGGCCCGCAATTGATGTCGATCGCCCGCGACGTGGTGGCCGGCAAGCCCGTGCCAGCGCGCATCACGACGGTGGAAGGCGTGTTCCCTGCCGAGGTGGCCGCCAAGGAATTCCCGAACCGTAAGTACTAAGCTTGCCGCATGATGAATACGCAAGCGCAACACAACGCCGCGCCAGCTCCCTTGCTGGAGTTGCGCGGCATCAGCAAGTCCTTTCCTGGCGTCAAAGCCCTCAGCGACGTTGCCCTGCGCCTGTATCCGGGCGAAGTGCACACCTTGATGGGGCAGAACGGCGCCGGGAAATCGACGCTGATCAAGGTGCTGACGGGCGTCTACACGCCCGACAGCGGCCAGATTCTGTTTGAAGGCAAGCCCATCGCCCCCGCATCCACGTCGGACGCGCAGTTGCTCGGCATCAGCACCGTGTACCAGGAAGTCAATCTGTGCCCGAACCTGTCGGTGGCGGAAAACATCTTTATTGGCCGCTACCCGCGCCGCTTCGGGGCCATCGACTGGCGTTCCATGCAGCAGCAGGCGCGTGCCTTGCTGCAGCAATTACAGATCGATATCGATGTCACGGCGCAATTGTCCAGCTTTCCGCTGGCCATCCAGCAAATGGTGGCCATTTCGCGCGCACTGAACATTTCGGCCCGCGTGCTGATCCTCGATGAACCCACGTCCAGCCTGGACGAGGCGGAAGTCAATCTGCTGTTTTCCGTGCTGCGCCGCCTGCGCGAGCAAGGCATGGCGATTCTGTTTGTGACCCACTTCCTCGACCAGACCTACGCCATTTCCGACCGCATCACCGTCATGCGCAATGGCGAGCGCGAGGGCGAATATGCATGCAGCGAACTGTCGCGCCTGGCGCTGGTCAATAAAATGATCGGCGTGGCGGCCGACACGCAGGAGCAAACGCTGGATATGGCGCAGGCAGCGGGCGCCGTCAGCTTCGGTCCGACTGTGCTCGAAGCGCAGGGACTGGGCCGCAAGGGCGCCCTGCTGCCCATGGATTTCCACATCCGCCAGGGCGAATTGCTGGGTCTGGCCGGCTTGCTCGGTTCGGGCCGCACGGAACTGGCGCGTTTGCTGTTCGGCGCCGACAAGGCCGATTCCGGCAGCATCGTCATGCAGGGCAAGATACGCCAGTTCAACGTGCCGCGCGACGCGATCGCCCAGGACATCGGCTTTTGCTCGGAAGACCGCAAGCACGAGGGGGCGATTTTGTCGCTGTCCGTGCGTGAAAACATCATCCTGGCCTTGCAGGCCCGCACTGGCTTGCTGCGCGCCATCCCGTTCAAACGCCAGCAGGCGCTGGCCGACGAGTATGTGAAGGCGCTCGGCATCAAGACGGCCAGCATCGAAACGCCGATCGGCAGCCTGTCGGGCGGCAATCAGCAAAAAGCCTTGCTGGCGCGCTGGCTGGTGACGTCGCCGGCCATGCTGATTCTCGATGAACCGACGCGCGGCATCGACGTGCGCGCCAAGCAGGAAATCATGAGCTATGTGAGCAAGCTGTGCCGCAAGGGCATGGCCATCCTGTTCATCTCGTCGGAGCTGCCGGAAGTGCTGCGCTGCAGCGACCGTATTCTCGTCATGCGCGACCGCAAAGCTTGCGGCGACTATGCGCGCGGCGAGCTCGACGACAGCTCCGTGCTGCAAGTGATCGCCGGAGACGCCACATGAGTTTATCCACGCCATCGAACGCGCCCCTGGCGCGTCCGGCTTCCACTACGGGTACGTCCGCCTTGCATACCGTTCTGCACCACCCCTTGAGCCGGCCCCTGGCCGCGCTGTTGCTGCTGTTACTGGTGGCCTTCTTTGCCATCCCCGGCTTTTTCCACCTGGAAGTGCGCGACGGCCACCTGTACGGCAGCGTGATTGACATCGTCAACCGTGCCGCCCCGCTGATGCTGGCGGCCCTGGGCATGACCCTGGTCATCGCCACGCGCGGCATCGATATTTCCGTGGGCGCCGTCGTGGCCCTGTCCGGCACCGTGGCCGCCATGCTGATCGGCGGCACCATGGTGATGGACAACGGCGTGCCGACCTACGTGAGCAATATCCCGATGGGCTGGGCCCTGGCGGCCGCCCTGGGCGCCGCCTTGTTGTGCGGCGCCTGGAATGGCGTGTTGGTGGCGGGACTCGGCTTGCAACCCATCGTCGCGACATTGATACTGATGGTGGCGGGGCGTGGCCTGGCGCAATTGCTGACGGATGGGCAGATCGTCACCGTCTATTATCAACCGTTCTTTTTCATCGGCAGCGGTTACCTGTTTGGCTTGCCGTTCTCGCTGTTCCTCGTCGCTGCCGTGTTCATCATCACGGCCGTGCTGATGCGCAAGACGGCCCTGGGCCTGTTCATCCAGGCCGTCGGCATCAACCCCGTCGCCGCGCGCCTGGCCGGCATCAAGACGGCGACGCTGATCTTTTTCGTCTACGTGTTTTGCGCCGCCTGCGCGGGCCTGTCGGGGCTGATGATCAGCTCGAACATCAAGAGCGCCGACGCGAACAATGCAGGCCTGATGCTGGAACTCGACGCCATCCTGGCCGTGACCCTGGGCGGTACGTCCTTGGCTGGCGGCAAGTTCAGTCTCGTGGGCAGCATGATCGGCGCCCTCATCATCCAGACCCTGACCTACACGATCTATTCGCTGGGCGTGCCGCCGGAAGTGAACATGGTCGTCAAGTCGGTCGTCGTTTTCCTCGTCTGCCTGTCGCAATCGTCGGAATTCAAGCAATTGCTGCATCGGAGAAAAGCATGAAGGGTTTGCTGCACACCCCGTATTTCACCTCGCTCGTCACGGTCTTGCTGCTGGTGGTGATGCTGGGCCTCGGCGGCGCCGCCTATCCGGGCCTGCTGTCGACGCAAGTGATCTTTAACCTGTTGATTGATAACGCCTTTTTGCTGGTGATCGCCGTCGGCATGACCTTCGTCATCGTTTCCGGCGGCATCGATCTGTCCGTCGGTTCCGTGCTGGCCCTGTCGACCATGATCGCCGCCTGGCTGCTCAACGTGGCGCACTGGCCGCCGCTCTTGGTGATCGTCACGGTGCTGGCACTGGGCACGGTATTTGGCGCCAGCATGGGCGCGCTGATCCATTATTTCAAATTGCAGCCGTTCATCGTCACCCTGGCCGGCATGTTTCTGGCGCGCGGGCTGTGCTATTTGATCAGCATCAACTCGATCACCATCGATGATCCGCTGTTCGTGGCCATGTCGCAGACGCAATTGCAGTTTCTCGGCGGTTTCGTTTCGCCAGGCGTCGTGATCGCCGTGATCACGTTGCTCTTGGCCATCTGGCTGGCGCACGCCACGCCGTTCGGCCGCGCCGTGTATGCGATCGGCGGCAATGAACAGTCGGCCCTGATGATGGGGCTGCCTGTGGGCCGCACCAAGGTCTTTATCTATGCCTTCAGCGGCTTTTGCGCCGCGCTCGGCGGCGTGCTGTTTTCGTTCTACATGCTGTCCGGCTATGGCTTGCATGCGCAAGGCACGGAACTGGACGCGATTGCCGCCGTCGTCATCGGCGGCACCCTGCTCAGCGGCGGCTACGGCTATGTGGCGGGCGCGCTGTCGGGCGTGCTCGTGCTCGGCACCATCCAGACCTTGATCGCCTTCGACGGCACGCTCAGCTCGTGGTGGACCAAGATCGTCATCGGCGGCTTGCTGTTCGTCTTTTGCGTCGTGCAAAGACTGATGGCCATGGGCCAGAAAAATACCAATCGGAGTTAATACCATGTTTCACAAGAATAAACTTGCCGCAGCCATCGGCATGGCGGCGGCGCTCGCCTGCGCCCCATTCGTCGCACAGGCTGCCAACCCCATCGTCAAGGATATCTACACGGGCGACCCGGCCGTGCTGGTCGACAATGGCAGGGTGTATTTGTACGTGGGCCATGATGAAGCGAGCGCCACGGATACGGATTACCGCATGCACGAGTGGCGCGTGTATTCCTCGTGCGACATGGCGAACTGGACGGATCACGGCTCGCCCGTGCGCTTTTCCACCTTCGCCTGGGCTGGCAAGGATGCGTGGGCAGGTGACATCGTCAAGCGCGGCAATAAATACTATTTCTATTCGACCGTCGACCATAAAACCATTCCCGGCAAAGCCATCGGCGTGGCCGTCTCCGACAGCCCGACCGGGCCGTTCGTCGATGCGCGCGGCAGCGCCCTGGTCACGAACGACATGACGAAGCAGACGGCCATTCCCTGGGACGATATCGACCCGGCCGTCTTTATCGACACGGATGGCCAGGCCTACATTTACTGGGGCAACACGGTCTTGAAATACGCCAAGCTCAAAGCCAATATGACGGAGCTGGACGGCCCGATTCTGACCTTCGGCATGGATGCGTTCACGGAAGCGGCCTATATGCACAAGCATGCGGGTACGTATTATTTGTCGTACTCGCGCAATTTCCCCGAGGAGACGGCGTATTCGACGGGGCCGACACCGACGGGGCCCTGGCATTTCCGCGGCACCATCATGGACAAGAATGCCGTCGTGAAAACCATTCACCAGGCCATCATCGAGTTCAACGGCAAGTCCTACATCTTCTATCACAACGACAAGTTGCCCGGCGGCGGAGAATACCGGCGTTCCGTGGCCGTGGAAGAGCTGAAATACAAGCCGGACGGCACCATCGAATTCATCCAGCAAACGGCTGGCCCGGCCGCCAACCCGAGCGCCGCCTGCAAGGCATTGTGAACGCTTGTTGACCAAGTATAAAAAGGAGACATACCGATATCTATAACATCGATATTGAATTAAAACTGATATCGATCATGATATGATTTATTCATGGATACCCTCAACCCCAACTGGTTCTTGCGAGCCCGCCTGAAGACGCGGCAATTGCTGCTGTTGATCGCCCTTGATGAGCAGCGCAACATCCACCGCGCGGCGGAAGAATTGCACATGACGCAGCCGGCCGCGTCCAAGCAAATCAAGGACCTGGAAGAGATGCTGGACGTGCGCCTGTTTGACAGGTTGCCACGCGGCATGGAGCCGACCATCTACGGCGAGACGATGATACGCCACGCGCGCATGGCCCTGACGAGCCTGTCCCTGGCGCATGACGATATCGTCGCCCTGAAGTCGGGCCTCACGGGCCAGGTGGAGGTGGGCGTCATCATGACGCCGGCCATGGCCTTGCTGCCGCGCGCGATTGCCCGCATCAAGCAGCAGGCACCGTTGATGCGCATCGGCGTGCACCTGGAGCACAGCAATACGCTGATGGACATGCTGCAGCACGGCACCCTCGACTTCATGATCGGGCGCATCCTGGAAAAGGAAAGCAGCGCGGGACTCATCTACGAGGAATTGACGGAAGAGCCGGCCAGCGCCGTGGCGCGCAATGGCCATCCGCTGCTGTCGCGCAAGAATCTGCAATTGAAGGATTTGGCGGGCCAGCCGTGGATTCTACCGCCGCAAGGCAGTATCCTGCGCCACCGCTTCGACATGATGTTCCGCCGCGCGGGCCAGGAGCCGCCTGTCGACGTGGTCGACACGACCGCCTTGCTCCTGATCACGTCCTTACTGCAGCAGACGGACTCGCTGCACGTGATGCCGACGGAAGTGGCGCACTACTACGAATCGTTGAACGTGCTGAGCATCTTGCCCATCGAGCTGCCGTGCAAGATGGATGCGTTCGGGATTATTCGCCAGCAGGACCACTTGCTGTCGCCGGGGGCGGATATGTTGCTCAAGGCGGTGCGGGCGACGGCGGCGGATATGTATTGAGTGCTGTGCTGGTGTTGTCGGATTACGCGTTCCGCTAATCCGACCTACGCCACATGGTAGGTCGGATTAGCCCGCAGGGCGTAATCCGACAATTGCCCTTACACTCAATCCGGTACTTCAAAGAAAAACAACTGCACCAATCGCCCATTCTCCGGCGTGTCGCCAAACACATTGCTGATCGAGTGAAAGTAATGGCCCTTGTACACGATCAGGCGGTTGTGGCGCATCGGCACTTCCAGCAGGGCTTGCCAACTGTCGCGCTGTTCCTGCAAGTCGTTGAATTTCTGCACTTTACTGTTCGGCAGCCAGCGTTTCTGGAAATCCTTGAAGCTGGCGTAGCCGCCCGCTTTCACGTCCGCTTCGGGTAATCGCCGGTACCAGCCACTGGGCTGGTGGCGCCAGAAGGTGGTGCCGCCCTGGCATTGCTCGGGCGGGTTCAGGTACAGCACGCCCGCATAGAAATTGAAATTATTGCCCGTCTCGTTGTCCACGTGGATATCGGTGCGCGCCATGGCGTCCGCATAGCTGAGGCGGTAGGAACCGTTGTCGGGTGAAATGAAACGGATGGGGCGGCCCAGCGCCGTGGCGATGCGCTCCATGATGGCCTGGCTGGGCTGGCCCGCCGTCTGGCTGCCTGGATAGTTTTGCCCCGCATAGCGCTGCTGCTCGAACGGCAACGCCAGTGCTTGCACGCGCCAGGCGGCGGGATCGGGCAGGAAATCGTCGAGGATGTGCAGGTCCGTTTCGCGCAGGAAATCGTGCAAGCTTGCCGGCACGTCGGGCGCCGTCAGCCGTTCCGTGTTTTCCGTGCCAGGGCTGGCAAAGCCGATGCGGCACGTTTGCGCCAGTGGCGCATGCAGCGCCAGGCCTTGCGCGTAGCGTTCCAACGCCAGTTCCTGCTGTCCCGTGCGGTAGTACAGTTCGGCCAGTCCCTGCAGTGTTTGCCAGCGCTGCGGACGCAGGGCGTGAGCCCGTTCCAGTTCGGCGATGGTCTCCATCAGCCGCTGTTTTCCCATCAGCAATTCCGCATGGCTGATGGCGAAATCATGTTCGTGCGGCGCCAGCCGCGCCGCCGTGGCGTAGCTAGCCAGCGCCGCCTCGCTGTCCGTGCCGCGCAGCACGTTACCGAGGTTGTAATGGAACAGGGCGTTGTCCGGTTGCTGCTTGAGCGACAGTTTCAGCAAGCCCAGGCCGATGGCGCCCTGGCCCAGCTCCAGCATCGCCAGGCCCTGGAAATGCTGGGCTTCGGCCAGGGCCGGGTTCAGTTTATACGCGGCCTGGTAGGCGTTGATCGCCTCGATCAGCTTGCCTTGCTGCTGCAGCCCTTGCCCGTTTGCCAGATGTTGTTCCGCCAGTGTCTGTTCGCCCATGTCACTATCCCGATGCAATGTGGCGAACAGTGTAACCGAGCCCGTTCTACCGTGCCTGACTGACGGGAATTTCTTCCCCATTCAGCTTGATCGCCACCTTGACGATCTGCGCCTTGACCTGGTTGCTGGCCATGTCCGCTTCCTGGGCGTAGGCATATACGACGATGGCGAAATCCTTGTAGCCGCTGCGCGCCGCTTCGATCTTGCGCGCCGCCTCCTGGTCCACTTTCAGCAGCGAATAACCGTCGCCATTCGTGAACGCCAGCTTGTAGTCGCCGTTGTCGTACATGTAGTAATACGTGCCCGCGTCGGCGAACTTGGCGGGGAAGGCGGCCTTGTCCATGGCGTACGGCGACAGCGCGCCCTGGCCATTGATCTGGTAGCGCAGGTAGCGCTTCGCCTTGGCCTCATTGACCTTGGCGTCGATCTGCGGTTTCAGGGCGTCGAGCACTTCCTGCTTGCGGAAGGCGTCGTTGCTGCCCGCATATTCGCGCGAAATGCGCTGTGCCACGGCCGCATAGTCGGGCGGCACGCCGGACAGGGCGAGGTAGCTGTACATCAGCTGGTGGCCGCTCGTGATGTCGACATAGCTGGACGTTGGCGTGGCAGCGTCCGCTTGCGGCAGGCTGGCTGCTGCCGCCTTCACTTGCGCCTTGGCGGCCATGTCGGCGACATTCGCGGCGACGGGAGCGGAGGCGGCCGGTGTGGCGGTTTCGGTCTTGCCGCAGGCGGACAGCAGGACGGCGATGGCGAGCAGGGCTGGGAGGGTACGTTGCATGATATTTCCTTCAATGAATGTGTAAGAGGTGAATTAGCCGATGGTTTTACGTTTGTATTCGCCGACGCCGTAAGCGGCCAGGACGATGGAAGAGGCCAGCACCAGGTAAAAGCCGATGCCAAACGAGAGGCCTTGCCACACTTGCCCCAGCATTTCGCTGGCCATCTGCTCGGCCATGCGGGCCGCGCGGGTGCCCATGATGCCGCCCATGGCGCTGCCCGCGTCGCTGACGGCGCCCTTGATCTTGATGAACAGCACGCTGCTGTGGATGACGATGAACAGCAGGGGCGCGCACTTGCCCAGCGCCGCTTTCGGATGGCGGCTAACCATGGTGGCGCAGCATCCGGCAATGGCCAGCAGGAAGAAAAATTGTGCCGAGGTAAAACCGCCGCCGCCATCGCGGGCAAAGCTTTCCAGGCTGTCGGCGGACAGGCCCAGCAATTGCCAGTAGGTGCGCGAGACGGAAGCGAACAAACGGATGCCGATGGTGTTGAAGATAAAAGCGCCGGCGATCAGGACGCCGAGGCTGGCCAGCACCTTGATGCCCAGGGCGGACACGGCCTGGCCCCACAGCTGCTGGCTTTTGTCGCGCGCCAGTTTCGCCGCGCCGGCCATCTCTTCCTGCGCCAGTTGCTGCGTTGCCACGGCGCTGACGGTGGCGAGGCTGCCGGCCTCATCGAAGCGCACGTCGACGACGGCGTTGATGGCGGGCGCCACGTCCGAGCGCCAGTGCGTGGCCACGTCGAACGCATGTTGAATGCCGGCCACGCTGACGGAACCCTGTCCGCTCGGTTGGTAGGCGAGGATGCGGCCACGCTGGCCGGTGGTAATGGTTGCTGCCGTGCTCGATGGTTGCATGAGATTTCCCTGGTCACTGTCATGCTCTATTGCATGTACCCACGGATAACGGGGGCAGTTCAGGGAAATCTAAAATTATTTTGAATTATTTTTTGGCGGCTGCATCATGTCCTTGGCGGCGCCCTGGTAATCCTTCATCAAGCCCATGAAAGCATCCTGCAAATGCCGGGCCGCATCCTGCGGCGGCGCGCCCGTGCGCCGCGCCAGGTCGAATTTATACGCATGGGCGGGGCTGTAGCCCGCCTGCGAGGCGGCGTCCAGCAGCACGCCCGCCCGTTTCAGCGAAGCGGGATCGCCCTTGACCATCAGCAATTCCGCCAGATAGGTCTGGGCAATCGGAAAATCTTTCGCGGCCGCCTTTTCCAGCCACTGCATGCCGGCCTTCGGCTGCTTGATGCCGGCGTCACCGCCGCCGATGCCATAGCCGAGGGCCGTCAGCGCCACTAAATCTCCGCCCCGTGCGCGTTTTTCCAGTTGCTGGCGGGGAAACGGACGGGCCGCGATCTGCATGCGGATTTCATAGTTGATGTCTTGCAGTACATTGCCTGGCCACACCTTGACGCCGGGTGCGGCCGGCTTTGCCACCGCTGGGGCAGGCGCGCGCACGCCGCCCTGGCCTTGCGCACCGGCCAGCACGCCTGGCGTTGCCTGGCTGACGCCCTTGCCGCTGCCCATGTTCAGCACCAGGCGCGCCGACGTCTCGCCGAACGACACGCGCGGTTTTTGCACCTCGTGCGTCATGGCGGCAACCCTGGCCGCCACTTGCGAAAACACATCGCTCATCGGCAAGCCCGGAGCATCGAGCGCGTCGAGCAGGGCGCTTGTGTAGGGGCTGTTGCGCGAATCGGGCGACCAGAAGTCGCGCGCCAGGGCGCCGGGACCTGACGAATAGGCGATCACCACGCCGCGTGGCGCGGCCGTATCAGCAAAGCCATGGCTGGCCGCGTTGCCACCGCCGGGAATCGCCACGGCGCCGCCCCGTGTATATTCCTGGCGGCAAGCGTCGAGGATCAGCACGGCGCCGCGCGCGCCCGTGCGCTGCAAATCACCGGCCAGGCTGGAAACGGACACGCCCTGCGCGGCGATGGCGGCCGCGCTCAATGCATTCATGTTCGCGCCCAGCGGCAACACATAATTGGCTTCGCCCGCCTGCGCGCCGTGGCCCGCGTAAAACACGAGGGCGATATCGGCGCCGCGCGCCTGCGTGGAAAACTCGGCCGAGGCCTTTTGCAGCTGTTGCGCATTGATGTCCGTGCGCAACAGCACGTCAAAGCCCAGGCGGCGCAGGCGCTCGGCCATGGCGCGCGCATCGTTCACGGGATTCAATAGAGGCTGCGGATAGGCCGCATTGCCGATCACCAGGGCGATGCGCTTGCCGGGGCCGCTGGCGGCGTTGCCCACGGCCGCCTGCACGACGTTACCGCAGAGTAAAAAGATGAGGCTCAAAAACAGGGGAATCAGGCGATGCATCGGCGTCTCGGGAATTGTCGTGAAAGTAACAAAAGTTAGCGATTTTTACTGTGATATGAGAAAATTGCTTAAATGCATTTTACCTTACTGACAAGTTTCTCTTGTCTGGCCAGCGCACGGTGCGCATCGTCGCCGGCCAGTGGCGCGTGCCGCCCAACACACGATCGGACCGGCTTTGCAATCGGAACAATTTGAACGGATTCATGCTTTCTGGACCCGCCGCCAGCAGCTGACACAAGGCGAACTCGGCGAGTTTTACCAGCGCGTCATCGCCGCGCTGACGCCGTGCCGTCCGCGCGAGGCGGCGTCGCTGGGCGACTCGCTGGCCGACTTGCGCCACCAGTTCTTCATTGAAAAAGTCCTGCACGGCGACAGCGAGGCCGCGCCCCACCACATCGGCGCCCTGTTTTTGTACTTCAAGCGCTTCATCATCGACCAGTTGCGCAAGCAGCGCGATGACGAAGATGCCGATGCGCAAGAAGGCTGCGAGCTGCGCGCGCCCGATGCGTATGCGGAACCGCTGCGCGACTACCAGCTCACGCCGCAGCAAGTGCGCGACGCGGCCGACGTGTTCATCACCACCTTGCCGCACGACTTGATCTTGCTGCTGCGCCATTGCGGCTGCGGCGGCATGCCCGTCAAGGAACTGGCCGAACAGATCGCTTCCGCGCATTACCACGGCGGAAAATTAGGCCTGGTGCACAGGCAGAAGGGCGAGGCCAATAGCGCGGGGCGACAGATCGTCGAGCCGGCCCACCGCGCCACCTTACTGGGCAGCTGGGTCTTGAACCTGCTCAAGCTGCGCGTGGGGGACGCCCTGGCCGCGCGCGATATGCAGGCGGCGCAAATAGTTTTGGATATCTTGTGCGTGGCCGCGTTATCCCTGCACATGGACCCCGCGCCCATCCACCCGAACACTGATGAAAGGCCATCGGCATGAACGCATTGACGCCCTCGCTGGCCATCGTTGCCGCGCGCCTGCCGTCGCCTCCATCTTCCGCTGAATTGCTGGAGGGGGACGTGGCGGGCACTACCCCCGACTGGCGCGGCATCGCCGTGCCGGAACACTTGATGGAGCGTTTTGCGCGCCGCAGCGACGCGGCGCCGCTGGCCGCGCGGCCCATCGCCGGCGGGCAGATTCACCTGCTGGCGCGCCTTCCCGGCTTTGGCGCCGTGCTGCTCGACGCCTGGGACAGCACGCGGCAGCGCTGGCGCGGCTGGCTCGTCACGCCGGACACGGCATATGCCGATGCCTGCGGCCTCGTGGTCGAGGAGCGCGATGCGCCCGCCGACCCGCGCGCGGGCCTGGTGCTGTGCGACATGCCGGTGGCCCTGGCCGTGACGGACCTGGGCGCCTGCCTGGGCGTGTTCAGCCAGGAGCGCCTGCAGGCGGCGCGCTGGCTGGAGCTGCATGGCCGCGCGAATGGCGCCACCGCGGCGCCCGGCGTGATCGCCCGCGTGGCCTTGCCCGGCGATGATTACGCCTTGACCGGCACACCGCTGTCGAGCGAGCTGGGCAAGGATGGCCGCGTGGCTTACCGGCAACTGCTGCGCCAGGGCTTGCAGCAATTGCAGATCGCCTCGGCCGATGCCGCCGCGCCCCAGGTGAAGACGCCGGTGACGGCGGCCAATGCCAACCGCTGGCTGAAGCTCGTCACGGCCGTGGCCGCCAGCGTGATGGTGGTGCAATCGGCGTGGCTGTTCCTGCCGAAAGAGGGCGCCGTCGTCGGCAATGCGGAGTTCCGCAACGGCGGCAGCGGCGTCGAGACGGGCGTGCGCACGCGCGTGCTGTTCCGCGCCGAGGCAACGGAGGCGGAAATCCGCACCTGGCTGCAGCGCGAGCAGCTGGAAATCGTCGCGGGACCGGACACCCTGGGCGCCTTCACCGTGCTGTCGCGCAACCGTCAGAAAGTCTTGCCGCCGCCAGGCCCGGGCAATCCGCTGGCCGTCATCAATCCCTGACCCAGAAATAAGAGAAAGTTATCAAGCATGACAACGTATAAGAACTTTGCATCCGCGCACTGGCGCACATTGATCGCCGGCGTGGCTGCCGGCGTCCTGTTGACGGGCTGCGCCATGACGCCGAACGGCCGTGGCGGCGTGTTGATGGGCCTCGATACGGCCGAGCTGTTCGGCACGCCGATTTCCACCTTCCGCCTGCGCGACGGCACGGAAGGGACCTTGCGCAAGGATCCGCAAGGCAAGTATTCGATCAAGCTGTCGCAGGCGTTTCGCGTCGTGCCGCTGGCCAACGCCATCACGGCCCGCGTGGCGCGCGTGGAAAACGTGGGCGAGCGCACGGTGGTGATCGTGGAAACGCAGGAACGCGGCTGCGCCTACCGCTATGAAGTGCTGGCTTTCCAGGGCACGGACGTGCTGCAGTGGACGGTCGGCAATTGCAAGGACCGCCCCCGCGTGGACGTGGCGGCCGATGGCAAATCGCTCAATATCGACTTCCCCAACTACAACCGCCTGTCGCGCATGATCTACACGGACAACCGCCTGCTCAACGCCAGCGTGGCCGTGCCGCCCGGCGTCGATACGCGCGCCCAGCCGTTTGCCGACGACGCTTTGCGCGGCACGGGCCCGGCCATCGCCACCCTGCCTGGGAGCGGCAGCGACAGCGGCCGCGTGATCCCGGCGCCACCAGCACCGGCATCGGCCCCGGCGCCTGCCGTCGCGCCGAAAACGGGCAGCCGCGCCAGCGCCAAGCCGCGCCGCCAGGAAACCGCAGCCAAGGTGGCAACGCCCGCCGCCATCAGCCTGCCCGCGCCGCGTGCCGCAGCGGCTGCTCCGGCGGCGCCGATGATCTTCCAGGCAGAAGAGATCAAGCCCGTCGTCATCGATTTGAGGAAATAAGATGGCCGCGAGCTTGCGCAGTCTGCAGATCCGGCAGACCCTGATCCTGATCGTCCTGACGATCATGTATTTGTGCTTCGAGCTGGGCTTCAATGCCCGTTTGCTCGACGTGGTGGGCGGCGACGTCAAGCCGCAGGACGTGGAAGGCGTGGAATTCTATGGCCGCAGCCTGTCTGGCATCGCCGCCGCGCTGGTGGTGCTGCAACTGATGTGGCGCCGCCGCCTGAAGAACAATGGCAGCGGCCCCAGCTGGAAAAAGATCATCTTTTGCTGTGTTGCCACGGCGGCGGTCGTGTTCGGCATTTTGAAGACCACGGTCACGGTGCTGGTCGAAACGCGCGATGCGCAATTTCGCCGCCTGGCCTTCAACACGACCCTGATGCAGCGCTCGCTGGTGGGCGGCAGCCTGCAATTACAGGGCCTGGTCGATGACGCCACCCTGTTTGCCAAGCCCGAGGGCAAGGCCTTCCTCGCGCTGTTCCCCTTCCTGGCCGTCTCGGTGGGCCACCTCGATGAGCGCATGGAGCCGGCCAAGGAACAGTTGATCAATTTTAATGTCCGCAAGATCGCCGGCGGCGCGGCCGGTTACTATGACAAGTATCAGAAGGCGATTGGCGAAGTGCACGACAAGTGGAAACTGTATTCGGGCATCATTCCCGACGACGATGCGGGCTTGCGCCAGCAGCAGGAAACGGCGTGGAACGATTACCGGCAAAGCCTGTCGCGCCACGGCTGGCAGCCGCATTCCGTGCCGACGCGGCGCAAGGCGGCCGTTGTCAACAATGTGCGCAAAAAGGTGCCCGTGTCGGCCAACTGGCACCCTGCCGACCAATTGAGCTTCCGCGCCGCCGTCAAGCGCCGCTATGCGTCGGAAGCGGCCAGCAAGGGCTTGCATATCAAGGGCGACCGCATTCCGCCGGGCTTGTCCTTCGCCGCCTTCGTGGCGCGCCCCGGCATCCAGGCCGTGCTGCGCGACGGGCCGGATGGCGGCGATGGCAGCGAAGCGAGCAAGGGCTTGCGTTTGCCCAAAGGCGCCGTGGTGCAGGACGCGTATGCGAGCCCGGCCGAGTTCAGCCGTCTGTTCGACCAGTTCGCCGCGCGCCAAACGGCGGAAAAGCTCGTGGAATACCGCGCCAGCCGCAACGACTTCGAAGTGGGCGGCAAGTACTTTGAAGAGGGCAAGGAAGCGGCGCGCGCGGCCATCGTGCCGCCCGTCGCCCTGTTCTTCTCCTTGCTGGGCGCCATCGGCCACTTCTCGAAATTGCTGTACCTGATCGCCACGGTGGGCTTGCTGGTGCTGGCGGCGCGCCGCGGCGAGCAGGCGGGCGCCGATGGCCAGCTGAGCCGCCGTTCCGCCTGGATCGCCACGGGCGTGCTGGCTGGCGCCTTCCTGGGAACCTGGGGTATCTTTACCCTCTCGGACAATAATGTCACGAAGAGCGAGCTGTTCCGCCAGATGCTGGACTGGAACCGCCAGGCCGCCGACGACAGCACGCGCTGGCAAATCGCCGGCAAGGGCTTGCTGGCCAATATCACGCACGTCGTGGCGGTGGGGCAGGGCTACAGCTACCCCGTCAACGAAGCGATCCGCATCCACGTTTTGCAGGGAATTCACTATGGCTATCATCCGGGACAAAAATAAGGCGGCCGCGCTGGCCTTGCTGCTTTCCATGGCCAGCACTGCTGTCCAGGCCGACTGCCTGGGCATGAAGGTGCACGCCCACCGTGGCGCCGGCAATGCGCCGGAAAACTCGCTGAGCGCGCTGCGCAACACGTATTTCGGCACCTGGGACGGCGTCGAGACGGATTTGCAGCTGCTCGGCGACGGCAACTGGGTGGTGCACCACGACCTGTTGACGGGCAGAGTCGTCGACACGGGTTCGCCCCGTACCGTGAAACAATTGACGGCCGACGACTGGCGCGCCGCCAGCATGAAGAACCGTGGCGTGGCCACGGCGGAAACGCCGCCGTTCGTCAGCGATGTCGCCGACCTGGCCACGGCGTTCCCAAGTAAAACCCTGAACGCGGAAATCAAGGATGTCGTGTCGTCGTGCGCACCGATCGCCACCCTGGTGGGGCAGTTGCGCGCGAACATCAAGCACGGCAACTGGTTCTTGACGTCGGGCGTGCCGAACAACCTCGCGTGCGCGCGCCGCGCCGATCCGCAGGGCTACCTGGGCTTGCTCGTGTTTGACGCGCGCAATGCGCAGGCGGCCGGTACGAACCGGGTCAGCCGCTATATCGCGAAAAATGCCCGCCCGCCCAAGCTCGACAAGCCGTGGCTGCAGCGCGTGCAGCAGCAGATCGGCATGCCCACGGGTGTGCACGTCGATGCGCGCAGCCTGGACGCCAATCCGAATCTGCTCAGCGATGCGGCCAGCCTGAACATGCCCGTCTTCGTCTACGCGGTCGATGGCGACTCGGCCCTGGCCGCCTCGCTGTTGCGCGCGCAGCAGCGCAGCCACCGCTGGCCCAGCGGCGTCATCCTTGACGGCAATCCCGAGACGTTTTGCGCGATGATGCAGTAAGTTTTTTCACTCACCCAGTGCTGCCATGACCATGCCACCATCAACCCCCGCCAACCTTGCCGGCAGCGCCATCGGCGCCATGTTCTTTTCCCTGTTCGGCGGCCTGTGGGTGGCCGGCTGGTGCGTGCAGACGTATGGCGCGCATCCCTTAAGGCTGCTGCCGGTGGCCGCAATCACCGTCTTGCTGCTCATGCTGGCGTGGCGCCAGTTCCGGCGCCACCGCGCCGCGCATGCGGCGGCGGAACAATCGCCGCAGGCCAAGCGCGTGGGCCGGCTGTTCAATGTCGTCAACGCCGGGCAATGGATCGCCATCTTCATCGTCGGCAACGTCTTGAAAAACATGGGCTTGCAGGCGTGGTTCATCCCTGCCGTCATTTTGATCGTGGGCCTGCATTTCTTTCCGCTGGCCTGGCTGTTCAAGGCGCGCCGCCACCTGGCCATCGGCATGGCCCTGTGCGTGTGGGCCGTCGGTTATCCGCTGACTCTGCGCCATGGCCCCCTCGATCCCGCCGGCTGTCTCGGTGCCGGGCTGATCTTGTGGGTGGCGGCCCTCTCCGCCGTGCGCGCCGGTTTTGCCGTGCAGCAGAATGCCTTGCCGCCCCAGAAATAGCTTTTCCAACGGCCCGTACAGGGCCGCTTTTTGCTCATTTTTTGCGCACCGCAGCATCGATAATGTTTGCATCGCGCGCGCGACTGGCTTATAAATGTAATCGATTACATTTTGTTGAAAAGCGCCATGCCTGCAGCCGTCCCATCCCCTTTGCCGACAGAAACCGTCTCCATCAGCGCCGTCGCCGCGCATGCGGGCGTGTCGGTGGCCACCGTCTCGCGCGTGATGAATGAGCAGGCGGGAGTGCGGGCGCCCACGCGCGACAAGGTGCTCGCTTCCGTCGCCGCGCTCGGCTACCGCATGAACCACCTGGCGCGCAGCCTGCGCACGGCCGAGAGCCGCATGTTGCTCACCATGGTGCCTGACGTGGGTAATCCGTTCTATGCGCAGATCGTGCGCGGCATCGATACGGTGGCGCGCGAACACGGCTACTTCGTGCTGCTGTGCGACACGGGCGCCGACGCGGGCCGCGAGCGCTCGTATTTCGACCTGCTGCGCATGCACCGCGCCGATGGCGCCATCTGCCTCGATCCGGACACGGTACAGCATGCCCTGTCGCATGAATCCGTCACCCTGCCGTGGGTGGCGTGCTGCGAGTTCGACCCCGCCGTGGCCGTGCCCTATGTCGGCATCGACAACCACCGCGCCGCGTCCGACGCCGTCGCGCATCTGCTGTCACGCGGCCATACGCGCATCGGCCTGATCAATTCGGATGAGCGCTATCTGTACGCGCGGCAACGCCAGCAAGGCTATCTGGACGCCCTGGCGGCGGCCGGCTTGCCCGTGCAGCCGCAGTGGGTGCACACGGTGCAAAGCCTCGATTACGAAGCGGGCACGGCTGCCACTTTGCGGATGATGGCGCAGCCCGATGCACCGACGGCCATCTTTGCCGTGTCCGACACCCTGGCCATTGGCGTGCTGAGCGCGCTGCGCCAGCTGAACAAACGCGTGCCCGAAGACGTGGCCGTCATCGGCTTCGACGATATCGCCATCGCCGCGCAGATCGCCCCGGGCTTGACCACGATTGCCCAGCCGATGCGCGAACTGGGCGAGACGGCGGCCCGCTTGCTGCTGCAACGTTTGGCGGACCCGGCGGCCAGTGTGCCTGGCGTGCTGCTGCAACACCAATTAATTCTGCGAGGGAGTGCATAGTGAGCGTTGCCGTCGGTTTCGAGGGGGTCTGCAAAGATTTCGGCCCCGTGCGCGTCTTGCATGGCGTCAGTTTCAACCTGTCGCCGGGGCGCGTGTATGGCTTGCTCGGTGAAAATGGTGCCGGCAAGTCGACCCTGATGAAAATCCTCGCCGGCTATGAAGCCGTCAGCGAAGGCCAGCTGCTGATCGATGGCCAGCCCCAGCGCTTTGCCAGTTCGCGCGCGGCGGAGAGCGCCGGCATCGTACTGATCCACCAGGAATTCAACCTGGCCGAACACCTGACGGTGGCGCAAAACATGTTCCTCGGCCACGAAAAGACGCGCGGCTGGCTGCTCGACGAGAGCGCCATGAAGGAAGAAGCGTCGCGCTACCTGAAACAGGTGGGCCTGGACGTGTCGCCCGACACGAAAATCCGCGACCTCATCGTCGCCGAGAAGCAGCTGGTGGAAATCGCCAAGGCCCTGTCGCGCCGCGCCCGCTTCCTGATCATGGATGAACCGACGGCCACCCTGACGTCGTCGGAAACGCAGCGTTTGTTTACCGTGATGGCGCAGCTGAAAGCGGATGGCGTGACCATCCTCTACATTTCCCACAAGCTCGATGAAGTCGAGCGCAACACGGACGAGGTCATCGTCATGCGCGACGGGCGTTTCGTCACGCGCGAACCGACGGCCAGCCTCACGCGCCAGCAGATGGCGAACCTGATGGTGGGGCGCGAATTGTCGGACATGTTCCCGGTCAAGGTGGCGTTGGCGAAAGACGCTCCTGTGTTGCTGAAAGTGGAGGGCTTGTGCGTGCCCGGCTGGTCCAGGGACCTGTCGTTCGAGGTGCGCGCCGGTGAAGTGCTGGGCTTTGCGGGCCTGGTGGGCGCGGGGCGCACGGAATCGTTCGAGGCGCTGCTGGGCTTGCGTCCGCGCAGCGCGGGCACGATCGAACTCAATGGCCAGCCGGTGGACATCCGCACCCCCAAGCAAGCCATGCAGCATGGCATGACCTATCTGAGCGAAGACCGCAAGGGAAAAGGTCTGCATGTGAACCTGGGATTGCGCGAGAACCTCACGATGATGACGATGGAGCGCTATGCACGGCCGTGGCTCGATGTGGCCGGGGAAAAGGCGGCGTTGGCCAAGGCCGTCGGGGATTTCAATATCCGCACGGGTGACCTCGACAGCCGCGCGCGCATGCTGTCCGGCGGCAACCAGCAAAAGCTGGCGCTGGCGAAATACCTGCATTCGGACCCGCGGGTCGTCGTGCTCGACGAGCCCAGCCGTGGCGTGGACGTGGGCGCCAAGCGCGACATTTACTTTTTGATCCACCGCCTGGCCGCCGAAGGGCGCGCCGTGATCGTGATTTCATCCGAACTGATCGAATTGATTGGCCTGTGCCACCGGGTCGCCGTGATGCGCTCCGGCACCTTGCAAGCCACCCTGTCTGCTGACCACCTGACTGAAGAGGAGTTGATTGCCCATGCAACCGGCACGCACTGATACGAGCGTATCCCCCCTGGCCCAATTTGGCGCGCGCATCAAGGGCTTTGGCCCCGTGTTGGGCCTGTTATCTCTGTGCATCGCGGGCACCTTGCTCAATGGCGACTTCGCCACCCTCGACAACCTGATGAACGTGCTCACGCGCACGGCCTTCATCGGCATCATCGCCGTCGGCATGACCTTCGTGATTATCTCGGGCGGCATCGATTTATCGGTCGGCTCCATGGCGGCCCTGATCGCCGGCTGCATGATCTATTTCATGAATGCGCTGGCGCAAGGCGCGGGCGGCGACCTGGCGCCGATCACCATGCTGGTGCTGGGCATCGCCATGGCCCTGGTCCTGGGTGCCGGATTCGGCCTGATGCATGGCTTGTTGATCAGCAAGGGCAATATCGAACCGTTCATCGTGACCCTGGGCACGCTTGGCATCTTCCGCGCCGTGCTGACGTACTTGGCCGATGGCGGCGCGCTGACCCTGGACGCCACCCTGTCCGAGCTGTACAGCCCCGTCTACTACACGAGCGTGCTGGGCGCGCCGATACCGATCTGGATCTTTTTATTCGTTGCCGCGGCCGGCGCCATCATCCTCAACCGCACGACCTTTGGCCGCCACGTGCAGGCGATTGGTTCCAATGAGCAAGTGGCGCGCTATGCGGCCATCAATGTCGATAGAGTCAAGATTGCCACCTACATGCTGCTGGGCGTCTGTGTGGGCATCGCCACGGTGCTGTACGTGCCGCGGCTGGGTTCGGCCACGCCGACGACGGGCTTGCTGTGGGAACTCGAAGCGATCGCCGCCGTCGTCGTCGGTGGCACCGCGCTGAAGGGGGGAGAGGGACGCATCGTCGGCACCGTGATCGGCGCCATCTTCTTGTCCGTGATCAGCAACATCCTGAATTTGACCAGCATCATCAGTGTCTACCTGAATGCCGCAGTGCAAGGCGTGGTGATCATCGCCGTCGCCTTCCTGCAGCGAGGCCGCAAATAAAAACACAGCGGCGTTCTGAAAGGGCAGCCAACGGGCGCCCACAACCTTGGAGGAGAGCAGCATGAAGAGCTTTAGACGGGTAGCAGGGGTAGCAGGGATGGCAGTGCTGGTGATGCAGGCGTGGGCGCTGCCGAGCGCGCAGGCGGCGGAAAAGCTGGTGGTCGGCGTGGCCATCCCCACGGCCACGCACAGCTTTACGTCGGGCATCGTCTGGTGGGCGAACCAGGCCAAGGCGGAACTGGAAAAAGCCCATCCGGGGCTGAAAATCATCGTCAAGACGGCCGCCACGGCGCCCGAGCAGGCGAACCAGTTGCAGGACATGTTGACGGTGAACAAGATCAACACCCTGGTGATCTTCCCCATCGAATCGGCCTCGCTGACGCAGCCCGTCGCGCAAGTGAAAAACAAGGGCGTCTACGTGACCGTGGTCGACCGTGGCTTGACGAACACGCAGTCGCAGGATGCCTACATCGCGGGCGACAACACGGCTTTCGGCAAGCTGCCGGCCGAATACCTGGCGAAAAGCTTGAATGGCAAGGGCAATATCGTCGTGCTGCGCGGCATGCCGACCACTCTCGACAACGAGCGCTATGATGCCTTCAGCGCCGTGATGAAGGGCCATCCCGAGATCAAGATCCTGGACGCCAAGTATGGCAACTGGAACCGCGACGATGCCTTCAAGGTCATGCAGGATTATCTGACCCGCTTCAAGCAGATCGACGCCGTCTGGGCCGCGGACGACGACATGGCCATCGGCGTGCAGAAAGCCATCGCGCAAGCGAAGCGCACGGACATCAAGCAAGTGTTCGGCGGCGCGGGCGCGAAGGGCGCCGTGAAAAAGATCATGGACGGTTCCGACCCGCTGATCGTGGCCGACGTGTCGTACTCGCCCAAGTTCATGTACGACGCCATCAAGCTGACGACGGAAGCGCGCCTGAAAGGTGATAAATTGCCGGCCAACACGATCATCCCATCGGTGCTGATCACGCGCGAGAACGCCAAGCAATTCTACTTTCCGAACTCGCCTTTTTAAATTCTGGGGTCAGACCCCCTCGCCCGTTAGCAATGACCTTTGCGCTAGCGGCATTGAGGGTCTGACCCCGGCTTTATCTAACAGGACATTGATATGAAAACCATCCAGGGCCCGGCCATTTTCCTGGCCCAGTTTCTCGGCGACGAGCCGCCGTTCGACTCGCTCGAGCACCTGGCGCAATGGGCGGCCGGCCTCGGTTACAAGGGCTTGCAGCTGCCGACGGCGCCGCGCCTGTTCGACCTGGAGCAAGCAGCCGGCAGCCAGCAGTACTGCGACGACGTGAAAGCCCTGCTGGCGCGCCACGGCTTGCAGGTGACGGAATTGTCGACGCACTTGCAGGGCCAGCTGATCGCCGTGCATCCCGCCTACGATGCGCTGTTCGACGGCTTTGCGCCCGAACACGTGCGTGGCGACAGCGCGGCCCGCACGGCCTGGGCCACGCAGCAACTGCTGTGGGCGGCCAGCGCTTCGCAGCGCCTGGGCCTCAAGGCGCATGTGACGTTTTCCGGCGCGCTGGCGTGGCCGTATCTGTATCCGTGGCCGCAGCGGCCCGCCGGCCTGGTGGAGACGGCGTTCGCGGAACTGGCGAAACGCTGGCTGCCTATCCTCGATGCGTTCGACGCCGCCGGTGTCGACCTTTGCTATGAGCTGCATCCGGGCGAGGATTTGCATGACGGCGTGACCTTCGAGCGCTTCCTTGCCGCCGTCAACGACCACCCGCGCGCGTCGATTCTGTACGACCCCAGCCACTTCGTGCTGCAGCAGCTCGATTACCTGGCATTCATCGACATCTATCACGCGCGCATCAAGGCCTTCCATGTAAAAGATGCGGAATTCAGGCCGAACGGGCGCCAGGGCGTGTATGGCGGCTATGCCGACTGGCAAGACCGCGCCGGGCGCTTCCGCTCGCTGGGCGACGGGCAGATCGACTTCAAGGCGATCTTTTCCAAGATGGCGCAATACGATTTCCCGGGCTGGGCCGTGCTGGAGTGGGAATGCTGCCTGAAGCATCCCGAGGACGGGGCGGCCGAAGGGGCGCGTTTCATCCGCGAACACATCATCCACGTGGCCGAGCACGCGTTCGACGATTTCGCGGGCAGCGCTGTTGACCAGGATCAAATTCATCACTTGCTTGGCTTGAAATAAGGAAACGACATGCAGCGACGCTTACGGCTGGGCATGGTAGGGGGCGGGCAGGGCGCTTTCATTGGCGCCGTGCACCGTATCGCGGCGCGCATCGACGACCAGTACGAACTGGTGGCGGGCGCCTTGTCGTCCGACCCGGACTGCGCGCGCGACAGCGGCGCCGCGCTGCATTTGGCGCCGGACCGCTGCTACAGCGATTACCGCGCCATGGCGCAGGCGGAGGCCGCCAGGGCGGACGGCATCGAGGCCGTGGCCATCGTCACGCCCAACCATTTGCACGCGCCCGTCGCCACGGCGTTCATGGAAGCGGGCATCCACGTGATCTGCGACAAGCCGCTGGGCATCTCTCTGGCGGAAGGGCAAAAGCTGGCGGCGCTGGCGCAACGTAAAAATTTGCTGTTTGCACTCACGCATACCTACAGCGGTTACCCGCTGCTGCGCCACGCGAAAGCGATGGTCGAGGCGGGCGAGATCGGCGAGCTGCGCCTCGTGCAAGTCGAGTATTCGCAGGATTGGCTGGCCGATGCGATTGCGGCGGGCGGCATGAACGAAGGCAACTGGCATAACGACCCGCAGAAAGCCGGCCCCGGCGGCACCCTGCTCGACGTGGGGCTGCATGCCTATCACCTGGCGCAATTCGTCAGCGGATTGACGCCTCAGGCCGTGCTGGCGGAACTATCGACGTTTGTTCCGAACCGTACCCTGGACGACCACGTGCAGGTGATGCTGCGCTATGCGAATGGGGCCAAGGGTACGTTGTGGGCCAGCCAGGTGGCGACCGGTTGCGAAAATACGGTGCGTCTGCGCCTGTTCGGCAGCAAGGCGCAGCTGGACTTCGACCAGGAACAACCGAACGAATTGTGGTGTACGCCGCAGGGCGGCAACCGCCAGCTGCTGCGTCCGGGGCGGGTCGACAGCGCCGCCGCGCGCCACGCCACGCGCGTGCCGGCCGGCCATCCGGAGGGGTATCTGGAAGCGTTTGCCCAGCTGTACCTGGATGCGGCTTTGCGCATTCGCGCGTTGCAATCGGGCTTGCCCGCGCCCAGGGAAGCAAGCTGGCTGCCGACGGTGGCCGATGGCGTGGCGGGCCTGGCCTTTGCGGAGGCCGTGCTGCGCAGCCATGCGGCGGGCGCCAGCTGGACCGCGCTGGCGGACTGTTAAACTGGAGGCATGAGCGCGCCTCCCTTTACCATCACCATCGTCCCGCAAGGCTGGCAATTCCCGGCCGAAGCGGGCACGACCATCCTGGCCGCCGCCGAGCTGGCCGGCATCCGCCTGCTCAGTTCCTGCCGCAATGGTACGTGCCGCACCTGCCTCTGCCACATGCCGGCGGGCCAAGTGCGGTACACTGTGGACTGGCCCGGCATCAGCCCCGATGAACGGCTCGACGGCTACATCCTGCCCTGCGTGGCCGTGGCCGAAAGCGATCTCACGGTGCAGGCGCGGGCCGTGCGCAAGTAAGGCGTCGCCGTGAGTATCTGTTAGATTTTAACAATGTTTCTCATGCTATAACATTCAGTCCAGGTTTCCAGCACACCTCCATTGGGGAGGAAATGAAACCTCAACATGGATATTGCATGCGTACATTACTCCCTTCGTTGTGGCAGGCCGCCGCATTGCCGCTGGCTATCATGACTACCTTGTCCGCCTGTGGCGGCGGTTCCGGCAGTAGCGTTGGCGTGCCGCCTGGCTTGCAGGAAAAACCCGGCATGACCCTGTCGGCAGTGAGCGGCAGCTGCACCGCCCAGCCCGGCGCCACCTGCGATGACATCCGCGTGACAGTTCGCCTGGCCGATGGCGTGACCGATGCGCGTCCCCAGCCGCATGAACAACCGGCCAGCGGCACGGCTAGCGTGCTGCAGATGGCTGACCGCCAGAAGCAGGCCGATGGCAGCTGGCTGCTGACGTTCAAGGCGCTGCCGAACCTGGCACCGGGCGTGTACACGGGCAAGATCGAGCTGGCCCTGCCCGCCACAGTGGGCCTCTACAAGACGGAAAGCATGGATTACAAGGTCACTGTCGCGCCGCTCGCCGGCAGCATGGGCGCGCTGCAGGCCTTGCCCGGCGCGGGCGACTGGGAAGG
This sequence comes from Janthinobacterium sp. NKUCC08_JDC, assembly GCF_019345575.1. Lineage (NCBI taxonomy): Bacteria > Pseudomonadati > Pseudomonadota > Betaproteobacteria > Burkholderiales > Oxalobacteraceae > Janthinobacterium > Janthinobacterium sp. NKUCC08_JDC. Next base: position 117,777 of record NZ_JAHKQW010000004.1, on the reverse strand, counting down.
CGTGAATGGCAATGCCGCGCATACGGGCCTGGTGCCGGTCACCCTCGACAGCCGCCGCTTCACGCGGCGCTGGACCTGGCTGGGCCCCACTTCCCCGCGCGGCTTCGTCGGCAGTCCCGTGGTGGCTGCCAACGGCCTCGTGTATGTCAGCCAGCAGTCCGCCGCGCCGGTGGACGGCAGCAGCACCAAATATGTGACCACCTCGACCGTGACGGCGCTCAGCGAGAGCGATAGCCAGGCGCGCTGGACCCAGTCGCTCACGTCGGATGGCTATCTGGGCGCGCCGGCCGTTGCGGGCGGCAAGCTGGCCATGGCCGGCAGCGATACCGTGTATGTCTTCGATGCGCTCGCTGGCGGTGCGCCGCTCGGCGTGCGTCCGCCGAATACGAATGGCGTACTGCTGGGCGTTTCCCTGGCGACGGCGCCCACCTTTTTTGGCGGCAATGTCTACGTGGGCGGCAATAACGATATCAGCGGCATCGATGCGGCGGCGGGCCAGACGCGCTGGTCTGCCAGCCTCGGTTTGCCCACGCTGGGTAACGTCAACGACTGGACCCCCGCCGTCAGCGGGGGCACGGTGTACAGCCATGCGGCAGGGACATTGACGGCGTTCAATATCACCGATGGCACGGTCCGCTTCAGCGTGGCGGTGCCGGGTCAGGTGCTGGGCGGCTTGAACAAGAGCAGCTTGCGCCAGGCGCCCGTGCTGGCCGATGCGGGCAGCGTGCTGGTACTCAATCAGCGACCGCCGGCCGGCGAGGCGGCGGATAACAGTCTGAGCCTGGTTGACGTGGATAGCCGCGCCGTGCGCTGGACGGTGCGGGGGCAGTTCAGCACGCAGCCGGTGGTGGCGCAGGGCATCGTGTACGTGGGCAACCAGGCCAGCCGGTCGCTCGAAGCGCGCCAGCTCGGCGATGGCGCGCTCCTGTGGCGCTGGCCCCTCGATACGGCCCTCGATGAGTACTTTGGCGGCGATCTGATCGTCACCGGCAATCTGTTGTTTGTTGGCGGGCGCAACAATACCTATGCGATCGACCTGGCCAGCCGCAAGGCCGTCTGGACCTATCGCATGGGCGGCAGCCTGGCACTGTCGCGCCATGGCGTGCTGTACATCCGCCAGAGCACGGATTTGCCTGGCAGTAGAATGGTCTTGACCGCCATCAACCTGCAGTAGCGGCTTGCCGCGCGGCGGCTAGGGCTTGCCCGGGCTTTTGAGCCGCTGCAGCAGCGCATCCACGCTGTCGCTCACGGGCAAGCTGTGGCGGCGCAGCAGCTGCACGTGCAAGACGAGGTTTTCCAGCACCAGCTTGGCCGCCACGGCCAGCAGGGCCAGGTTGCGGTCTTCCGGGCTGAAACTTTCCATGGCGTCGGCCATCTCGCACAGGTGGTTGGCGATCAGTCCGCGCAATTCCTGCTCGTTGAAGGGCAGGTCGGCAAAATCGATGGGATCGGCCACCTCCACTTCCTGCATCAGCACCGCTAGTTCTTCCGGGGTAATCGTCATGCCTGGCCTCCTTGTGTGCTTGCCGCTATTTTAATTGTATTGGTCGCAAAGCGGACTAGAATGAGTCGAGGCCGACGACGTCGAAGGGCAGCATGGCGCATCTGCATTTTACGCAACAACTGGCACGCTTCCTGGACGTCCCCACGGTGGACGTGGCCGCGCCATGCCTGCGCGCCGCCCTCGATGCCGCGTTTGCGCAGCAGCCGCGCCTGCGCGGTTATGTGCTCGACGAGCAGGGCGCCTTGCGCCCGAACGTGGTGATCTTCATCGATGGCGTGCGCTGCCGCGAGCGGCGCGTGCTCGACGACGTCTTGCTGCCCGACAGCCAGGTCTATATCTTGCAGGCACTTTCCGGAGGTTGACGCCATGACAGCAGTTCCGCAACGCGCGTATCTCGGCACCCGCAAGGGGCTGTTTCAATTCGATGTCGATGCGGCCGGTGCCTGGCAGCTGGTGCTGGTGCAGTTTGCCGGCGATCCCGTCTCCATGCTGTTGCACGATGGCCGCGATGGCGCCGTGTACGCGGCCCTGAACCTGGGCCACTTCGGCGCCAAGCTGCACCGGCTCGATGCGGGCGCCAGCGCGTGGCAGGAAGTCGCCGTGCCCGCCTACCCCGCCAAGCCCGAGGACAGCACCGATACCGTGGACTGGACTTTGCGGCAAATCTGGTCGCTGGCGGCCGGCGGCGCGGATCAGCCCGGCGTGCTCTGGGCGGGCACCCTGCCTGGCGGCCTGTTCCGCTCCAACGACCGCGGCGAGAGCTGGCAGCTGGTGGAATCGCTGTGGAACGTGCCGCAGCGGGCGCAGTGGTTTGGCGGCGGCTATGACGTACCCGGCATCCACAGCATTTGCGTCGACCCGCGCGACAGCAATACAGTGCTGGTCGGCGTGTCCTGCGGCGGCGTGTGGCAAACGCTCGATGGCGGCGCCAGCTGGGCCTTGAGCGCGACGGGCATGCGCGCCGACTACATGCCGCCCGAGCTCGATGAAAACGAAGCCGTGCAAGACCCGCACCGCATCGTGCGCTGCGCCGGTACGCCGGACGCGCTGTGGTGCCAGCACCATAACGGCATCTGGCGTTCGGACGATGCCGGCTGGCACTGGCAGGAAGTGACGACGGCGCCGCTGTCGCATTTCGGCTTTGCCGTGGCCGTGCATCCGCGTGATGGCGATACGGCCTGGTTCGTGCCGGCGCAGGCGGACGTGCTGCGCATTCCCATCGACGGCGCGCTGGCCGTCACGCGCACGCGCGATGGCGGAAAAACTTTCGAAGTGTTGCGCGATGGACTGCCGCAGCGGCATTGCTACGACCTCATCTACCGCCACGGGCTGGCGCTGGCCGACGACGGGCGCAGTTTATTGATGGCGTCGACGACGGGCGGCGCCTGGTATTCCGGCGATGAGGGCGAACACTGGCAGACGCTGTCCGCCCACTTGCCGCCCGTTTATGCCGTCTGTTTCGCCACGCCGTAATAGCACAGGAAGATATCGACGGCCAGTTCCGCTACTTTGCGCTGGCGTGCCGGGCCCAGCAGGGGCTCACCCATGGTGATCTGCGGCCAGAAGGCAAAGGTTTTTAAAGGCGACATCAGCAGATGCGCCACTTCCAGGGTCTCGCCCGCCTTGATGCGCCCGTCTTGCTGCGCCGCGCGGATCCAGATATTCAGACCTGTTTCCTTTTCATTCAGGCGCGCCACCATGGCTTGCGCCCGCTCGGGCGAGTGGATGGTTTCGCCAAAGATCACACGCGCCAGGTCGATGAAGGCGGGATCGCACAGCAATTCCATTTTCTGCTCGACCAGGGCCAGCACCTGCGGGCGCAGCGGCTGGTCCGCCACATAGGGCACGGCTGGCTGGGACACGCTGCTTTCCCACATGCGCTGCAGGATTTCCGCGAACAACTCGTCCTTGCTGGGGAAATGGTTGTACACGGTGCGCTTGGAAACGGCGGCCGAGGCAGCGATCCTGTCCATGCTGGTCGCATCAAAGCCGTGGTCGCGGAACTCGGCGATGGCGGCATCGACGATGGCGACGCGCTTGCGGTCGGTGAGGCGTTGCGGTGCGGCCATGGCTGAAAATCTCCTTTGAAAACAATATTTTACACCTCTTGGTTTACTTTGCCAGAAATAGGAACTACACTGTGTAGTGTAATTTAATCCTTGTTAATTCCTTGCCGGGCCATATATGCACTTGCACCGAGCCGCACGTCGTCTCTTCTTTCTGGGAGTCCTGATCATCATGAGTTCTTGCACCTTGCGCGCCACGCCTGCCGCGCCCGCTGAATCACCGCAACGCCACGAAGGCAAGTTCCGCAATCCCGTGGAAATGTACAAGCTGGGCACGACAGCGACGCTCAAGCTGCTGTGGACATTTGTCTTTGATAAACCGGATAGCACGGTGCCGGCCGCGGCCGTTCCCGTGCAAGCCTTGACCCGGGCGCAGCTGCTGGCCGCGCCCGACAACAGCCTGTTTCGCCTCGGCCATTCGACCCTGCTGCTGAAACTTAACGGCGAATTCTTCCTCACCGACCCCGTGTTTTCCGAGCGCGCCTCGCCGGTGCAGTGGGCGGGACCGAAACGTTTCCACCAGCCGCCCATCAGCATCGCCGACTTGCCGCCGATCAAGGCCATCATCCTGTCGCACAACCATTACGACCACCTCGACTATGCTGCCGTGCTGCAACTGGCCGCCAAGACCGAACATTTCGTTGCGCCGCTGGGCGTGGGCGATACCATCGTCGAATGGGGCGTACCGAAGGAAAAGGTGCAGCAGTTCGACTGGTGGCAAGGCACGACGATTGCCGGCGTGAAACTCGTCGCCACGCCGTCGCAGCATTTCTCGGGGCGCGGCCTGTTTGACAGCAATCAAACCCTGTGGGCCTCGTGGGTCATCGACGCTCCGGATGTGCGCGTGTTTTTCAGCGGCGACTCCGGCTATTTCGACGGTTTCAAACAGATCGGCGACAAGTACGGCCCGTTCGACATGACCATGATCGAGACGGGCGCCTACGACAAACTGTGGCCGGACGTGCACATGCAGCCGGAACAGACCTTGCAAGCGCACCAGGACTTGCGCGGCAAGTGGCTCATGCCCGTACACAACGGCACGTTTGACCTGGGGCTGCATGCCTGGCACGAACCGTTCGACCGCATCACGGGGCTGGCGGCCAAGCAGGGCGTGAACCTGGCCACGCCGCAGATGGGCGAGGCGGTCGACCTGGCGCAGCCGAAAAAAGGCGAAAAATGGTGGCTGGCAATGCTGGAAGAAGAGATGGCGCGGTAACGCTGGCTCAGGCCGTCACGTCGATCAGGCGTCCCAGGGTCTGGCCATAGCCGTTCAGCTGGGGCGTGCTTTTCGGTGCGGCCGGGGCCGCTTGTTGTGGCACGGCCACCTTGATCGCCTGGTCCAGCTGCGGTGCCTTGACGGCGGCCGGGGCATCGGCCTGCGCTTGCTGGCTGCTGCGTTGGGTCTGGCTCAGCGATTCCTGTTCCCGCGCCAGCAACTGTCGGCTTTGTGCCAGCTGTTCGCTGTCGCGCTGCACCTGGTTCTGGCCTTGTTCGACCCTGCGCTGCGCCGTGGCCAGCGAGGCTTGCAAGTTGTTGACGGACGTTAGCGATACCACATTGTTCACCTTTGAAAGTATGTCCAGGCGTACAGGGAAGGGAGGGGGCCCGGGCCATGTGTTGCATCAGACGCAACATGCCTGGCAGTAACCTTTACCTGAATCAAGAGTAGGACAAATTCTCGCACAGTTCCAGTCAATATGTTTTCTTGATAATGCTATCGCGCGCGCCCTGTGTTGCCGAAGCGGCATGCCAAAGGTGAGGCAATGATTGTCGAAGTGAGTACATGCTGTCGCTTGCGAGCATTGTTTCTCTGCCATCGGTGACGCCGTGCCGTAGAGGGGCACAAGTGCTCACATTTAAAACGTTGCTTTTTAGATAGTCAATGTATTGTTGTTTTTATACCATGTCTGCGCCCGCTAATGCGCGGCCTGTTTGGCGCTCTGGGCTATAATGGACGGTCAGAGTTGGTTTCTTTTGCCATACAGACAGGTAGTTAACATGAATCTCAAGAGCCTCGCAATTGCCCTCGGCATGTCGAAAACGACAGTCAGCAGGGCGTTGAACGGCTATCCGGAAGTCAATTCCCGCACCCGTGAAATCGTCCTGGCCGCCGCCAAGAAAGTCGGCTACCGGCCCAATCCGCTTGCGCGCAGCCTGGCCGTCGGCCGCACGAATGTGCTCGGCATGATCTATCCCTTGCTGCCCAGCGACCTGGGCGACAGCGTCTTTCTTTCCGTGGTCAATGGCATGTCCGACGCCGTCGAAGCGTCGAAGATGAGTTTAATCATCGCGCCCGTGTCGCCGCAGAACGAACAGCCCTCGTATGAAAACATGGTGCGCGGGCGCCAGGTCGATGGCCTGGTGGTGGGCCGCACCAAGGTGGTCGACGAACGCATCGCCTACCTGACGAAAGTGGGCTTTCCCTTTGTCGCGAATGGCCGCACGCGCATCGACGCGCCGTACGCCTATTTTGACTACGACAACGACACGGGCATCGACCTGGCCGTGTCTTTCCTGGCGGCGCATGGCCACCAGCGCATCGCCCTGCTGAGCGCGCCGCTGGATCTGCATTTTGCGTATGAGCGCAAGGAAAGCTTTATCCGCTGCATGGCGCAAGCGGGCTTGCCGGTCGATCCCGCCTATCTGCTCGACAATACTTTTGATCGCCGCAGCGGCTACCAGGCCATGCAGCAATTGCTGGCCTGCTCGCCGCGTCCCACGGCCGTCATCGTCGACAACCACTTGTCCGGCGTGGGCGTGGTGCGCGCGCTGATGGATGCGGGCATCGAGATCGGCAAGGAAATCTCCGTCATCGTCTGGGGCAATGTGGAAGACACCTTGATCGGCATCAACGTCACCACCATCGACCAGCCCGACCTGCGCCGCGCCGGCGCGAAGATGGTCGAAATGCTGGAATCGCTGCTGGCCGGCACGCCGCCGGAACGGCTGCAGGAAATCTGGCAGCCGGTGCTGTTGCCGGGAGCGACGGTGGGGCGCTGCCCCGAATAAAAAAAACGCAGAGCCGAGGCTCTGCGTTGTCTTTTATGCCGCGTGCTTGCTTCCATCCGCCAGCACGGCCAATAGTCTCGCCTTATCCTTGCGGTAAGTATCGACGGCCGCTTCCTTGACGTGGCCGAAGCCGCGGATTTTCTCGGGCAGGGAGGCCAGTTCCACGCAGGTAGACAGGTTCTCCGCCGTCAGGTTGACCAGCAGGCCGGCCAGCAGTTCGCGGTATTCGACGATCAGCGCGCGCTCCATCTTGCGCTCGGCCGTGTAGCCGAAGAGGTCGAAGGTGCCGCCGCGCAAGCCCTTGGCTTTGGCCAGCAGCTTGAAGGCGCGCCACATCCAGGAACCGAACTCCGCTTTCACCAGATGCCCTTTCGCATCCTTTTTCGCAAACAGTGGCGGCGCCAGGTTGAATTTGACGGAGAAATTCCCTTCGAATTGCTGCTGCAATTGCTCGACGAAACGGCCATCCGTGTACAGGCGCGCCACTTCGTATTCATCCTTGTAGGCCAGCAATTTGAAATAGCTTTTCGCCACGGCGGTCGACAGTTTCTGTCCCAGCCCCAGGGTGTTTTCGCGGTCGCGCACCTGTTTCACCAAGGTCGCATAACCATCCGCATACGCGGCGTTTTGGTAGGCCGTGAGGAACTCCACGCGCTTCTTGATGACGCTGTCGAGGCTTTGCGGCATTTGCACGATGATCGCTTGCGACGGCGTGGCGATTTGCGTGACACGGCGCACGTCGACGGCGGCGCGGCGGCCCCACAGGAAACTCTTCTTGTTCGATTCGATGCCCACGCCATTGAGTTCAATGGCGCGCAGCAAGGCCGCTTCCGTCAACGGGATGCGGCCCTTTTGCCAGGCGTAGCCGAGCATGAACAAGTTGGCGGCAATCGAGTCGCCCATCAGCGCGGTGGCCAGTTTGGTGGCGTCGATGAAGTCGGCCGCATCGGCGCCACCGACGGATTCCTCGATCAGCTGGCGCACTTCGGCCGTCGGATATTGCCAGTCCGCATTCTGCGCAAACGTGCCCGGCGGCTGCTCGTGCAGATTGACGACTGCCAGGCTGCGGCCCGGACGCATTTTCGACACGGCATCCTGCGCCCCGGCCGTCAGCATGTCGCAGCCCAGGATCAGGTCCGCTTCGCCCGTGGCAATGCGCTGGGCGCGGATGTGCGCGGGGGATTTGGCGATTTTCACGTGCGAGGTGACGGAACCGTTCTTTTGCGACATGCCCGTCATGTCCAGCACGGACGCGCCCTTGCCTTCCAGGTGCGCCGCCATGCCCATCAGGGCGCCGACGGTGATGACGCCCGTGCCGCCGATGCCGTTGATCAGGATGTTGTACGGCGCGTCGCAAGCGGGCAGGACGGGTTCCGGCAGGGGGCCGAAGTTGTCCGTCTCGCCCGCTTTGCTCGCGCCCGTCTTGGTCTTCTTCAGGCTACCGCCCTCGACGGTGACGAAGCTGGGGCAAAAGCCCTTGGCGCACGAGTAATCCTTGTTGCACGAGGATTGGTCGATGGTGCGCTTGCGGCCAAATTCCGTCTCTTTCGGCAAGATCGACACGCAGTTCGACTGCACGCCGCAGTCGCCGCAGCCTTCGCAGACGGCGTCGTTGATGACCATGCGCTTGGCAATGTCCGGATACTCGCCTTTCTTGCGGCGCCGGCGTTTCTCTGCCGCGCACGTCTGGTCGTAGATCAGCACGGATACACCTTGCACTTCGCGCAATTCGCGCTGCACGGCATCCATGTCCTTGCGGTCGTGCAAGGTCAGGTGGACGGGCAGGTTGCTGCGGTCGCTGTAGCGGCTCAGATCTTCCGTCACCAGCGCAATGCGGGCGATGCCTTCGGCCGCCACTTGCTGCGCCATCATGGGCACGGTGATGAGGCCGTCCACGGGCTGGCCGCCCGTCATGGCAACGGCGTCGTTGTAGAGGATTTTGTAGGTAATGTTGACCTTGGCCGCCTGCGCGGCGCGGATGGCCAGATAGCCGGAATGGAAATATGTGCCGTCGCCCAGGTTCTGGAACACGTGCGGCAGTTCGGAAAACGCGGCTTGCCCGATCCACGGCGCGCCTTCGCCGCCCATGTGCGTGGTCAGCTTGTTCATTTCCGGATAGATCGACGTGGCCATCACGTGGCAGCCGATGCCGGCCAGCGCCAGGCTGCCGTCGGGTACCTTGGTCGATGTGTTGTGCGGGCAGCCGGAGCAGTAAAACGCGGGGCGGAACGGCGTGTTCACGGCTTTCTTTAATACCGCATCCTTGGCGTCGAGGAAGCTCAGGCGCGCCTTGATCAGGTCGCACGTGACGGGGTCGGAAATCAGGCGCGCGATGCGGCTGGCGATGACACGCGCCACTTGCGAGACGGAAAAATCCGCCTTCGAGGTCAGCAGCCATTCGCCGCGCGGCGCCACCCATTCGCCTTTTTCGTCGAACTTGCCGATCACGCGTGGGCGCACGTCGTCGCGCCAGTTGTACAGCTGCTCTTTTAATTGGTATTCGACGATTTGCCGTTTTTCTTCGACAACGAGGATTTCATCGAGGCCTTGCGCGAATTCGCGCACGCTGTCCGGTTCCAGCGGCCACGGCATGGCGACCTTGAACAGCCGCATGCCGACGTCGGCCGCCATTTGCTCGTCGATGCCCAGCTCTTCCAGCGCCTCGAGCACGTCCAGGTAGGATTTGCCGGACGCGATGATGCCCAGCTTGGCGTTCGGGCTGTCGATGGTGGTGTGGTTGAGCTTGTTTTCTCGCGCGTAGGCCAGGGCCGCATAGATCTTGTAATCCTGCATCAGCGCTTCCTGGTTGCGCGCCTGCTGGCCCAGCGGGATGCTCGACAGGCGCGCGTTCAGGCCGCCTTCAGGCATCTGGAAATCCTGCGGAATTTTCACTTCGACGCGGAACGGGTCGGCATCGATGGAGGCCGACGATTCGACCGTGTCGGCCAGGGCCTTGAAAGCGACCGTGCAGCCGGAAAAGCGCGACATGGCCCAGCCGTGGATGCCGAGGTCCAGGTATTCCTGCACATTGCATGGATACAGGACGGGGATCATCGAGGCGGAGAACAAATGGTCGGACTGGTGCGGCAGGGTCGACGAATAGGCGCCATGGTCATCGCCGGCCACCAGCAGCACGCCGCCCAGTTTCGCCGTGCCCGCATGGTTCATGTGCTTGAAGACATCGCCGCAGCGGTCCACGCCAGGACCCTTGCCATACCACATGGCGAACACGCCGTCGTACTTGGCCGGGCCGATCAGGTCGACCTGCTGCGAACCCCAGACGGCCGTGGCGGCCAGGTCTTCGTTGACGCCGGGCACGAACTGCACGTGGTGCGCTTCCAGCTGTTTCTTGGCTTTCCACAGGTTCTCGTCGAGGCCGCCCAAGGGCGAACCGCGGTAGCCGGAGATGAAACCGGCCGTGTTCAGGCCAGCAGCCTGGTCGCGCAGGCGCTGCATCATCGGCAGACGTACGAGGGCCTGGATGCCGGACAGGAAGATGGCGCCGGAAGTGGCTGTGTATTTGTCGTCGAGGCTGACGGTGGTCAAACGGGAAGTGTCGGGGGGTGTAGATGGCGCGGCACCGGCGTTTCTAGCGAACGCTGCGGAGCCGTTTTCCGTGGTCACGGACATGGCTGTCTCCAAAAGGGTGTTTCAGATGACGGCTGTACAAGGGACGCGCCCGGTAAGGCGCGCGCTGTGCAGACGGGATGGCCGCGTGTGGGCGGCACATAACTATTTTAAATTTAAAATAGTTAATGTGGTCAGTGTAGAACGAGTGGGGGAGAGGGGCAAATATGGTTTGCCGATGGGGGTATAAGAAAAATTGATGGCCTATCTTGTGCCGCAAGACAGGCCATGTTTGCCGTGCACGCTTAGGGCAGGGTCCATTGCAGCTTGCGCGCGCGCAAGGGATAGGCCACTGGCGTCAATTCGGGCAGCAAGCCATTGAGCGAGTCTTGCGTCAGTTCCAGGGCTTTTTGGGGACTAAGCTCATTGACGCTGAGACTACTCATGAAACCTGTATCAAAGCTCAGATATATGGGAGGACCATTTTCCTTGATATTGACGGTCGTGCGCTTTTTGTAGAAGGCGAGCTCGTATGTGCCCGGTGCCAGTTCCAGCGCCACATGTGTGCCGGAATCATGATAGTAGAGGTTTTTTTTCGCGCTGCCCTGCAGATGGCTGGCCTCGATAGTGTAGAAGGTGCTGCCATCTTCGAATTTCTCGCTATCTACCGTTTCTTGCGGCATGCGGTTAAAGAGGATCAGATTGGCTTTTCTGTTGAGTACCGTGCCCGCTTGCCCAGGCGCACTTGACGGCTCCAGGGCGGTCGTGCGGCGCAGGCCTTGTTCCTCTGCTTCGTGCTGGGCTTTGTGTCCCATGATCCCATTCAGCGCAATAGAGACGTTAAGTGGTCCCATGGATCTGGCCTCTTTTGCATCGTAGTGAAGGTCCTTCATGGTGGCACGCGTCGTTTCTATGGAATGCCAGATGGTTTTACTCGCCACTCGGTCATATACCACCGCTTCAACGAGCATGATGAAGGAAGAACGGCAGCCATAGCTATTGCATTTTCCTAGCGTGGTATCTGCATATTTCCAGTCCACCAGAGCCACGTAGCGCCGCCCCGTCGTGCTGGCAGGCAGTCCCTGCACGGTGTCGAGGATGGATGGTTGCTTGAACGCGGGCGGCATGGGGACGAAGGCGAGTTCTTCTTTCGGATCCTTGGCAGCGTCGACATAGGCACGGCAAGCCCAGCTTTTGAACAGGGAGGTGTTGTCCGACGAGACGATGGTACCCCAGGTACTTTCATGGGTCTTGGGCGTGCAACTGTCCGGCGCAATAAATACCACCACCTCGATTTCTTTTCTTTCAATGGGCTGCGCAACATCGCTGAGTAGCACTTCGCGCAAGGGAAATTCGGATTGCGGGCGGGCGGCTTGGGCGCCCTGCATTAGCAGCAGCAGGGCGGCGCTTGCCGCCAGACGGCGCAAGGAAGTGGTAAGCAAGAACATGATGACGATGGTGAAATGAATAAGACCATCATTTTATTTCTTTTGAGAAATTATTGCTGGAAAAATAATGCTCGCTACAGCACGTGCGCCCCCGCCCAGCGCCCGCTGCCGCACAGCTCGGCGGCCACTTGCAGCACGAGGTTTTTCACGGCATTGCCTGCGTTCGTCAGGGGAATGTTTTTCGAGGCGCACAGGGCCACCGTGCGCGACAGGACGGGGCTGTGGATGGCGTAGCTGCGCATGGCGCCGCTGTCGAGTTCGGCCAGCAGGGGCGCGGCGGGCAGGATGGTGGCGCCCATGCCGGCCAGGATGGCCGATTTCAGGATGGCGATCGAGTTGATCTCGATCACGTTCGCCGTCTCCAGGCCCAGTTCGCGGGCGCGGCTGTCGATGCGCGGGCGCACGCCATGCTGCAGGCCCGGCAGGATCAGGGTGGCGCTCAACGCCTGCGGGAACGACAGCGCCGAGCCCGCGGGCGCGAACGGTGAATCGCTGCGGCAGATGAAACGCATCTCTTCTTCCACCAGGGGACTGCAGGCAAACGGGGTCAGCTGGCCATCGTCGAACAGCACGGCCAGGTTGATGCGTCCCGATTTGAGCTGTTCATTGAGGTTGCCCGTGATTTCTTCCGTCAGTTGCAGGGTGATTTCAGGGTAGCGTTCGCGCGCGGCCAGCAGCAGAGGCAGGGCCAGCGCGCCCGATATGCTGTGCGGCAAACCCAGGGTGACGTTGCCGGACGGCCGCGTGGCGCTTTGCGTGACGGCCGAGCGGGCGTCGGCCACCTGTTTCAAAATCGCTTGCGCATGTTCGTAAAACACCTTGCCCGCGTCCGTGCTGAGCACGCCCTGCGCCGAGCGGTGCAGCAGCTGCACGCCCAGTTCCTCTTCCAGTTGGCGCAGCTGCTGCGTCAGGGCCGGCTGCGCCACGTGCAGGATCAGGGCCGCGCGCGACAGCGAGCCGTGGTCGACGATGGCAACAAAGTAGCGTAATTGGCGCAGTTCCATGGGTCCCAAAAGCGGTGCGTTGAGCGGAAAAGCAGCATATTGCGCCGCAGCGCCGAACGCGGCCAGCAGAATAACAATTTTGTTATACTCATTCTAACGCCTTCGGTGTTCCAGCCGCGTATTTGTGGGATGACAGCATGCTCAAGAAAGTTGATTCGTCTCAATTAAAAGTGGGCATGTACATTCATGACCTCAGCTGCGACTGGATGACGCATCCATTCGTGCGCAACCGTTTCCTGTTGCGCAGCGACGATGAAATCCGCAAGATCGTGCAGGCCGGCATCCACGACGTGGTGATCGACAGCGGCAAGGGCCTCGACGTGCAGGACGCGCCCACGGTGGCGCAGGCGCAGGCTGACACGGAACGCGAACTGGTGCAGATCGCCACGCCGCCGCAAGTGGTCACGCGCGTGTCGCTGGGCATGGAACTGGCGCGCGCCACGCAGGTGCGGCGGCAGGCGGCAAGCCTGGTGCGCACGGTGATGGCTGATGTGCGCCTGGGCAAGGCGGTCGAGCTCGACCGCGTGCAGCACACGGTGCAGGATATTACCGAATCGATCCTGCGCAATCCCGGCGCCCTCGTCGGCTTGTTGCGCATCAAGAGCAAGGATGACTACACCTTCCTGCATTCCGTCAGCGTGTGTGCGCTGCTGGTGGCGTTTTGCCGCTCGCGCGGCATCGATGCGGCCACCACGCACCAGGCCGGTCTCGGCGGCTTGCTGCACGACACGGGCAAGGCGCTGGTGCCCGATAGCGTGCTGAACAAACCCGGCCCCCTGAGCTCGGAAGAGTTTATCCAGATCAAGCGCCATCCGCGCGACGGCTACGACATCCTGCGCCAGTCGCCCGAGGTGGGCGCCATTCCCCTCGACATTACCTTGCACCATCACGAACGGCGCGACGGCAGCGGCTACCCGGACCAGCTGGCCGGCGACGCCATCAGCGAACTGGCGCAGATGGCCGCCATCGTCGACGTATATGACGCGCTGACGTCGGACCGCAGCTATCACAAGGGTATTCCCGCCGCCGAAGCCTTGCGCAAGATCTATGAGTGGAGCAAATTCCACTTCAATCCCGTGTTCGCGCAGGATTTCATGCGCTGCGTGGGTATCTATCCGGTGGGCACCATGGTGATGCTGGAATCGGGCCGCCTGGCCGTCGTCATCGAGGCGCACGAAAGCAATCTGCTGGCGCCGAAGGTCAATGTGTTTTTCAGTACGAAGAGCAAGACCTACATCAAGCCGGAAACGGTCGACCTGTCGCGCGGCTTCGGCTTCGGCGGCGCCGACAAGATCGTCGGCCATGAGTCGGCCGCCAAGTGGCAAGTCGATCCCATGCGTTTTCTTTCCCTTGCAGACGCTTAGAAAAACTCTGCCGTATCGTTCGAGGTAATGGTTGTCAGCAAGCCTTTTGCCACCAGTTCGTCGTAGTGGCACGCCAGATTGCGGCCATGGCTCTTGGCGTAATACAAGGCCTGGTCGGCGCGGCCGAGGATGATGACGGGCGCTTCGTAGGCGTTGATGCTGACGAAGCCCACGCTGACGGTCACTCTGCCCACTTGCGGGAAGTCGTGCGCTTCGACATTGGTGCGGAAGCGGTCGATGATTTTCTGTGCATTTTCCAGGGTGATCGAGCGCAGCAGCACGACGAATTCCTCGCCGCCGAAGCGGAAGATGCGGTCTTGCGAGCGGAACGACGATTGCAGCTGGTTGGCGATCAGGATCAGCACTTCATCGCCATACAGGTGGCCAAATTTATCGTTGACCAGCTTGAAATGATCGACGTCGATCACGGCCAGCCATTGCCGTTCCGTGTCCGTATGGTGGCGCCGCTCTTCATCGACGGGACGCGGCTTTTCCGCTTCCGGTTCGCCGCGGCTGTGCAGGATTTTCGCCAGCTGGTCGTCGAAGGTCTTGCGGTTCAACAAGCCGGTGAGCGAATCGCGTTCGCTGTAGTCGAGCAGGTTCTGGAAATTGCGGTACACGCTGACGATGCCGCCGATCACCTGGATGGTGGCGCCCGTATACGGCGTGGGATTGGTGATTTCCAGGCAGGTGGTGACCTGGTCGCCGATCCAGATGGGCAGCCACAGCAGGTGGCGGCCGTCCGCGCACAGAGTGTCGGCGCTCGCTTCATGGCGCTTGATGCAGGCGGCCAGAGCCGGGTAGTCGGACAGCGGTTCGCCTGGCAGGGTCGGGTCGTTATGCTCTTCCATGCGGGCTACGCTGCCCGCCACGATGATGGCCCGCGACCGCACGAACACCTGGCCACGCACGGTGGTCAGCGCCAACACACGGGTCTGCGACGCGGCAGCGAGTTCCTGGACCGCCGAGATCACGGAGATGTCGAGCATCGTGTGGTCGCGGTGCCCGGTCATGTCCACCATGTGTTTCAGTAGGGAATCCATTGTCGATCTCTGGAAAGTGGTCACACAAGTGTCGTCATACCAGCATTGCATCAAGCAAGAGCATGTTCGCGTCCGTCTACAAGAAGCCAAGATTTATTTGGTGGCATGACGCTCTGTACCGCCGGGCGAGAGGCCTTTCCAAAGAAGAGCTAAGCAGGATAATGTCTTTTTGCCTAATAGGCAATTAACGTATGCAATATTTCATGTAAATACATGAGATTCATGCACTGCATTGCAAAAAACTTGCCCTGACGCAGGCTTTCAATCCGGATCGCAACATTTGTTTGCGCCAGCCGCCATTTCACCAGAGTTTGATAATTTCCATGTGGAAACTTGTGGCGCGTCAATTTGCCAAAACGTGGACGCTTTATAGTCAATGTAATGGCGCAGAAATTTACGGCAGGAAACATATTAGCAGGAAAGGGCAATGTTTCCCACCCGATTGCGCCAGGGACTTGTGATTCACTTTTGGGAGCTTGTCATGCATACCTTCCTGTCGGCAGTACAGCAGTTTGTCAATGACGAGGATGGCATTACGGCAATCGAATACGGCCTGATCGCGGCGTTGATGGCTACCGCCATCACGGCCGGTTTCTTGCTGATCAAGACCAACTTGCTGGCCGTCCTCACCGATATTTCGTCGAACCTGGTGTTGACGCCCTAAGCGGGTGCCCGCCGCTGGCCGGCCAGTGGCGGGTTTTTTTCGGGAGGTGTGCCATGCCTGCAACTGCCTTGTGCGACCTGCTGCTGCTGTGCTTTGTGACGGGGGCCGCCGTCAGTGATTTGATCCAACGCAAGATTCCGAATTGGCTGGTGCTGGCGGGCATGCTCGCCGCGCTGGCGCTGCATTTGTGGCTGTGGCCACACCGCGTGCCGCAACTGGTGCTGGGCGGCATGGCAACGGGTTTTTTCCTCTTTTTACCCTTGTACGTGCTGCGCGGCATGGCCGCCGGCGACGTCAAGCTGATCGCCATGGTGGGCGCCTTTGTCGGTCCCTGGCCCGTGCTGCAGATCTGTTTTGCCACATTTGTCCTGGGCGGCGTGATGGCCGTGCTGATGATCACCTGGCAGGGCAAGTGGCGCGTTTGCCTCGGCAATCTGCGCCAGCTGATGTGGCCGATGATCGCGCGCATGGCCGGCATTCCGCTGGCGCCAAGCGCGCTGGGCAGCGGCGCCAGCGTGGGCAACATGCCGTACGGACTGGCCGTCGCCCTGGGCTGCCTAGTGGTGCAAGGGCGGAATTATTTCTGATTGGCATTCATTGCTCTGAATCAATGGACGCCAGTTCTCGCTCGCTAGAATGAATTCTGTTCAATGCAGTCCTAACCGGCTTGGAGACGCAGCATGACCGAGGTCGACTATTCCATGAGCACCGACAGCGTGCCGCGCCCTGCCGACACGAACCTGATGCCGCCCTTGCCGCCGCAGCCGAAGAGCTTGCGTGAAACGGGACTCGAGCGGCCGCTGGTCGTCGAACTGATCGCCAAGCTGATGTTTGTGGGCGGCAAGACGCACCTGTCGGCGCTGACGACGCGCTTGCGCCTGTCGATCAATGTCTTGCGCGAAGTGCTCGATTTCATGGTGACGGAGCAGATGGCCGAAGTGGCCTGGCGCGGCGAATCCGATATCGATGTGCAGTACCAGCTGACGAGCGCCGGCAAGCAGCGCGCCAGCACCTTCCTCGAACGCTGCGCGTATATCGGCGCCGCGCCCGTCACCCTGGAAGCGTACCGCGCCATGGTGGCGCGCCAGTCGTGGCTGGCACAGGAACAGCGCGTCGGCAGCGATGACCTGGCCGCCGTGCTCGGTGGCGCCCATGCGGGGCCGGGCATGCTTGACGTGGTCGGCGCGGCCCTGCATTCGGGGCGCTCGCTGTTGCTGTACGGTCCGCCCGGCAGCGGCAAGTCCACCCTGGCATTGCAGCTGGGACAATTGCTGCACGGCCTCGTCGCCGTGCCCTACGCCATCGTCGTCGGCCACGACATCATCCAGTTGTACGATCCGGCCCAGCACCTGCCGCCCGCGCCGCAGCACGTCAGCCATGCGCGCCAGGCGCTGGAACGCCGCAGCACGGATATTCGCTGGGTGCTGTGCCAGCGTCCCGTGATCCACGTGGGCGCCGAGCTCGACGCCGGCATGCTGGAACTGCGCCATGACGCCAGCGGCGGCTGCTACCAGGCGCCGCCCCATGTGCGGGCGAATAACGGCATGCTGATCA
Source organism: Janthinobacterium sp. NKUCC08_JDC (assembly GCF_019345575.1). NCBI lineage: Bacteria > Pseudomonadati > Pseudomonadota > Betaproteobacteria > Burkholderiales > Oxalobacteraceae > Janthinobacterium > Janthinobacterium sp. NKUCC08_JDC. The sequence continues at coordinate 100,554 of NZ_JAHKQW010000004.1, read as the reverse complement.
TCGACGACCTGGGCCGCCAGCGCCTGGGCGCGCAAGAATTGCTGACGCGGCTGATGCAGCCGCTGGCGCGCGGCAGCGATCAGCTGGGCCTGCCCGGCGGCGTGCAGATCAGCGTGCCGTTCGATAATGCCCTTGTGCTGGCCACGAACGTGCCGCCGGGCGAGCTGTTTGACGCCGCCTTGCTGCGCCGCATCGGCTACAAGGTGCAGGTGGGGCCGCTGGCCGAGAACGCCTATCGCGCCCTGTTCCGCCAGCAATGCCGGCTGGCCGGTATGGCCATCGACGAAATGGCTATCAACCATTTGCTGCAGCTGCATGGCGCGCAGGGACGGCCCTTGCTGGCCAGCTATCCGCAGGAATTGCTGGCGCGCATGGGCGACTTCGCCGGCTTCGCCGGCTGTGAAGCGCGCCTGACGGTGGCCGCCCTGGAGCAGGCCTGGAGCAGCCTGTTTGCCAGCTGCGACATGCCGGCCGCCAGCCTGTGCGAGCGTATCGCATGAAAAACCGGCGCGCCCTCCTGATGATGGTCCTGGCCGTGGTGCTGGGTCTGCTGGCCGTGCTGCTGGCCTCGCACTGGCTGCTGCGCCAGACGCCGGCCGGCAAGGGCAAGATCGTCGTCGCCTCCACCGATGTCAATCTGGGCCAGCGCCTGACACCCGAGATGCTGCGCCTGGCCGAGTGGCCGGCGGAAAGCTTGCCGCAAGGCGCGCTGCAAGATCCGGCAAAACTGGCGGGACGCGTGCTGAAAACCAGCGTGCTGCGCGGCGAACCGCTGAGCGAGGCCAAGCTGGCGCCCGTCGGCACTTTGGGCGGCCTGTCGGCCCTGATCACGGAAGGGCGGCGCGCTATCACCGTGCGCGTCAACGACGTGATCGGCGTGGCCGGCTTCGCCTTGCCGGGCAACTATGTCGACATCATCGTCAGTACCCAGCAAGATGCCGGCGACCGCGCGTTTCCGCAAAGCCGCAACATTTCCAAGATCGTGCTCGAACGCATCCTCGTGCTGGCTGTGGCGCAGGAAGTGGGGCGCGACGAGACCAAGCCGCGCGTGGTCAATGCCGTGACCCTGGAAGTGACGCCGGAACAGGCGGAAAACCTGGACCTGGCGCGCAGCGTGGGCAGCCTGTCGCTGGTGCTGCGCAACCAGGTCGATCCGCAGCCGGGCGTGACGGCGGGCGCCACCAAGCTGACCTTGCTGGGCGGACCGCACGACGCCGAGCCTGCTCCCGTGCCTGCCGCCGCCCCCGTGCTGGCCGTGGCGCCGCGTCCGGTGCGCGTGGCGAAGGCGCCGCCGGAACCACAGCGCCAGTGCAGCACCGTCATCGATGGGACGCGCCAGTCGCGCGAATGTTTTTAGCCAACCATGGACACGCTCATGAACCGCGCCCTGCTGACACTGTGCTGCCTGCTGTTGCCGCTTGCCGGCGCGGCAGCCGATCCTGGCCCCCGCTGCGGCGGCGAAGCGGCGACGCCGGGCAACTTGCAGCTGCAGGTGGGCAAGTCGAGCATGCTGCGCCTGCCCGAGGCGGTGCTGGCCCGCAGCGTCGGCAATCCGGCCATGCTGCAAGCCATGCTGGTCGCGCCCGACACTTTATATGTGGTCGGTGTCGACGTGGGCAGCACGAATATGATCATCCAGGGCAGGAGCGGTGTGTGCAGCGTGGTGAACGTCAGCGTCAGCATGGACCCGTCCGGCCTGCAAACGACCTTGGCAGCCCTGATGCCGGAAGAAAAAGCCATCCGCGTGACAGCCGTGGCCGACACCCTGGTGCTGTCGGGCACGGTGCAGGATGCGGGGGCCGTGCTGCGCGCCACCGAGCTGGCGCACGCGTATGTGCGCCGCGCTACCGCACCGCTGGCGCTGCCCAAGCCCGCCGACGGCGCCGCCATGCCGGCGGCCGCCACGGCGTCCGCTGGCAGCGCAAACAGCCGCATCATCAATATGCTCGACGTCAGCGCGCCGCAACAGGTGATGCTGGCCGTGCAGATCGCCGAAGTGTCGAAGTCGCTGCTGGAACGGCTGGAAGTGGGCGCCACCTTGCGCTTCGCGTCCGGCAGCTGGGCCACCACCTTGCTGTCGAATTTCTTGAGCGGCACGGCCAATGGCTTGCTTGACGTACGCAAGTCGAATGGCCAGCAGCTGACCATCGAGGCGCAGAAACAGGATGGCCTGGTGCGCATCCTGGCCGAGCCGACGGTGATGGCGATCAGCGGGCAGGAAGGCAGTTTTCTGGCGGGCGGCAAGATCTTCATTCCCGTCGGCCAGGACAACAACAAGATCACCCTGGAAGAGCGCGAGTATGGCGTCGGCCTGCGTTTTACGCCCACCGTGCTGTCGGGCGGGCGCATCAATTTGAAGGTGGCGCCGGAAGTGTCGGAACTGTCGCGCGAGGGAGTGGGCATTTCCGCCGCCGGCGTCAGTGGACGCTCGATTTTGCCCGTGATCACCACGCGGCGCGCCTCGACCACGGTGCAGCTGTACGACGGCCAGAGCTATGCCATCGGCGGCTTGATCAAGAACAACCAGGTGAGCAACATCACGGGCGTGCCGTGGCTCAGCGAGCTGCCGATCCTCGGGGCGCTGTTTCGCAGCACGGACTTCCAGCATGACCGCACGGAATTGTTGTTCGTCATTACCGCGCACTTGGTGAAACCGTTGCCGGCGGACGCCGTGCTGCCGACGGCGCAGCTGGCGCCACCCTCGCGCACGGACTTGATGTTGCGCGGCAAGATGGAAGGCACCTTGCCGCTGGCGCTGCCGTCCGTGCCGCCACCGCGCGCGGCCAACGGCTTCGAGTTGAAATGAGATGGGGAGACACGCCATGCCGAACTCGCTCCTGATATTGCTGCGGCGCCTGGCCGCCTTGACTCTGGCCATGCAGCTGGCCGCCTGCGCACACAGCAGCACGCCGCAGCTGGACCCGCGCTTCGGCGACGCCGTGCGCCTGGCCATGACGCAGCAGGTGCGCGATCCGGCCAGCGCGGGCAATCGCCAGCCTGCCGACGGCCTGGACGGGCCCAGCGCGCACGCCGTCATGCAGCGCTACCGCGCCTCGTTCGTCGAACCGAACGGCCAGGCGCCGCAGCCGGTGCAGTTCATGCTGGGAGGCGGCAATGGCAAATAGACGCCAGGGCCAGCGCGGGGCGATGCTGATCGCCTTTTCCATCCTGCTCATCCTGGTGCTGGGTTTTATCGGCCTGGCGCTCGACGTGGGCCAGGTCATCGGACGCAAGACGGAATTGCAGAACCTGGCCGACAACGCGGCGCTGGCGGCCGCCGCGGAACTGGTGGGCACGCCCGAAGGCTTGCTTGCTGCCGTGACGAAGGCCAAGAGCAGCGCGGCCGACAAGAGCGCGTGGCGGCGCCGCATGCAGGGCGCCATCCTGTCGGACGCCAGCATCCGCTTCGCCAGCGTGCCCGACGCGCCCGCCAGCGAATGGCATGCGGCGGGTGCCGTGCCCGATGCGGCCACGGCGCTGTTCGTGCGCATCGATACGCAGGCCAATGAGCCGTCGCTTGGGCGGGTGGCGACGGCGTTCCTGGGCGCCTGGTCACCGGCGCTGCGCACCCTCGACACGGGCGCGCGCGCGGTGGCGGGACGTACCAGTCTGAACCTGACGCCGCTGGCCGTTTGCGCACTGTCGGCCAGCGGGGCCAGTGCGCGCACGAATGCGGCGCTGCTGCCGGCCGTCGAGCTGCTGGAATATGGCTTTCGCCGCGGCGTGGCGTATAACCTGTTGAAACTCAATCCGAACGGCCCGGCGGCCGAACATTTCGTGCTCAATCCTCTGGGCCAGCTGGGCATGGTGGGACCGTCGCTGCAGGTCGGCGAGACCAGCGTGTTGCCGTTTGTGTGCAGCGGCACGGTGCTGTACCCGCGCATCGGCAGCGCCCAGGTGCACGTGCACCGGCCGTTTCCCTCCACCTTGTGGCCGGCCTTCAACGCGCGTTTCAACCTGCACGCGGGCAGCGGCTGCCATCCCGTCACGTCGCCGCCCGACACGAATATCCGCGCCTATCCGAATGCGGCCGCGAACTGGTGGATGACGAACACGCCTGACGCGCCGAGCGCCCTGAGCACCGGCAATCCGCTGCTGTCCGTGGCCGATCCGGAATCGAACGCGACGCCGCCCGCCGTCGGCAGTTACGGGCCGCTGTGGTCGTTTGGCAGGGCGGTCAAGTACAGCAGCGTGAAGCCGGCCGGCGGCTATCTGCCGTTTGCCACCAGCGACTGGAGCAAGCTGTATCCGGCCCTGCCCGCCGCGCCGGCCGCCAAGTCCGGCTATCCTGCCACGCCGCCATACCAGACGCTGGGATTCCAGACGGCACCGACCGGCAACACGGGCGTGGCACAGCGGCGCCTGCTGCATATTCCCTTGCTGGCCTGCCCGCTGCCGGCCGGCAGCGACGTGCTGGCGCAAGTGCGCGGCATCGGCCGCTTCTTCATGACGGCGCCGGCCACCAATGGCGTGCTGAGCGCCGAATTTGACGGCCTGGCGGCCGAGGGCGCGCTGATGGGCCCCGCGGAGTTGCTGCAATGAGGCCGCCCTGCCGCGCGCCACGCCGCCAGCATGGTGTCGCCGCCATCGAGCTGGCGCTGATCATGCTGTTTTTCATGGGCCTGTTGCCCTTCGTGCTGCTGTTCGGCCGCGCGCTGCTGGTGTACACGGCCCTGCAGAAAAGTACGCACGATGCGGCGCGCTACCTGGCGACCATGCCGCTGTCGCAGATGGCCAGTATCGGCACGGCGACCCAGGGCGTCGCATTTTCGCGCCAGATGGTGGTCGAGGCGATGGCGGAAAGCTGGCCCACCATGGAGTCCGTCCGGGTCAGCGTGGACTGTACCTATGCCGACGATTCCTACAACTGCGGCAATTACGCGACGCCGCCGCAGCAGGTGCATATCAAGGTGTCGGTGGACATGCCCATCGTCTTCCTGCCCGACCTGACGCGCGCGTGGCTGCCGCAGCTGGCGCCGATCCCCTTGCGTTCCAACGCGACATTGCGCTATGTCAATTAACCTGCGCCTGCGCCGCCAGCGCCAGGGCGGCGTTTTTGCCGTCGAGTTCGCCATGCTGGCGCTGTTGTTCTTTCTCTTCCTGTTCGCCATGCTGGAATTGGCGCGCGCCGTGTACCTATGGAATATGGTGCACGAGATTACCCGGCGTGCCGCGCGCGGCGCGGCCGTCACCGATTTCAGCAATGCAAGCGCGCTGCAGGCCGTGCGCACGCATGCCGTGCTGCGGGCCGCGCCGGGTGTCCTGCCGCTGGGCGGCGGCATCAGCGATGCGTATGTGCGCATCGATTATCTGTCGCAGTCGAGCAGCGGCGCCGCGCTGGCGGCGGTGCCGGTAACGGTGATGCCGGGCTGCCCGCAACGCAACCGCATCAATTGCCTGGACGACCCGCATGGCGCCAGCTGCATCCGTTTCGTGCGCGCACGCCTGTGCGTGCCTGGCGACGGCGGGCGTTGCGAGAGCGTGCCATACCGGCCCATCCTGCCGCTGCTGAACGTGATGTTTCCCTCCGGCGCAGGCGCCGTGCGCCTGCCCAACGGCGCCACCATGGCGGTGGCCGAGTCGTTGGGCTATCCGGACAATCCCGGTTTTTGTCCTTGAGCGCCACTTGACGGCGCAGCCGAATGTGTAGACCTGAAAGAAGCGAGGAAGTGCGATGAAAGCCTTGATGATTAGCCGCGACGCCAGCTTGCACGATGAAATTGCCGCGCAGGGGGCGGCCCGCATGCCCGTGCTGCGCCTCCTGGAACGGCGCAGCGGCCTGCGCGACGCCGTCGAGCGCATGCTGCCGGAAGCGCCGGAACTGGTGATCGTCGACGCCAGCGGCATCGATGCCGATGAAGCCGACCTGCTCGAGCGCCTGGCGCGCCAGTATCCGCTGGCCGTGCTGATGCTGCTCACGCGCGGCCAGCAGCAGGATGTCTTGATACGCGCCATGCGCGCCGGCATGCGCGAAGTGCTGCAGCTGCCGCTGGTGCACAAGGCTTTTCACGAGGCGATGGACAGGGTCGATATCCAGGCTGGCGTGACGCAGATGCGCGACGGTAAAGTGCTCGCCTTCATCTCGTGCAAGGGCGGCAGCGGCGCCACCTTCCTGTCGACGAATTTTTCCTACGCGCTGGCCAGCCTGGCCGGCTGCAAGGTGCTGCTGATCGACCTGCACGGCCAGTTCGGCGACGCCACCTTGTACGTGTCGGACCAGAAGCCGGCCATGACCCTGTCCGACATCTGCGCGCAGATCGCGCGCATGGACGGCGCCTTTCTCGCCTCGTGCCTGGTGCACGTGACGCCGAACTTCGGCGTGCTGGCGGCGGCCGACGACCCGTCGCACAAGGTCGACATGCAGCCCGAGCACATGGACCGCATCCTTGCCGTGGCGCGCCAGCACTACGACTACATCGTGCTCGACGTGGGGCGCCAGATCGATGCGCTGTCGCTGCGCGCGCTCGACAACGCCGACGCCATCTATCCGGTGCTGCAACTGGCCTTGCCCGACATCCGCGACGGACGCCGCCTGCTCGACATTTTCCGTTCGCTCGGCTATCCGGGCGAGCGCCTGCGCCTGATCGTCAACCGCTATGAGAAGGGCGGGCGGCTGCGCCTGGCGGACCTGGAGCAGGCGCTGGGCGCGGAAGTGGTGCATACGGTGCCCAACGATTACATCGCCGCCACCGATTCCGTCAACCAGGGCATTCCGCTGCTGCAGCTGTCGCGCACCAGCGCCGTGGCGCGCAGCCTGGCCGAACTGGTGGAACTGGTGACGGCGCGCCGCGTGACGGAAAGCCGCGGCCTGTTCGACCGCCTGTTCAGCCGCAGCGAGGCCTAGGACCTGAATAGATGTCAAGGCTCCCGCCGGGGGCCATCATGGGAGCCGAGATGACTTTACGCGAACGCCTGGCGGCGAATGAAACGGTGCGCCCCGCCACGAATGGACAAGGCGCGCTGGCGCTGCACGCCTACCAGGAACTGAAAAAAACCATGCACCAGACGATACTCGACCGTATCGACCTGGAACGGTTAAAACGCCTGACGGCGGAGCAGTTCAAGCACGAACTGGCGCTGCTGGTGCAGCGCGTGATCGAGGAAGAGCGCATCGTGCTGAACCAGCATGAGCGGCATAGCCTGGTGCTCGACATCCAGCACGAGATGCTGGGCTTTGGCCCACTGGAACCCCTGCTGGCCGATGCCAGCGTGTCCGACATCCTCGTCAATACCTGCGACAAGGTGTATGTGGAACGGGGCGGGCGGCTGCAGCTGACGGACGTGACCTTCCACGACAATGCGCACCTGATGAAGATCATCGAAAAGATCGTCTCGCGCGTGGGACGGCGGGTCGACGAATCGAGCCCGATGGTCGACGCGCGCCTGCCCGACGGTTCGCGCGTGAACGCCATCATTCCGCCGCTGGCCGTCGACGGACCGATTCTGTCGATCCGGCGCTTTGCCGTGCAGCCTTTGACGATCGCCAACCTGCTCGACTACAAAAGCCTGACGCCGCCCATGGTGCAGGTGCTGCAGGCACTGGGCCAGGCCAAGGTCAACATCCTGATCTCGGGCGGCACGGGCAGCGGCAAGACGACCCTGCTCAACGTGCTGTCCGGCTTCATTCCCGGCAGCGAGCGCATCGTCACCATCGAGGATGCGGCCGAACTGGCTCTGCGCCAGCCGCACGTGGTGCGCCTGGAAACGCGTCCGCCGAATATCGAGGGCAAGGGCGAAGTGAGCCAGCGCGCGCTGGTGCGCAATGCGCTGCGCATGCGGCCCGACCGCATCATCCTGGGCGAGGTGCGCGGCGCCGAGGCGCTCGACATGCTGCAGGCGATGAATACGGGCCATGAAGGCTCGCTGGCGACCATCCACTCGAACACGGCGCGCGACGCGCTGGCGCGGCTGGAAAACATGGTCGGCATGGCCAACGTGAACCTGACGCCGCGCGCCACGCGCCAGCAGATCTGTTCGGCCGTGACGGTGGTGATGCAAGTGTCGCGCCTGACGGACGGCGCGCGCAAGCTGGTCAGCCTGCAGGAAGTGACGGGCATGGAAGGCGACATCATCGCCATGCATGAAATCTTCCGCTTCGAGCAGACGGGCGTCGATGCCGACGGCAAAGTGCAGGGCCATTTCTGCGCCACGGGCGTGCGGCCCCGCTTTACGGAACGCCTGCGCATGTTCGGCGCGCCCGTGCCAGACAGCGTGTTCGACCCCGACCGCATCTACGAGTAAGGAGGGAACCATGGACCTGGTCTTCTACGGCTTTGCCGTGCTGCTGTTCGCCGCCTGCATCCTGATGGTGGAGGGAGTCTGGCTGTGGTGGTCGGGCACGCACGGCAGCGCGGCGCGGCGCATCAACCGGCGCTTGCGGCTGATGGCGGCGCGCGGCGAGGGCGGCGGCGAGCGGGTCTCCATCCTCAAGCAGCGCCGCTATGCGCGTTCGCCCGGTCTCGAGCGCTGGCTGCGGCGCCTGCCGCAGGCGGCGCAGCTTGACCGCTTGCTGCTGCAATCGGGCTTGTCCTGGTCGGTGGCGCAATTCCTGGGCGGCACCGGCGCCTTGCTGCTGGCCGCCTTGCTGCTGTTGGCGGCCTGGTCCATGCCCGTGCCCGGCGCCTTGCTGCTGCTGTCCTGCGCCGTGAGCGCACCGTGCTTGTGCGTGCTGCGCGCGCGCGCGGCGCGGCTGAAAAAGATCGAGGCGCAACTACCGGAAGCGGCCGATTTCCTGGCCCGCGCGCTGCGCGCCGGGCACTCGTTTTCAAACGTGCTGCAGATGGTGGGCGATGAACTCAATGAGCCGATCAGCGGCGAATTCAAGATGGCGCACGAAGAGATCAATTACGGTGTGCCGATGAACGAGGCGCTGCAAAACCTGGCCGCGCGCATACCGCTGACGGACTTGCGCTACCTCGTCATCGCCGTGCTGGTGCAGCGCGAATCGGGGGGGAATTTGGCCGAAGTGCTGGTCAGCATCGCGCGCATCATCCGTGCCCGTTTGAAGCTGTTGGGGCAGGTGCGCGTGCTGTCGGCCGAGGGACGCATGTCGGCCTGGGTGCTGGGGCTGATGCCGGTGGTGATGATCGGCGTCATGGCACTGGTCAACCCGCAATACATCCGCCTGCTGTGGACCGATCCCAGCGGCATCAAACTGCTGTGGTATGCGGCCGGCATGGTGGCGCTGGGTGTCGTGTGGATGCGCAACGTGATCCGCATCCGCATCTAAAACAGGAGGTGCTATGAGCGGTGCACAACTGCTGTTTCTCGTGATCGTCTTTGCCGTGGTGGTGGCACTGGCCCTGCTGGCGTGGGTGATCTTCTTTCCTGGCACTTTGCGCCAGCGCCTGTTTGGCGCCACGGCGCCTGCCGCCAGCGAGGCGGTGGTGGAAAATGGCTGGGTGGAGAGGGTGGCGCGCGTGGCGCAGCCGTTCAGCAAGCTGTCGCTGCCGGAAGAGGGCTGGGAACGTTCGCCGCTGCGTACGCGCTTCATGAACGCGGGCTGGCGCCAGGCAAGCGCACCGGCCCTGTATTTTGCGGCGAAGACCGTGCTGGCCCTGCTGTTTCCCACCGTGCTGGGCCTGTACGCGGCCAGCGCCATGGCGGCGCAGCTGCGCAGCGTGCTGCTGTTGCTGCTGTGCGTCAGCGCCACCATCGGCTATTACCTGCCCAACCTGGTGCTGGCCAGCACGGCCAAACGGCGCCAGCGCGACATCTTTGAAAACATCCCCGACGCGCTCGACTTGCTGACCGTGTGCGTGGAAGCGGGCCTGAGCCTGGAGCGCGCGCTGGTGAAGGTGTCGGGCGAAATCCACATCAAGAGCGTGGTGCTGGCGCAGGAATTGCAACTGGTGCTGATGGAAATGCGCGCCGGCTTTTCCAAGGAAAAGGCGTTGCGCAACCTGGCCCTGCGCAGCGGCGTGGAAGATGTCGACACTCTCGTTGCCATGCTGATTCAATCGGAGCGCTTCGGCACCAGCATGGGCGATTCATTGCGCGTGCATTCGGAAAACCTGCGCGGCAAGCGCAGCCTGCTGGCCGAGGAGGCGGCAGCGAAGATCGCCCTGAAACTGCTGTTCCCGCTGATCTTTTGCGTCTTTCCCACCCTGATGCTGGTGCTCATGGGGCCGGCCGTGATCGAAGTCTATCGCGTGCTCGTGCCGGCCATGGCCAGCCGCTGAAAGGAACTACCATGCGCTTGACGATTTCCCGCCTGGCCGCTGCCTGCGCCTGCCTGGGCCTGGCCGCCTGTACCACGCAGCTGGCCCACCTGCCGGTGGCGGCGTGGTCCGACGCCGATGCCGCCTATGCGGCGGGGCGCCAGCATTTCGTGCGGGGCGACTTGCCTGCGGCGCAAACGGCCTATGAGCAAGCCCTGCGCCATGCGCCGCGCCACGTGAACGCGCGCAATGGCCTGGCCGTGCTGCATGCGCAGCGCGGTGAACACGACGCGGCGATCGCCCATTGGCTGGCCTTGACGCAGGAGGCGGGCATGCCGCAGCCGCGGCAGGCCTATCTGTTCAGCAATCTCGGTCATGCCTATTATTTGAGCGGACGCGATGCGCAAGCGTTGACTGCGCTGGAACAGGCCTGTCTGCTCGACCCGCTCAATGCGCTGACCTGGCGGCATCTGGCGCAGGTGCTCGAACGGCTGGGGCAGCACGAGCGCGCGGCCGTCATGCGGCGCCAGGCGAGCAGCTTGCAGGAACACGATGTGCGGCGCGACATGGCCTTGTTGCGTGCCGAGGCGCCGCCGAAGCTTGCGCCCGAGCCTGTGCCGGATGCGCGCGCCATGGCGCGCGTGGAGATCACGCAGAGCGACGGCATGGCCCGCTTGCAGCGCGTGCCGGCGGCGGTGCGCAGCCTGCCCGTTAGCGCGTCGTTGCCGGCGGCGTCCGTGCCTGTGGCCGGCGCGCCGCATCCGCGCCTGGAAATTGTCAATGGCAACGGCGTGCCTGGCCTAGCAGCCGCGCTGGCGCGCAGCCTGGCTGGTGCGCCCGTGCAAGTGGTGCGCCTGGCCAATGAAACCAGCTTCCAGGTGGCGCGCACACGCGTCGAATACCGGCCCGCGCAGGAGCAGGCGGCGCGCCAACTGGCTCGCCAACTCGGTGTACAGGTGCGTACCCAGGTGCAGATCCAGGCCGCCGACTGCCCCGTCAGCGAACTGCGCCTGGTGCTGGGGCGTGACCTCAGCGATCCCGCCATGCTGCACCGCTATTATCTGCAGCAATTGCAGCTGGCGCGCCGGGCGCTGGCGCGGCTCGGTTAACACATCTCTGCCGCATAAAAAAGCGGCGCCTTTGCGGGCGCCGCGTGCTTTTCATGCTGCGGATTATTTCGGCTGCCGGCGGCGCGTAAAAGCCAGGGCTGCCAGTCCCGTGCCCAGCAGGAACAAAGTGCCTGGCTCCGGTACTTGCAAGGGTTCGATGACGACGATGTCGGTACGCGTGGACTTGGAAAAGTTCAAGGTGTAGCTGCCGGCGGGCAGGGCGAAATTCGACGTCAGCGAAAACATCGCAAAGCCATTCGTGAAGGCGCGCCCGGTGGCCGGGTCGTTGGTGCCGGCCGTCATGTTCAGGCTGAAGGGATCGAGGCTGCCGACCGTATGGTTGCCATTGACGTCGCTGCCATTGTTGGCGTCGCCATCGGGCGCGAACTGGAAGATCACGCCATCGGCATTCGCGTTCGACAGGCAGCCCACGGGACTGGAAGTATTGCACGAGATATTGAAGATATCCATGATCGACACGCTCGACTTGTCACCCATGGTCGTCACGCTGGTGCGCAGGTCGCGCCGTCCCATGAAGTTGAAGGTGATGAAGCCGGCGCTCGACAGGGTCAGGTTGACGGAGCCGGTGAGCGTATCGCCTGCCGTGGCCGTGGCGGCGCCGACCGTGTCGCGCTGTGCTTCCGCAACGGCGCGCACGGTGGAGCCGGCGGCCGTGAGCATATTGCCAAAGGCATGCGCGTCGCCGCGCGCGAACTCCAGGGTGGAACTGGGGCTGGGTGCGTAGTTATTTTGCGGCAAGCCGCTGCAGCCGCCGCCCGAACATACTTGCAGCACGTCGGCGTTGGCGGCCGGGCCCGTATTGACGGCGCGCGGATTGACGGCCACGCCGCCCTCGAAGAAGGCGCTGTCGCTGGCATTGCGGTTGGCGCCGGCCAGCGACAGCGCGCCAGCGCTGGTGGTGATGCGGAAAGAGTTCAATTCGTTGACGGCCAGGCCGTACGCGCCGGCCTGCGCCTGGCCGCTGGCCAGCAGACTTGCCGCCGCCAGTGCGCCCAGCCAACCCAGGGTCTTGCTTCGTGTGTGATCGACGTTCATCGCAGCCTCTTATCGTAGTCAGTCTCGGAAAATCCGGGGGAGAAAGAATCCAGAATGACCTGCCTGGATTCATCTCGTAGACAGTGATAAGCAGCTTGCGTGCCACACAAAAAAAGCATATTGAATCAAGGGCTTGCGCAAAGCGGACTGAGCCGGTGGAAGCAAAGTGTAAGAAAGGCCGACGCCGCTTTCAGGTGCCCCGGTGATAGCCGAGGTGGCCGCCGGAATTGCGCGCGCAGCCGCAACCGATGCGCGCCACCTCCTCGCCTTCCGTCAGTTTCCAGTTGGTAATCGTCGTGTGCTGCCAGTCGATGTCGCTTTTCTTGACAGGCTTTACCGTCAAGGTGCGGGTTTCCGCATTCGTGTACTCCATCAGCTCCTCGTCGTCGGCGATGTCGAAATGGCGGTGGATCAGGGAAATGCCGAAGCGGTCGAGCGCGCCATAACGTTGCAGCACGTCGCGCAGTTCGCGAAAGCAGGCGAGGTCGTCGGGCAGCAGCGGATTGACGGCGGAAATATCGGCGACGGGCTGCCATTGCATGGCGTGGATGTTCAGGCTGTGCATGATAGGCTCCTGTGCCCCGTGATGGTAGGACCAAGCTGCCAGAGGGGCACTGGCAACCTGTCGAAACGTCTATCGTGGCCGCAAAGCCGATGCGGCGTTTGCGCCAGATCAAAGGTGCGGCACATCGCCTCGCGCCGATAATTGCCCGGTAAAATAGGCCATGGCAAACAAAACCCCCACCTTCCCCGGCGCACGCACGGGCCGCGGCCAGGTCCTGGCCGTGCTGCTGTCGAACCGCGATCAGTCCGGCGCCGAACCGCTGCAAGGCCGCGTCTCGCTGGCCGCCATCGTGAAAGCGCTGAAACGCAAATACCATTGGCCCATCGAGACGCACAGCTTTCCCGCCAACACGCAGGACGGCCGCGCCAGCTGGGCGACCGTCTACAGCTTGCCGGAAAAGGTCATCGAGACCGCGCTGGACAGCGGCGGCCGGGAGTGGCTGGAGAGCCGGGGAGCGGTCGGGCGGCGGTGAGTTGCCGACCTACCCTATTCGAGCCGGAAGCCGACCTTCAGCGTGACCTGGAAGTGCGCCACCTTGCCATCGACGATATGCCCGCGCGATTCCGTCACTTCATACCAGTCCATATGCTTGACCGTCAGCGCCGCCTTGGCAATGGCATCGCGTATCGCCTGATCGCTGCTCTCGGTCGAAGTTCCCACCAGTTCGATCAGCTTGTAAGTGTGTGCGGACATGATATTCCCCCAGATAGGCAAGCCAGACATCGGGAGCCTGCATTGCGCAAGCACGTGCTCATCTTGCGCCTAAATGTGCTGATAGTCATTGCGCGGTGCAGCAATGCGTGTCGAAGCTCTGAACACCACCGTCATACTGGTAACATTGCTTTCGATTAAAGCAGTGACTTCACGGTGTGCGTGGTTTGCCTGGATGCCACTGTAGTGCTACGTGGGATGAAACTTGGAAGGGGCTTGAAGCTACCTGAAAGTTGGCTGAGGTTATCCTTCACGCGCCATTTGCTTCAACGCTGGGGAGTTCCCCGTCTGCTTTACGCCACATTCTGTGGTTGCGTAGGCACACCTGATTCGCCCATTGCTGCGCGAGTCAGGCCGCTCTGCGTAGATGGTTACAGATGATCTTGGTTCCAACCGCCGCGGCCATTTCCCGCCGTCTGCAGTCATTGGTGAAAAAAATGTACCTCGCTTTTTACTCCAGCGAAATTGAATACCAACGTCACACACAGTAACCGCAAATGCGCTGAGGTTCGTCACGGTAATGCTAAGTCTGATAGACGAAGGCGCGCCACCTACCGGAATGGCGTGTGCGGGACTAACCCTAAGCTTGACACGAGATTTATCGAGTCCATGCCAAGTGTTGATGATGCCTAGAACGGCGCCAAGAAATGCTATGGCTAAGGTGGTTATTTGGAGTAAGGTCACTCCTTGTATTGCCAAACTTAAAGTCTCTACCATGATTATTCCTCAGATTATATGGTTGCAATTTTAGTATCAAAAACAAGCTGTTATAAAATGACCGTTTTTCAACATCTATCAAAGTCAACGATTATCCATGTTGGAAATATAGAGGCTGTAATTTCTAACAGGTAAGTATGTTCTAACAGTGTTTTCTAACGCTACTTACCGGAAAATTACCATGGCAACCTTTGCATACGGCCGCGTCAGCACCAAAAAACAGACCTCTGACAATCAGCGCCTCGAAATTGAGGGTCCGGCCACTTGGTCGATTACTGGTTCTCTGACACCATCAGCGGCAAGACCAGCGCTACCCGGCGTCCACAGTTCGCCGCGCTGTTGGCTCAGATACGAAATGGGGAAACGTTGGTAGTGTCGAAGCCAGACCGCTTGGGACGCGATGCGCAGGACGTCGGCGACACCGTTAAGCTGCTGGCCGCTCGGAAAGCTGGACTTGGCGTCCGCCGCCGGCAAGATGATGCTGACCATGCTATCGGCCGTGGCAGAGATGGAGCGAGATTTGTTAGTGGAGCGTACACAGTCGGGCCTGGCCCGCGCCAAGAGCGAAGGCAAGACGTTGGGCCGGCCGTCGAAGACCACCGTCGAGCAGCGCGCCGCAATCGTCGCCAAGTATGAGCAGGGCGAGAACGTCAGCGCCTTAGCCCGCATGTACGAAGTGTCGCGCGCAAATATTCTATGGTGGTGAAACCGGGAATTGTTTGAGTATCAGGTAGGCAAACTAGGGGTTTGCGGTGCGGACTATCTTTTCTTGATGGTGTGAAATGTCATTTGATGCGACCGCGCAGGCCACGAGCGCTTCAGCGATTTCCGGAGGCAAGTTTCCTAACTGTTTTACATCGCCAGCGAAATGGAGAGAGACGAGTTCGGCATCCAAGAATTCATAATACTCATCGAGGCAGACCCAAGTGGCTTTTGGCAAGATGCAGCAGTTTTGTACCAAGTGGAAATTTGGGAAGCGGTCGAGAGGTTGGCAGCCATAGCAAGAGCTAAAGCGGTAGCTACGGGAAGTTGTTTTTACAACTATAGTTACCCCGGCATGTGAACCAAGAACAATTATTATTTTGTTTCCGATTACGCTATCGTGGAAGCGGAAATTTTGATGTTGAAGAATTGTTCCTGGTGTCATTGATTTAATGTATGCAATTAGCCAAGATCTCATCGCGCTCACGCACGACATGACGCAATTCTTCCTGCTCTTGAGTGCGCAGCGCCAAGTCGAACGGTATTTCTTGCTGCTTCAGGCCCAGCTCGTTATAGATTTTATGCCAAGGTTGGTTCTCTAGATGAGTGGCCTCAATCATGTCCTCGGCTTTCGTCTTGTAGAAGTCGGCGGCCAAGCGCTCCATTAAACGGAGCTCACGTTTAGAAAAATGCGACGGATCAAACTCGGTGAGGGGAGTTACCGTCAGCATGGAGTTACTTCCGTTGACAACTTTCGACCCAAACCGGATTTTCTCGGCCATGTCAGCCCCTGGAGCTTCAACCTCATTGTGCAGTGACACAGGCACCGGCCCCATTGGCCAAGCGTTATAGCGCATTCCGGTCACGGAGCGGCCGGTTTCTTTGAAGTGCTCAAAATCCAAAAAATAGAGCAATTTCCAGAGTTTTATTTTTCCGAGATAGCTGGAGTTCTTCGCGAAAAAAATTATCGCGTTGAGAAGCTTCTCGCGTTCATGACTAATTAGCATAATTGGCACAGGGGTAGCGCTGGCTGCACTAGATGTATAACCGTTGAGTACAGGTTACATCAAAAAAAAGAGAAGTTGGCAAAAATATTATTAATTTCCACCAGGAATGACACAATGTCGGTATGTGAACATCATAGCCGTATTCTTTCCGTCGCGTCGCGCGGTAAAAACCTACATGGTGCCTACACAGACTCTTAAAACAAAAAGCCCAGCCGGTGAAGGCTGGGCTAAGTGCTTGATTATTCTGGTGCCGACTGCCGGTTTCGAACTGGCCACCTGATGATTACAAATCAACTGCTCTACCAAATGAGCTAAGTCGGCAAAAACTGCGCGTTGCGAATTATACGCTATTTAATGCGTGTCAGGGTCGGGCGGCCGCCTTTTTTTGGTGGCTCGTCGTCGCCTGGTGTGGCGTTGTCGCGTTGTTCGGGAGAGCTGGTCGGCACGGACGACAGGGTCGGGGCGCTGGCGGTGGGGGCGAGCACAGGCGGCGGGACGTCGGCGGAGGCCGGGCTGTCCGTCGGTTGCGCGTCGGGGTCGTCGTTGCCGAGCACGGGCTCGAAGGCCATGCCTTGGCCGTTTTCGTTGGCGTAGATGGCCATCACGTTGTCGACCGGCACGTAGATTTCGCGCGAGACGCCGCCAAAGCGGGCGTGGAAGCGGATGGCGTCGTTGTCCATCTTCAGGCCGCTGGTGGCGCCGAAGCTGATGTTGAGCACGATTTCGCCCTTTTTCACGTATTCCATCGGTACCGTGGTGCGCGAATCGACTTTGACCGCGAGGTAAGGCGTGTAGCCGCTGTCGGTGCACCACTCGTAGATGGCGCGCAGCATATAAGGTTTGGTTGAGATTTCAGACATGGTAGGCACTGTGAGGCGGGAGCGCCGCTGTCAAACTTGAGGCGGGCGCACCGGTAATTCAAAAGACGCAGATATCCCGGCAGGCGTAGCCTGCCGGGCCTATCTTTAGCGGCGCATGACCTTTTCGGAAGGGGTCAGTGCTTCGATATACGCTGGACGCGAGAAGATGCGTTCGGCGTATTTCATCAGCGGTGCGGCCGTCTTCGACAGTTCGATGCCGTAGTGGTCCAGGCGCCACAGCAGCGGCGCGACAGCCACGTCGAGCATCGAGAATTCGTCGCCCAGCATGTACTTGTTTTTCAGGAACAGCGGCGCCAGCGTCGTCAGGCGGTCGCGGATTTCCGCGCGTGCCTTGTCGTGGGCCTTGTCGTTGCTCTTGGCGCGTTCGCTTTCCAGCACGTGCACGTGCACGAACAGTTCTTTTTCGAAATTGAACAGCATCAGGCGCGCGCGGGCACGCATCAGCGGATCGGCCGGCATCAGTTGCGGATGCGGGAAGCGCTCATCGATGTACTCGTTGATGATGTTCGATTCATACAGGATCAGTTCGCGCTCGACCAGGATAGGCACTTGGCCATACGGGTTCATGGTCGAAATGTCTTCCGGTTTGTTGAACAGGTCGACGTCGCGCACTTCGAAGTCCATGCCTTTTTCAAACAGAACCAGGCGGCAGCGTTGCGAAAATGGGCAGGTTGTACCCGAATAGAGAACCATCATTTTTTATAGTTCCTTAGAAACAAAGGGGGTGAAGCCGCGAACGGCTCACCCCAGGTCGCTTGTCCACTCATGCGGACAACGCAGAAACAGGCATAAACCGGCCTATGGCCGGCGCCTCACTTATTTGACTTCCTTCCAGAACGACGCGTTAAGGCGCCATGCCAGCAGAGCAAAGACCGACAGGAACAGCAGCACCCACACGCCCAGGCGCTTGCGTGTCTGCTGTGCCGGTTCGGCCATCCACTCCATGTAGCCGACCAGGTCGGCTACCGCATTGTCATACTCGATCTTGTTCAACGTACCTGGCTTGACCTGCTCGAAGCCGGTAAATTTGTGGATCTTCTTGCCAGCTTCGTGCGGATCATTCTCTTCCACGAACTTGGCAGTCTGGACACCTTGCAATTCCCATAATACATGCGGCATGGCAACATTCGGCACGACCATGTTGTTCCAGCCGGTCGGACGAGTGTCGTCTTTATAGAACGTACGCAGGTAAGTATACAGGTAGTCGCCGCCTGTGCCAGCGGAAGATGATTTCGCGCGCGAAATTACCGACAAATCCGGCGGTACGACGCCAAAGAAGGCCTTGGCGTCCTGCGCTGCCAGGCTTGTCGTCATCAGGTCGCCCACTTTATCACTGGTGAACAACAAGTTCTGCTTGATCTGGTCTTCCGTCAAGCCCAGGTCGCGCAGGCGGTTGTAGCGCATCGACACGGCAGAGTGGCAATTCAAGCAATAATTGACGAACAATTTGGCGCCATGCTGCAGCGCCGCCATGTTGGTCTGGCGGTCAGGCGCCTTGTCCAGCGGAAAGCCGCCTTCGCTGGCGAGAGCCATGGCGGGCACGAGTGCCAGGATGGCGAGCAGTTTTTTTGCAATCTTCATATGATGTATGTCCTTTGAGCGTGGCGTGAGAGCGGCTTAGTGCGGGTGGAACGTCACACGCGACGGCACGGTCTTGAACTTGCCCATGGCACTCCACCATGGCATCAGCAGGAAGAAGCTGAAGTAAATCAGGGTGCACACTTGCGACACGATGGTTTTTGCATCCGTTGGCGCCTGGGTCCCGAGGTAGCCGAGGATCAGGAACGACAGGCCGAAGATGGCATAGATGTATTTGTGCCAGGTCGGACGGTAGCGGATCGATTTCACCGGCGAATGGTCTAACCATGGCAGGAACGCCAGGATCACGACGGAGCCGCCGAAGAACACCACGCCCCAGAATTTCGCGTCCAGCACCTGCGGCAGCATGCCGATGATGGCGACGATGGCGATGCCGGCGATGACCGACTTGACGACCGTCGACAGGCGCGACTTGAGCCAGATGAACACCACGTAGGCGGCCACGACACCCATCAGCACGTACATGAAGTCGGCCGTGGTGGCACGCAGCACCGAGTAGAACGGCGTGAAATACCAGGTTGGCGCGATGTGCAGCGGGGTCTTCAGCGAGTCGCCTGGCAGGAAGTTGTTGTATTCGAGGAAGTAACCGCCCATTTCCGGCGCGAAAAAGACGACGGCGCTGAAAATGACGAGGAAGATCGATACGCCGAACAGATCATGCACGGTGTAGTAAGGATGCGAAGGAATCGAATCGACCGGGTGGCCATCGGCGCCCAGGTTTTCCTTCACTTCGATGCCGTCCGGATTGCTTGAACCCACTTCATGCAGGGCGATCAAGTGCGCTGCAACCAGGCCCAGCAGTACCAGCGGGATGGCGATCACGTGGAAGGCGAAGAAGCGGTTCAGGGTCGCGTCGGAGACGACATAGTCGCCGCGGATCCACAGCGACAGGTCAGGACCGATCAGCGGAATGGCGCCAAACAGGTTGACGATCACTTGGGCGCCCCAGTACGACATCTGGCCCCATGGCAACAGGTAGCCGAAGAACGCTTCGGCCATCAGGCACAGGAAGATGGCGAAACCGAACAGCCAGATCAGTTCACGTGGCTTGCGGTATGAGCCGTACAGCAGGCCGCGCGTCATGTGCAGGTAGACGATGATGAAGAAGGCCGAGGCGCCCGTCGAGTGCATGTAGCGCACCAGCCAGCCCCACGGTACTTCGCGCATGATGTACTCGACGGAATTGAAGGCCAGGGCCGCATCCGGTTTGTAGTGCATAGTCAGGAAGATGCCGGTGACGATCTGTAAGACCAGCACCAGCATGGCCAGCGAGCCGAAGATGTACCAGAAATTGAAGTTTTTCGGGGCGTAGTACTTGCCCCATTGGTCGTTCCACAGCTTGGTCAGGGGAAAGCGGTCATCGACCCAGCCCAGCGCTTTTTCGGCGACGGGAGCGTCTGCCGGGAATTTCGTCTCTTTGAAAGCAGCCATGATCAAGCCTCGCCTTTCTCGTCTTTACCTATCAGCAATTTGGTGTCGCTCAGATACATATGACGCGGCACTTGCAGGTTGTCCGGCGCCGGCTTGTTCTTGAACACGCGGCCAGCCATGTCGAAGGTGGAGCCGTGGCAAGGGCACAGGAAGCCGCCTTCCCAGTCATCGGGCAGCGACGGTTGCGGGCCGGGGGCAAATTTCGAGGAAGGGGAGCAGCCCAGGTGGGTGCAGATGCCGACGGCGACGAGAATTTCAGGCTTGATCGAGCGTGCCTCGTTCATGCAGTATTCAGGCGTGAATTCGGCGGGATTGCGTTGGGAATTGGCATCGGCGACTTTGCCGTCGGTCTTTTTCAGGGACGCGATCATTTCCGGCGTGCGCTTCAGGATCCAGACCGGCTTGCCGCGCCATTCGACGGTGCGCATTTCGCCGGGTTGCAAGGTGGTGATGTCTACTTCGACCGGCGCGCCAGCCGCTTTCGCGCGCTCCGACGGCTGGAAGGTGCTTACCAAGGCTCCCGCGGTTGCCAATCCAACTACACTGCCCGCCGCGCACGTGGCGACGAGCAAGCCGCGACGGCCTGAATCGACCTGCTTTTCGTTACTCATGCAAACCCCAATCAGTCAAAATGCGAATCTTTATTATGAGTGGCAGCCGCGAAAAACCCGTCGCCGAAGCTCTATCCCACTGATTGCCGCGATCCGCATCTTTGTACGGTAACGTGGCAACATCCCTGCGGAACTTCGGCCAATGGCGCAGCCCGTGCCAGTTTCTTGTTGATTATCCGGAAGTGAAAAAGCCACTTCTGGCAACCGCAAATTATAAGTGAAGCAAACAACGAATAAAACAAAAACGTTGCTTGTACCATAATTTATATACTTTTGCAGGAGGTGGCTAGTTCTTTCGAACTAGATGCGCATGGCTGTGCCGGAATTGGTCCTGCCGGCAACCACAAGTTGGTGTCCCCAGGAATCAATAGTATGATCGGCATGTTTTTATATCTATCCGAAGGAGAAATTCATGGCAATGATGCAAGAATTTAAAGAATTTGCAATGAAGGGTAACGTCGTCGATCTGGCGGTCGGTGTCATTATCGGTGGTGCCTTCGGCAAGATTGTCGATTCGCTGGTGCAAGATGTGATCATGCCACCTATCGGCCGCATTTTCGGCGGCCTCGATTTCGCCAATTACTACCTGCCCCTGAATGGCCAAGCCACCACCCTGACCCTGGTGGAAGCGAAAAAGGCGGGCGCCGTGCTGGCCTACGGTA
This sequence comes from Janthinobacterium sp. NKUCC08_JDC, assembly GCF_019345575.1. Classification (NCBI taxonomy): domain Bacteria; kingdom Pseudomonadati; phylum Pseudomonadota; class Betaproteobacteria; order Burkholderiales; family Oxalobacteraceae; genus Janthinobacterium; species Janthinobacterium sp. NKUCC08_JDC. The sequence continues at coordinate 79,343 of NZ_JAHKQW010000004.1, read as the reverse complement.
ACTTCCTGACCATTCTGCTCAATTTCGTCATTCTCGCCTTCATCATCTTCCAGATGGTACGCCTGATGAACAAGGCCCGCCGCAGCGAACCGGTCGCGCCGGCGCCAGCACCGGCCACGCCGGAAGACATCGTGCTGCTGCGTGAAATCCGCGACTCGCTGCAGAAGAACGGACAGAATAGCAACGATCTGGCAAAATAAGTCGTTCCGGCACGGGCCGGCTGACCTGGGCAGAGAACTGTATGCGACGATTCTGGTTATTGTTTGCGCAAACCGTGACGATCGCGTTGGCGCTGTACTTTGTGTACGGCGCGCTGCGCCCGGCCAGCCGGGTACAGCAGTTGGGCTCTCCCGCGAAACCGGTGCCCGTGGTGGAAACGGCGTCGAGCAGCCTGGCGCCCGGCTCCTACCGCGACGCGGCGGCGCGCGCCATGCCCGCCGTCGTCAACATCCTCACCTTGCAAGTCCCCAAGCGCGGCGCCCATCCGCTGGCGCGCGACCCCTTCTTCAAACGTTTCTTCGGCGACCGCGACCCGGACGACGGGGATGACGACGACTTGAAAAACAGCCTCGGCTCCGGCGTCATCGTCAGCCATGAAGGCTATGTGCTGACCAACAACCACGTGGTCGAAGGCGCCGATGAAATCGAAGTGGTGCTCACCGATGGCCGCAAGGCGCCGGCCAAGGTGGTGGGCCTCGATCCGGAAACGGACCTGGCCGTCATCAAGATCGACCTCGACAAGTTGCCCGTCATCGTGCTGGGCCAGTCGGAACTGGCGCGCGTGGGCGACGTGGTGCTGGCCATCGGCAATCCGTTCGGCGTGGGCCAGACGGTGACCATGGGCATCATCTCCGCCCTGGGCCGCAACAACCTGCACATCAACAGCTTTGAAAACTTCATCCAGACGGATGCGGCGATTAACTTCGGCAACTCGGGCGGCGCCCTGGTCGATACGCGCGGCAATCTGATCGGCATCAATACGGCGATTTACTCGCAAAGCGGCGGCTCCGTCGGCATCGGCTTCGCCATTCCCGTCTCGACGGCCAAGACGGTGATGGAAGCCATCATCAAGGATGGCCACGTGGTGCGCGGATGGATCGGCGTGGAAACGCAGGACATCACGCCCGAACTGGCGCAAAGCTTCAACTTGCAGCGCACGAGCGGCGCCATCATCGCCGGCGTGGTGCGCAACGGCCCTGCCGACAAGGCGGGCATCGTGCCCGGCGACATCCTGCTGACGGTACAAGGCAAGCCCGTCGGCGACACGACGGAAATGCTGAATCTGATCGCCCAACTGCCGCCCGGCGAAAAAGCTAAAATGACGGTGCTGCGCAAGAATCGCGAAGCGGCACTCGACGTGATGGTGGGCAAGCGCCCCATCCCGAAAGAGCTTTCCAAATAGTTGCTGATCGGAATTTGACACATGCATGTGCGTGATTTGACCCAATTTTTACGTGAACTGAGCGACAACAACAACCGTCCCTGGTTTGTGATGAACAAGCCCCGCTACGACATCCTGCGCGAGGAATTCCTGGCGCTGGTCACCAGCCTGATCGGAGAGCTGGGCAAGTTCGACCCGGCCGTGAAATACTGCAATCCGAAGAAGGCCATGTTCCGCATCAACCGCGACGTGCGCTTTGCCCATGATAAAAGTCCGTATAAAACGCGTTTTTCGGCCGCCATCGCACCGAACGACATGCGCCGCCCCAGCAAGGCGGGCGGTCCCACGTATTATCTGCAGATCGACGGCCAGGGCAACCTGCTGTTCGGCGCCGGCGAGTACATGCCGCCACCAGGCCGCCTGAAGGCGCTGCGCGAGCACATGGTCAACGATGCGCCAGGCTTTTCCAAAGTGCTGAAAAATAAGCGCTTGAAGGCCCGCTTCGGCACCATCCAGAACGAGGGCAAGCTGCAGCGCCCGCCCAAGGGGTTTGACGCGGACGCCGAACATATCGAATTCATCAAGCTGAAGAGCTTTTTTGTCTGGACCGAAGTGCCGCTGCCCGTCAACGCCCCCGAGCAACTGCTGCCGACCCTGGCAGAAGGCTTGAAGGATGCGTGGCCGCTGGTCGAGTGGATGCGCGGCGCGAAAGAGCCGGAGGAAGTCGCCGAATAATTGCTGAAGGAGCACATGATGGCATTGGAGCATGCAAGTTCAGGACAGGTGATCGACGTGCTGCGCAGGGACGGCGACGACCTGTCGCAGTTTTCCGCCATTGCGCTGGCCAAGACGGATGAGCTGGAACTGATCCGCATGTGCATGCCCAAAGGCAAGACCATGCCCGAGCATCATGTGCTCGGTGAAATCACCTTGCTGTGCCTGCAAGGGCAGGTGGCGGTGGAAGCGCATGGCGGCGTGCAAGTGCTGGGACCGGGGCAGATGCTGTATCTGCTTGGCGGCCAGGCGCACGCCCTGGAAGCGCGCGAAGACAGTCTGCTGCTGCTGACGATCTTGATGGCCAAGGCGGGGCGCTAGGTTTCGCCTTAGGCCGCCTCGGCGCGCGGATCGCGCGACAGCAGCTGCTGCACCATCACGTGCGGCAAATCCCCATCGAACAGTACGCCGGCCACCGCATTGGTGATCGGCATGTCGACGCCCATGCGGCGCGCCAGTTCGCGCACGGCCTTGGCGCAGGGCACGCCTTCGGCCACATGACCGAGTTCAGCCACGATGGTATCCAGCGCCTTGCCTTGCGCCAGGCCCAGGCCGACTCTGCGGTTGCGCGACAGGTCGCCCGTGCAAGTGAGTATCAAATCGCCCATGCCGGTCAAGCCCATGAACGTTTCCGTCTGGCCACCGAGGGCCGTGCCCAGGCGCGTGATTTCCGCCAGGCCACGCGTGATCAGCGCGGCGCGCGCATTCAAACCCAGGCCCAGGCCGTCGGCCACACCGGTGGCAATGGCCAGCACATTCTTGACGGCGCCGCCCACTTCCACGCCCACCAGGTCGTCGCTTGCATACACGCGGATGGTGCCGCCATGCAGGGCGGAGACGACGGCGCCGCGCAAGGCCGCATTGTGCGAGGCAATGGTCAGCGCGCACGGCAAGCCGCGCGCCACTTCCTGCGCGAACGAAGGGCCGGACAGGGCGCCGCCGGGGATGGTGTCACCCAGCACTTCCTGCACGATCTGGTGCGGCAGCATGCCCGTGCCGCCTTCAAACCCTTTGCAGAGCCACACCAGGTTGCCGATGGCTTTGTCTTTCAGCTGATGCAGCATGGGCCGCAAGCCCGCCACGGGGCAGGCGGCGATCAAGAGGCCCTGTTCGCCGCTGGCATGCGCGACGGCGGCGTCGAAATCGGCGCTGATGCGCAGTTGCGGCGGCAAAGGGAAGCCGGGCAAATAACTGTTTTCGCCGCTGGCGGCCATGGCGGCCATGGCGTCGCCATTGCGGCCCCACAGCAGCACGTCGTGGCGGCCGGCCAGGGCCATGGCCACGGCCGTGCCCCAGGCGCCGGCGCCCAGGAGGGTGATCTTGCGGGCGGCGGGAATACTATCGGGAATGACTTCAGGAGAAACTTGCATGCAACCTCAAACGGGGCAGGGGGAACGGACGCGGTGCTTACAGGCCCCACACTTCGCTGGTCTTGACGTAGCCGCTCTGGCCATCCTTGTGGCGCACCTTGACCCAGCCGGAACTTGCTTGCTCGCTCATTTCCAGCAGCACGCCCTTGTCGACGAGGAGGATGGCGGAGGCGGTATCGTCGGGGCTGGCGCGCACCTTGAGGTTCGCGGCGCGCGCCACGACGTTGCGCTTGGCCGACAGGCCCTTGGCTTCCGTCCAGGCCATTTCGCCGCTGGCGTCGCGTACCTTGACCCATTCGCCGTAGCTGAGCACGACTTCCAGCGGCATGCCGCGTGGCGCCACGTACAGCTTGCCGCCCTTGGAGGATGGCGCGTCGTACAGGATCACGGGGGCTGCGCCCACCGTTTTGAAATCGACGGCGTGACTGGCGGCGGTCGCCAGCAGCAGCACGGCGCCGGCCATCCAGCGGAACTTGCTCAAGAGCGCACTTTTCAACATGATATTTTTGAACCTTAACGAAACACGGCGGCCAGGCCGCCGTTTCTTACCTGCAGTATAGAACACTCACAAAACCGTCGCGAGCGGCAGTGCATTGTGGCCGAGAAGCGCAGCTGTGCTAGAGCACAGCGAGCATCACAGGCCGCAAGGCGCGCCGCGCAGCAGGTTTGGTGAGATGTTCTTAGTGCGTTTCGCTGGCTGCGGGAGCTGCTGCAGCGGCGTCAGCAATAGCTTGCAGACGTTGTTGGTAGAACACTTCGAAGTTGATCTCGGCCAGGTGCACTGGCGGGAAGCCGGCACGGGTGATCACGTCGGCGATGTTGGCGCGCAGGTAAGGGTAGATGATGTTCGGGCAGCCGATTCCCAGCAGCGGATCGAGTTGATCGGCAGGAATGTTGCGTGCTTCGAAGATACCGGCTTGCTTGCCTTCAACCAGGAAAGCGACTTTATCGCCGACTTTGGCGGTGACGGTGATGGTCACGGTGGCTTCGAAGATGCCGTCGGCCAGAGGCGCAGCGCCCACGTCCAGTGCGACTTCGATCGCTGGTGCTTCTTGTTCCAGGAAAATAGCTGGGGAATTTGGTTGTTCCAGCGACATGTCTTTCAGGTAGACGCGTTGGATTTGGAAGACTGGTTGCAGGTTTTCGTCAGACATGGAACGCTTTCGTTGTAAAGGACAAGAACGGCACACCGTTCAAATATGGTGCTTGCGGTATGTAAACCGCGCCGGATAGGCGCGGCCAGATCAGGTGCGAGGGCAATTGTATCAAAACAATACGACAAAAAACCAAGCAATTTCTCGAACCAGCTTTATATCAGGCTGCCGTGCCATTTAACAAGGGGTCCAGCTTGCCAGCTTGATCGAGCGCATACAAATCGTCGAATCCGCCCACGTGGGTGTCGCCCACATAGATTTGCGGCACCGTGCGGCGGCCCGTGCGTTCCATCATCTTGATGCGCTCTTCCGGGTCGAGGTCGACGCGGATCTTTTGCACGGCGACGCCCTTCGATTCCAGCAGGCGCTCGGCGCGCACGCAATACGGGCACACGGCGGTGCTATACACAATTACGGGGACAGTCATGATGATTCCTTCCAGTTAAGTGCCGGCTTACTTCGCCAGCGACAAGGTTTTCAATGGCAAACCTTGCTTTTTCCATTCGTCGAGGCCGCCTTCCAGGCTCGTTGCCTCAGCGAAACCAGCTTTGCCCAGCAGGCCGACGGCGGTTGCCGAACGCGAACCTTTCTGGCAAACCACTACAATGGGGCGCGTTTTGAATTTTTCCAGCTCGCCCAGGCGTTTTGACAGTTCCGGCAGCGGAATATTTTTCGCGTCAGGCAAGTGGCCCGTGGCGAATTCTTCCGCGCTACGCACGTCGACGATGATGGTCTTGCCGCGGTTGATCAGTTGCGTGACTTCCAGCACGGTCGCGCGCTTGCCGCGCATCGACAGCAGTGGCCAGAGGAGGGCGCCGCCGGAAATAATGACGATGGCAAACAGAAAAATGTGGTCGATAATGAATTTCACGTAGGGTCCAATGGTTTAAGTCAATCCGCGCATTATAAAATAGAAGCTGGACGAGGTCTTTTTACGTTTTGCTTTTTTGATTTGAACCCCTTGAGAAGATAGAACTATGTACAAAATCGTTTTCATGCGTCACGGCGAGTCCACCTGGAACCTCGATAACCGCTTCACCGGCTGGACCGACGTCGATCTGACGGAAAAGGGCGTCAACGAAGCCAAGGCCGCCGGCCAGATCCTCAAGCAGGAAGGTTTTACGTTCGACGTGGCCTACACTTCCGTCCTGAAGCGCGCCATCCGCACCCTGTGGCTGGCGCTCGACGAGATGGACATGATGTATTTGCCGATCAAGAACGACTGGCGCTTGAACGAGCGCCACTACGGCGCCCTGCAAGGCCTGGACAAGGGCGAGACGGCCGCCAAGTATGGCGACGAGCAAGTCCTCGTGTGGCGCCGCAGCTACGACACGCCGCCGCCGCCGCTGGCGGAAGACGACGACCGCGCCTCGTTCAACGATCCGCGCTACGCCGGCTTGCCGAAAGCGTCGATTCCGCTGACCGAATGCCTGAAAGACACCGTGGCGCGCGTGATGCCGGCCTGGGATGAAGAAATCGCCCCGGCCATCCGTGCTGGCAAAAAGATCATCATTTCGGCCCACGGCAACAGCCTGCGCGCGCTGATCAAGATGTTAGATGGCATCAGCGACAGCGACATCGTCGGCCTGAACATCCCGAACGGCCAGCCGCTCGTGTATGAGCTGGACGCCGACCTGAAACCGATCCGTCACTACTACCTGGGCGACCCGGCAGCGATTGCGGCAGCGCAAGCAGCCGTGGCGAACCAAGGGAAGGCCAAGTAACTTGTCGTCTTTCTTCCGCGGCACAGCCATCGCCCCCTCTGCTGAACGACCCCTGCCGGCGTGGCGCGCCGGTGCCATGCTGTGCCTGGCGCTGCTGCTTTCCAGCGGCGCCGCGCAGGGCGCCAAGCCCACCGAACGCAGCAAGCAGAAGGCGGCCGCGGAAGCACAACGTGCTGGATTGCAACAAAAGCTGACGGCGCTCAAGCGCGACATCAGTCGCACGGAAAGCGCCAAAGATGACGCGGCCGATACCCTGGCCGAGTCGGAAGAAGCTATTTCCAACGCCAACCGCGCCTTGCGCGACCTGGCGCAGGAACAAAGCGAGACGGGCGTGAAACTCAATGCGCTGGGGCAAGAGCACCAGCAATTGACGGCCACCGTCGAGAAACAAAAGACGCAGCTGTCAAAGTTGCTGCGTGAGCAATATGTCGCCGGCAACGAAGACCGCATCAAGTTGCTCTTGTCGGGCGACAACCCCAACCGCATCAACCGCGACTTGCAATTGATGGCGTATGTCTCGCAGGCGCAGGCGCGCCTGCTGGAAGCCTTGCGCGCCAACTTGCTGGCCGTGGAGAAAAACCAGGCGGACGTGCAGAACGCCAAGGATGAACTGGAAGAAATTGCGCAGGAAGAGCGCGACCAGAAGGCCCTGCTGGTGCAGGAGAAGGCGCGCCGCGCCGCCTTGCTGACGACCCTGTCGCAGCGCCTGGTGGCGCAGCGCAAGGAAGTGGGCAATGTCGAGCGCGACGAACAGCGCATGGGCAACCTGGTCGACAAGCTGGCCAAACTGATCGAAGAGCAGGCCGCGGCCGCCGCGGCTGAAAAGAAACGCCAGCAATTGCTGGCCGAGCAACGCGCCGCCGCCAAAGCGGCCGCCGACGCGAAGATCGCGGCGGAAAAACGCGAACGCCTGCTGGCCGCGCGCGCCAAGGCTGCCCAGGCGCAGGCCGAACGCGAACGCATTGCGAAAGAGCAACAAAACAAATCGGGCAAGATCAAGCCGCAGACGCCGCCTCCGCCGCCCGTGAAACTGGAACCGATCGACGACGACGAGCCGCCGCAAGTGGCCAAGGTGGCGCCGAAACCGGAACCGAAGCCGGAACCGGAGCCGGAACGCCCGAGCCTGGGCCCGGCCGCGCCGGCCGGCGCCTTTGCCAGCCTGAAAGGGCAGCTGCGCGCGCCTGTGACGGGCAAGATCGCCGCCCGCTTCGGCAGCAAGCGTGGTGACGGCCCCAGCTGGAAGGGCGTGTTCATCCGTACGGGCGAAGGCAGCGAAGTCCACGCCATCGCCGGTGGCCGGGTCGTGTTTTCCGACTGGCTGCGCGGTTTCGGCAATTTGATCATCGTCGACCATGGCGGCCAGTACATGAGTATTTATGGCAATAACCAATCCTTGCTGAAACGGGTGGGCGACGCCGTCAAGGGTGGCGATGCCATTGCCAGCGCGGGCAACAGCGGCGGCAACGAGGAATCAGGGCTATACTTTGAATTGCGTCATCAGGGCCGCGCCTTCGATCCCGCCACCTGGGTGAAGTTTTAAGTTCCCACCATTGCTGCGGCAGCGAATTTGTAGATTGCGAAGAATACATGGGTATCAAAGTCAAAAGTATCGGCCTGATCGGTCTGGGCGTACTGGCCGGCATCGGCATGTCGCTGCAGTTCCCGGCCGTGGCGCAGAAGATCACGAATGCCCCGCTGCCGCTCGACGAGCTGCGCCAGTTGTCCGACGTCTTCGGCCTGATCAAGTCCGATTACGTCGAGAAGGTGGAAGACAAGAAACTCTTGACGGAAGCCATTTCCGGCATGGTCTCGTCGCTGGACCCGCACTCCGTCTATCTCGATAAAAATGCCTTCAAGGAAATGCGCGAAAGCGTGCAGGGCAAGTTTGTCGGCATCGGCATCGAAGTGAGCATGGAAGACGGCTACGTGAAAGTCGTCTCGCCCATCGAGGACAGCCCCGCCGCCAAGGCAGGCATCCAGGCGGGCGACCTGATCACCCGTCTCGACAACATTCCGCTGAAAGGCTTGCAGCTGGAAGAAGTCATCAAGAAGATGCGCGGCCAGCCCGGCAGCAAGCTGGTGCTGACGATGTCGCGCAAGGGCGAAAGCAAGCCGCTGGTCTTCCCCATCGTGCGCGAGGAAATCCGCGTGCAAAGCGTGAAGGCCAAGATGGTCGCGCCCGGCTATGCCTGGCTGCGCATCGCCCAGTTCCAGGAACCGACCGTCGACGACATGGTCAAAAAGATCAACGCGCTGTATGCGCAAGACCCCAAGCTCAAGGGCCTGGTGCTGGACTTGCGCAACGATCCCGGCGGCGTCGTGCCGGGCGCCATCGGCGTGGCCACGGCATTTTTGCCCGGCAACTCCGTGATCGTCTCGACCAAGGGCCAGTTGCCCGAGTCGAAACAGGTGTTTTACGGCCGCCGCGAATTCTATGCGCCGCCCGGCGCCAAGGCCGATCCGCTGGCCAAGCTGCCGGCCGCGCTGAAAACCGTGCCGCTGGTGGTGCTGGTCAATGCCGGTTCCGCGTCCGCCTCGGAAATCGTCGCCGGCGCCCTGCAGGATTACCAGCGCGCCACTGTTATCGGCACGCAGACGTTCGGCAAGGGTTCCGTGCAAACCTTGCGCCAGATCACGGCCGACACGGCCGTCAAGCTGACGACGGCCCGCTACTACACGCCGAAAGGCCGGGCCATCCAGGCGCGCGGCATCGTGCCTGACTTGCTGGTCGATGAAACGGCCGAAGGCGACGGCTGGAACAGCCTGCGCGTGCGCGAGGCGGACCTGGAAAAACACTTGAGCAGCAACGATGGCAAGCCGGAAGCGGCCAAGCCGACGATGGAAGGCATGCAGGATCAATTGGAAGAAGAGCAGCGCCTGATCGCCACGGCGAAAAAGCGCAAGCCGCTCGAATACGGCGCCAAGGACGATTTCCAGCTGCAACAAGCCTTGAACCACTTCCAGGGCTTGCCGGTGCAGCTGGCCAAGGTGGACGCCAAGGTTGAAAAGATCGGCGCCAAGCCGGAAATTGCTTCCGACATCAAGGCCGATGACAAGAAGATTCCTGTGCGGAAGCCTTGATGCTTAACCCAATGCAAGTGCCGGGGTCAGTCGCTTCGCGATCGGGATGTGCCCCATTGGGGCGCATCCCCCCAGCGGGTCCGACCCCAGGGTGTGATCTGGGTTTGCAGTAGACGTAAAACCATGAACGACAATCAACTGCTGCGCTACTCGCGCCACATCCTGCTTGATCAGATCGGCATCGAAGGCCAGCAAGCCTTGCTCGATGCGCATGTGCTGGTGATCGGCGCGGGCGGGCTCGGCTCGCCGGCCGCCATGTATCTGGCCGCCAGTGGCGTCGGCAAGCTGACCCTGGTCGATGACGACACGGTCGACCTGACCAATCTGCAGCGCCAGATCGCCCACACGACGGCCCGCGTGGGCCAGCCGAAAGTGCTGTCGGCGCGTGAAACCCTGACCGGCATCAATCCCGAGATTGACATCATCGCCTTGCAGGAGCGACTCGACGGCGCGCGCCTGGCCGAACTGGTCTTGTCATCCACGGTGGTGCTCGACTGCACCGACAACTTCGCCACGCGCCACGCCGTCAACCGCGCCTGCGTGGCGGCCAGGGTGCCGCTGGTGTCGGGCGCCGTGATCCGTTTCGACGGGCAAGTGAGCGTGTTCGACCCGCGCACGGGCACCCAGCCTTGCTATTCCTGCCTGTTTCCGCAGGAGCAGCAGTTCACGGACGAGGCGTGCTCGACCATGGGCGTGTTCGCGCCGCTGGTCGGCGTGGTGGGCGCCATGCAGGCTGCCGAGGCGCTGAAACTGATCATGGGTGCGGGCGAATCGCTGGCCGGACGGCTGCTGCTGCTCGACGGTTTGCACATGGAATGGAGCGGCATGCGCGTCGCGCGCGACCCCGGCTGCGCCGTTTGCGGCAAAGTGGTCTTGCCGGCCTGACAGCCCCCGCAGAAATTTTTCCCTATATGACAGGCTTTGTCATATTTCCGCTTTATACTCTGCTCTCATTACTCACCTTCTTCTCTCTTTCTTATGCAAAACGCAGCAAACCATCCGATACGCCAGCGCCGCGCGCGCGGCTTCACTTTGATCGAAATCATGGTCGTGGTGGTGATCATGGGCATCCTCGCGTCGCTGGTGGTGCCCAAGCTGATCGCCCGCACGGGCGAGTCGAAAGTGGCGGCGGCGAAAGTCGACATCGCCACCGTGATGCAAGCGTTGAAACTGTATCGCCTCGATAACCAGCGCTACCCAACCACCGAGCAGGGCTTGCAGGCGCTGATCGAAAAACCGACCACGGGACCGGCCGCGAATGGCTGGAAAGCGGGCGGCTACCTGGAAAAGATGCCGAAGGATCCATGGGGAAACCCGTACCAGTTCCTGTCGCCAGGCGTGAAAGGCGAAGTCGACCTGATCTCGCTGGGCGCCGACGGCCAGCCCGGCGGTAGCGGCGACGACGCCGATATCGGTTCCTGGGAACTGTAAGTTTTCCATTGCATGCCTGCCATGACCACCGGCCGCGCACTGCCCCGGCCACGCGCCAGCGGCTTCACGCTGATCGAGCTGCTGGTGGTGATGGTCATCATCGGCGTCACCCTGGGCCTGGTCTCGCTGAACGCCATGCCGAATGGCCAGCAAGCCCTGCAAAAGGAAGCCGAGCGCATCGCCCTGCTGCTGCAGCTGGCGCGCGATGAAGCCATCGTGCGCAGCCGGCAGGTGGCGTTCGAGGCGGACGAAAATCAATACCGTTTCCTGGTTCTCAATGAAAAGCTGTGGCAACCCGTGACGCAGGACGATTTGCTGCGCGAGCGGGCGTTTGCCAACACGCCCATGCTGCTCAGCGTGCAGCCATCGAGCAGCGTGGCCCAGCCGCTGCGTATCATCTTCGGCCGCGAACCGGTCGACAAGCCTTTCGTGCTGACCCTGGCCAGCGGCGAGCGCAGCGTGGCCATCCGCGCCGACGGCATCGGCCACTTCACGGTCGAGCAATGATGCGGTTCCCATTCCGCCGCCGCCAGCGCGGTTTCACTTTGCTGGAAGTCCTGGTCGCCCTCGTCATCGTCGGCACGGCCCTGGGCGCCTCCTTGCGCGCCGTCGGCAGCCTGACGCAGAACAGCGATGGCTTGCGCAGCGCCATGATGGCCACCTGGTCGGCGGAAAACCATTTGGTGCGCCTGCGCCTTGCAAAAACCTTCCCGCAGACGGGCAAGCGCACGGTCGACTGTCCACAGGGCGATCTGAAACTGATCTGTGAAGAGGAAGTGGTGGCCACGCCGAATCCCCGCATCCGGCAAGTGCGCGTCAACGTGTACGACGTGCAATATCCGGCCCGGCGCATCGTGCGCCTGGTGTTGTTGGCGTTCAACGACTGATGGCGCGCCGCACTGTCCCTGCCGGCGGTTTTACCCTGATCGAGCTGCTCGTGGCGATCGGCATCCTGGCCATGGTCGCCGTGCTGGGCTGGCGCGGCCTGGACAGCATCATGCGCTCGCGCGAAGTGCTGACCAGCCAGCTCGAACAGGCACGCGGCATGCAGCTGGCGTTTGCCCAGATGCAGAGCGATTGCGACCACCTGGCTGGCGCCGGCCAGAATGCCAGCCTGCTCAATGGCCGTACCAACCTGACAGCCGAGACCGACCGCCTGACCCTGGTGCGCCTGGCCGCGTCGGAACAGGAGCCGCAGCAGTTGCAAGTGGTCACTTACCGCCTGCGCGGCGGCGTGCTGACGCGGCGCGAGTCGAACGGCACGCGCGACCTGGCCGTGCTCGACACCTTGTGGCAGGCGGCGCGCGACGATACCGATACCTCGAGCGCCGACGTGGCCCTGATGCGCGGCGTCGACAGCATGGTCATGCGCGGCTGGAGCAATGGCGCCTGGAACGTGCTGACGGCGGGCGCCGCCATTTCCACGCAAGTGCCGGGCCTGGAAGTGACCTTGCAGATGCCGGGCCAGGACGCGGGCCTGTCCAAGGTCTTTTTACTGGGGCCGGGATGAGGACTTTTACACGTCCCTCGCGTCAGCGCGGTGTGGCCGTCATCACGGCCTTGCTGCTGACGGCGCTGGCGATTACCGTCGTTGCCAGCTTGTTCTGGCAGCAGCAAGTGCAAGTGCGTTCGATGGAAAACCAGCGTTTGCGCCTGCAGACGCAGTGGGCCATGCGCGGCATGGTCGACTTTGCCCGCTTCTGGCTGCGTCAGGACAATGTCACGCTGACGGCGCTTGACGGCGTCTGGGCCACGCCCATCGAGGAAGCGCGGCTCGACGATTATGTGGACCGCGAAAAGGTCGACACGGAAAAATTCGACGCCACCGTCTCGGGCCGCGCGCTCGATGCGCAGGCGCGTTTCAATATCACCAACCTGGCCGCCGCCACGGGGATTGTCAGCCAGCCCAACGTGCTGGCCTACCAGCGCTTGCTGTCCAACTTGCAGCTCGATAGTTCCCTGGCGCAGGCGACGGCCGACGCCGTGCTGCGCGCGCGGCCGAAACCGCGCACTGCCGACAGTGGCGCTGACGGCAAGACGCCCGCCGCCACGCCCGCATCGGGCGGCAGCAGCGAACCGGTGGCGTTCACGCAGGTCGAGGATTTGCTGGCCGTGCCCGGCTATACGCCGCAGATGATCGAGAAATTGCGCGACTTCATCATCGTGCTGCCGAAACCGACCGCGGTGAACGTGAATACGGCCCCGGCCGAGGTGCTGTCGGCCGTCACCGACATGTCCGTGTCCGAGGCCAGCGCCCTGACCTTGAGCAACCCGCGTAAAAAGTTTGTCGATAGATCAAATTTCCAGAATAATATCAACGGCAAGAAACCGATCGACGGCGTGGAGATCGATGTGAAAAGTCAGTACTTCCTCACCGTGATCCGCGTGCGCCTGGACCGCGCCGCGCTCGATGCGCAGGCACTGGTGTGGCGCGAGCCGAATCCGCAGCGCACCACCAGCCTGGTCTGGTTGCGGGAAAATTAACAGCTGAAAGCGAGTCACTTTGACAATATTGTATATCCGTCACCCGGCCAAGGCGTCCACCGACAGCGCGCCTGCCTGCTCCTTCGTGCTGGCTGGCGACGGCGGCGCCCTGCTGCAGCAGGGCAGCGCGCCGCTGGGCAGCCTGGGCCAGCTGATCGCCGGAGCGCAGCGGGTGGTGCTGCTGCTGGCGGCGGCCGACGTGACCCTGCTGCGCCTGAAAACCCCGCCGCTGGCCGGCGCCCGCCTGCGCGCGGCCCTGCCGGGCCTGGTGGAAGAACACATCCTTGGCGACGCCCAGGATTGCCTGCTGGCCGCCGGCGCGCCCGACGCGTCCGGCATGCGCACGGTGGCCGTGGCGCAGCGCGCCTGGGCCGAGGTACTCGTGAAAGCCTTGCTGGCGCAGGGTGCGCGCAAGGTGGCGCTGCTGCCATCGCAGCTGTGCCTGCCCTTGCAGCCGGGCAGCGTGACGGCTGCTCTGCAGGCTAGCGGCGATGGCCTGGAACTGGCCTTGCGCCAGGCGCCGCAAGAGGGCCTGGGTCTCGTATTGCCGCCCCAGCCGCAGCAGGCGCTGCTGACGACGCGCGCGTTTGCCGGCGACGTGCCGCTGACGGTCTATGTGGCGCAGGCCGAGCTGGCGCAGTACCAGCAGCTGGCCGCCGGCCTGGATGGCGTGACGGTGGAGCTGGATCACTGGGCGCACTGGATCGCCGGCACCAAAAATGCGGGGCTGGACCTGGCGAGTGCCCTGGGCACGGCGACGGGATCGGCCACCGAATGGCGCCGCTGGCGCTGGCCGCTGCGCCTGGCGCTGCTGGCCGTGGTCGTCAACCTGGCCGGCATGAATATCGAATGGATGCGCTTGAAGCGCGAAGCCGCCACCGTGCGCACCTCGATGCAGCAAACCTTCAAGGCCGCGTATCCGAACGAAGCGCCCGTGTATGGCCTGGAAGCGGAGCAGATGCGGCGCAATATCGCCGCCGCCCGCCTGCAAAGCGGGCAAGCCAGCATGGATGATTTCACGAGCATGAGCGCGGCCCTGGGCGAGGCGCTGGGCGGCCTGGCCGGGCGCGGCGTGGTGGCGTCGCTGGAATACCGCGAGCGCAGCCTGATCGTCAAGCTGAAACCGGACATGGTCGACGCCAGCGCCCAGGCGCAGGTGCGCGATGGCCTGGCCGCGCGCAAGCTGGCCTTGAATGAAACGGCGCCGGGCGTGTGGAAGATCACGCCGGCCACGGGAGCAAAAGCATGAGTGCAGCATTGAACAAGGTCCGCGCCGCGCTGACTGGCCAGGAACAGAACCTGCAGGCGTTCTGGACGGAGCGTACGCAGCAGGAGCGCAAGCTGCTGGCCATCGGCGGCGTCGTGGCGGGGCTGGCCCTCGTCTACGCCGTATTCTTCGAGCCTGCCTGGACGGGCCGCATCGCCTTGCAAAAGAGTTTGCCCGAGCTGCGCCAGAACGCGGCCCAATTGCAGGCGCTGGCCCGTGAAGCGGGCGAACTGGCGCGCCAGGCGCCCGTGCAGGTCGCGCCCATGGCCCGTGAAAGCCTCGATGCGTCGCTGAAAGCGCGCGGCCTGGCGCCGCAATCGCTGTCGCTGACGGGAGAGTACGCGCGCGTGCAATTGACTGGCGTGCCGTTCGCCAGCGTCATGCTGTGGCTCGATGGCTTGCGCCGCGAAGGCCGCGTGGCGGTGCAGGAAGCGAAGATCACGGCGCAGACCAAGGCGGGGCTGGTCGACGCCAGCCTGACCCTGCACCAGAGCCCGGGCGCGGCACGATGATGCGCCTGCTTGGCTGGCTGCTGGCCATCATCGTCAGCGTCTGCGTCACCCTGCTGGTGTTTTTCCCGGCCAGCTGGGTCGCTGGCATCGTGGAAAAGCAGACGGGCGGACGTTTGACCTTGGGCGACGCGCAAGGTACCCTGTGGCGCGGCTCGGCCTTTATCGGCGGGGCGGCCAGCGCGAATGGCGCCGTGACGCCGCTGCTGCCGGGGCGTTTCAGCTGGCGCATTTCGCCCTCGGTGCTGTGGGGATCGGCGGACGTGGAACTGCAGAACCCGCAGGCGTTGTCGCAGCCGGTGGACCTGCGCGGCTCGTGGTCGCACTGGCAAGTGAGCCCGGCGGCCCTGCTGCTGCCCGCCGATGGCCTTGGTGGCCTTGGTGCGCCATTGAATACCGTGGCGCCGACGGGCAGCATGCGCCTGTCGTGGAGCACCTTGCAGCTGGCCCTGGAGCAGCGGCAGTTTTCCGCCGTCGGCCGCACCACCTTGCAGATGACGGACATGGCGTCGCGCCTGTCGTCCTTGCGTCCGCTGGGCAGCTACGAGCTCGATTTCGATTGGCAGGGGCAGCAGGCGACGTTGACACTGCGCTCCATCAAGGGACCGCTGCTGCTTGACGGCAGCGGCAGCCTGCAACAGGGGCGCATGCAGTTTTCCGGCCAGGCCCAGGCCGCAGCAGGATATGAAGAGACCTTGGCGAGTTTGTTGAATTTGCTGGGACAGCGCCGTAGCAATAGCGAAAAAAACATCATCGCCTTAGAGTTCAGACAATGAAAAAACCATCCGTGAGCCCCATTACCTCCTCCTTCTCGCTGCGCCGCCTGTCGGCCGCCGCCTTGCTGTGCTGTTCCGTGGCCGGCATGCCGGCACCCGTCTGGGCCGCGCCCGGCGATGAAGCGGCGCTCAATTTCGTCGGCGCCGACATCGAATCGGTGATCAAGGCGGTGGGCCATTACACCAACATCAATTTCGTCATCGACCCGCGCGTCAAGGGTACGATCACCTTGGTGTCGGAAAAGTCGATCAGCAAGACCCAGGCGTTCGGGCTGCTGGCCTCCGCGCTGCGCCTGCAAGGCTATGCGGTGGTCTCCGGCGACGGCTATGCGAAGGTGGTGCCGGAAGCGGACGCCAAGCTGCAATCCGTGCCGACCCAGGTGGGCAATGGCGCCAGCCAGGTGAAGGGCGACCAGATCGCCACCCAGGTGTTTTACCTGAACTACGAATCGTCGGCCAACCTGCTGGCCGTGCTGCGCCCCTTGATCTCGCCGAACAACACGATCAACGCCAACCCGGGCAACAACTCGCTGGTGATCACCGATTACGCGGATAACCTCAAGCGCCTGGCGAAGATCATCGCCGCGCTTGACGTGCCAGCGTCGACGGACCTGGACGTGATCCCCGTGCGCTATGCGATCGCGTCCGACCTGGCCTCGATGGTGAACAAGTTGATGGAAGGCGGCAATGCGGGCGGCGCCGCAGGGGCCGACGCGGGCAAGGTGTCCGTGCTGGCCGACCCGCGCACCAATTCGCTGGTGCTGCGCGCGCCATCGGCGGCGCGCGCCAACCTGGCCAAGTCGCTGATCTCGAAGCTGGACCAGCCCACCACGCAGCTGGGCAATGTGCATGTGGTGTACCTGAAAAACGCGGACGCCACGAAGCTGGCGCAGACCCTGCGCTCGGTGGTGACATCGGACGGCACGGCCGCGTCGGCGCAGCAGGGCACCAGCAACGTCGCCACGAATAACCAGATCAACCAGAACAACAGCGGCATGAACAGCACTGGCCTGGGCGGCAATACGCAAAGCGGCACCACGGGCGGCGCTTCGCTGAACAACGGGCCGCAGCAGCTGTCGTCGGGCGGCGCGGCCGGTTTCATCCAGGCCGACGCATCGACGAATACCCTGATCCTGACCTGCAACGAAGCCGTCTACCGCAACCTGCGCGCCGTGATCGACCAGCTCGACGTGCGCCGTGCCCAGGTCTATATCGAGGCGCTGATCGTCGAAGTGACGTCGGCCAAGGCCTCCGAATTCGGAGTGCAGTGGCTGGGCCTTTCCGGCGACAGCACCAGTAACTACCGCGTGGGCGCGCTGCAGTCGTTCGCTTCGGGCACCAGCAACAACATCGCCGCCATCGCCACGGGCGGCGGCAAGGTCTTGCCGACGGGCGGCCTGACGGTCGGCATCTTCAAGCAGATCAACGGCGCGCTGGGCCTGGGCGCCGTGGCGCATGCGCTGGAATCGGACGGCAACGCCAACATCCTGTCGACGCCGAACCTGATCACGCTGGACAATGAATTGGCGACCATCAAGGTGGGCCAGAACGTGCCTATCCTGACGGGCCAGTACACGAGCACGGCCGGCACCAACACGAATCCGTTCCAGACCATCGACCGCAAGGAAGTGGGCCTGACCCTGAAGGTGCGTCCGCAGATTTCCGAGGGCGGCACGATCAAGCTGGGCATCTATCACGAGACGTCGAGCGTGGACAAATCCACGGCGGCTGCCGTCAGCGGCATCACCATCAACAACCGCGTGATCGAAAACAATGTGCTGGCCGACGATGGCCAGATCATCGTGCTCGGCGGCCTGATCGAGGACAGCACGGGCGACAATGCGGAAAAAGTACGCGGCCTGGGCGACATCCCCCTGATCGGCAACCTGTTCAAGTACCAGACGCGCGAGCGCAAGAAAACCAATCTGATGATCTTCCTGCGCCCCGTCATCGTGCGTAACAAGGAGCAGAGCGGCAGTCTGGCAGCCGACCGCTATGACTACATGCGTTCGGCCGAGACGGCCGCCGTGCCAGCCACGGGCAACCTGATGCTGAAAGACCTGGGCACGCCGGTGCTGCCGGCTTTGCAGGATGGCCAGCCCGTGGGCGGCAGCATGGTGACGCGTCCCGTGCCGCCGGCACCGACGCCGCCGCCAGGCGCGCCGGCCAACGCGGCCACGCCGCCGCAGCCGCTGCTGCAGCAATACCAGCAGCAATTGCCGCAGCAGCAGAAGTGATGGGGCAGTCATGAGCAATCTGCTTCCCTACGCCTACGCGCGCGATTTCGGCTTGCTGGCCCGGCCGGGCGCCGTCGACGGCGCCCCCGTCGAAGTGCTGGTGGCCGCATCGACGGCGCCGGCGGCCATTGCCGAAGTGTCGCGCCGTTTCGGCCAGATCCAGCTGACGGTCTTGCCGCGCGGCGAACTCGATGCGGCCATTGCCGGCGCCTACGCGGGCGGCGGCGGCGATGCGTCGCAGATGGCCGATGAATTCGACGCCGACCTCGATCTGACCAAGCTGCTGCAGGATGTGCCGGCCATCGAGGACTTGCTTGAATCGTCCGACGACGCGCCCGTCATCCGCATGATCAATGCGCTGCTCACGCAGGCGCTGCGCGAAGGCGCGTCCGACATCCACATCGAGCCGTTCGAGCAGACGTCCGTCGTGCGTTTCCGCATCGATGGCAGCCTGCGCGACGTCGTGCGCCCCCGTAAAGCCATCCACGGCTCGCTGATTTCGCGCATCAAGATCATGGCGCAGCTCGACATCGCCGAGAAACGCTTGCCGCAGGATGGCCGCATCACCCTGCGCGTGGGCGGCAAACCCGTCGACGTGCGCGTCTCGACCCTGCCCACGGGGCATGGCGAACGGGCCGTATTGCGTTTGCTGGACAAGGAAGCGGGCCGCCTCGACCTGCAGCACCTGGGCATGAGCGCGCCCATGCTGGCGCAGTTCGATGGCCTGATCACGCAGCCGCACGGCATCGTGCTCGTCACGGGCCCCACCGGCTCGGGCAAGACGACGACCTTATATGCAGCGCTGTCGATGCTCAATGCCACCACCACGAATATCCTGACGGTGGAAGACCCGATCGAGTACGACCTGGCTGGCGTGGGCCAGACGCAGGTCAACCCGCGCATCGACATGACCTTTGCCAAGGCGCTGCGGGCGATTCTGCGGCAAGACCCGGACGTGATCATGATCGGCGAGATCCGCGACCTGGAAACGGCGCAGATCGCCGTGCAGGCATCGCTGACGGGCCATCTGGTGCTGGCGACTTTGCACACGAACGACGCCTCGGCGGCCGTCACGCGCTTGCTCGACATGGGCATCGAGCCGTTCCTGCTGTCGTCGTCGCTCCTGGGCGTGCTGGCGCAGCGCCTGGTGCGCAAATTGTGCGGCTCCTGCAAGACCTTCGACGGCCAGTATTGGCAGGCGGTCGGCTGCGAGCATTGCGGCCAGACGGGCTACCAGGGCCGCGTGGGCGTGTACGAACTGCTGCGCACGACGGAGCAGATCCGCGCGCAGATCCACAACCGCGCGTCGGAAGCGGAAGTGCGCACGGTGGCCCTGCAGGACGGCATGCTGAGCATGCGCGACGATGGCGAACGCTGGCTGCGCGACGGCACCACCACGCAGGCAGAATTGCTGCGCGTGACCAAAGACTAGGCCCGCCACCATGCCCGCATTCCGCTATGAAGCCGTCGACGCCCAGGGCGCCACCCGCAAGGGCGTGCTCAATGCCGACAGTCCCCGTTCCGCGCGCGCCGAGCTGCGCGTGCAAGGCCTGGTGCCGCTGGCCGTCGAGCCGATCGCCGCGCAGGTCGACGCCGCCGGCGTGACCAAGCGGCGCGGCTTCGGCGAGCGCCTGTCCAGCACCGAGCTGGCCCTGTTTACACGCCAGCTGGCCAGTTTGCTCGAAGCGGGCCTGCCGCTGGAGCAGGCGTTTTCCGCGCTGCTGGAACAGGCCGAGCGGCCGTATCTACGCGACCTGATCGCCTCGATCCGTTCGGAAGTGATCGGCGGCGCCGCGTTTTCCGACGTGCTGGCGCGCCATCCGCGCGATTTCGCCGAGATCTATCGGGCGCTGGTGGCGTCGGGCGAGCAGATCGGCCATTTGTCGCGCGTGCTCTCGCGCCTGGCCGACTATATCGAGCGGCGCAATGCGTTGGTGCAGAAGGTCAAGCTGGCCTTTACGTATCCGGCCATCGTCACCGTGGTGGCGTTTTCCATCGTGATCTTCCTGCTCACCTACGTGGTGCCGCAGATCGTTTCCGTGTTCGCCAATACCAAGCAAAAGCTGCCCATGCTCACCGTGATCATGCTGGCGCTGTCAGACTTCGTGCGCAACTATGGCCTCATCGTGGCCGTGATCCTGGCCGGCGCCTGGTTCGCCTGGCGCCGCGCACTGCAGCAGCCGGCCCTGAAACGGCGCTGGCATACCTGGCTGCTGACGGCCCCCCTGTACGGCAAGTTCGAGCGCAGCCTGAACACGGCGCGCTTTGCCAGCACCCTGGCCATTACCACGGGGTCCGGCGTGCCGATTTTGCGCGCGCTCGACACGAGCCGCGACACGCTCACCAACGTGGCGATGCAGGAACTGGTGCAGGAAGCCAGCGGCGCCGTGCGCGAGGGCGTGAGCCTGGCGCGCGCGCTGTCGGCGCAAAAGCATTTTCCACCGATGCTGATCCACATGATACGCGCGGGTGAAATCACGGGCGAGCTGCCGGCCATGCTGGAACGCGCCGCCAGCGCGCAGGAGCAGGACCTGGAACGCCGCACGCTCACCATCGCCGGCCTGCTGGAGCCGGCCTTGATCCTGGCCATGGGCGTGGTGGTGCTGCTGATCGTGCTGGCCGTGCTGATGCCGATTATCGAAATCAATCAGCTCGTCAGATAAGAAACCCAAGGAAGCCATGAAGCGTTTGCCTCAATTTACAAGTTTGCTCGCCGTCGTGGCGCTGTCCGTCTCGCTGGCCTATTGGGCCATGCAGCTGTTCAAGGCGCCGCAGCGCCCCATCAATCCGCCGGCCGTACCGGTGGTACAGGATGCCAGTGTGGAGGCGGGCGCCTCGCTGTTCGGCGGCCAGGTCAGCGTGGCCACGGCCAGCAATTACCAACTCAAGGGCGTGGTGGCCGCCGGCAATGGCCGCGGTAGCGTGGCCATCATCTCGACCGATGGCAAGCCGTCCGTGGCCTTGCCGGAAGGCGCCGAGGTGGTGCCCGGCGTGACGGTGCTGGAAGTGCATGCGCGCCACGTGCTGCTGCGCGATGGCGGCGTGAGCAAGCGCATCGACCTGGTGGCCGACGACAAGGCGCTGGCCTTGCCGGGGCCCGTGTCCGCCACCCCAACACCTGCACCGGCCCCGGCGCCGGCATCGAATCTGGTGCCGCCGCCGCTGCCGATGGAGCAGCAGCGTCCGGCCACCGTCATGCCGGCGGCGCCGCAGGTGACCACCACCAGCACGCCGCCGTCGAATTAACGCCGTTCTTATCGTATTTTGCCGATGGCGCCGTGCCGCCATTGCGACTGGAGTCTTCATGTTCTCGATCCGTGCCGTCCTGGCGGGCTGCGTGGCGGCGCTGTGCGCCTTGCCGCAAGCCGGCGCCGCAGCCGACGTTCCTGCCGTCACGCCTTCCCCTGGTTCCACCGTGGCCATTCCTGCCCCCGCGCCGGCCCGCCCGCGCATCGCTCTCGTGCTGTCGGGCGGCGGCGCGCGCGGCCTTGCGCATATCGGCGTCTTGAAAGTGCTGCAGGAGCTGCACGTGCCGATCGACATGGTGGTGGGCACCAGCATGGGCGGCGTGGTCGGCGGCGCGTATGCGGCCGGCGCTTCCGTGGCGGACCTGGAAAAGATGGCGCGCGACACCAACTGGGCGCGCGTGGTGGCCGACCGGCCGCCGCGCGACGAACTGGCGTTCCGCCGCCGCGAGGAAGATTTGCTGCTGCCGTCGCGCATCGAGTTTGGTACCAGCCGCAACGGCATTTCCACGCCGCCGGCGGCGGCCAGCAATGCGGCGCTGGAAATGGCCCTGAACCGGCTGTTGCCGGCCGGCATGCGCGACCGCCCGGCCAGCCAGCTGCCCTTGCCCTTCCGCTCGGTGGCGTCGGACCTGGTCAATGGCGAACTGGTGGAACTGGTCGACACGCCGTTGTTCCTGTCGATGCGCGCCTCGCTGGCCGTGCCGGGCGTGTTCGCGCCCGTGCGCGTGAATAACCGGCTGGTGGTCGATGGGGGCCTGGTGCGCAACCTGCCCGTCGACATGGCGCGCGCCATGGGCGCGGACGTCATCATCGCCGTCAACGTGGGCACGCCGCTGGCGCCGGAAAAAGAGCTGGGCAGCGCCATCGGCGTGGCGCAGCAGATGCTGCAGATACTCACGGAGCAGAACGTGCAGCGCTCGCTCAAGGAGCTGCAATCGCAGGATATCCTCGTGGCGCCCGACCTGACGGGCGTGAGTTTCCTCGACTTTGAAAACTATGCACGTGCCATGCGCGCCGGCGAACAGGCGGCGCAGGCATTGGCCGCCCGCCTGGCGCCGCTGGCCCTGCCGCCGGAACAGTATGCGGCGCGCGAGCAGCTGCGCCTGGCGGCGCCGGCCCTGCTGGACGTGGCCCTGCCGCTCACGCGCCTGGCCGTGGAGAGCGAAGGCGATATCAATCCGCGCATCCTGCAGGCCCAATCGGGCCTGGTGGAAGGGCAGCCGGTCAGTCAGGAAGATGTGCTCAAGGCGGCCGCCAGGCTGTATGGCCGTGGCGACGTGGCGCGCGTGGAGACGGAAGTGGTCGACGCGGGCGACCAGCGCACGGTCAACATCAAGGCGGTCGAAGCGCCGTGGGCCAGCAACCGGCTGCGCGTGGGCCTGGAAATGGCCAGCGATTTCAGGGACAGCAATACCTTTGCCCTGAAGCTGCTGCACGTGCGCTCGAACCTGAACAGCTGGGGCGGCGAATTGCGCAGCATGGCGCAGATCGGCAATGAGCGCGGTTATGGCGTGCAGTTCTGGCAGCCGCTGGGGGCCGGCAACCCGTGGTATATCGCGCCGGAACTGCAGTACAGCTCGTCGGCGATGGATTTGTTCGACAAGGGCCGGCGCAGCTCCCGCGTGACATATAACGGCCAGACGGCGGCGCTGGTACTGGGACGCCAGTTTGGTACCTGGGGCGATCTGCGGTTTGGCGTCACGCGCACGGAGGTCAAGGGCAGGCTGGCGATTCCGGCCGACCCTACGCTGCCGGAATCGCGCGCACTGGGCACCACGCAGTTTGTGCAGCTGCGCGTCGATACGCTCGATTCACCGGGTTTCCCCACGCGCGGCATGCTGGTGGATGCCACCTGGACGCGCGATTCGAGCACGGGGTCAGGCGAAGCGGCCCTGGGCCGCTCTTCCATCACCGGCATGCAGGCTTTTAGCCGCGGCAACTGGGCCGGCCATGTGTATGGCGAATGGGCGCGCGCGCAGCGCGGAGAGGCGCCGCTCAGCCTGGGTGGCTTCCTGCGCCTGTCCGGCACGCAGTTCGAATCGGTGACGGGACGCAGCGTGGCCCTGGCGCGCTTCGTGATGGCGCGCCGCATCGGTTCCCTGCCCAGTACCCTGGGCGGCGCCGTGCGGGCCGGCTTTTCGCTGGAGATGGGCGGCGGCTTCGATCAGAGCGAGCGCTGGAAATCGACCAAGTTCACGCAAGCGAGCAGCGCCTTTATTTCCGTCGATACGCGCTTCGGTCCCGTGTACGTGGCCTCGGGCGCATCGAAGGGCGGCGAGAGCACGTTTTATCTGTTCCTGGGGCCCGTCTGGTAGGGCGCCGCCGGAGCGGCCGACGCCGAGCTGCGGCGCAGGGCCGTGAAGGCGGCAAATTCCCATGAGCGGAAACCCAGCAGCAGGGTAAAGCCATCGCGCTCGGCGGGTGCCAGGCGCCGGTCGTTCTGGTGCAACCGCGCCAGTTCCTCGGCCAGCTGGCGGATCTTTTGCACCAGCTCCTGCGCACTCGACAGCGACAGGCGCGCCGGGATGCACATCAGGGTCTCGCCGGCGCCGTCGAAATGCCCGCTGAAATAATCGGCCACCACGTGTTCGCGGAAGTACTGCTGCACCGGGCCGTCGGCCAGCCAGTGGAAGGCGTTCGAGACGCGCAGGCTGTAGCGGTTCAGCGGCTTGAGTTCGATCAAGCCCAGTCGGTCCAGTTCGGCCAGGCAGCCGATGCATTCGGCCTGCGTCAGCGCATACGTTTCCACCACCTGCTCCAGGCTCCAGTGGCCGAGGCAGCAGATCGCCACCAGCAGCAGGCGCGGATGCGCCACCAGCGACTTTTCCTGTACCAGGGTGAGCGTGTCGGCATGCGGCGTGATGTCGGCCGCGCCGCGCAGCACATCTTCCATGGCGATGCCCGAGGCCTTGCAGATCAGGGCCAGGCGCGACAGCGACATGTCGTGCTGGCCAAACATGCGCTTGACGCTCGACTCGCTCATGCCGATGCGTTCGGCCAGTACCTTGTACGTGATGCCGGCGGCGCGCAGTTGGGTGCGCAGCACGCGCAAAACCAGTTCAGGTGAACTCACGGGATATCCTTTTTTACAAGTTTGGTAGCGGGTGACGGTACCGAATGTAGCCGTTAATGGCACTTTGCACAAGGTGATAGTACTTTTCGGCAAAAGCGATGACACTCCCGCTTGTGGCTCGCGCAGCGCGCTACAACCAGGCAATCCATCCACTTGTAGAGGTTATCCATGTTCCCATCTTTCCGTTTTCCCGCAGCGCTGCTGGCGCTGGCCACCATCGCTCCCCTGCATGCCACCGCAGCCGAGCCTGCACCAGGACCCTTCTATGCGGGCGCCAGCTATGGCTTTCGCGCCAGTAGCGGCCTCGATTGCATCGCCGGACAAAGCGATTGCGACAAAAGCAGCAAGCGCAATGGAAAGGCCTACCTGGGTTACAGTTTCGACGCGCTGCCGTTTCAGGGCGGCGTGGCCGTGCCTTCGATTGAACTGGTGGGGTACATGGGTGGCGAGGTCAAGTCCGGCTTCGACACGGACGCGGGCAAGCGCGCTGGCCGCGGCAAGTTCACGGGCCTCGGCATGCAGGGCGTGCTCGGTTACCAGTTTGACGCGTTTACATTGAGTGGCCGCGCCGGTGCGGCCTACACGCAGGGCAAGGTCGATTATCTGGGTGGCGGTTCGGACAAGAAGAGCAAGATCGGCCTGACCTACGGCCTTGGCGCGGCGTATGCGCTGAACAAGAACTGGTCGCTGCACCTCGACTGGGACCGCGTGCCCGTCAAGTACAACAGCAAGCAAACGACCAAGGTCGACATGTTTTCGCTGGGCGCGTCCTACCGCTTCTAAGGGGATGCTGCCGCGGCAGAGAGTGGCCTGATGGCGGACGCCCTGTAAAAAGGGGTGTCCGCGGGCGGCCTATTTGTCCGTTTCTACTTTCAACAGCAGTTTCGCCAGCAGGCGTTTTTCCTGCTGGCGCTGGCCTGATACGGTTTTCACGTGCGCCCCGGCAGCGCGCTGCAGGGCTGCAGTGGCGACCGGGTTGCGCGGTTTTTGCGAGGGTTCGACGCGGAACTGCATTTTCTGCCGCGTCGCCAATGCCTTGTTTGCCATCGGTTTCCCCCTTCTTTCTTACAGCACGTAGCGCGACAGGTCCTCGTTGACCGACAGCGCTTCCAGGCGTTCGTTGACATACGCGGCATCGATCACCAGCAGGTTTTCCGAGCTGCTGCTGCCTTCGCTGGCCGTAAACGACACTTCTTCCAGCAGCTTTTCCATCACCGTGTGCAGGCGGCGCGCGCCGATATTTTCCGTGCGCTCGTTAACCGAATAGGCGATTTCCGCCAGGCGCGTGATGCCTTCCGGCGCGAACTGCAGTTTCAGGTTTTCCGTCGCCAGCAAGGCTTCATACTGCATCGTCAGGCAGGCGTCGGTGCTCGTCAAGATGCGCTCGAAGTCCGAGATCGACAGCGATTCCAGCTCCACGCGGATGGGGAAGCGCCCCTGCAGTTCCGGAATCAGGTCCGACGGTTTAGACAGGTGGAACGCGCCCGAGGCGATGAACAGGATATGGTCCGTGCGTATCATGCCGTACTTGGTGTTGACGGTCGTGCCTTCGACCAGCGGCAGCAGGTCGCGCTGCACGCCCGCGCGCGAAACGTCGGCGCCGCCCGACTCCGAGCGCGAGGCGATCTTGTCGATTTCATCGAGGAAGACGATGCCGTTCTGCTCGACGTTCTGGATGGCCTTCTGTTTCAGCTCATCTTCGTTGAGCAGCTTGGCCGCTTCTTCCTCGACCAGCAGTTTCAAGGCTTCCTTGATCTTGACCTTGCGCGCCTTCTTGCGCTGCGCGCCCACGCCCGAGAACATGGACTTGATCTGCTCCGTCATTTCTTCCATGCCCGGCGGCGCCATGATTTCCATCTGCGGGCCCGCCTCGGCCAGTTCGATCTCGATTTCCTTGTCATCGAGCTCGCCCTGGCGCAAGCGCTTGCGGAAGGTCTGGCGCGTGCTGTCGCCGCTGCCCGTGTCCACGGCCGCGGCCGTATTCGGCGTGAAGCCGAAGTCGCGCGCCGGCGGTACGAGGATGTCGATCACGCGGTCTTCGGCCGCATCTTCGGCGCGTGCGCGCACCTTCTTCATTTCCAGCGCGCGCGTCTGCTTGATGCCGATGTCGATCAGGTCGCGGATGATGGTGTCGACGTCGCGGCCCACATAACCGACTTCCGTAAATTTGGTGGCTTCGATCTTGATGAACGGCGCCTCGGCCAGCTTGGCCAGGCGGCGCGCGATTTCCGTCTTGCCGACGCCCGTGGGGCCGATCATGAGGATATTTTTTGGCGTGATTTCATGGCGCAGGGGCTCGGCCACCTGCTGGCGGCGCCAGCGGTTGCGCAGGGCGATGGCGACGGCGCGCTTGGCCTTGGCCTGGCCCACCACGTGCTTGTCGAGTTCAGTGACGATTTCCGACGGGGTCATGTTCATGATCATAATTGGCTTTCTGTCTTCTTTGCGTAGAGTTCCCGAAAAACGTTCAGGGCAAGGCGCGTGGCCGCAGGCAGTACGTTTTTGTACGCCCAGGCCATGCAACGCAGCCATGGGCGTTTTCTCGGGGACTCTTAGTCTAGGGTTTCGATGATGTGGGACATGTTGGTGTAGATGCACAGCTCGGCGGCGATGGTCAGCGATTTCTTGACCACGTCGGCCGGCGACAAGTCCGTGTTTTCCTGCAGCGCCTTGGCGGCGGACTGGGCGTAGGTGCCGCCCGAGCCGATGGCGCCGATGCCGTCTTCCGGTTCCAGCACGTCGCCATTGCCCGTGATGACCAGGGTCGATTCGCTGTCGGCTACCAGCAGCATCGCTTCCAGGCGGCGCAGCACGCGGTCGGTGCGCCAGTCCTTTGCCAGTTCGACGGAGGCGCGCAGCAGATTGCCCTGGTGTTTTTCCAGCTTGCCTTCAAAACGGTCGAGCAAGGTAAAAGCGTCGGCGGTGCCGCCGGCAAAGCCGACCAGGACTTTGCCCTGATACAACTTACGCACTTTGCGGGCCGTGCCTTTCATGACGATGTTGCCGAGCGTTACCTGGCCGTCGCCGCCCAGGGCGACTTGCTTGCCGCGCCGGACGCAGAGGATGGTGGTGCCGTGAAATTGTTCCATAGTGACCTCAAAAGATTCGTGCCGATGCGTGCAAGGCCATGCGATTGCGCGCCCATGCTTCAAAAGTGGGGATGGAAAAGGCAATTGCAAGCGGCACTTGCCGCTGCCGTGCTTGCTTCAGTGTAGTCGGCGCGGAACGAAAAAAAAGCACGCAACCGGGGTTGTGTGCTTTTTCTATCGCCATCACGGGGCCGCCAGGGCGGCCGCGCAAGGGGAGGGGGCGATCAGTCGCCGTAGAGTTTTTGCTTCAGTTCGCGCCGTTGCTGGGCTTCCAGCGACAGGGTGGCGGTCGGACGGGCGATCAGGCGCGGGATGCCGATAGGCTCGCCCGTTTCTTCGCACCAGCCATAGTCGCCGGCGTCGATGCTGGCGATCGATTGCTGTACTTTCTTCAGCAATTTGCGCTCGCGGTCGCGCGTGCGCAGTTCCAGCGCATGCTCTTCCTCGATCGTAGCGCGGTCGGCAGGGTCCGGTACGAGCACGGTTTCACGCAAGTGTTCCGTGGTTTCGCCGGCGTTTTTCAGCAGGTCTTTTTCGAGCTGCTGCAGGCGCGCCTTGAAGAATGCCAGTTGTGCCGGATTCATGTAGTCATCTTCGCTCATGGCGCGAATTTGATCTTCGCTGATGAGAGGGATGTCTTGGTTGGCGGCCGGGGTCGATTTATTAGTTTTGGTCATAACTTCGCTTACCTTCGATACGACAGAGTTTTCAAATTGATCAGTTGATGCGGCGATACCGAGCAACTGTACAGGTTCCGCTTGGCATTGCTGTCCCGCTGTACTGCGTGCGACCTTGGCTTGCCGGCGTAAGCCAGGATTACCGGCCGGCTAAGGTGCCATGTTGATAACTTTTTACCGCTCTATGCCAGTCGCGCTATGCGCGCGTCAACAGGCGTGTTGGGTGGATCGGTTGCATGCCTGGCATGCGGCCAGCGGCAGTTTGCCAGCATTTCATGACAGGCTAACGACATGGGCCGTTTTCGTCGCTGATTTTGGCACGCTTTGCTTTATATTGCCATCCCGATTTGTTGACTAGCCGATCAGAGACGGCTACTTGTTGGTTTATACCAGCAAGATGGGTGTCGGACAGCGGGAAAGCGTGCTTAACTTTCCCTTTTGTTTCTGCTTTGCAACGGGTACTTTGCAAAACCCGGCTAGTTTATACCAAACATTGTTCGAGTCCGCGAATAAAAATGTCTTTTGGTAGATTTTTGCCAATAAACACCATTTTGCTGCCACGCACTTCGTTGTCGCCCCATTTGGCGCCCAGGTCGCTGCCCATCAACTGGTGCACGCCCTGGAAGACCACCTTGCGCTCGGCGCCCTGCATCAGCAGTACGCCCTTGTAGCGCAGCATGCGCGGGCCATACACTTGCACCAGGCCGCCGAGGAACTCGTCGAGCTTGGCGCTGTCGAACGGTTGCGTGCTCTTGAAAACAAAGGCGGCGATATCGTCGCTGTGCTGCGCGTGGTGGTGGTCGGCATGGCCGCAATCGGTGGCGCAGGCTTCGGTGTGCTCATGTGCGTGCTCATGCTTGTGCTCATGGCCATGTTCATGTGCGTGATCGTGGTCGTGCGCATGGTCATGATCGTGCACGTGCGCCGTTTCCGTGGCGAGGAAATCCGGGTCCAGTTCCAGCTTTTCATTCAGGTTGAAGCCGCGGATGTCGAGTACTTCGGCCAGTGGCGCACGGCCGAAATCGACCTTGGCGATCGGTGCGCGGGGATTGATGCGCTTCAGGCGGCGCGTCAGGGCGGCCACGTCGTCTTCACTGACGAGGTCGGTTTTCGACAGCAGCAGCTTGTCGGCAAAGCCCACTTGCCGCTGGGCTTCCTCGTATTCATCGAGTTGCTTCATTGCATGGCGGGCATCGACCACCGTGATGATGGCGTCGAGCATGTAGTGGCTGCCCACTTCCTCGTCGACAAAGAAGGTTTGCGCCACGGGACCGGGATTGGCCAGGCCCGTCGTTTCGATGACGACGCGGTCGAATGCCAGCAGGCCGGCGTCGCGCTTGCGCGCCAGTTCCGTCAAGCCCACGATCAGGTCGCCGCGCACGGTGCAGCAGATGCAGCCGTTGTTCATCTCGATGATGTGTTCGTTGCTATCCTGCACCAGGATTTCATTGTCGATGTTTTCCTGGCCAAACTCGTTTTCGATCACGGCGATGCGCATGCCATGGTCTTCCTGCAGTATGCGGTTGAGCAAGGTGGTTTTGCCTGCGCCCAGGAAGCCGGTGAGGATGGTGGTTGGAATCAGTGCCATGAAGATGCCTATGCTGTAATCGGTGGTGCCGCCGCGCAAGCGGAAGAATGCGGACGATTATGCCGGAATTTTGCAAAAGCTTGCAAATGCGCGCCGATCCGCTTGATATGGATCAGGCTGGCCAACGGGCGCGGCTGCCTACTTGACCTTGGCGCGCGGGTGCGCCTGGTCGTACACGTGCGCCAGGTGCTGGAAATCGAGGGCCGTGTAGACCTGGGTCGAGGTGATGCTGGAATGGCCCAGCATTTCCTGCACGGCGCGCAAGTCGCCCGACGATTGCAGCACGTGCGAAGCGAACGAGTGGCGCAGCACGTGCGGATGCACGTTCGCGGGAATGTCCGTGGCCAGCGCGTGCGCCTTCAGGCGCAACTGCAGCACGCGCGGCGAGATGCGCGTGGCGCGCGTGCTGAGAAACAGGGCGGCGCTGCCATCGGCCGCCGGCGGACGCACGGCCAGCCAGGCGGTCAGGGCCACGAGGGCTGCCTTGCCGACCGGCACCTTGCGCATCTTGTTGCCCTTGCCCGTGACGATGACTTCGAAGCTGGCCATGTCGAGCCAGCCCAGCGAGGCGTCGCGGCCGTTCTCGGCCTTGCAGTAATGGGTGTCCAGGCTGGTCAGTTCGGACACGCGCAAGCCGCTCGAATACAGCAGTTCGAACATGGCGC
Source organism: Janthinobacterium sp. NKUCC08_JDC (assembly GCF_019345575.1). NCBI lineage: Bacteria > Pseudomonadati > Pseudomonadota > Betaproteobacteria > Burkholderiales > Oxalobacteraceae > Janthinobacterium > Janthinobacterium sp. NKUCC08_JDC. The sequence continues at coordinate 48,815 of NZ_JAHKQW010000004.1, read as the reverse complement.
GGTTGCACAGCTGCTCCGGCTCGGCGGCGCCTTGCTGGTGTTGCGCGGGTGCCACGAGGCGCACGGCGTCGTCCACCGACAAGGCTTTGGGTAAGGTTTTGGCCCGCTTGGGGGCGCGGATGCCGTCGACGGGATTGGCGTCGAGCTGGGTCTCGCCGCTGAGCCAGTTGAAAAAGCCCCGCCACGACGACAGCTTGCGCGCGATTGAGCGCGGATCGAGGCCGCCAGCGTGCAGCTTGGCCGTGTAGCGGCGTACTTCGTTGTGCGCGAGCGCCGTCCACGGCGTATCGCCGCTCAGTTCCAGCAAGGCGCGCAAGTCGCGCCCGTAGGCGTCCAAGGTATGGGGCGACAGCTTGCGCTGCGTGGCCAGCTGCGCCAGGTAGGCGTCAAGCCACTCGGCCTTGCCGCGCGCCGCATTCATGGCGTATTCAGGCAGGCGAGCCGGCGCGCAGCGCGGCCAGGGCGGCGCTGGCCGTGGCGCCGATATGCACGAGGAAGTCCGTGCCCATGCTTGACGTAAAGCGTTCGCTGTCGGGCGAACCGAGCACCAGCAAGCCGAAGGTGCCCGTGGTGTTCGGGGCGCGCAGGGCGATCATGACGGTCGATTCGATCTTGTCAGCTTGCAACCAGTGCACGGCTTCGAAATCGCGGTTGCTGCCGCAGTACGGCGTTTGCAGGCTGTTGGCGAACATGCGCACGTCGGCCGTCACGTCTTCCGTGAACCAGCCGTCGGCGTGTTCCGGCAGCACTTGCCACAGGCGCAGGCTGACGTAGGGCACGTCGAAATTGCTTTGCAAGGCATCGACCAGCACGCGCGGCATGTCCGCATCGTTGCGCACTTGCAGCATGGCCTGGTTCCAGCCGTGGAACTTGCTGGCGATATCGCCATTTTCCTCGGCCACGCGGCTCAGCTTGGACATGCGCAGCTCGAGCGCCTTGTACTTGTCGCGCATCACTTCCATCTGCCGCTCCTGCAGCGAGATGGTGCGTCCCGTCAGCGGGCTGCTCAGCTTGACCTCACCGAGCAGGGCGGTATGCTCTTCGAAGAAATTCGGATGCTCGCTCAGGTACTGGGCGACGGTGCTGGAATCGAGTGTGGCGGTCATTGAGAATATCTGTCAGTGAAAGTTGAACGCTTCATTCTAACCGAGAGTGCGGCGGCATAGGCGCAAAGGGCGCGGCGCCCGTGCATTTTCCGCACGCCCATAAAAAAAGCGGCATGGTTGCCCATGCCGCCTTGTCTTCCTGGTCAGCTGTCACCCGCGGAGGGTGACAGGCGGGCCATTAGAAGTTGTGGTGTACGCCGACGCCGATGTAGTTGGTCGTGCTCGAAACGTTGTAGTTGGTCGTGCTGGCAGCTTTCTTGTTCGAAATATCTGCGTACACATAGGTACGTTTCGACAGATTGTAGTCATAGCCCAGCGATGCTTGCTTGGTTTTGACTACGCCATCCGGCGTTTTTTGACCGTAGCCAGCGCGGATCTTGCCTGGGCCGACGTCGTAGTTGGCGCCCAGCACCCACGATTTGGTGCCGGTATTGACGATCTTGAATTCTTCATCGTTCTGGTGCTGGATCGACAGCATGACTTTCAGCTCAGGAATCGGATTGACCGACGCACCGACCGACCACAGCTTGGCTTGCAGGCCATTGCGCTCGTAGGCGGCCATGGCGGCAAAGCCTGGCGAGGAGTACGTCACGGATACCGAGTATGGATTCGATGCCGGCGCCACATTGCCTGGCACGAAGTAGTTACCGGAGGCATTCGTCGTCAGGTTGCGCACGGACGCTGCAACGGCGGCGTTGTTGTTCGCTTCCTTGGCGGCCACGGTGGCGTTGAACTGGAAGCCGCTGATGACTGGCGAGTTGTAGAACACGGCATTCGAGAAGCGGTTACGCGAGTTGCCAGCTGGGCTCAGCGGATCGCTGGTGTAGCCGGCGACGGTCAGGTCGGTCTGGAAACCGGCTGGCGTAGGCATGCCCGACCATGGTTCGAAACCGGTGCTCGTTTCCTGGAACGCGGTCAGGCCACGGCCCAGACGTACGGTACCGAAGTCGCCTTGCAGGCCGACGCGGCTTTGACCCTGGAACAGCGGACGGGCGCCATTGCTTTCCAGCGTGCCGGTGTCGGATTCATAGCGAATTTCCAGTTGGAAAATAGCTTTCAAGCCATTGCCCAGATCTTCCGTGCCCTTGAAACCCAGTTTGTTGTTGTCGCGCTTGGTGACGGCGGTGGTCGAACCAGTCGCTTTGCCCAGGCCTGCATCGATCGTGCCGTAGATTTGGACGGACGACTGCGCTTGTGCGGTTGCGGCAAAGGCGCCGAAGAGTGCGAGGGCAACGAGTGATTTTTTCATGTCTTATTCCCTATTAAAAGTGAGTTCCGTCCGAGATCCGAGCAGATTGAAATGCGCTAACTGTCGCGTTTCGATGAATGAACCTTAATTCGTCGGCGCGCAAGACGTGCGGGATTGGTCAAATATGCGTGAAAAGATTGGTGAAAAGCGGCATAACTGCATACCCCTGTTGTATTTTTGTAACGCGCGGTTTCTGCCAGTCCTGCGCCGATGGCCGGCGTTTTCCCATCGCCACCGTCGCGGCGCCGTGTCATCTTGGCATGTTGGGAACAGGACATTGTTGCGTTGAATCAAGTTCTTGAGGCCGCTTTGGCGGATTTACGACACAAGGACGTTACACTAAGGGATGGCCTGCAAGGATGGGTCTGGAGATGGCTCACTATTATTAGAATCATTGACTCAATATCGAGAATCGATGGCAAATCGCGAAACATTAGGATTGATCAAGGGCGCACGTGCTGGCGATGTGGCTTGCCAGCTGGCGTTGGGACGGGTGTACCTGTTTGGGCAGGGAGTGCCGCAAAGCTTGCCGACCGCCTTGCACTGGCTGGCGCGGGCGGCCCAGGAAGATAGCCAGGAAGCCTGCTTGCTGATCGGCACGCACGTGCCTTTCGAAGTGGCGCAACCCGCAGCCAAGGCGCTGATCCCGTATTACGCGCAAGCGTTCGATGCGGGTCTGGTACAGGCGGGCCTGGTGCTGGCGCAACTGGTGCTGGGCAACGCCGCCAGCAGCAGTGAAGCCTTGCGCGCCAAGGCACGCGTGGCGCTGGACGCCGCCGTACGCGCCGGCTTGCCCGATGCGCAATGGTTGTTGTCCCTGCAAGAAAGATCATCGGCGGCGCCCGGACAGGACGCCAGCGCCGCTGGCGAGCAAGCCATCGATGGCGACGCGCCGCTGCACGCCTGGCTGGAGCAGGCGTGGAGCCAGGGCAACCATGCGGGCTTCCTGTCACAAGGCTTGCCGCTGGCGCGCGAGCTGCTGCAGCGCCAGGCGGCGGCCGGTACGCGCACGATCGCCCTCGACGCGCAGCAGGTGTTGTTGCTGTCGCGTTGCGCCCAGGCATTGGCGCCTGGCGGCGATGCCGAGGGCTGGCAGTGCTGCGAGCTGGCCGCGCATGGCGGCGACCGCACGGCGCAGCTGGAACTGGGGCTCGGCTATGCGCGCATGGATGCGCATGGCCGGCGCCTGGCCACGCGCAATGGCGCGGCCAATTTCAAGCGTGCCGTGCGCTGGCTGACGCAGGCGGGCGAGCAGGGACTGGCCGAAGCCTGGTTCGTGCTGTCGCGCATCTATACGAAACCGGAATTTTCCCAGCGCAATGTGGTCGAAGCCCATTTCTGCCTGGAGCGTGCTGCCGACCTGGGGCATGGCCCGGCGCAGCTCGAATGCGGCATGCATGCGTGGCGTAACCGCCGCGACGGTGTCAACAATGATGTACGTGCCGCGTATTGGCTGCTGCAGGCGCAGGCGCAAGGCAGCAGTGAAGCGGAAGCGGCGCTGGCGAAAATCGCGCCGCAAGGCGAGCCCGGCGACTGGGGCCAGTGCGCCGCCATGCACGCCGATGAACATTTGCGCCAGCTGGGCCAGAGCCACCCCCTGCTGGCGGCGCGCCTGGCGCTGGCACGCTGCTTTCATCTGTCGCGTGCCGAGGCGCTGTTGCTCGATATCCATGCGGCCGACCAGGGGCATTGCCTGTTGATCGATATCAGTGCCACGCATGGGCGCGGCAAGCGGCGCCTCGTGCTGATCCGCACGGCGCAGGAACGCCAGTTGCTCGATCAGGTGGTACGGCTGTTCGAGCGCGTCGATTGTAGCGTGGCGGGGCCGGAAGGCAATTACCGGCAGCGTCTGTACCGCCTGAAGTGCTACCTGGCCGAGCTCGATGCCACGCAGGAACAGCAGTTCCTGGCGGCATGATGCAGCGTTGATTACAGCTCGATCGTGCCTTCGAACACGGTTACGGCCGGGCCCGTCATCAGGACGGGATGGCCGGGGCCTTGCCAGGCGATCGACAGTTCGCCGCCGCGCGCGCTGATGCGCACGGGGGAATCGAGCAAGCCGCGGCGGATGCCGGCCACGGCGGCCGCGCAGGCGCCCGTGCCGCACGCCAGTGTTTCACCGGCGCCCCGCTCAAACACGCGCAGTTTCACGTGCTGGCGGTTGACGACCTGCATGTAGCCGGCGTTGACCCTGCGGGGAAAGCGCGGATGGTGCTCGATGCGCGGCCCTGTCACTTCCAGGTCTTGGGCGTCGACATCGTCGACCACTTGCACGGCATGCGGGTTGCCCATCGAGACGACGGACACCAGCACAGGAGAGGTTTGGCCCGGCAAAGCCAGGTCCAGCGGCCACAGCAGATCGGCGCCTTCGGCCACGCCCGTCAAGCCAGCCGCATCGAACGGCACCAGCGCCGGTTCGAGCACGGGCGCGCCCATGTCGACCGTGATGCTGCCGTCGAGTTCCAGGCGCGGCGCGATGACGCCGGCCATGGTTTCCACGCGGATGCTGGCCTTGTTCGATAACCCTTTTTCGCTGACGAACTTGACGAAGGCGCGCGCGCCGTTGCCGCATTGCTCGACTTCGCCGCCATCGTTGTTATAGATGCGGTAGCGGAAGTCGCAGCCGGGCAGGCGCGGCTTTTCCACGACGAGAATCTGGTCGGCGCCGATGCCGAAACGGCGGTCGGCCAAACGCTGCCACTGGGCCGGCGTGAAATCGATATCCTGGTTGATGGCGTCGATGACGATGAAGTCATTGCCGGCGCCATGCATCTTGGTAAAGTGGAGTTTCATGGTCTGCCGTATCACTTGTGCTGGTTATAGAACGACGCTTCGCCTTCCGGACGCGTCTTGAAGCGTTTATGCGTCCAGAAATACTCGGCCGGCGCTTCGCGCACGCGCTCCTCGATGAATTCGTTCATGCGGCGCGTGGCGGCCGTGATGTCATCGCCCGGATAGTCGTCCCAGGCCGGATAGTAGGTCACTTGCCAGCCCTGGTAGTTGGGCAGGAAGGTGGCGATGACGGGAATCACCTGCGCCTTGGCGGCCAGCGCCAGACGCGCCGTGGCCGTCAGGGTGGCGGCGGGCACGCCGAAGAAGGGCACGAATTCCGCATCCTTTTCGCCGAAATCCATGTCCGGCAGCATGAAATACGGCAAGCCGTCGCGCAGCGCGCGCAAAATCGTCTTGATGCCGTCCTGGCGCGTAAACAGCTTGGGCGGCTTGAAGCGCGAGCGGCCGTTGCGCAAGGCCTGGTCGAAGGCGGCGTTCTTTTGCTGCACATACATCGACGAGGCGGAAATTTCCATGGCCGTGGCGGCGCCGGCCACGTCGAGGCAGACGAAGTGCGGACACAGCAAAATCGTGGGCTTGGCCGCAATCTGCTGGCCCGGGAAGGCGGGCACCTTCTTGATCAGACGGTTCAGGCGCGCTTCCGACGACCACCACAGGATGCTGCGTTCCCACACGCTGCGCGAATAGGCCTGGAAATGCTGGCGCGCCAGCGCCACGCGCTGTTGTTCCGTCAATTCCGGCATGCACAGGCGCAGATTCGTCAGGGCGATCTTGCGCCGCGTGGGCATGGCGATGAACAGCACGCTGCCGACGGCCACGCCGAAGCGGCCGAGAATGGGTAAAGGCAGCCAGTGCAGCAGCCACATGAAGGCGATCAGCAATCTCATGCCTGCTCCCCGGCGGCATCGGACGTGGCCGGCGTGGGCGGCGGTGCGCCGCGCGGCACTTTATAGCGGTTGTAGCTCCACAGGTATTGCGCCGGGCTGCGCGCGATCAATTGCTCCATGGCCGCATTGATGGTGCGCGCCTGCTCGGCCGAGGTGCTGTCGAGCGATTCGGTGAACGGCACGAAATGCACGACATAACCGCGCCCGCCCGGCAGGCGTTCCGCGTAGGTGATGATGACTTCGGCGCCGCCCATCTGTGCCAGCTTGGCCGGCAGGGTCATGGTGTAGGCGGGACGACCGAAGAAGTCGGCCCACACGCCTTCGCCCTCCTGCGGCACCTGGTCGGGCAGCAGGCCGATCGGTTGCCCCTTTTTCAGGCATTTGGCAAAGATGCGCACACCCGACATATTGGCCGGCGCCAGCATCAGGTTTTCGCGCGCGCGGGCCCCTTCGATCAGCGGTTTCAGGGCGGCGCGCTTGGGCGGGCGGTACATCACGGTGAGCGGCGTGCGCAGCGCGATTTGCTGGGCGACGATTTCAAAGCAGCCCAGGTGCGGTGTCAGGAAGACAATGCCGCGGCCATGCTGCAGCGCTTTTTCCACCAGTTCCCAGTTTTCCACCGTTGCATGGCGCGCCACGCGCTCGGCCGGCGCGCACCAGATGAACGGTAATTCCAGCACGCTCTTGCCCGCTTCGGCCACGGCCGTGTGCAAGTGTTGCGAAAACCCCGCACCCTGCATGTTCTCGCGCATGCGGCGGCGGTAGGACGGCGAAATGGCGTAAATCACCCAGCCGAGCGCAGCGCCCAGGCCATGCAGGACGGGCAGGGGAAAGACGGACAAGAAGCGAAAAATTGGGACTAACATGTATAAGCGGTTTCCAGGAATGGCGTGTTGCTGTGCCAAAATTTTTTAAGAAGCGTAAAATACCACGTATGCAGTAACCGCTGAGTTAATAGACAACTTGCGAAGCGGAATATAAATATCGCTAAAGCGTCGCAGGCAAAATCCTCTTTACTGCGACAGAACATTCACATAGTAAACAGGAGCTTGCAATGTCAAACGACTATCTCTTCACTTCCGAATCCGTTTCGGAAGGCCATCCCGACAAGGTTGCCGATCAAATTTCCGACGCCATCCTTGACGCCATCCTGACCCAGGATCCAGCCGCCCGCGTGGCTGCCGAAACCCTGTGCAACACGGGCCTGGTGGTGCTGGCTGGCGAGATTACCACGCACGCCAATGTTGATTATATTCAAGTTGCGCGCGAAACCATCAAACGCATCGGCTACGACAACACGGAATACGGCATCGACTACAAAGGTTGCGCCGTGCTGGTGGCCTATGACAAGCAGTCGCCGGACATCGCGCAAGGCGTCGATGAAGGTGCAGGCATTGACCTGGATCAAGGCGCTGGCGATCAGGGCTTGATGTTCGGCTACGCCTGCGATGAAACGGCCGAGCTGATGCCCGCCGCCATCCACTATGCGCACCGCCTGGTCGAGCGCCAGTCGCAGCTGCGCAAGGATGGCCGTTTGCCATGGCTGCGTCCGGATGCGAAATCGCAAGTGACCCTGCGCTACGTCGATGGCCGCCCCGTCGGCGTGCACACGGTCGTGCTGTCGACCCAGCATGCGCCGGAAATCTCGCACAAGCAGATCGAAGAAGCCGTCATCGAAGAAATCATCAAGCCGATCCTGCCGCGCGAATGGCTGACGGAGACCAAATTCCTCGTCAACCCGACGGGCCGTTTCGTCATCGGCGGTCCGCAAGGCGATTGCGGCTTGACCGGCCGCAAGATCATCGTCGACACCTACGGCGGCGCAGCCCCGCACGGCGGCGGCGCGTTTTCGGGCAAGGACCCATCGAAAGTCGACCGTTCGGCAGCCTACGCGGCCCGCTACGTGGCGAAGAACATCGTTGCGGCCGGTCTGGCGCGCCAATGCCAGGTGCAGGTCAGCTACGCCATCGGCGTGGCCAAGCCGATCAACATCACCGTCTACACGGAAGGCACGGGCGTGATTCCCGACGCGGAAATCGCCAAGCTGGTGCTGGCGCACTTCGATTTGCGTCCAAAAGGCATCGTGCAAATGCTCGACCTGCTGCGCCCGATCTACCAGAAGAGCGCCGCCTACGGCCATTTCGGCCGCGAAGAGCCGGAATTCACGTGGGAGCGTACGGACAAGGTCGCCCTGCTGCGCGACGCCGCCGGCCTGAAGTAATCTAGTCAAAATTGCAAGAAAAGCGCCCCGGCCTTCTGGCCGCGGGCGCTTTTTTTATGTGTTGTTACATGGCAATGTATGGCGAACAAGCTGGCGTACCGGCCTTGACAATGTTAAAATCCCCCGTCCGAGGAGCGTTGCGACGAAGAAATTCGCCAGGCTCGGAATATCCTGCAACTGCGCTCACGTACCTTTTTCAACTGAAAGGAGGGCGTGATGAACGCCGTACTCAAATCGCAACACGACTACACCATCGCCGATATCACCTTGGCCGCATGGGGCGACAAAGAAATCAAGATTGCTGAAACGGAAATGCCTGGCCTGATGGCCATCCGCGAAGAATTCGCGGCAGCGCAGCCTCTGAAAGGCGCGCGCATCACCGGTTCCATCCACATGACCATCCAGACCGCCGTGCTGATCCAGACCCTGGAAGCACTGGGCGCGCAGGTGCGTTGGGCATCGTGCAACATTTACTCGACGCAAGATCACGCCGCCGCCGCTATCGCCGCCGCCGGCACGCCTGTGTTCGCCGTCAAGGGCGAGTCGCTCGACGACTACTGGGAATACACGCACCGCATCTTCGAATGGCCTAGTGTGGACGGCAAGGCGGTCTACTCGAACATGATCCTCGACGATGGCGGCGATGCCACCCTGCTGCTGCACCTGGGCGTGCGCGCGGAAACCGACCTGTCGGTGCTGGCCAACCCTGGTTCGGACGAAGAAATCTGCCTGTTCAACTCGATCAAGAAACACTTGCTGGCGGACCCGACCTGGTATTCGAAGCGTCTGCCGGAAATCCTCGGCGTGACGGAAGAAACGACGACCGGCGTGCACCGTCTGTATCAGATGCACAAGGAAGGCAAGCTGGCTTTCCCTGCGATCAACGTGAACGATTCCGTCACGAAATCGAAATTCGACAACCTGTATGGCTGCCGCGAATCCCTGGTCGACGGCATCAAGCGCGCCACCGACGTGATGATCGCCGGCAAAGTCGCCGTTATCGCCGGTTACGGTGATGTCGGCAAGGGTTCGGCCCAAGCCATGCGCGCCCTGTCGGCGCAAGTATGGGTGACGGAAGTCGATCCGATCTGCGCACTGCAGGCGGCGATGGAAGGCTACCGCGTCGTGACCATGGATTACGCCTGCGAACACGGCGACATCTTTGTCACCTGCACGGGCAACTATCACATCCTCACGCACGATCACCTGACGCGCATGAAAGACCAGGCCATCGTCTGCAACATTGGTCACTTCGACAATGAAATCGACGTCGCTTCGCTGAAGCAATACGAGTGGGAAAACATCAAGCCGCAAGTCGACCACATCATCTTCCCGTCGGGCCGCCGCATCATCCTGCTGGCCGAAGGCCGCCTGGTCAACCTCGGTTGCGGCACGGGCCACCCGTCGTACGTGATGAGCTCGTCGTTCGCCAACCAGACGATCGCTCAGATCGAACTGTACGCGAACACGGCCAACTATCCGGTCGGCGTGTACACCCTGCCAAAACACCTGGACGAAAAAGTCGCCCGCCTGCAACTCAAAAAGTTGAATGCGCAGCTGACGGAACTGACGCAAGAGCAAGCCGACTACATTGGCGTGCGCACGGAAGGTCCATACAAACCAGAGCACTACCGTTATTAAGATGGTTGCCTCATGAACCTACGGCGCGGCGCGGGGCGCGGCCGGCGATGCTCACTGTGCTAAAGCACAGCTGCGCTTCTCGGCCACGCCGCGCATCCGCTCGCTACGGTTCCTGAGGCAACAAGACTGATCGGTATATCTTTTGTGCCGGCTGTTGCCGGCCTGACTTTCTTTGACAGGCTAGAGAAATGCGCTTGCTACTGATTTGGTTTATCAATGCGGCAGCCCTGTTTGCCGTCCCTTATTTGATGCACTCGGTGACGATGAGCAGCGGCTGGACCGCGCTGCTGGCCGCTGCCGTGCTGGGGCTGGTCAATGCGCTGATCCGTCCTTTGCTGATCTTGCTGACCCTGCCTGTGACGTTCTTGTCGCTGGGCCTGTTCATTTTTATCATCAATGGCTTCATGTTCTGGCTGGTGGCGCAGGTGATCGATGGTTTCCATGTCGCCAGTTTCTGGTCGGCCGTGGGTGGTGCATTGCTGTACAGCGTCATTTCCTGGGCCCTGTCGACCTTACTTTTGAGTAATGACGATGGAAAAGCATAATTTCAGTATTGAGTTTTTCCCGCCGAAAACCCCGGAAGGGGCGGAAAAGCTGCGCGCCACGCGTGTCAAGTTGTCTGAATTGCACCCGAAGTATTTCTCGGTGACGTTTGGCGCTGGCGGCACCACGCAGCAGGGTACCCTGGACACCGTGCGCGAGATCCTGGCGGCCGGCGAACAGGCCGCACCGCATCTGTCGTGCGTCGGTGGTTCGCGCGAATCGATCCGCGCCGTACTGGCCGACTTCAAGGCGGCTGGCGTGAAGCGTATCGTCGCCTTGCGCGGCGATTTGCCCAGCGGCTATGGCGCTTCGGGCGAGTTCCGCTACGCCAACGAGCTGGTGGAATTCATCCGCGCCGAGACGGGCGACCATTTCCATATCGAAGTGGCCGCCTATCCGGAAGTGCACCCGCAAGCCCGTTCGCCGCAGGACGACTTGAACGCGTTCGCGCGCAAGGTGCAGGCTGGCGCGAATGCGGCCATCACCCAGTACTTCTATAATGCCGACGCGTATTTCCAGTTTGTCGAGCAGACGCAGAAGATGGGCATCAACGTGCCCATCGTGGCCGGCATCATGCCGATCACGAACTACACGCAGCTGATGCGCTTTTCGGACATGTGCGGTGCGGAAATTCCACGCTGGGTGCGTCTGAAACTGGCCAGCTTCGGCGACGACAGCGCGTCCATCAAGGCCTTTGGCCTGGACGTGGTGACGGGCTTGTGCGAGCGTTTGCTGGAAGGCGGCGCGCCAGGCTTGCATTTCTATAGCATGAACCAGGCGGCGCCCACTACGGCCTTGTGGCAGCGCCTGGTGAAATAAACCGTCCTGACTCGTCAGTACAGATCGCCCTCGGTTACGACGTAATCGAGGGCGATGTCGTATTCGCCGTTGGGAAAGCTGGCCGCCAGGCACGCATAGGCGATACCGAGCGTGCGTGGACGCGGCGTGGCCGCCAGGGTGCGGTCGTAATAGCCGCCGCCATAGCCGAGCCGGTACCGTTGCTCATTGAATCCCAGGCAGGGCACGAGCAGGGTGGCGGGCGCCGGGCGCAGGCGCAGCCGCGCAGGCACGGCCACGCCCATGCCATCCTTGACCATGGGCTCGCCCGGCGTCCAGGCGGAAAAGGCCAGCGGCGCATGTTTTTCCAGCACCACGGGCAGACTGAGCGCCACGCCGCGCGCGGCCAGCTGCGCATACGCGCCGTGCAAGTCCGGCTCGCCGTGCAGGGGCCAGTACACGCCCAGTTCCTTGACGTTTTCCTGTGCGCACCAGTCCAGCAGGCGCTGCGCGATGGCCGCATCCCACCCCGCGCGCGTGGCGTCGGGCAGGGCGCGCCGGGCCGCCAGCAAGGCTTTGCGCAAGCCGGCTTTTTCCTGTGGCGCAATGGGTGGCCGTGTAGCCGGATCGCATGTTATTCTAGGGTCGCTATTCATATCACCATCAAGTTAAGATTGAGAGTCGTACATTGATTTCCCCACTGAAATGGATTGCCGGCACGATGCTGTGTGTTGCATCGGCCTTGTCTCCCCTGGCCGCCCTGGCCCAGGTTTCCACCACCGTATCCCCAGCCGCCCCCGACACGCGCAGCGAGGACGATGCCTTCCTCTTGCTGCGCGACGCCGCGCGCAAGGATGACGTCGAAAAAGCCGACTTTTATGCGGGGCGCCTGACGAATTACCAGATTCCATCGTATGTTGACTATTATCGGCTGAAACCGCGCATCAAACTGCTGACCGAGGCGCAATTTCGCGATTACCTGAACCGCTACAAGGGCAGCGCCATCGCCGACCGTTTTCGCAACGACTGGCTGCTGGAACTGGGCCGCAAGCGCGACTGGGTCGTGTTCGATGAACAATACCCGCAATTCGCCCTCGACGACGACACCCAGCTCAAGTGCTACGCGCTGATGTCGCGCGCAGCCAAGGGCCAGAACGTGGCGTCCGAGGCGCGCAACTTGCTCGTCTCGCCGCCCGGCTATGGCGAAGCGTGCGGCAGCCTGATCGCGGCATTGGCGCAAAACGGCCAGTTCGACACGAACGACCTGTGGGCGCAGATCCGCCTGGCGGGCCAGACCAACGCCACGGGCCCGGCGCGCCGCATCGCGCTGCTGCTGGGCGCGTCCGACGCGAAGATGGCGCAAGCGATCGACTTGCCGGCGCTGGTGCTGGCCAAGGGCGCGGGTCTAAGTCGCGCCGACCACGAGATGTATCTGGTGGCTGTCGGCCGCATGGCGAAAAGCACCTTGAAGCTGGGCGTCGTCGCCCTGCAAAAGGCGAGTGCGCAGCTGACGGCGCAGGAACAGGCCATCGGCTGGGCCAGCCTGGCCCTGCAAGCGTCGTATTCGCTGGCGCCGGAAGCGTTCGAATATTGGCAAAAAACCAATGGCGCGCCATTGACCCTGGAACAGATGCAGTGGAAGGCGCGTATCGCCTTGCGTGAAGGCAACTGGCCCGTGGTGAAGGCGTCCATCCAGGCCATGCCGGCGTCCTTGCGCGCCGATCCTACCTGGGTCTACTGGCTGGCGCGCGCGCAGCAGGCGGAAACGCCGGGCCGCCCGAACGCGCAAGCGGATGCCCTGTACCGCACGATCAGTGAACAATCGAATTTCTATGGCTTGCTGGCCAATGAAGAGCTGGGCAACCACCTGGTGCTGCCGCCGCCTGGCCAGCCCATCACGCCGGCGGAAATCGCCGCCATGGCCGCCAATCCAGGCTTGCAACGCGCCTTGAAATTCTTCAACATGCGCTTGCGCTTCGAAGGCACGCGCGAATGGAACTGGGAATTGCGCTCGATGACGGACCGCCAGCATCTGGCGGCCGCGGAATTTGCGCGCCAGAATAATGTGCTCGACCGCATGGTCAACACCTCGGACCGCACGCGCCTGGAAGTGGACTATACGCAGCGCTACCCGACGCCGCACGACGACGTCATGCACCCGGCCACGCAAACCCTGGGTCTCGACAAAGCCTGGGTATATGGCCTGATCCGCCAGGAATCGCGCTTCATCATGGATGCGCAGTCGCACGTGGGCGCGTCCGGCCTGATGCAGGTGATGCCGTCGACGGCCCGCTATGTGGCCAAGAAGATCGGTTTGACGGATTTTGTCACGGAAACCTTGAGCGATGTGCGCACCAACGTCTTGCTGGGCACGAATTACCTGAACATGGTGCTTGGCGGTCTCGACGGTTCGCAAGTGCTGGCCAGCGCCGCCTACAACGCGGGGCCGGGGCGCTTGCGCATCTGGCGCGCCACCATGACGCGTCCGCTGGAAGGCGCCGTCTTCGCCGAGATCATTCCGTACACGGAAACGCGCGGCTACGTGAAAAACGTGATGGCCAACGCCACGTATTACGCGGCCCTGTTCGAGAAGAGCCCGCAATCGCTGAAAGCGCGCCTGGGTACCGTCGGCCCAAAAAACAGCGCCATCGCGGCCGACTTGCCATCATCCAACTAAAGATAGCCGACCATGCAAACGACCATCCTTGATCCCAGCCTGACGCAAACCCTGGCCGCCGCGCGCGAGCCAGGTTTGACCCTCATCATCGGCAACAAGAATTATTCATCGTGGTCGATGCGCCCGTGGGTGGCCATGACGGCGTTCGGCATTCCATTCCAGGAAGTGCGCGTGCTGCTCGACCAGAGCGACACGGCCACCAAAATCGCCGAGTATTCGGCCTGCGGCCGGGTTCCCGTGCTGCTGGCGGGCGAGATCACGATCTGGGACAGCCTGGCCATCTGCGAATACCTGGCCGAGCAGTTCCCTGACAAACACATGTGGCCGCAAGACGTGGCCGCGCGCGCTATGGCGCGCTGTGTCTGCGCGGAAATGCATTCCGGCTTCACGGGCTTGCGTACGGACATGTCGATGAATATCAAGGCCAAGTTGCCGGGGCGTGGCCGTACGGCCGCCGCGCAGGCGGACATCGGCCGCATCAGCGAAATCTGGGAAGAGTGTTTATTGCGCTTTGGCCATCACCAGTTCCTGTTCGGCGACTTTTCCATCGCCGATTCGTATTTCGCGCCCGTCGTCATGCGCTTCCGCACGTATGGCGTGAGCCTGGCGCCGGCCCTGAACGCGTATTGCGAGCGCGTGCAGGCGCACCCGGCCGTGGCCCGCTGGATCGCGGAAGCGCTGGCGGAAACGGAAACGGCGCCCAAGCACGACGCGGAACTGCCTGACTAAGAAAAGAGTGTTATGAAGATATACACGGTCGGTGGCGCGGTGCGCGACCAACTGCTGGGCTTGCCCGTGAAAGACCACGACCACGTCGTCGTCGGCGCCACGCCGGACGACATGCTGCGTCGGGGCTTCCGGCCCGTGGGCAAGGATTTCCCCGTCTTCCTGCACCCGAAGACGCAGGAAGAGTACGCGCTGGCCCGCACGGAACGCAAGACTGCCCCCGGCTACCGGGGCTTTGTCTTCCACACGGCGCCCGACGTCACCCTGGAAGAAGACCTGGTGCGCCGTGATCTGACCATCAACGCCATCGCGCAGGCCGAGGACGGTAGCCTGACCGACCCGTTCGGCGGCATTGACGATATTCAAAACAAAGTGTTCCGCCACGTCTCCGATGCGTTCGGCGAAGACCCCGTGCGCATCTTGCGCCTGGCCCGCTTTGCCGCCCGTTTCGATACTTTTACGGTGGCGCCGGCCACGATGGCCCTCATGCGTCAAATGGTGCTGGACGGCGAAGTCGACGCCCTGGTGGCCGAGCGCGTGTGGCAGGAAGTGGCGAAAGGATTGATGGAAGCGCGGCCGTCGCGCATGCTGACGGTGTTGCACGAGTGCGGCGCCTTGGCGCGCATCCTGCCGGAATTGGCAATCAACGACCATCTGCTGCGCGTGATCGACAGGGCGGCGGGCGCGGGCCACGCACTGTGCGTGCGCTTTGCCGTGCTGATGCTGGCCGTGCCGCTTGAGCAGATCAATGCGCTCAGCGAGCGCCTGCGCGTGCCCAACGATTGCCGCGAGCTGGCCGTGATGGCGGCGCGCGAGCAGGCTGCCGTTGCCGGTGCGCTGGCCTTGAGCGCCGAGGAACTGGTGCGCTTGTGCGAACGCTGCGACGGACTGCGCAAGCCGCAGCGCTTCGTGCAGATGCTGGACGCCATCGCCTGCGACGTGCAGACCCAGAATCCGGTGTTCTCGCAGTCCGCCTGGCTGCAAGCCATGCTGGTGGCCGTGCGCGGCGTCGATGCGGGCGCGCTGGCACAAGCTTGCGCACACGAACCGAAGCGCATTCCCGAGCTCATCCATGCGGCGCGGGTCGAAGCCGTCACGAACGCGATCAGCAGCACGGAGCTGCCATGACCCTGCCCAAATTGTTCCAGAACCCGTTTCGCCGCTGGCTCAGCCGTAGCGGCGGCGGGCGTCCGACCGTGCTCGTCAAGCAATTGCATGAGCGCGACCGGCGCCGCATGATGAAGCATTTCCTGAATCTGGAGAAAAGCGACCGCCTGCTGCGCTTCGGCAGCGCCTTGCCCGATGAGCTCGTCGCCCAGTACGTGCAAAAGATGGATTTCTCGCGCGACATGGTCTACGGCGTCTACAACAGCCTGTTCAAGCTGGTGGGCGTGGGGCATCTGGCGTTCGCGCCGAAGGACACGTCGCCGGCGAAAAGCGTCGTGACGGACAAGGAGCAGGTGGCCGAGTTTGGCGTGTCCGTATCGAAATCCATGCGCGGCATGGGGGTCGGGTCAAAACTGTTCGAGCGGGCGGCGATCCACTGCCGCAACAACGATGTCGATACCCTGTACATGCATTGTTTGTCGTCAAACAAGACGATGATGCATATCGCCAAGAAGGCGGGCATGGAAATCCAGCGCGACTATGGCGAAGCCGATGCATATCTGAAACTGTTGCCGCCGAACCCGAGCAGCATGCTGCAGGAAGCCGTGCAGGAGCAGTTCGCCATGTTCGACTACACGTTCAAGGCCAACGCGCGCGCCGCGTTCAAACTGTGGGACCGCTTGCCAGGGCGCAAGAAGAAGCCCGGGCCGCCATCACCGCCGTCACAGTAAGGGCAGGGCCGTCGTATCCTTGATGCGCTGCAAGGCAAAGCTTGATTTCACATCCAGCACGGCCGGGTGGCGCAGCAGGGTCGCCATCATGAAGCGTGAAAAGTGCTCCATGTCTTCCACGTGCACGCGCAGCAGGTAATCCATTTCCCCCGTCATCGCATAGCAAGCCACCACTTCCGGCCATTGCGCGACGGCCACGGCGAAGTCGGCGCGCGGCGACGTGTTCGTCACCAGATTCGGCGCCAGCACTCTTGCCGTACTGTGCGCGGTGGCGTCGCTGTGCTTTTCCAGTCGCACGTTGACATAAGCCAATAGCCCCAGGCCGATCTTTTCCGGGTCCAGCAGGGCCACGTATTGGCGGATCACGCCCGCTTCTTCCAGCCGTTTGACGCGGCGCAAGCATGGCGACGGCGACAGGCTGACTTGCTCGGCCACGTCCTGATTCGACAGGCGGCCATCGGCCTGCAGGACGGCGAGGATTTTGCGGTCCGTTTTATCCAGCGTAATTTTGCTCATGCTTCCTCCGGTGGTTCGTGTTTCACGCAATATTATTGCGCAAATCATGATTGTTCGGGAGATCTTTGGCATTTAATGCCCACAGACCGCGCCTATACTGTGCGCTACTTCTTGGAGGAGACATCATGCAATTTCAGCCTTGGGATAACCCGATGGGTACCGATGGTTTCGAGTTCGTCGAGTATGCAGCACCAGACCCAAAAGCATTGGGCAAGCTGTTCGAGAACATGGGATTCACGGCCATCGCGCGCCACCGCCACAAGGATGTGACCCTGTACCGTCAGGGCGACATCAATTTCATCATCAATGCCGAACAAGATTCGTTCGCGCAGCGTTTTGCCCGCCATCACGGCCCGTCCGTGTGCGCCATCGCCATCCGTGTCGATGACGCTGCTTTCGTCTACCGCCGCGCGCTGGAACTGGGCGCCTGGGGTTTCGACAATAAAACAGGCCCGATGGAACTGAATATCCCCGCCATCAAGGGTGTGGGCGATTCGCTGCTGTATTTCGTTGACCGCTGGCGCGGCAAGGGCGCTGACAAGCCGGACGCGGCCGCTCCAGGCGGCATCGGCGACATCAGCATCTATGACGTCGACTTCGTCGCCATTCCCGGCGCCGTCGCCAACCCGGTCGGCCATGGCCTGACCTATATCGACCACCTGACGCACAATGTGCATCGTGGCCGCATGAAGGAATGGGCCGGTTTCTATGAAAACCTGTTTAACTTCCGCGAAGTGCGCTACTTCGATATCGAAGGCAAGCATACGGGTCTGAAGTCGAAAGCCATGACTTCGCCATGCGGCAAGATCCGCATCCCGATCAATGAATCGTCGGATGACAAGTCGCAGATCGCCGAATACCTGGACCAGTACCACGGCGAAGGCATCCAGCACATCGCCTTGGGCACGGACAATATCTACGCTTCCGTGCAAGGCATGCGCGATACGGGTATCGATTTCCAGGACACGATTGAAACTTACTATGAGCTGGTCAACCGCCGTCTGCCGAACCACGGCGAGCAGCTGGAAGAACTGCGCCGTTTGCGCATCCTGATCGATGGCCACAGCACGGAAACCGAACGCGAATTGCTGCTGCAAATCTTCACGCAGACGGTGATCGGCCCGATCTTCTTCGAGATCATCCAGCGCAAGGGCGACCAGGGCTTTGGCGAAGGCAATTTCCGCGCCCTGTTCGAATCGATCGAGCTGGACCAGATCAAGCGCGGCGTATTGAAAGATACGAGCGCGGCGTAAGCTGACTTATACCCGGGATGTCGGATTACGCTGCGCTAATCCGACCTACAACTGGTGCCAGTAATGTAGGTCGGGTTAGCCAGAATGGCGTAACCCGACATGCCGCAAAAAGAAGCACTAAAAAGCAGCAAAAGGTACGAACGCAGGAGTGCAGTGCAGCAAAAGAACTGTGCGCCTTCCTGTGGTAGTCTACGACAAACAAGTCATTTTTCCGCACCGGCATTGCCCACAAAGCGCGGCCGGTACGTGTGAGTTCAACCGACTTTGCACGCGTAGCACAGAGAATAATGGAGACAAGTAATGAATGCACCAATCAAGGGCTCGAGTCTTGAGCCGGGCGCGCACGCGTCCGAGATTTCCCTGAACGACAAATACACGCTCGAGCGTGGCCGCGCCTTCATGACGGGCACGCAAGCGCTGATCCGCCTGCCCATGCTGCAGCGCGAGCGCGATCTGAAGGCTGGCCTGAATACGGCCGGTTACATCACCGGTTACCGCGGTTCGCCTGTGACGTCCGTCGACATGACGGCGATCAAGGCCAAAAAATATCTCGATGAACACCACGTCAAATTCCACCCGGGCCTGAACGAAGACCTGGCCGCCACGGCCGTCTGGGGCACGCAGCAAACGAATCTGTTCGAAGACGCGAAATACGATGGCGTGTTCGGCATGTGGTACGGCAAGGGCCCCGGCGTCGACCGCTGCGGCGATGTGTTCAAGCACGCGAACAACGCCGGTTCCGCCAAGCACGGCGGCGTGCTGGTGCTGGCCGGCGACGACCATGCGGCCAAATCCTCGTCCACGGCGCACCAGTCCGACCATATCCTGAACGCCTGCGGCATCCCCGTGCTGTATCCGTCGTCGGTGCAAGAATATATCGACTACGGCTTGCATGCGTGGGCCATGAGCCGCTACACGGGTTTGTGGGTGTCGATGAAATGCGTGACCGACATCATCGAATCGGGCGCCGCCGTCGATTTCGACCCGGACCGTGTGCAGATCACCTTGCCGACCGACTTCGAGATGCCGGCCGGTGGCTTGAACATCCGCTGGCCCGACACGGTGCTGGAACAAGAAGTGCGCATGAACAGCTACAAATGGTATGCGGCGCTGGCGTATGCGCGTGCCAACAAGCTCAATAAGATCATCTGGGACAGCCCGAAGGCGCGCATCGGCATCATCACGGCCGGCAAATCGTATCTCGATACGCGCCAGGCGCTGGCCGACCTCGGCATCGACGAGCAGACGGCGTCCGACATCGGCATCCGCCTGTACAAGATCGGCATGACCTGGCCGCTGGAAGCCGATGGCGTGCACGAATTTGCCAAGGGCCTCGACGAGATCCTCGTGGTGGAAGAAAAGCGGCAAATCCTCGAATACGCGCTGAAGGAAGAACTGTACAACCTGAAGGATGGCGAGCGTCCGCGCGTGGTCGGCAAGTTCGACGATACGGGCGAATGGAGCAACCAGAAGGGTACCGGTCACGGCGACTGGCTGCTGCCGGCTACGTATGAGCTGAACCCGGCCATGATCGCCCGCGCCATTGCCAGCCGCATCTCGCGCTACTACGCAGGCCATCCGGTCGAGCAGCGCGTGAAGGAACGCATCGCCTACCTGGAAGCCAAAGAGAATGTGCTCAAAGCGATCAGCGTGAAACCCGATCCGCAGAAGGACCGCACGCCGTTCTTCTGCTCCGGCTGCCCGCACAACAGTTCCACGAAAGTGCCGGAAGGCTCGCGCGCGCTGGCCGGCATCGGCTGCCATTACATGGTGCTATGGATGGACCGCGAAACGTCGACGTTTACCCACATGGGCGCCGAAGGCGTGACTTGGGTGGGGCAGGCGCCGTTCACGAACGAGAAGCACGTGTTTACCAACCTCGGCGACGGCACGTATTTCCACTCGGGCATCCTGGCCATCCGCGCGGCCGTCTCGGCCAAGGTGAACATCACGTATAAAATTCTGTTCAACGATGCGGTGGCCATGACGGGCGGCCAGGAATTCGACGGTCCGCTATCGCCAGCCATTATCTCTCGCCAGATCGCCGCCGAAGGCGTCGGTCCCATCATCGTCGTCACGGACGAACCGGAAAAATACCCGGACGATTACGCCTGGGCGGAAGGCGTCACCGTGCGCCACCGTTCGGAACTGATGGACGTGCAGCGCGAACTGCGCGACATGCCCGGTGTGTCGGCCATGATCTACGATCAGACCTGCGCCTCGGAAAAACGCCGCCGCCGGAAACGCAATGAATACCCGGACCCGGCCAAGCGCGCCGTCATCAACGAAGCCGTGTGCGAAGGCTGCGGCGACTGCTCCGTGCAATCGAACTGCCTGTCCGTGGAACCGCTGGAAACGGAACTGGGGCGCAAGCGCCAGATCAACCAGTCGTCCTGCAACAAGGATTTCTCGTGCACGACGGGTTTCTGCCCCAGTTTCGTGACGGTGGAAGGCGGCGGCTTGAAAAAGCCGAAGAAGGCGGCTGCCGCCGACAAGGACGCGCCAGCCGCGCCGGCCTTGCCGACACCGCAGATTCCTTCGACGGCCGAGCCGTTCGGCATCCTGGTCACCGGCATCGGCGGCACGGGCGTCGTCACCGTCGGTCAGATCCTGGCCATGGCGGCCCACGTGGAAGGCAAGGGCTGTTCCGTGCTGGACATGAGCGGCCTGGCGCAAAAGGGCGGCCCCGTCATGTCGCACGTGCGTCTGGCGGACCGCCAGGAAGATATCCACTCGACGCGCGTCGGCACGGGTGCGGCCGATCTCGTGATTGGCTGCGACCTGATCGTCACGGCCAGCCGCGACGCCCTGTCGCGCATGGGAGAAGGGCGTAGCTGGGCCATGATCAACTCGACCAGCTCGTCGACGGCCGCGTTCGTGAAGAACCCGGACTGGCAATTTCCCGGCGCTTCCGCGCGCATGGAAATCGAAAAGGCGTGCGGCAGCGACCACGTGGACTTCATCGACGCGGGCCAGATCGCCACGGCGCTGATGGGTGACTCGATCGCGACGAACATGTTCATGCTCGGCTACGCATGGCAAAAGGGCAAAGTGCCGCTGTCGGAAGCTGCCATCATGAAGGCCATCGATTTGAACAACGTCTCGGTGGCGTTCAACAAGGCGGCCTTCAACTGGGGCCGCGCCGGTGCGCATGACGCGGCCAGCCTGGTACGCATGACAACACCGGCCAAGGTGGTGGAATTCAAGCGCATCGACACGCTCGACGACATCATCGAAAAGCGCGTGGCCCTGCTGACGGCTTACCAGGACCGCGCCTATGCGCAGCAGTACATCGATTTCGTCGGCCAGGTACGCGCCGCCGAAAGCGCCCTGAATGGCCCGCACTTGCGCCTGACGGAAGCCGTGGCCCGCTACTTCTACAAGCTGATGGCGTACAAGGACGAGTACGAAGTGGCGCGCCTGTACACGGACGGCGCCTTCCAGGCAAAGATCGCGTCCATGTTCGAAGGCGACATCAAGCTCAAGTTCCACCTGGCGCCGCCCATCATGGCGAAAACGGATGCCCAGGGCCATCTGGTGAAGAAGGAATTCGGCCCGTGGATGATGAAGGCGTTCGGCGTGCTGGCCAAGTTCAAGGGCTTGCGCGGCACGGCGTTTGACATCTTCGGCCACACGGCCGAGCGCAAGATGGAGCGCGCGCTGATTCTTGAATACCGCGCGACGGTGCGCGGCTTGCTGCCGAAACTGACGACGGCCAAGCTGGCGCAAGCCGTGGCCATCGCCAGCATACCGGAAGACATCCGCGGCTATGGCCACGTGAAGGAGCGTCATTTGAAGGCGGCGAAAGAGAAGGAAGCGAGTCTGCTGATCGCCTTCAACGCGCCGACGCCGCTGCCGCCCGTCGTGGCAGCACCTGTGGCGGCCACCGTGGCGTAACGGTTTGCGCATGATCTTGTAGCAATGGCGCCTGCGGGCGCCATTTTTTTGTGTCAAAGAAAACAACGCTTGCTGGCAAAACGCATTATAATTTTTCGATAATTTCTTCTTGGAAAGTTTCTCATGCATTCCCTGCGCCTGCGTTGCCTCGTTGTTTCCCTCGGATTCGTGTTGAGTGCCTGCGGCGGAGGAGGAGGAGGTAGCAGCAGCGACAGCGCGCCCGTCGTGCCGCCCTTGACGCCAACCGGGCCGACCGGGCCGACGGCGCTGGTCGCTTCCTCCACGGTGGCGAACCGTTGCGAGGCACCGCGCAGCGGCAGCAGCATCGACAAGCCGGGCACCTTGCTCGATGAGCAGACATGGGTGCGCAGCTGGATCGATGAAACGTATCTGTGGTACCGCGAAGTGCCGACCACCTACCTGCCGCAAAGCTTTGCCACGGCGAAGGCGTATTTCGATGTGCTCAAGACAACAGCCACGACGGCGTCCGGCAAGCCGAAGGACCAGTTCCATTTCACGTATACGACGGCCGAATGGGAAGCCTCGCTCAATGGCGTGGAACTGGGCTACGGCATGCTGCTGGCGCTGACGCGCACCACGCCGCCGCGCAAGGCCGTGGTCACGATCGTCGAGCCAGGCTCGCCGGCGGCACTGGCGGGCTTGCGGCGCGGCGATGAGCTGCAAACCGTCGATGGCGTCGATTTCGTCAATGCCCCCGACACTGCCAGCGTGGGTATCATCAACGCGGGCCTGTTCCCTTCGGCGCAAGGCACGCACACGCTGGCGTTCAGCCGCAACGGCGCGCCCATCTCCGCGAGCCTGCAGGCGGTGGATGTCAGCACGAGTTCCGTGCAAAACGAGCGCATCATCGACACGCCCACGGGCAAGGTGGGCTATCTGACCTTCAACACCCACAACAACGTGTCCGAGCGCCAGCTGGCCGAGACCATGGGCCGCTTCCAGGCGGCCGGCATCAGCGACCTGGTGCTCGACGTGCGCTACAACGGCGGCGGCTACCTCGATGTCGCCAGCGAGCTTGCCTACATGATTGCCGGTCCGCAAGTCACCACCGGCAAGACCTTCGAGCAGGTGCTGGCCAATGACAAGACGCGGCCGGCGGCACCCGTGCCATTCCATGCGCAAAGCCTGGGCTTTGCCGGGCCGAACCCTCTGCCCAAGGGCACGCCGCTGCCCTCGCTGGGCCTCAAGCGCGTGACTTTGCTAACGACGGGCAATACCTGCTCGGCCAGCGAAGCGATCATCAACGGCTTGCGCGGCGTGGACGTGCAGGTCAATCTGATCGGCGGCACGACGTGCGGCAAGCCCTACGGTTTCTATCCCACGCCCAATTGCGGCACCACGTATTTCGCCGTGCAGTTCCAGGGCGTCAACGCCAAGGGCTTTGGCGACTTCGCCGATGGCATGGCGCCGACCTGCGATGTGGCCGATGATTACCGGAACCCGCTGGGCGACCCGGCCGAAGGCATGCTGGCGGCGGCGCTGCGTTACCGCAGCAGCGGCAGCTGTAGCCCGGCCACGGGTGCGCTCAGGCTGTTGAGTTCGATGGAAAACCCGTCCGACACGGCCACGCGGCTGCTGCGCCCGGCCTACAAGGAAATTGCTGTATTGAAACGCTAAAGCCCCATTTTGCTCCCCTTCCTGGGCGAAGGAGGGGGAGATTTCTGCTCAGAAATATTTCTATATAACAATTTTGATATATAGAAAGATGAATCCATTCGTTCTGCAATTACTGGCATTTTGATATCTTTCGCCTTCTCCCTAACCTTGAGAAGCGCAAAGATGCCTATACAATTCAAGTTACCACCGCTCACTGTCGCCGTACTGGCCATCCTGGGCGGTTCCGCATGGCAGGCGCACGCGCAAACGCAAGCGCCCGCAGCGGATCAGCAGCCGGCGGCCACCCCGCCAGCCGTCGTGGTCACCGGTTCGCGGATTCCCCGCGCCAGCCTGGAAGGACCATCGTCCGTCACCATCCTGACGGGGGATGAAATCACCAAGCAAGGGTACAAGAATGTCTTCGATGCGCTGACCAACCAGGTACAGAACAGCGGCTTTACGCAAGGCGAGGACTTCGGCAATACGTTCACGCCTTCGGCCAATACCATCAGCCTGCGCGGCCTGGGCCCGAACCACACCTTGATCCTGCTTAATGGCCGCCGCCTGGCCGACTTCCCCGTCGCCTACGAAGGCACGGTCAACTTCACCAATCTGGCGAATATCCCGTCGAGCATAGTCGACCGCATCGAGATCCTCAACGGTGGCGCCTCGGCCATCTATGGTTCCGACGCGATCGCCGGCGTGGTCAACGTCATCCTGAAAAAGCAGACGGAAGGTTTCGATATCAACGTCAAGGCGGGCGGCACCTCGCGCGGCGGCGCCGGCAACCAGCGCGTGCAGCTGACGGGCGGCGGCAATTTCGACAAGCTGCATACCCTGTTCAGCGTGGAGCTGAGCCAGCGCGATCCGCTGTCGAGCCTGCAGCGCGATTTCATGGCCACGCGCTCGGGCACGCCGACGAATATCGCCTCGCGCCGCGTGGTACAAGCGGGCACCTCCGGCAGCTACGTGGACCTGGGCGACACCTGCAACCAGTTCGGCGACCTGTTCGGCGGCAGCGTCGTCAAGTACCAGGCGAAGAACGGCAGCTATTGCGCCAGCCCGAAAGTCGGTCCCACTTACTGGACCACGCAAACCAAGAACCGCAGCCAGAACGTCTTTGGCAGCGCCAACTATGAGCTGTCGCCGGAAACGACGCTGTTCGCCGACTTCCTGATCGGCAAGAACTCGACCGAGAACAATACGCGTGGCCCGACGTGGACGTCGTCGTCGACGGGCAGCAGCTATTTCCGCAACCAGAATACGAACCGCTACGAAGCGTGGACGCGCTATATCTCGCCCGAGGAAATGGGCGGCGTGGAGCGCTACAACCGCAAGTGGGACGACCTGGCCACGGCCATCTCGCTGGGCGCCAAGGGCCGCATTCCCGGCACGTCGTCGTGGCAGTATGAAGCGAACTACAACGCCTCGGTGTACAAGAGCGAAAGCCATACGCCGCGCGCGCTGGCCAATATCGACAGCTTCTTCCTGGGCCCTAAACTGGGTACCGACACCGCCGGCGTGCCGATCTACGCACCGGACCCGGCGCGCCTGTCGCGCCGCGTGACGGCGGCCGAATTCGACAGCATCACGGGCAATTCCGACAGCGATGACAAGGCCTGGACGAATACCCTGAGCCTGGCCACGAATGGCGACCTGTTCCAGCTGCCCGCTGGCGTGGCGAAGATCGCCACCATTGCCGAATTGGGCAAGCAGGGCTTCAGCAATGTGCCCGATGCGCGCCTGAACGACGGTTACTTCAACGTCGCCACCAAATCCGATATCACGGCCGGCACGCGTACCCGCTATGCGCTGGGTGCCGAGATCAACCTGCCGCTGCACGAGAAGCTGACCGGTACCCTGGCTGGCCGCTATGACCGCTACAACTTTGCCGGCCGCAGCGATGGCAAGTTCACCTACAACGGCGGCCTGGAACTGCGTCCCGCGCCGGAGCTGCTGTTCCGCGCCAATTACGCCACCAGCTTCCGCGCACCGGACATGAACTACATCTACAAGGCGCGCGGCACCGGTTACTATTCGAGTACCACCGATTACTACCGCTGCGGCGCTGCCGGACAGGCCATCGAGGACTGCGACTACGCAAATAAATCGCCGGGCGCCGACTATGTGCAGAACGGCAGCAAGGATCTGCAGTCGGAGAAGGGCAAGTCGTTCGGCGTGGGCGCCGTCTGGTCGCCAAGTTCGAATTTCGACGTCTCCGTCGATTACTGGAACATCAAGATCGACGACCTGGTGACGAATTTGAGCGCCGACAAGATACTGCGCGACGAAGCCGATTGCCGCCTGGGCAAGCTCGACATCAACTCGCCTACCTGCGCCGATACCCTGGGCCGCGTCGAGCGTTTCGCGGCCAATGCCCTGAACCGCGCCGGCGAGATCAAGACCATCACCGTCAATCCGATCAATGCGGCCAAGCAAAGCAGCAGCGGCATCGACGTCAGCGTCAAGTATTTGCTGCGCACGGCGGATTATGGCCGCTTTGCCTTCAAGGCCAATTACGCCAAGGTGCTGAGCAATAAATCGCAGCAATTTGCCGGCGACGAAGAAATCGACGAGCTCAAATCGCTGAACAATTCGGATTGGCGCGACAAGCTGAACCTGAGCGTCAACTGGGCTGCGGGCGACTGGTCGAACACTTTGCTGGTCAGCCGCTACAGCAAGATACCGAACGCCGCCGGCACCGGCTACCTGACGCCGACGGCGCTGGCCAATATCAGCACCGTGTACCGCATCAACGACCGCGCCACCTTGTCGTTGATCGTCAACAACGTGTTCGACAAGATCAAGCGCGACGACAGCGGCGGCTGGCCGTACTACCCGGTGGGCAGCTACAGTCCGCAGGGACGCCAGGGCTGGGTAGAATTCAACTACCACTTTGGCTCATAATTCACGCTTGCCAGAGCAAGGCC
The DNA here is from genome assembly GCF_019345575.1 of Janthinobacterium sp. NKUCC08_JDC. NCBI lineage: Bacteria > Pseudomonadati > Pseudomonadota > Betaproteobacteria > Burkholderiales > Oxalobacteraceae > Janthinobacterium > Janthinobacterium sp. NKUCC08_JDC. The sequence goes on along the minus strand of NZ_JAHKQW010000004.1, from coordinate 22,144 downwards.
GGAGCAGCTGACGCTGTTCCGGCTTTTTTATTTTCCGCTGCAGTTTTACACGCGCCACCACCCTATAATTGCCCGCTTGTTCTCTCTCGATGGAGTTTGACCCATGCTACGCCACGCCCTGCTGTCCGCCGCCTTGTTGTCCACCTTTGCCTTGCCTGCGTATGCCGCCTCGCCGTTGACCACGGTGGCCGAACGCTCGGGCTTTTTGCATACGGGCCGCTATGCGGAAGTGGAAACCTTGTGCCGCCAGTTCCAATCGCGCTATCCGAAGCAGGTGCGCTGCGTGGAATTTGGCCGCACGCCGGAAAACCGCCCCATGCTGGCGCTGGCCGTCTCGAATACGGGCGCCCTGACGCCGGCCGAAGCGGCGCGCCGCAAGCTGCCCGTGCTGCTGATACAGGGCGGCATCCATGCGGGCGAAATCGATGGCAAGGATGCGGGTTTCCTCGCGTTGCGCGAAGTATTGGAAGGCAAGGCGGCACCCGGCGCGCTCGACAAGCAGGTGCTGCTGTTCGTGCCCGTGTTTAACGTTGACGGCCATGAACGCTTCGGCCAGTGGAACCGTCCGAACCAGCGTGGCCCCGTGGAAATGGGCTGGCGCAGCACGGCGCAAAACTACAATCTGAACCGCGAATACATGAAGGCCGATACGCCCGAGATGCAGCACATGCTGGCGCTGGTGAACGCCTGGGATCCGCTGGCCTATGTCGACCTGCACGTTACCGACGGCGCCCAGTTCGAACCCGATATCTCGATCCAGGTCGAACCCGTGCATGCGGGCGATGCGGCCCTGCGCGTGGCCGGCACGGCCTTGCGCGATCAGGTCCTGGCCGACCTGGCCAAGCAGGGCTCGGACCCTAAACCGTTCTATATTTCGTTTGCCGAGAACGACAATCCGCAATCGGGTTTTGTCGATTCGGCGCCGAATCCACGCTTCTCGCATGGCTATTTCCAGCTGCGCAACCGCTTCGGCATGCTGGTGGAAACCCATTCGTGGAAAGACTACCCGACCCGCGTGCGCATCACGCGCAACACCATCGTTTCGCTGCTGTCGCAAGTGGCGCAGCATGGCACGCAGTGGCGGCAAACGGCGCTCGAGGCGGACGCGCGTGCCGCCCAGCTGGCCGGCACGACCTTGCCGCTCACGTATAAAACGACGGACAAGAGCCGCATGATCGCGTTTCGCGGCTACGCCTACACGCGCACGCCATCCGAAGTGTCGGGTGCGCTGATGACGCGCTACGACGAAACCACGCCGCAGATCTGGAACGTGCCCCTGCGCGACGAGATCGTGCCCGACCTGCAGCAGGCAGCGCCCAAGGCCGGCTACCTGGTGCCCGCCGCGCAGGCGCAGATGGTGGCGGCCAAGCTGCGCCAGCATGGCGTGTCCTACCAGGTGCTGTCTGGCGCGCCGGGCAGGCTGCCGGTCGAGACCTTCCGCGCCACGGCTGTGAAATTCGGCGCGCAGTCGTTCGAGGGACGCCAGACGGCGGCCGTGCAGGGCGAGTGGCAGAAAGAGGAGCGCGTGGTTGGCGCCGGTGACCTGTACGTGCCCGTCAACCAGGCCAAGGCGCGCCTGGTCGTCGCCCTGCTCGAGCCGCGCGCGCCCGATTCCCTGCTGGCCTGGGGCAGTTTCAATACGGCCTTCGAGCGCAAGGAGTACATGGAAGAATACGTGGCCGAAGACGTGGCGCGCGCGCAGCTGGCGGCCGACCCGGCGCTGGCGGCGCAGTTCCACGCAAAGCTGGCCAGCGATCCCGCATTTGCCAAAAGCCCGGCCGCGCGCCTGGAATTCTTCGCCCGCCGCCATGCTTCCTGGGATGAGCGTCTGAACCTGTATCCGGTCCTGCGCACGGATGCCGCGCCGGCCGGCCTGGCAGTGCCGCCGACGCGCACACCGAAGTTGTCAAATCGCGCAGATTAATCGAAAGAAAATGCTATTCTCCGCTCGATGATGGCGCCGCCACCACGAGCAGAGAACATGCATGGTCAACAAGACACTCTTTAACCAGCACCGCGAGGCGTTTTTTCGCCTCTGTGACGCCGTCGGCGAGAATCAGCTGGAACAGGTGCGCAGCCTGCTCGAGGCCACGCCGCTGCTGTTGACCTTGCGCCGCTACAACATGGAAGACGGCGAATCGCTGCTGCACCTGGCCGCGGCCGGCGGCAGCCGCGAGGTCTGCGCGCTGCTCGTGTCGCTGGGCATGGACGTCGATCTGCCCTTGCCCGGTTACCGCAACCTGACGCCGCTGGACGCGGCGGCAAGCCATGGCCACCTCGATACCTGCCGCTGGCTGCTCGAGCAGGGCGCTGCCGTCGATGGCTTGCCGGACAATATACTGTCGCCGCTGGACAGCGCCTGCGTTGGCGGCCACGAGGACGTGGCCGCATTGCTGCTGCAGCGGGGCGCCAATCCGAACCGTTTGCATACACGCTGGAACCAGGCGCCGGTCGATATCGCCACCGGCTGGGGCTTTCCCGCGATCGCCCAATTGCTGGCCGCTGCCGGCGGCGTCAGCATACTCGACGTGCCGCAGCAGGCGGCCGCGTCGCCGCAGGACGCTATCCGCACCTTCATGCACAACAGCGCCGGCTGGGTGCTGCCGGCCGTGTTCAGCCCGGACAGCGGCGACGCGCGCTTTTCGCTGGGCATCAGCTGCATTGGCGGCAAGCGTGATTTCAAGCTGTTGTTTACGGTTGGCCTGTTCCAGCAATCGCCGATGACCGAACTGGCCATCTGCCTGCCGGCCCGCTGGCCGCTGACCGTCAACGGCTTCGCCGAGCACAGCCCGTGGCGCTTTCCCGTGGCGCTGCTGGCACGCCTGGGACGGCGCACGCTCGACCAGGCCAGCCTGGCGGCGGGCGAGCTGCTGCGGCGCGACGATCCGTACCTGGCGGACCTGGCGTGGCCGGACGGCGTCGATGCGCTGCTGGCCATCGACAAGCGCTGGAATCCCGAGCCGGAGGAAGACGACATTGCCGACGATGACAAGGTCACCATTTATCTGCTGGTGCCGGTGGTGTACACGAAGAAAGGCGCGCCCGGCGCCAGCGCCTTGCCGGCCTTGATCGAGCGCAAGCTCAAAGGCAGCTGGAAAGTGTCGGCCTTGCCCATCCCCGTGATTGGCTAGCGCCGGCCTGCACGCGCGCATGGCCAGATCAAGCCGCACCGCTTGCAGCAATGTTATCCTGCCAATAAATTTTCCGCGTCCGCGCCAACCCGTTTCACGCATCGGTTTTCCATGACAAAAAAAATTCTTCTCCTGAGCGTCTCGGCCGGCGCCGGCCACATGCGCGCGGCGCAAGCCATCGAGGCGTATGCGGCGCGCGATGGCGGTGGCGGCCCCGCGGCGCTGGCCCTGCATCTGGACGTGATGGATTTCGTCACGCTCGCCTTCCGCAAGCTGTACACGGATTTCTATATCAAGCTGGTCAACAAGGCGCCCGCACTGTGGGGCTATCTGTATCACGCCACCCACGACGCGCCGCGCGACAGCTCGATGCAGCGCTTGCGCCGCGCCGTCGAGCGCCTCAACACGCGCGCGCTGATGACGCAGATCGCCGCCTTCCAGCCCGACGCCATCATCTGCACGCATTTCCTGCCGGCCGAACTGCTGTCGCGCGCCCTGCGCCAGCACCAGCTGGCTTGCCCCGTGTGGGTGCAGGTCACGGATTTCGACTTGCACCGCATGTGGGTGCACGAGCAGATGGAAGGTTATTTCGCCGCCACCGACGAAGTGGCGTTCCGCATGTGCCACGAAGGCATTCCCGCCGAGCGCATCCACGTGACGGGCATTCCCATCATGCCCGCGTTCGCGCAGCTGCCCGAGCGCGTGCAGTGCGCGCAGGCGTTTGGCCTCGACCCGCGGCGCACGACGATCTTGCTGATGGGCGGCGGGGCGGGGCTGGGCAGCCTGGAAACGGTTGCCGCGCGCCTGCTGGCCTTGCCAGGCGACTTCCAGCTGATCGTGCTGGCAGGGAAAAACGCCGCCGCGCTGGCGGCGCTGCAGGCGCTGGCCGGCCAGTATCCGGGCCGTCTGCTGGCGCAAGGCTTTACCAGTGAAGTCGAGCGCCTGATGGCGTGCGCCGACCTGGTGATCACCAAGCCGGGCGGCCTGACCACGTCCGAATGCCTGGCGCTGGGCTTGCCCATGATCGTCAACTCGCCGATTCCCGGCCAGGAAGAGCGCAATGCCGACTATCTGCTGGAGCAGGGCGTGGCCCTGAAGGCATTCGACGCCGTCACCCTGGAATACCGCGTGCGCCTGTTGCTCGACCATCCCGAGCAGCTGCAAGCCATGCGCGCGAAAGCGCTGGCCCTGGGCCGTCCGCGCGCCGCCCTGGAGGTACTGGCGCAGGTGCTGGCTTGACGGGCGCCGTGGCAAAACCCTGGCAGATCGGCCTGACCCTGGCCTGGGTGGCCTTGCTGGGATTATTTTTCGCGCAGGTGGAAATCCAGATCGAAGGGGCGGCCGGCTGGGCCGCGAACTTGCCCACCTGGCGTATCGAAAGCCATTGGCTGCTCGATATCTTCTGGGGCGGGCGGCCGATGACCGGCTACCATGCCTGGGTCTTTCCCTTCATCGCCTTGTTCTTCCATTTCCCCATGATCTTCCTGGCGCAATGGTCGCTGCGGCTCGAATGCCGCGCCATCGGCTGCATCATGCTGTTCTGGATCATCGAGGATTATCTGTGGTTCGTGCTCAATCCCGCCTATGGCGTGGCGCACTTCAATCCGGCCCACATCGCCTGGCACAAGCACTGGCTGTGGTGGGCACCGACCGACTACTGGGTATCGCTGCTGCTGGCCAGCGTACTGCTGTGGTTTTCATACAAGAGGAAGTCATGACCTTGCCGTATCTCCTGCTGTTGTCCCTGGCCCTGGCGGCCGGTTCCGCCGGCGCGCAGGCGCCCCTGCCGCCCGAGCGCAATGCCGAGTGGGCCACGCCGCTGCCGCAGGTGTCGAACCTGCACCAGGTCACGCCCGTCCTGTACCGCAGCGCCAAGCTCGATAGCAGCGACGTGGCCCAGCTGCAGGCGCTGGGCGTGAAGACGGTGATCAGCCTGCGCTCCTTCCACTCCGATACGCAGGTGCTCGAAGGCAGCGGCATCCGCGCCGTGCGCATTCCCATCAATACCTGGGCCATCCGCGACAAGCACGTGGTCGAGACCATGCGCAGTATCCGTGCCGCAGAGCAGCAGGGACCCGTGCTGCTGCATTGCCTGCACGGCGCCGACCGCACGGGCATGATGGCCGCCATGTACCGCATGCTGTACCAGGGCTGGCCGCGCGAGAAGGCGATCGACGAGCTGAAAAACGGCGGTTACGGCTACCACGCCGTGTGGAAAAATATCGAAAGCTACCTCAAACGCGTCGACGTGGCGGCACTGCGCGCGCAGATCGAGCAGGAAAAACCATGAAGACCTTGCTGTTCGCCCTGGCCGCCTGCTACGCCTGTTATCCGCTGGCCACCGTGGCGGCCGCGCCGGCGCTCGAGGTGCGCGACGTCAGCAAGGCTGGCATGCCCGGCAAGACTTTTGCCGCCGCGACCAGCATGCCGGCCAGCGTGGCCACCGTCTGCGCGGCCATCCAGGATTTCGCCGCCTATCCGCAGTTCATGCCCAACGTGGACAAGATCAAGGTGTCGGCCGCCGGCGGCGGCGCTTCGCTGGTCGACGCCACGCTCAAGCTGCCGATGGGGAAAATCAAGCAGTACCGCCTGAAAATGACGCCCAATGTGCTCGACGCCAGCTGCAGCCTGGCCTGGAAGCTGGTACCGATGGAGGGCCTGAAGGTGGAAGACACCATCGCCGACACCAGCGGCTACTGGCAGTTGTCGCCTGATCCGTTTGACGCGGGTGGCGCCGCCGTCAAGTACCAGGTGTACACGGACCCGGGCCCGGTACCGATGGGCCTGGGCTGGATCGTCGACAGCATGAGCCGTGACAGCATCCCGAAAATGTTCGACGCCCTGCGGGCACGGGTGGCTGCGCGCAAATAGCCGGCGTGGCGCGGCAGCCACTTCACGCTGGCGCGCCACTTCAGGCATGATGTTGTCTCATCCACACATCTGCCCGGAATCCGCATGGAACACCACAGCTTTCTCATCAACATACTGTTTTACCTGGTCGCGGCCATCATCATGGTGCCGCTGGCCAAGCGCCTGGGCATGGGCGCCGTGCTGGGTTACCTGGTGGCCGGCGTCGTCATCGGACCGTGGGGCCTGGGCCTGATCAAGAATGTCGAGGTGATCCTCAGCTTTTCCGAATTCGGCGTGGTGCTGCTGCTGTTCCTGATCGGCCTGGAGCTCGAGCCGAGGCGATTGTGGCTGCTGCGCCGGCCGATTTTCGGCTGGGGCGGGGCGCAGGTGGGCGTCGTCAGCGCGGGGCTGTGCGCCGTGGCCATGGCGTTTGGCGTGGACTGGCGCACGGCGCTGGTCGGCGCGCTGGGGCTATCGCTGTCATCGACGGCCATCGTGCTGGCCACCCTGGGTGAACGAAAATTGATGAGCACGCCGGCCGGTTCCGCCGGCTTTTCGATTCTACTGTTCCAGGATATCGCCGCCATTCCCATGATCGCGCTGGTGCCGCTGTTGGGCGGCCTCGTCACGCATAGCGGCGAACCGGGCTGGCTGCGCGTGGCCAAGCTGGCCGCCGTGCTGGCGGCGCTGGTGATCGGCGGACGCTTCCTCGTGAACCCCATCCTGCGTTTCATCGCCCGGACGGACTTGCGTGAAATCTTCACGGCCTTCGCCCTGCTGCTGGTGATCGCCATCTGCGTGCTGATGGAATCGGTGGGCCTGTCGATGGCACTGGGCACCTTCATGGCGGGCGTGCTGCTGGCCGATTCCGAATACCGGCATGAGCTGATCAGCGACCTGGAACCGTTCAAGGGACTGCTGCTGGGCCTGTTCTTCATCGCCGTGGGCATGTCCGTCGATTTCGGCGTGCTGCGCGCCCAGCCCTTGCTGATCCTGGCCCTGGTGGCGGGGCTGCTGGTGGTGAAGATCGCCTTGCTGTACCTGCTGTCGAAGTTTGTCGATATTCCCCGCGGCCAGCAGCTGTTCTTTGCGCTGCTGCTGTCGCAGGGCGGCGAATTCGCCTTCGTCGTGTTTGCCGCCGCCGAGGCCGCGCACGTGTTTGCGCCGGAGACGGCCGCGCTGCTGGTCGTGGTGGTGACCCTGTCGATGGTGGCCACGCCCTTGCTGCTGCTGGCGCACGACAAATTCGTCGCGCCGCGCCTGCAGGGCGACAAGAAGCGCCGTCCCGACGACCATATCGAGGCGCAGGACAACCCCATCGTCATCGCCGGCTTCGGCCGCTTCGGCCAGATCATCGGCCGTCTGCTGGCGGCGAACAAGATCGGCGTGACGGTGCTCGATCACGACCCGGACCAGATCGAGCTGCTGCGCAAATTCGGCTTCAAGGTGTTTTATGGCGACGCAACGCGTGTGGATTTATTGGTGGCGGCCGGCATCGAGAAGGCCAGGGCGCTGGTGATCGCCATCGACAATGTGGACGACAGTCTGGCCCTGGTCGACGCCGTGCGCCTGCGCCTGCCCGAACTGACGATACTGGCGCGTGCGCGCAACGTCACGCATTACTATGAATTGATGAAGCGGGGCGTGACCCTGATCGAGCGGGAGACGTTTGCCGCGGCCCTGCTGCTGGGCGAGCAGACCTTGCGCCAGGTGGGCTTCAGCGAGGAGCGGGCGCAGCGCGCGGCCGGCATCTTTGGCCGGCATAACCTGAAGACCTTGCTGGAAGTGGCGCCGCACTTCCAAGACCAGCAAAAAGTCATGTCCCTCACGCGCCAGGCGCGCGAGGAGCTGGAAGACATGTTCGAGAGCGATGCGGCGGCGTTTGCGGCGGCGGAAGCTGAAATTCCGGGGTCAGACCCTCAACACCGCTAACGCAGAGGCTTGCGCCAACGCGCGTGGGGGTCTGACCCCAGCCTTTGCTTTTCGGGTTACTTCCCCCGCTTCGCTTCAATCGCCTCGATCTGATCCATGATGCCGTTCATGCGCGCCACCAGCGCCTGGTACGGTTTCGGCGAGGCCAGGTCGACGCCGGCCGCCTTCACCAGCTCATACGGGTAGGCCGAGCCGCCCGCACTGAGCATCTTCAGGTAGGCGGCCAGTGCGCCCGGTTCCTTGTCGAGGATGCGCTGCGCGAAATCCTGCGCCGCCGCGATCGAGGTGGCGTACTGGAACACATAGTAGCCGTGATAGAAATGCGGCACGTAGGCCCATTCCAGCGCGTAGGCGGGATCGATGGTCATGACGCCCTGCGCTTCGCCGTGGTAGCGCTTGAGGATGCCGGCGTAGATGGCCGTGATCTCTTCGCCCGTCAGCGACACTCCCTGGTCCACCTTGCCGTGGATGGCCGCCTCGAATTCGGCGAACATGGCCTGGCGGAAGAAGGTGCCGCGCAGGTTTTCCAGCGCCGCGCCCAGGTACAGCAGGCGCTCGTCGTCATCCTTGGCCTGCTTCAGGCGTGCGTCGAGCAGCAGTGCCTCGTTCGTCGTCGAGGCGATTTCCGCGACAAAGATGCTGTACGGCGCATAGATCGATGGCTGCGCCTTGTTGGCCAGCACCGAGTGCATGGCGTGGCCCCATTCGTGCGTCAGGGTGCTGACGGCTTCGTAGTTGTCCGTGTAGTTGAGCAGCACGAACGGATGCACGTCGTACGCGTCGCCATTCATGTAGGCGCCCGCCACCTTGCGCGGGCGCGGATATACATCCATCCAGCGCGCCTCCACCGCGGCGCTCAATGCCTTGACGTAGTCGGGGCCCAGCGGCGCGGCCGAGTCGAGCATCATCTGCTTGCCTTCGGTCAGCGGGAACGTGCGGTCGCTTTTCAGCAGCGGTGCATAGATGTCGTAGTAGGCCAGGTCCTTGACACCCAGCATGCGCGCGCGCAGCTTGAAGTAGCGGTGCAAGGTGGGCAGGTTGGCGTTGGTTTGCGCGATCAGGGTCTGGTAGACGGCCGGCGGCAAATTGTCGGCGTCGAGCGCGGCGCTTTGCGAATCGGGATAGCGGCGCACTTTCGCATATGCGGCGTCCGTCTTCAGCTGGCCATACAGGGTCTCGCCGAACGTGCGTTCATATTCCTTCCACTTGCCGAAGAAGGCGTCGAATACCAGCTTGCGGTCGGCGCGCTGGTCGTCGCCCCGGTATTTCGTGTAGGCCGCCTGGTCGAGGCGCACTTCCTTGCCGTCCGACAGTTTCACGGTGGGCCACGGGATTTCAGCATTGGCCAAGGTGCGGTAGACGCTGGCGGCCGAGCCAGTTGCCAGGCCGAACTGCGCCACCAGCTGTTCGCCGGCCGCGTCCAGCGTATGCGGCGCGCTGCGCAGCATGTTACTCAATTGGAAACGATATAGTTGCAAGCCCTTGTCCTTCGCCAGCATGGCATCGATGCGTTTGGCGCCCAGGGCGAGGATTTCCGGCTGCAGAAAGGTCGTCGCCTGGCTGAAATCGTTACCCAGCAGGGCAGCGCGCTGATTCAGCTGGTTGCCCTTGCTGTCGCCCGTATCCTGGTCGTAATACTGCGCCGCATAGGTGGTGAGCGTGTTGACGCGCTTGCGCGCCTCGGCGTACAAGTCCAGGCAGCTTTTCAGGCGGGCCGGCGAGGTGCTCAACTGCCCCTTGCAGGCGCCCAGCTGCTGCAGCTGGGCCGACAGTTTTTTCGCGTCGGCGTCGAACGCGGCATCGTTTTGATACAGCGCCGTCAAATCCCAGCGGTCGGCCTGGCGGTCGGTGGGGGCAGGAGCGGCAAAGGCGGCGGAGAGGGCAAAGCCGAGGGCCAGCAGGGTCAGTACGGGGCGTTTGAGCGCGGGTGTCGGCATACAGTATCCGTTCATGGTCTGGTTGCAAAGGATGCCGGCACGGGCGTGGCGGCAGACACCGAGCTTACTGCAGCAGGGGGATGAAGGAAAGCATTTCGGACGTTGGGGGCAGCGGGGAAGGCTGGCTTCCCCGCGTACGCCATGCTTACTGCTTCTTGCCCAGCAAATCGAGCAGGATCGACGTTTCCGCCGTGATCGCCGCCTTGATGGTCGGCTGGTACTCGGGCGCCCATTGCGGCGAGTGCGGGCCGGCCAGCGGTTTGCCGCTGGCCTTGGCCGCCGCCAGCTTGGCTGGCTCCACGGCGCCGATATGCAGCAGCACGGCTTTCACGCCGGCCTGGCCGTAGTTGGCGAAGTCTTCCGACGTCATCTTGGCCGGCATTTCCGTCACGTTGGCCGCGCCGAGCGATTTTTGCAGGGTAGACACCATGCGCAGGGTCAGGTCCGGATCGTTGTAGACGGCGTCCGTGCCGGGACGAACTTCCACCAGCGGCTCTTTCGGCGCGCCGGCGGCAAACGCTTCACCCTTGACTTCACGCGCGATGCTGGCCAGCACGCGCTTGCGCACGGCGTCCTTGAAGGTGCGCACCGTCAGCTGCATGGTGACCTGGTCGGGCACGATGTTGGCCTGCGTGCCGCCATGGATGCTGCCCACCGTGATGACGACGGGGTCCATCGGATTGTTTTCGCGCGAGACCAGGGTTTGCAATGCCAGCACGATGCGCGCGGCCATGACGACGGGGTCGCGCGTGTCGTGCGGCGCGGCGCCGTGGCCGCCCTGGCCGTACACGGTAATGCCGATGGTGTCGGCGGCGGCGCGGAAGTAGCCGGCGTGGTAGCCCACCGTGCCCGATGGCAGCGTCGCTTCATCGTGGAAGGACAGCGCGTAGTCCGGTTTCGGGAAGCGCGTAAACAAGCCGTCCTTGAGCATGGCGGCCGCGCCCAGCAGCGGCTCTTCGGCCGGCTGGCCCACCAGCATTAGGGTGCCGCTCCAGTGCTGACGGTTGTCCGCCATCAGCTTGGCGCTGCCATACCAGGCCGACATGTGCACGTCGTGGCCGCAGGCATGCATCACCGGCACGGTTTCGCCGGCCGCGTTCTTGGCCACTGCGCTGCTGGCAAACGGCAGGCCGGTTTTTTCCAGCACGGGCAGGGCGTCGATCTCCGTGCGCAGCATGACGACGGGACCGGGACCGTTGCGCAGGATGGCGACGACACCCGTGCCGCCGACGCCTGTGGTCACGTCAAAACCGAGCGCCTTGACCTTCTCGGCCAGCTTCTTTGCCGTCTCGACTTCCTGGAACGCCAGTTCCGGATGGCGGTGCAAGTCCAGGTACAGGCTTTCGACGGCCGGGTAATTGGCCGCGAGCTGGGCCGCGATGGCGGGTGGCAAGGCCGCGCTGTGGACGCTGCCGGCGCAGGTGAGGGCGGCGGCGAAAGTGATTTGTTTCAGGGGGAATGCGGAAAATTTCATAGGTTTCTTTGAGAGACAGACGGGCGGACACGCACTGCGCGCCTGTGATTGCTGAGGAGACTTTTAACTTAACAGAAACATTTCTCAAAATCAATAAATCAGCTACATATATTTCAACAATGTATAATCTGCAATATAAAAAATTCCATATGGAATTAAATATATCTTCGATGCACTTATTGAGAGAAAAGACACCATGGGCTTTATCGCAAATATCAAGATCGGCAAGCGCCTGAGCATCGGCTTTGTCCTGATCCTGGCAATGACCGTTCTGATTGCTACCGTAGGCGTGTGGCGCCTCAATGAAGTGGCGACGTCCACGCGCGCCATGATGGCCGAACCGCTGACCAAGGAACGCCTGATTACCGACTGGTATGGTTTGAACTTTGCCTCGATCCGCCGCACGGCCGCCATCGTCAAGAGCAGCGACCCGGCGCTGGGACCGTATTTCAAGGAAGACTCGGCCGCGTCCGTGAAGAAGGCGGCCGAATTGCTCAAGCAGATCGAGCCGCTGGTCGCGGGCGACAAGGAAAAAGCCCTGTTCGCCAAGATCCTCGAGCAGCGCAAGGTGTACAGCGCCTCGCGCGATGGCGCCGTCAAGGCCAAGGCCGATGGCGACGTGGAAGGCGCGGCGCACATTCTCGACACCGCGTTCACCCCGGCCGCCAAGGTCTACCAGGATTTGCTGCAGGAACTGGTGACCATGCAGCGCGAAAGCATCGATGCGACGGCCAAGCAGATCGACGCTTCCGCCGTGCATGACACCACCGTCATCAGCCTGCTGACCCTGTTTGCCGTGGCGTTCGGCGTGTTGTGCTCGTGGCTGCTGACGACGGGCATCACACGTCCGCTGCGCCAGGCGCTGGCGCTGGCCGAAACGGTGGCCGCCGGTGACCTGACGCAGACCGTCGCCACGACGGCGAAGGATGAAACGGGGGCGCTGCTGACGGCCCTGGGCAATATGAACAACAACCTGGTCGGCATCGTCAGCCAGGTGCGCAGCGGCACGGACAGCATCGCCACGGCCTCGTCGGAAATCGCCGCCGGCAACCTGGACCTGTCGTCGCGCACGGAACAGCAGGCCGGTTCGCTGGAAGAAACCGCCTCCTCGATGGAAGAACTGACCAGCACCGTCAGGCAGAACGCGGACAATGCGCGCCAGGCCAACCAGCTGGCCATCGCGGCGGCCGGTATCGCCAGCCGCGGCGGCGCGGTGGTGGCCGAAGTGGTGGAGACCATGGGTTCGATCAACGAATCGTCGCGCAAGATCGTCGACATTATCAGCGTGATCGACGGCATCGCCTTCCAGACGAATATCCTGGCGCTCAACGCGGCCGTGGAAGCGGCGCGGGCCGGCGAGCAGGGCCGCGGTTTCGCCGTCGTGGCCGGCGAGGTACGCAACCTGGCGCAGCGTTCGGCAGCGGCGGCCAAGGAAATCAAGGGATTGATCGACGATTCCGTCAGCAAGGTGGGCGTAGGCGCCAAACTGGTCGACCAGGCCGGCGCGACGATGGATGAAGTGGTGTCCAGCGTCAAGCGCGTGACCGACATCATCGGCGAGATTTCCAGCGCGAGCCAGGAGCAGACGCACGGCATCGGGCAAGTCAACCAGGCGATTACCCAGATGGACCAGGTGACGCAGCAAAATGCGGCGCTGGTGGAAGAGGCGGCGGCAGCGGCCGGTTCGCTGCAGGAGCAGGCGCATGGCCTGGCGCAAGTGGTCAGCGTATTCAAGCTGCGCGAGCAGCCAGGCTTGCTGCGCCGCCCGGCGCCACAACCGGCAGCCGCGCGTCCTGCGCCGGCGCCGCGTGTTGCCGCGCGCAGCATTGCCGTCAAGGCGAAGCCGCCGGCTCCCGCGAAAGCGCTGGCCGGCGACGACTGGGAAGAGTTTTAAGGCAGGTTAATACAGAAACGGCGCCATCGTCATGATGGCGCCGTGCGTCAGGGTCAGCCTTGCTGCAGCGGGATCGTGCCGAACGTCGTCGGCGTCGAGCATGGCTCCTCGTCAAACGCGATGTCGCCCATCGGGTTGGCCACGCCGTCCGCCTTCAAGTCCTTGAAGCCGAACAGTTTCGGGTCCATCAGATGCGATGGCGCCACGTTCGACAGGGCCGAGAAGATGCTTTCCACGCGGCCGGGGAACTTCTTGTCCCAGTCGCGCATCAAGCCCTTGATCTGCTTGCGCTGCAGGTTTTCCTGCGAACCGCACAGGTCGCACGGGATGATGGGGAAGCCCTTGACTTCCGCATAGCGCTGCGTGTCTTCTTCCTTCACATACGCCATCGGGCGGATGACGATGTGCTTGCCGTCGTCCGATTGCAGCTTGGCCGGCATGCCTTTCAGTTTGCCGCCGAAGAACATATTCAGGAAGAACGTTTCCAGGATGTCGTCGCGGTGGTGGCCCAGGGCGATCTTGTTGGCGCCCAGCTCGTCGGCCACACGGTACAGGATGCCGCGGCGCAGGCGCGAGCACAGCGAACACGTCGTCTTGCCTTCCGGGATCAAACGCTTGACGATGCTGTAGGTATCCTGGTTTTCGATATGGAAAGCCACGCCCAGTTCCGTCAGGTAGGCGGGCAGGATTTCCGGCGGGAAGTTCGGCTGCTTTTGATCCAGGTTGACGGCGACGATATCGAAGTGGATCGGCGCGCGTTCGCGCAAGGTCATCAAAATGTCCAGCAGCGCATAGCTATCCTTGCCGCCCGACAGGCAGACCATCACCTTGTCGCCGTCTTCGATCATGTTGAAGTCGCCGATGGCTTGCCCCACCAGGCGGCACAGGCGCTTGTGCAGCTTGTTGTTTTCCAGGGCGATCTTTTCCGCCTTCTTGCGCGCCAGTTTCTGCGCTTCCACGTTGGCCGGAATTTCCACGGCGGTTTCCATGACTGCGGTGTCGTTCATGTTGCTCATACTTCATCCTTGATTTTGAATACTTCCACGCCCACGCCTTCGCAGTCGGGATACACGTCCGGTTTCATGCTCGACACGCGCGCGGCGCGCACGCGCGGGTGCGCCAGCATGGCGGCGAGCACGTCGTCGACGAGGCTTTCCTGCAGCTGCACGTGGCCTTGCGCCATGCGCTTGGCGATGGTTTCGCGCATGAAGTCGTAATCGACCACCTCTTCCAGTTGGTCATCCTTGGGCGTCGACAGGGCCAGGGGAATGTACAGGTCGACGTTGATGAGGACGCGCTGCTCGCCCTTTTTCTCGAAGTCGTAGACGCCGATGTTGATGAGGACTTCGTAATTGCGCAGGAACAGCCGGCGGCAATCGGCCAGGCGAGGGTGGTACAGGGCGGACGACATAGTTTTACCTTTTCGGGGATGCTGGAATGCTGGTTGTTTGGCAGGGCTGCTGATTATTTGGTCAAAAACATGACGTCGCGCGGCAAACCGATCAGATGCTGGCCGCCATCGACCAGCAGGGTCGTGCCCGTCAGCGCGCGCGCGCCGGCCACGTAACAGACGCAGTCGGCCACATCCTCGGGCGTGCTGGAGCGGCCCAGCGGCGTGTTTTCATGCGCCTTGGCAAAGTTCGCTTCCGTCTGCTCGCCGGAGACCATGGTGATGCCGGGGGCGATGCCCACCACGCGCACTTTCGGCGCCAGCGCCTGGGCCAGCATGGTGGTCGCCGACAGCAGCGCCGCCTTGGACAGGGTGTACGACAAAAAATCAGGATTGAGATTGTACAGTTTTTGATCCAGCAAGTTGATGACCACGGCTTGCCCGCCTGCCGGGGTGGCCTGGTACAGCGCTTGCGCCAGCAGGATGGGAGCGGCCAGGTTGGCGTGCATGTGGGCGTCGAGCGCGGTGAAGGAAAAATCGCCCGCATTGTCGTATTCAAACAACGATGCGTTGTTGACCACGCAAGTCACTGGCCCCAGCGCCGCCTGTGCCTGCGGCAACAGCTGGCGCACGGCCTCTTCCTGCGCCAGGTCGCAGGGGAACGCTTGCGCGCGGCGGCCCAGCGCCGTGATTTCCGCCACCAGGCTCTGCGCTTCCTCGCGCGAGTCGCGGTAATGGACGGCGATATCCCAGCCGTCGCGCGCCAGGCCCAGCGCGATGGCGCGGCCGATGCGGCGCGCCGCGCCCGTGACGAGGGCGACGCGGGGAGTGCTGTCGAAGGGCGTTGTCGTTGCTTCTGTCATGTCTTTGCTATGGTTGAGATATTCGGTGGACGCCACACTGGCGGCATGCGCCGCCGATTCGCTACAATGCGGGAATGTCTCTTCCCGCACCCGATAGCGACGCGCTGGCCGCGTCCCATGCCTTGCAGCACCAGATTGCCGCCGAAATCGCGCGCAATGACGGCGCCATTCCCTTTGTCCGCTTCATGGAGCTGGCGCTGTATGCGCCTGACCTCGGCTATTACAGCGGCGGCGCCGCCAAGCTGGGTAAAGATGGCGATTTTACAACTGCGCCGGAGATTTCGCCCCTGTTCGGCGCCACCCTGGCCCATGTGGCAGCCGCTATTATGGCGCAAACGGCCCCGCGCATCCTCGAATTCGGCGCCGGCACGGGCAAGCTGGCCTTCGATATCCTGACGGAAGCGGCGCAGGCCGGCATCGCGATCGAACAGTATGCGATCGTCGAATTGTCCGGCGAATTGCGCGCGCGCCAGGAGTTGGCGCTGGCCGCCTTCCCGCAAGTGGTGTGGCTCGACGGCTTTCCCGAAAGTTTCGACGGCGCCGTGTTCGGCAATGAAGTGCTCGACGCCATGCCCGTCAACCTGATCAGCAAGACACCGGCCGGCTGGTGCGAACTCGACGTCAGCATTGCCGATGGCCAGTTCGTGTTTGTCGAGCGCCCGGCCGGCGCCGACGTGGCCGCGCAGATCGCCGCCCAGGTGCCCGGCGCCGATGACTTGCCGGTCGGCTATGTCAGCGAGATTCATGGCGTCGCCTGCGGTTTCATGCGCTCGCTGGCGCAGATGCTGACGAATGGCCAGGGCGGCGCGGCCGTGCTGTTCGATTACGGTTTTCCTGCACACGAGTATTACCTGGACTTGCGCGCCACGGGCACCCTGATGTGCCATTACCGCCATCACGCCCATGCGGAACCGTTTTATCTGCCCGGCTTGCAGGACATCACGGCCCACGTGGATTTTACGGCCATGGCGGTGGCGGCGCAGGATGCGGGCCTTGACGTGCTCGCCTACATGAACCAGGCATCCTTCCTGCTGGGCTCCGGTATCGGCGACTTGCTGCTGCGCACCGACCCCGAGCAGGTCAAGACGTACTTGCCGCAGGCCAGCGCCGTGCAAAAGCTGGTGTCGCCGGCCGAGATGGGGGAATTGTTCAAGGTGCTGGTGGTGGGGCATCGCGTGGAGTTGCCGGAAGCGCTGTTGTCCAGTGACCGCAGTCACCGCCTGTAAGCGCCGGCAATATCAAGGCAGGGCCGTACCGCCCTGCAATTTCCTGTCCGCCGGTGGTTATTATCTTGTCATATCGTATATGATGACCGACACAGCACGGTTCCATCCTGCAAGAACCCGTCGCCGCGCACCGATTTCAAGATAGAACGATGGGAAAGATACATACACACTATGACAACCTGAAAGTGGCGCGCCTGGCGCCGCAGGAAGTCATACGTGCCGCGTACAAAGCCCTCAGCCAGAAATACCATCCAGACAAGAATCCCGGCGACGAGAAGGCCGCCCGCATCATGGCGATCCTCAACAGCGCCTATGGAACCTTGTCCGATCCACAACGCCGCAAGGAACACGACGAGTGGATCGCCGCCGAGGAGTGGGAAATCGAATGGCTGGAAAGCACCCACCAGGAAGAAGGCAAGACCCGCGATGGCCGCGCGAAAGGCCATGCGCAATCGCATGAGCACGCCTGGGCGCAGGATGTGCCGCCGCCAAAGGGCAAGGCGCAGCGCGGCCTGCAGCCCATCTGGCGCAACTGGCGCTGGTGGCTGAGTTTACTTGTCTGCCTGCTGCTGGGCTGGCTGGGCGCCTTGCTGATGCTCGATACCTCGCAACCCGTGCCTGCCGCGCTGGCCTCGGCCTGGAGCGGCCTGGCCCGCGATGGCGCCAAGGCGCACCCGGACACGGCAACGGCGGATAGCGTTGCCACGCCGCCGGCAAAAAACGAAGCCGTGGCCATCGATAGCTGGGCGGTAGGCAAGCCGTATGCGGCCGAGCCCGCGCAAGCGAAGGCGCCCGAGATCCGCGTGCTGGCCGTGGCGCAGCTGAGCCTGAAAGCCAGCCGGCCCGTCTGCGATGGTGCCAGCCAGGCCGAGTCGGCAACGCTGGTGGCGCCGAATGGCGAGCCTTGGCCGGTGCGGTCCGGCTATGTCGATGGCTTCCCGATCGGCAACAAAGGCGACGAACTGAGTTTGACCATCGATAACAGCAGCAACACGGCGCCCGTCTTCGTCAAGCTGTATGACCAGGAGCGGCGCTCGAATGTGCGCTACCTGTACATCCTGGGCAATGACAAGCTGACGGTGGAGCAGCTCAGCGCGGGCAAGTACGAAGTGCGCTACCAGGCCGTCGGGCCAGGCCAGGACAACTGCGGCGGCGCCCCGCGCAGCGGCGCGTCGATACCGGCGCCAGCGCCTGCCGCGGGAGAGGGCGGTACGCAGAATCCTGTTGTAAGCAGCATCTAATCTGATTATGCTTGATATGCGTCAACGCAGCGTCCACATCGAACTTATCCCTTAGGAGTATTCATGACCGACCTCAAAGCCGATGCAGATGATAACTGGCTGCTCGACGAAGATGAGCCGGTGGCCAGTCCCTCCGGGCTGGCCGCGCCCGACCAGCGCCTGTGGCGTGTGCTGATCGTCGATGACGACGTCGATGTGCATGCGGTCACGCGGCTGGCGCTGCGCAATGTCAGTTTCAAGGGCCGCGAACTGGAACTGTTTTCCGCCTACAGCGGCCGCGAAGGATACGAGATCCTGCGCGACACGCCCGATATCGCGCTGGTGCTGCTCGACGTGGTGATGGAAACGGATGACGCAGGCCTGATCCTCGCCAAGCGCATCCGCGCCGACCTGAACAACTCCATCGTGCGCGTCGTGCTGCGCACGGGCCAGCCGGGCCAGGCGCCCGAGCAGCGCGTCATCATCGAATACGACATCAACGATTACAAGGCGAAGACGGAACTGACGACACAGAAGCTGTTTACCACCGTCATTTCGGCCCTGCGCGCCTACGAGAGCCTGATGATGCTCGAGCGCAGCCGCATCGGCCTGGGCAAGATCCTCGCCGGCGCCACCAATCTGTACCAGATCCATTCGCTGCGCGAATTCGCGTCCGGCGTGCTCAACCAGGTCAGCGCCATCCTCGACGTGGGCGCCGATGGCGTGCTGTGCCTGATGCAGGGCGGCGCCGGACGGCCCGAGGTGGTGGCCGCCACGGGCACATATGCCGTGCTGGCCGAATCCGAAGCGATGCCGGCGGATCACGCGCTCACGTCCACCATCGACAAGGCGTTCGCGGAAAAGCGCAGCCAGTTCGAGCATCCCGCCAATGTGCTGTTCATTCACACGGAAGGCAACCGCGAACTGGCCATCTCCGTCACACCGCCGTGGCCGCTGGCGCAGATCCAGCGCGATCTGCTGGAAGTGTTTTGCCAGCGCATCGCCGCCGCCTTCGACAACCTGTACATGTTCGGCCAGTTGCGCAAGGCGCAGGAAGCGACCGTCGTGGCGCTGGCCGACCTGGCCGAATTTCGCGACAGCGACACGGGCGGCCACGTGCGGCGCGTGCAGCTCTTGTCCGACGCCATCGCCCAGCGCATGCAGCAGCGCGGCGCGTATGCCGACGAGCTCAGCCCGCAACTGCTCGACATGATTGGCCTGGCCAGCATCCTGCACGACGTGGGCAAGGTGGCCACGCCGGACGCCGTGCTATTGAAACCAGGCAAGCATACGGACGAGGAGCGCACGCAGATGCAGCTGCATGCCAGCGTCGGGCGCACCATCCTCGAGCGGGCCGCCAACATGGTCGACGGCGTCAGCTACCTGACCTATGGCGCGCAGATCGCCGGCGGCCACCACGAACACTTCGATGGCGCCGGCTACCCGAATGGCCTGAAAGGGCGCGACATCCCCGTGGCCGCGCGCATCGTTGCCGTGGTCGACGTCTTCGATGCCTTGCTGCATGAGCGGCCCTACAAGGAGCCGTGGCCGTATCCGCAGGTGCGCGAATACATCGAACAGCGCAGCGGCAGCCAGTTCGATCCGGAAGTAGTGGCGGCACTGCTGGACCTGATCGACAACGAGCCGCAACTGTGGCATCCGGAGCACGCCACGGCTTGAGCAGCAACTTCGTTGGCGCTTTTCGGCCCGCCGCCATTCCCTTGCGCGCAACGCCGTCATATACTCGGCAGCCTCATGCTGGCCGGCGCCACGCACCAGTGTGGCGCGCCGCGGAGTTTTCGGACATCACGACATGAAAGAACTCAAGGGCCTCAGCGCACTGATCATCGAACCGCATCCGGGCATGCGCGCCAGCCTGCACAATATGCTCAACCTGTGCGGCCTGGCGAAGATCGACGACGCGGCCAGCTCGGGTCAGGCGATCCGCATGCTGGGCAGCAAATCGTATGATCTGATCCTGTGCGAATACGACCTCGACGGCGGGCAGGATGGCCAGCAGATGCTGGAAGACTTGCGCCACCACAAGTTGATGCACGCATCGACCATGTTCTTCATGGTCACGGGCGAAGGCAGCTTCGCCAAGGTGGTCAGCGCC
The DNA here is from genome assembly GCF_019345575.1 of Janthinobacterium sp. NKUCC08_JDC. Taxonomy (NCBI): domain Bacteria; kingdom Pseudomonadati; phylum Pseudomonadota; class Betaproteobacteria; order Burkholderiales; family Oxalobacteraceae; genus Janthinobacterium; species Janthinobacterium sp. NKUCC08_JDC. The sequence continues at coordinate 2,111 of NZ_JAHKQW010000004.1, read as the reverse complement.
GTCGAGCTGTTGCCCACCGATTACATCCTCAAGCCATTCACCGCTGACAACATGCTCGAGCGCATCGGCCGCGCGCTGGACAAACGCAATGCCTTCGTGCCCGTGTATGAACTGATCGACGTGGGCAACGAGCGCGCGGCGATCGCCGCCTGCGCCGAGGGCGCCAGCCTGTATCCGCGCTACGCCACGGATTTCCTGCGCCTGCGCGCGGAATTGCATTTGCTGCTGGGCGAGGCGGCCGACGCCGAACCGATCTACGCAGCCTTGTACGAGAGCAAGTCCATCGGCTGGGCGCGCCTGGGGCAGGCCAAGACGCAGTTCCTGCTGGGCGAATACGAAGCGGCGCAGGGCACCCTGGAAGGGCTGCTGGAAAACAACAAGCGTTTTCTCGACGCCTATGACTGGCTGGCGCGCACGCACCTGGCGCAAGGCAAGCCGGAACTGGCGCAGGCAGCCCTGAGCGAAGCGGTGGCCCTGTCGCCGCACGCCGTGCGCCGCTTGCGCCGCCTGGGCGAGGCGGCCCTGGCGGCCGACGATATCGAGATGGCGGAAAAATCCCTCAAGTTGGTGGTCAGCAAGGCCAAGTATTCGGAATTCCGCGATCCGGAAGACCATGTGCGCCTGGTGCAGACCCTGGTGCGCAAGGGCGACCCGCTGCAGGCGGGCGCCGTGATCCGCGACCTCGACAAGTCGATGGGCGGGCAAAAGAATGCGGAACTGTGCAGCGCCCTGTGCAGCGCCATGCTGCATGCGCATACGGGCAACGAAGAGCGCCTGCAGCAATCGCTGGACGCGGCGCTGGCCGCCAACCGCCACAGCGTGGGCGGCTCGAACATGCTGAAAACCGAACTGGCGCGCCACTGCCTGGCGCATGGGCGCGAGGATGGCGCGGCCGAGGTGATGCGCGAAGTCATGCGCAACGCGCCCGACAGCGCCGCCATGACGCGCGCCATGGCCGTGTTCGAACAGGCGGGACGCGAAGAGCTGGCCAAGGCGCTGGCGCGGCAAAGCCGCCAGGAAGTGGCCGACATGGTGGCGGCCGGCGCCGCCCGCGCGGGAGAGGGCGATTTCCGCGGCGCCGTCGACCTGATGGGCGAGGCCGTCACGCGCCTGCCCGATAATCCGCAAGTAGTCTTCAATGCGGCCGTGGCTGTGCTGAAATGCCTGGAGCACGAGGGCTGGGATGAGCGCATGGGCCAGCAGGCGCTGACATTTATCGCCGGCGTGCGCCGTTTGGACCCGCGCAACCCCAAATTGCCCGTGCTGTCGGGCCTGCATCAGCAGTTGTTGCGTAAATATAAGCCCCTGGGCAACTCCTGGATGCATCCGCCTGACGCCAGATAAACAGGAAAATGCGGGGCGAATGACGGGAAAATGCGGCTTACAGGTAGGATGGATAAAAAAAATGCGAAAAAAGTCGACTTTTTCGCGCCAACCCTTGCACATTCTCAAATCGGGAGCTTATAATCACGCCCCGAAGCAGCCAACTTCTTCTTTATACGCAAATGCAGCAGTCAGGCATCAGTAAATAAGGTTGACAGTTGTGAGTAGATGCTTCATACTCTGCGGTTCCCGCGGAGGGGTGGCCGAGTGGTTAAAGGCGACAGACTGTAAATCTGTTCTCTATGAGTACGCTGGTTCGAATCCAGCCCCCTCCACCAAGTTTTTGCAAGGAAAACTGGGTAGTAGCAAAAAGCAAGTGAAGAAAAGTGAACGATACCTCGCGGGTGTAGCTCAATGGTAGAGCAGAAGCCTTCCAAGCTTACGACGAGGGTTCGATTCCCTTCACCCGCTCCAGTTTCCGTTCAGATGCTTGATGCATCGCATGCAACAAATTACAGCCCTTGTAGCTCAGTGGTAGAGCACTCCCTTGGTAAGGGAGAGGCCACGTGTTCGATCCACGTCAAGGGCACCAGAATTCGCAGCAGGCAGCACAGAAGCAATTCAAACCAGACCGTCGGGCGTGTGCCTGAGCAATCTAATCAAATCATTAGGAGTTCAAAATGGCAAAAGGTAAATTCGAACGGACCAAGCCGCACGTCAACGTCGGCACCATCGGCCACGTCGACCACGGTAAAACCACGCTGACCGCTGCAATCGCAACGGTTCTG
>NZ_JAHKQW010000003.1:0-537895 GCF_019345575.1 Janthinobacterium sp. NKUCC08_JDC | reverse complement strand
CTGGCCGAGATGACGGCTTTGTTCGTCAGCACATCGCCGCTGCGCGCCGTGATGGCGATATTCGCCGCCCCCGTCTGGCTGCCAGACAGGTCCACGTTGGCGCCCGTCAGCGTGGCCGTACCTGCTGCCAGATTCTGGCCACTGGCCTGCAGCACGCCATCCGCGTTAATAGTCAAGTCGCCAGCCGTCCCCAGGCTGCCGTCGGCTTTCACGCCGGCGCCCAGCAGACCGCTGCTGGTGATCTTGCCAGCGGATATATTGGTGTTGTTGACGGACGCGATGGAACCTGTGTTGTTGAGCAAGCCGCCCACCGTCAATTGCTGGTTGCGGCCCGCGTACAGCAGGCCCGCGTTGTTCAGATCGCCGCTCACTTTCGCCGTCAGGTCCATGCCGGCGCTGACCGTGCCCTGCTGGTTCAGCAAAGTTGCCGCATCCAGGCGTGCATTCTCCGCCTGCAATACGCCGCGCGTGTTGTCGACATGCACACCACCGACATGCAAGTCGGCAGTCGCTGCCATCACGCCATCGGTATTGTTCAGCGCCCCCTTGCTGGCAATATCCGCCGAGGCAGCGGATGTAATGCGGCCCTTGCTGTTGTCCAGCACGCCGGCCTGCACTTGCAGGCCGCCATTGCTGGCGATGTTGCCACGCGTATTGTCCAGGGTCTGCGCCACGTCCACGCGCATCTGTCCCGGTCCCGTCTGCTGCAGGGTGCCGTCGCTATTGTCCAGCTGGCCGGCCTGCACTGTTACGGTCTGCCCGGAGGTGATGGCATGGCGGTGATCGATCGTTTCCGCCTGGATATCAACTAAACCATTGCCCGTCACCTTGCCGCGTTCGTCATCGAAGCGCGCCGCCTCAATACTCAGGCGGCCCGTGCCCGCATGTTCGATGCTGCCGTCGCGGTTAAGCACCGTGTCGGCATGCAGCGCCAGCTTGGCGCTGTTGACGGCGATGCGTCCGCCCGTGTTGTCTAGGGTGCTGCCTTGCAGAGTAGTGTCGCCGTTGCCCGTCTGAATCAGGGTGCCGCTGCGGTTGTCGAGCGATCCCGTTTGGATATCCAACTGGCCCGCGCTCAAGGTGCCGCGCACGTTCGACAGGGCCTGTCCGCTGCCAGCTGCCGCTACGGACAGCAAGCCGGTGGTCGTCACCAGCGCGTTATCGGTGACGACATTGCCAGCGCCGGCGTGCAAATCGATGGCCGCGCCGCCCGTCTGGCTGCCGCTCAGGTCAATGGCGGCAGCGTGCAGGCTGGTCTTGCCGGCGGCCAGGTTCTGGCCATGCGCACTGATCGCTTGCCCAGCTGTCAGTTGCAACTGGCCGCTGCCAGTCAGGCTGCCGTCGGCGCGGATACCGGCGCCCAGCAAGCTGCCGGCCACGCTGTCGATGCGGCTGGCGTCGATGCGGTTGTCGCCCTGCGCAGCGATCACGCCGCTGTTGCTGACGGCGCCGTTCACCTGCAGCGCCTGGCTGCCGGCCGCATACAGGTTGCCGCTGTTCAGTACCTCGCCAGCCTCGGTGACAAGATTGCCACCAGCAAACACGCTGCCGGCCGTATTGTTCAACTTTGCGACCGTCAAGGCCGCATCGCCCGCCAGCGCCTGGATCTGGCCGCGCGTATTGTCGACGTCGCCACTATCGAGGCGCAGCTTGCCGCCAGCGGCCAGGGTCGCTTCCGTGTTGTCCAGCACGCCTGTCGACACTGCCAGGTCGCTGCTGGCGACGATACGGCCTTTCTGGTTTTGCACGCCGGCCGCCTGTACCGTCATCGTGCCGTTGCTCTCCAGAGCACCACCGCGATTGTCCAGCCCGCCGCGCACCTGCACGCCGGTCGCCCCCTGGCCGCTCTGCGCCAGGCTGCCCCCCCGGTTGTCCAGGGTGCCGGCATTGATACTGAGCTGCCCCGCCACCGTGCGCGCGTCGCGGTGGTCGACCTGTTCTCCCGTCAGCGCCATCGCGCCGTTGCTGATGATGCTGCCGCGCTGCAAGTTGATTTGTCCCGCGCCGATCTCCAGCGCACCCGTGCCCGCATGCTGGATCTGTCCATCCTGGTTGCTCAGGCTGGCGGCCTGCAGGCGCAAGGCCTGGCTATTCGTGGCGATGACGCCGCGCGTGTTGTCCAGGCTGCCGGGCAATTGGATACTCAAGTCGCTCGAACCGAGTTGCGTGATCTGGCCGCCCACGTTCGACAAGTCGTGCGCATTCAGCCCCAACTGCTGGCCCGTCAGCTGCGCTGCATCGCTGCGCACGGTGCGTGCCGCGTCCAGCTGCAGGCGTTCGCGCGCGCTGACCTGCGCGCGGCTGGCGTCGAGGTCGCCGGCGCTGGCGCCCAGGCTGACGTTCGCGCCAGAAACCTGCGCGCCAGCAAGGTCCAGTTGGCGGGCAGCCAAGCTGCTGTCGCCGCCAGCCACCACCGTACCGTGGGCGGCAATGGTGTCGCCAGCAGAAACACTCAGCTTGCCGCTGACGGTCAATGTATTGTCCAGATTCAAGCCGGCCGCCAGCACGGAGCCAGCACCCGCATCGATGCGCGATCCGGCGCCCGTGGCTTGCACGCCGACATTGTTCTGCGCGCCGATCACGCCGCTGTTCGCAATATTGCCCTGCGCCTGCACCTGGCTGTCGCCGCCCGCATACACGGTACCGCTGTTGGCCACGTCGCCCGTGACGGCGATGCTGGTCTGGCTGCCGCTGCCGGCGGACTGGATGTTGCCGCTGTTGCTCAGCCAGCCGTTCGATTGCAGCACCAGGTTGCCCGCCGTCGCCGCCAGCACGCCCGCGTTGCGTACGCCCAGGCCCGCTTCCGTGCCGATCAAGGTAATCTTGCCCGCATACATGCCGCCCAGCTGCGCCACGTCCAGCGCGTAGGCTGGTGCAGGACCTACGCCAGACGCTGCGCCCGCCAAGCCATGCGCCGCATCGATCTGATTCGTTCCTGTCACCACTTTCAGTTCCTGCGCCCAGATACCGCCATTGATTTGCGCGGCGCGCGCCAGGATGGCCGTATAGTCGCTCAGCGACGTATCGAGGCCGCGACCATTGATCGTGACCACGCCGCGCTGCACCATGTAGCCGTCCAGGCTGCCATCGTTGAGCATCGGCGTACCCGTCGTCAGCACGACCCGGCTGGCATTGATAAAACCGCCGCCATCGATGGCCACGCCAGCCGGATTGGCGATGACGACTTCGGCGCGCTGGCCCGCCACTTCCACATAGCCGCGCAACTGGCTCGGATTTGCCGAGTTGACCTCGTTGAGGATGACGCGCGCGCTGCCGCCCGCCAGCCACGGGTTGCCCTGCACCCAGCCGCCCGTCTGCGTCTGCACATTGCCGCGGCTGTTGTTGAGGATGGCGCCATTCGCCGTCACGTCGAACTGGCTGTAGGTATTGCGCGAGACACCCGCCGCGCTCGGCGTCTGGATATTCACCTGGGTCACGCCATTGGCGCTTTGCACCACCGTCGGACGCTGGCGGCCCGGCGCGTTCGGGTCGGCCACGATCTGCCCCATGGCCGGACCGGCTACAAAGGCCACCATGCCCAGCGCGCCAAATATCGCCAAGGCCAGCGGCCGCAAGCGGCCATTCACACTTAAACTTAGCCCGCCACCGCCATCACCCTCAAATACGCCGCTATCCAGGCCGCCTTCGCCCTTGGCCGCCTTGCCTTGCGACGAGGCATTTTCGGCGACGACCATCAGTTGGCCACGGCGTTTATTGAAGATGATGCGGTACAGGTTCTTGTTCATGAAATGTCCTAATGACAATTAAATGATGCGATAAAGGGAGATGACAACTGATCGATGGCGGCGTCTTAGTAACTGGCGTTCAGGCTGAAGCCGGCCGTATGGCTGGCCGTACGGAACAGCTCGGGTTTGCGCACGGGCCAGCCGACAAAGGCGTCGTACTGCACGCCCAGCCACTGGCCGCGCAAACCGACGAAGCCGCCCGTCAGGCGCCGCGCAATCAGCCATTCGGCGGATGGCCCCGACACTTCGCCGTGGTCCAGCCCGGCATACGCTTCCTGGCCGCTGCTGCCCAGCGGCACGCCGAGCTCATTGCGCAGCAGCCAGCCGCGCTCGGCGGACAAGCTGCTTTCGCCGTCGTAGCCACGTACCGTGTAGCGCCCGCCGATGGCAAAGCGGTCTTGCGGCACCAGCGGCGTGCGGTTGTGCTGCATGCGCCAGCTGCCCGCGTAGCGCAGCGGCTGGCCAGCCAGCTTGAACGGCGCCGACAGGGCCGCGTCGGCCAGGACGAGTTTGAAACGCGACGTGCCCTCGCCAAATGCTTCCTCGGGCGCCGCCATCGCATGCATCGCGCCCGTGCCGCGCCGGTATTGCAGGTTCAAGTCCAAGGTGGCCTGTCCCATGAATTCGCGATGACCGATACCCAGTTCCCAGCCCGCCATGCGGCGGCGCTGCACTTCCACTTCCGTGTCGTCGATGAAATTCTGCGCGGCGCGTTGCCAGCCGCGCAGGGACACCGTCGTCTTGCGCGACGCGTCGCGGTACACCAGGCGCGAGAGTTTCACTTCCTTGTTCTGGCTGGCGCCGCTGTAGTTGTAGTCTTGATTGATGCCGGCCACGGACTGGTGGTAATGGCTGTCGCTGGCCGTGAAGGCCAACAGCCAGTAGGCGTAGGGAATCGAATAGTGGGCCACCATGCCGCCCGTGCCGCGCGGGCCGTTGCGGTCGCCGTCGACGTTCTGGTTCAGGCTCAGGTAAAACAGGTCGTTCAGGGTCAACCAGTGGTCGTACGACAGGGTCACGCTGCCCTGCAGCTTGCCTGTCGAGCGCGAACCGCCATCATCGAGGCCCAGCGCCAGCCGAAACGGCAAGCCCTGCTTCCACTGGATCTGCAGGTCGCTCTCGCCCGGCTTGGCGTTGCCGCCCTCGGCCGGCATGATCTGGATATCGGCCTCGGCCGTCGGCACGCGCTTGAAGTTCTCCAGCGCCTGCTCCGTATCGCGCACGTTGAGCAAGTCGCCGGGCCGCGCCGGCACGGCATTCCACCAAGTGGCCCGGGGATTCGTGCCGGGCGCAAAACCGATCTGGCGGATACGCCCCGGTATCACGCTCAAGGCCAAACTACCCTTGCTCAAGTCCTGCGGCTCGGCCAGCACGCGCGTGGTGACGTAGCCGCGCGCGATGATGGCGTTCTGCATGCGGCCCATCAGTACATTGATGGCCTGCGTGCCCAGGCAACGGCCCAGCGGAGAATCCAGCGCGCCCAGGTCGTCGCGGTTGGTGGCGTTCAATGCCCACTTGAACTGCGCCGCATCCTCGCCCCGCAACACAAGATGGTCAATCGTAAAACACGGCGATTCGCCCGTCGGCAAGCGGTTTGCGGACACCGCGGCAGGCGCCTCGAGCAGGCGCACGTCGGGATTGCGTTCCTGCTGCTGGCGCAGGACGCGCTCGCGCTCTTGCTGGCGTATCAATTCTTGGCTGGCATCGTCGCGCTGGCTGCTGCCAGGCGTGGTGGGAAGGGGCGGCGCGATTTCGGGACGGGTCTGCGCGGACACGGCGGCACACAGGGTGCTGCTAAACAAAAATACACCGCACCATGGCGTCAAGCGCAGGTGCATATGTTGCCTTAAATAATTATTTACGTAAGGAAATTATAAATTAATTATTTCTACCGGGCAACTTTATTTATTTCTTGAGAACTTTACCTCTTTGGTAACTACTTTTCATCTATCCAATTACCACTAGTAATCAAAGATATCGTCTTGAGCACCCAAGATCATGCTGAAGCCTGCGACAAGATCTCCGTCACTTGTCGCTGCCTGTACGCTGGAACAGCACCTGGCGCGCCTGCAGCAGCCTGGACGATCACTGCCAAGCCAGATATTTTCTGAATGGGAAATTTATTATGGAAATTATCAAGCAGACTGAATTTTGTATTTCGACCTATGCTTCTTCAATGCCAATTCACAACTATACCCAATAAAACCATAGCTGTGATCCTTGAATAAAGTAGCACCTTCGCGTATATCAAAGTCATTTGGCCTTGGAAAACCATGGGCAGCGAAAATTTCTGTCGCATAGACCGCATAGTCACGCATGGTTCTAAAGCTCCAATACTCAAAAGGAAAACAAAAAATTAGCGGCATCAGAAATATGATGCCAAACATCGTAATTAAATGCTCTTTTTTTTCTAACGATACATCGATAGATAAAAGAAGCATAAGTGAAAGAATTATCCAAACAGCTAATGTCATGTTCCTTGCAAATTTCATGCAACTCCAGAAAAAAGCACGCTCTCCGCAATAAGCATTCAATGGCATCATAAAAAAGCTATCGTCGATGCGCAGCAAACTGTGTACGTACAGCACATCCTCTTTCTGTGTCACCACCAATTTGACGATATCGCCATCCTTGATCTTGTCAGCGTCTCTAAAAACGCCACACACTACTTTTCCATTGACCATTCCGGCAAAATTGTACATATCTTCGCCATCGTAAAAACTCAGCATGGCGGCATTTGTCAAGGCTCCTGGCATGCCGTTGATCACGGCTGCAACGCCACCAGCCAGATTTTTTTCCACAAAGCTGCTTTCGATTTCATCAAGTAAATTCACATTTGTTGCAGCCATATGGAATTCCGTGAGCTTTCCCTCCACTGTAAAAAAATCCCCTTCGGAAGATGTATTTTCAATATTCTCTTCGGCCATGATTCGCTTCCTAACAATTATGCTTGAACCGCCTTTAATGCCTTATGCAGCTCCATCAATTTTTTCACCAGAATCAAACAGCTATTCGCTAGCTCCCACTTCTTTTCCTCAAGTCGCATATTTATCAGGCAGATGGAATCTTGTGCTTCAACCTGTGTTTTTTCAGAGCCAGCTCACAATTCGTTGCAAAAAATACATTTCCATTATTTTCGAAAAAAGTAATCCCTTTGCGAGCATCAAATACATCTGACTTTGGGAAACCATAAGCGAGGAAAATTTTCTCAGCGCATACAGAATAATCACGTATGCTCTTATATGTCCAGCATTAGAAAGGAAAACAAAACAGCGGAGGCATCAACAATATCGCGCCAAATGCTGTAATTAAATTTTCTTTTTTCCATTGATACCAATAATATATTTCCAATAACCCATCAATTCCGCGCAGGGAGTAACTGAGATCGAACTTCAAAATTAAAAAAAATTATCAGGAAGATTGAATATTATATTTCAACCGGTGTTTCTTCAAAGCCAACTCACAACTATATCCAATAAAGCCATGGCTTTGATTTTTAAATAAAGTAGCACCCATTCGCATATCAAAGTCACTAGGTCTTGGAAAACCATGGGCAGCGAAAATTTCTGTCGCACATATCGAATAATCACGCATGGTTCTGAAGCTCCAATATTCGAAAGGAAACCAAAAAACTAAAGGAGCCAGGAATATAATTCCACATGCCACAATTAAATATTCTTTTTTTTCAACTGATATATCAACATATGAAAAAAAGGCAGCAAAAGCCATAATCCACATAAACAGTATCATATTCCGCGCAAACTTCATGCAACTCCAGAAAAAAGCTCGCTTTCCGCAATAGGTATTCAATGGCATCAGCAACAAACTATCGTCAATACGGAGCAAACTGTGCACGTACAGCACGTCATTTCTCTGTGTCACCACCAATTTTACGATATCGCCATCCTTGATTTTATCAGCGTCTCTAAAAACACCACACACTACTTTTCCGTTGACCATTCCGGCAAAATTGTACATATCTTCGCCATCGTAAAAACTCAGCATGGCGGCATTTGCCAATGCCCCTGGCATGCCGTTGATGAGGGCGGCAACGCCACCTGCCAAATTTTTTTCCACAAAGCTGCTTTCGATTTCATCAAGTAAATTCACATTTGTTGCAGCCATATGGAATTCCGTGAGCTTTCCTTCCACTGTAAAAAAATCCCCTTCGGAAGATGTTTTTTCAATATTCTCTTCGGCCATGATGCGCTTCCTAACAGTTCTGCTTGAGCCACCTTTAATGCTTTATGTAACTCCATCGTTTTTTTCACCAGAATCAAACAACTATTCGCTAGCCCCCTCTTCTTTTCATAAAGTTACATATTTATCAAGCAGGTGGAATCTTGTGCTTCAACCTGTGTTTTTTCAGAGCCAGCTCACAATTCGTCGCAAAAAATCCATTTCCATTATTTTCGAAAAAAGTAATCCCTCTGCGAGCATCAAATACATCTGGCTTTGGGAAACCATAAGCGAGGAAAATTTTCTCAGCGTAGACTGAATAACCACGCATACTCTTATATGTCCAGTATTCGAAAGGAAAACAAAACAACGGAGGTATCAACAATATTGCGCCAAATGCTGTAATTAAATTTTCTTTCTTTTCCATTGATACATCGATCAATAAAAAAAAACCAGAAAATAAAACAACCCAAACAAATAACGTCATGTTTCTTGCAAATCTCATGCAATTCCATAAAAAAGCGCGTTCTCCGCAATAAGCATTCAGAGGCATCAATAAGAGGCTATCCTCTATACGAAGAAGGCTGTGTACGTGCAGGACATCACCCCTTCTTGCCACGACCAATTTGACGACATCGCCATCCCTGATCTTGTCCGCATCATCAAAAACACCACAGACTACTTCGCCATTGACCAGCCCGGCAAAATTATGCATATCTTCGCCATCGTAACAACTTATCATGGCTGAAGTTGCCAATGTTCCAGGCATGCCATTGATGGCCGCTGCGACGCCACCTGCAAGGTTTTTCTCCTCAATATTTTTTTCTATTTTCCTGAGTAAGTTTATAGTTGTTGCAGCAGTCTGAAACTCTGTGATTTCCCCTTCCAGAATAAAATACCACTCACTTGAAATCTCTTCGAAGAAATTTTTATCACCCATTAAATTTATCTAATTTTTCGTCAATGGGAAGTCAGGCATGATTCAACTTGTATTTATCTCGATGCTTTTGAAGGGCAATTTCACAATTGATCGCGCCAAAACCATAAGCTGCGTCCTTATATAAAATCATGCCACTGCGAATATCCAGATCGTCCGGCAAGGGGAAACCATAGGCGGTGAATATGGCTGATGCATATAGGGAGTAATAGCGCATGGACTTGTAGGTCCAGTATTCAAATGGAAACAGGATCAACACAGGCAGCAGGAGCATGATGCTACTTGCTATCAACGGCTTTACCAGATCATCCATTGAAATGTCGACGCTGTAAAAAAAGCCGGCAAACATGACCAGCCAGGCGAACAAGGTAAACCGCCATGCCACTCTCATGCAGCCTTTGAAAAAAGCCCGTTCTCCACAGTAGACGTTCAAGGGCATCAACAACAGGCTGTCCTCGATGCGCAGCAAGCTGTGCACGTGCAGCACCTCTCCTCGTTCCGACACCACGAGTTTCACGACATCACCATTCTTGAGTTTGTTGGCCTTGTCGAAGACGCCACACACCACCTTACCGTTGACCAGGGCGGCAAAATTAAACATGTCTTCGCCATCGTACAAGCTCAACATGGCGGAGTTGGCCAAGGCGCCATACATGCCATTGGCGGCGGCGGCAAGCCCGCCTGCAAGGTTTTTCCCCGCCAGCTTGGTCTCAATTTCTTTCAATAAATTAACGGTCGTTGCCGATATATGCAGCTCCGTCAATACACCCTCTACACTGAACAAAACTTCGTCAGAAAATCTGTTGTTACTCATTAATCAACTCCAGCTATTTAGGATTGAATTGCCTTGAACGCCTTTTGCAGTTCCAGCAGTTCCTTCTCGACCGTGTCATAAGGTTTTTCACTGAACCACCCCCTGCTCTTTCTGAAAGTGCAGGCTTGAAACCAATTCTCCAAAGCGTCATCCATGATCCACACACGATATCCAACCTCGACCACCGTAACGGCTACGCCGATGAGATTAAAACGTGCAAGTCTGATCAACCACAGGGTACGTTCCAGCCCCAGTCTGGCTGCCAGGGTTGCCGATTCAGCAAAGAAATGCGTCATTCTCAGCGCCAGCACCGAATTACTCATGAGAGTGGAACCGGCCATTCGCCAAAGCAGTGGTGCCGCGTAAGAGAATGCAGCGATCAGGCCCAGGCCAGTATTGAACAGGCCCATAATCGCACGTCCCGTGTAAATCCCAAACAGAATCCAGTTCACACGCTCTTTGTTGTATTCATCAAAAGCAGAAAGCATGTCAAGGCAAGATGCAATCGCACCAGCACTGGCTCCGAGTGTTCCTGCCGTCATTTTCAGCCCACCGCGGATCACATCCGCAGCATCTTTAATACCTACAATATTTTTGTAAGGGCTAATTTCCCTGATTGATTTTGCCACCGCATAGACGAGATCGAATGACATGCTGCTCAGCGAGAGGATAGACGCCGTAATTTCCGCCTTGATGCGTGGGGAATCCGCAAAATGCGGGAGTTTGGTCGTCAAGGAAATACCTTCGATCGACATCAAAACAACACCGATCCGGGCATGACGAAAATTGTTGGTTTCGGGCCGTTTTCCCTTGTCGATATCGTCCAGCGCCAGCTTGATCTTGTTTTTGACTTTTAGCTGTTCATCCTCGATCAGCTTTTCGATGCTCCCTTCCACCTTTGCCGCATCAGCCTGGGCAATTTTGGTCGCTTCCGCGCGCGCCATGCGTGCTGCTTTCCTGTCGATGCCCTGTTCCAGCTTGTTTTTCTCGCTTTCTGTCCTCAGGGTATCGGCATACTTTTTCGCCTTTTCCTTCAGTTCCCCGGCGATCTTGTCCTTCAGCGGATTCATCAACTCTTCGAAGCCAATTTTCTCGGCCAGATCAGCGAGTTTGGAGTAAAGCAATGCACCGACGACGCTGGAAATTGCCTTGTCCAGCCGGCTGCTCTTGCTGGACATGGCCTGGGTCCATTCCGATATCCGTGCGTAGACCATGCCCTCCACGCTACGATGATATTTGGAAAGGCTGTGTATTCTATTGGCCGGGTCCGGCTTGGTTTTGCCGGTATGGATATCGATGATGTTTTTATCTCGCAACCACTCATCCCAGGCGGAATCGATCTTCTTGAAGGAATCGACCAGTCCCTTGCAAGCTTTCAACCAAGGTGCACCTTGCACCTTTGAAATATCACCAGCCGCCTCGACCTGGTCTTTTGCTTCCTGAAAAGCTTTTTTTGCTTCGTCGTACAGCGATTTGAAATTGTAGAAATTTGCGCGCATGTACAAGTTTTTACGCTCCACCGCTTTCACATCCATCCAACTTTTCAGAATGGGCAAATTGTCTTTATGGGCAAACATGCCGAACGTGCACAAGGAATGTTCGAGGGTGAAGCAAAAACCACTGCCCAGGTTCTGCTCGTCGTAGGAGTCGAAAGCATCGACCAGTTCCGCAGAGGTGACCCACTTGAGATGGTTCGCATTTCTCTTTTTCGTTTCCACATCAGCTTTGTTGGACAAGTTCTCCAGCGTTTTCTTGAGCAAATCGATCTCATCGACCGATATCAATGATTCATATTTGCCGGTGAATTTCTCTCGCTCGTTTTGCTCGCTGGTCGCCAAAATATGCTCGCGCCGACTCTCACGCGCTTCTTCATTTTTCCTGATGCGCTCCTCGATAATTTCCGCTTCCTTGACGCGGTTCAGTTTCCGCAGCATCTGCGCATTATCCTGATCGAGATTCGGCAAGCGGATCGCATCGAGGTCGGCAAGGTTTTTCTTGCGGATTTCTACTCCGTATTTGATGGCGGCATCCTTGACGTCCTCGATCGCAACCATGACCTCCAATTTGCGCTGATTGCTGATCTTGTCCTTGTCTTCACGCTTCAGGAAATCTTCCAGCGGTTGCATGGCAGCATTGCGATAATCATTCAATTCCTGCGTAATGCCAATGGGATCGAACACGACAAAAGCGGCGGCTTTGCCAGCCACCATCTTTTCTTCCAATTTTCCAATTCGCCCGCCCGGCGTCGCCGAGGGCATGTTGGACATGCCGCGAAACGCATCGGCAGTCCCCCGGTACAATTGCCCCATGATATTCTTGCCCAGCTGGCTTTTGCTGGCATTTTGGTACTGCCTGGCCAGTATCGATTCCGGCACGTATTTGCCCAGCTCTTCTGGCTTCAGGCTGTGCGGCTGTTCGGTACTGCCTGCCGCCCATTCCTTCGGCAGGAATACCTGCATCTGTCCAGTTCCAACCCTGGCGTCGGCATTGGCCGCATAGGCGTCCAGCCGATCTGTCGTCATGGCAGTCGGCGTAAACAGCAGATAAATTTTTTCGACAAACTCGATCTTGTCGATCGCGATCAGGCTGGCATTGATGCCGCAGGTGGTGCGGTCGCAGGAGAAAGTCACGGCCGCCGAGGGCGGTGTATCGACGGGGAACTTCGACAGAAAGGCGTCGTCGTCGGCAAAATAGCCCTCCCAATACAGCAATCCCGACCGCTTGATCAGCACGTACAGGAAGCCGGAGCGCAGCAGGCGCGGCGCATAGCTGGCGTTTTCCAGTTTGATGTGCTTGACCTTGTCGCCCAGCTTGCCTGGCAGCGCGGGCACGCTGCCGGCCGCCCCCTCGCCCACCACTGCCGCATAGCGCAAGGGCAAGATGAACAAGCCGTTTTTATCGCAGAATTTACAGTCTTTCATCGCTCTTCCTGTTAGGTGTGCGGCACGCGGCCATCCAGCTGGGCATCAGTCCAGGGAATGCAGACGGGCTTTCAATACTATGTCCAGCGGCAAGCCTTGCGTCGCTGCCATCCGCATCAGTTCCCCGAGGGCGGGGTGCAAGGTGAAGGCCTGGCCGTATTCAACGGCGCGCCAGGCATAGGCGATCTGATCGTCAGCCTGCTCCAGGCCCGCACTTGCGCTGTGGACAAGATGGTGGTCGATTTGCGCATCGATGCCAGGCCCGATTGCCGTTTGCCTTGCGCGCAGGATGCGCACCACCAGGTTGATCTGCTCGATGCGCTCCATCGCCTGCATGGTTGGCTCATCGATACGCAGGGGAATGTCTTGCAGCGCCGATACCGGCTGCGCATGGCCATGCTGGATCAGCTGCCCATCGCGGTCGAGCTGGCACCATTTTTCAACAGGACCGAGCAGATCGGAAAAACTGCTGCGCCCAGGCACGCCTGCTGCGGTAGAAGGCGGCAACACTCTTGCCAGATGCGGCATGACGCGCGGGTCAAAATAGCGCAGGTAGACGGCGTCGCCGGACGGATAGCGCACATTCAGGCGCGCCAGCATGGCGCTGCGCAAGCGCTCCAGGGTCGCCTGGCCAAACAGCCAGGCACAGATCCGGGGTACCGCGCCCGCTTCGGCTTGCTGCTCCAGCGCCAGCTTCAGGCTCTGTTCGACCAGCGCGTAGTGCTCTGGCCGGCGGTTTGACAGTTCGAGCAGCATCGGCGCGCGTTGCAAGTCATCCTCGAAGATCGGGTCATCGAGCAGCACGCTGGCCGCAGGCGGCGACAGGGCTTCGATCGCCTCGCGCAGGGGATTGTCGATGAACTGGTCGATCAGGACGACGGTCCTGTCATAGTCGCGGGCCGCGTTGTAGAGCACTTCATCGGCGCGTGCCGCCGATACAGTTGGCGACGGTGAATTATCGTTTGACACTGGCCGCTCCCGCCATCGTGGCATCGAGAAGTTTCAGCGCGCAGCCTTTCAATTGTCCCATCGGCAAGGCCAGGGGTACAGGACTGGCGCTGGCCGGCCCCGTGAACTCCTTCATGCCGGCCTTGAATTCCATCTTGCCGGGTCCATGGATTTCGATATTGCCGCCCTCGAGCTTGATATAGGCGCCCTGCACTGTCATCAGCACATGCTGCTTGCCGCTGATATTGACGCTTTTACTGACGCTGGCCACGGTCACGGCCTTGTCTGCGGTTAATTTTGTTTCATCGGACTGGCTCTGGCTGCTGACCTTGCCGCTGGCGGCGTGCAGGCGGATGCCGGTTTCCTGGTTGGGTTTGTCTGCCTTGCTGGCCTTGCCATAGGTGAACAGGCTGATGCCGGAACTGATCGCATGAAAATGGTTGCCTTGCGCGCCGAAATTGATGTCCTGCCCTGCCGCGATGCTGCTCGTATTGCCGGCGGCGAAAAGCGCATTGAGCGGCGTGGTGGCGGCGATGCCGGCCGGACTGGACAATTGCAACTGGGGCGCCCCGTAGGCCGTTGCCTGGCCGTCGCCCGTGCCCGTCGTGCCCTTGAGCATGTCGATGCTGTTCGCCAATTGTTTCAATGCGGGCAGCGTATCGGGCGCCGTTTCGGCCTGGCCTTGCCCACCGCCCAACACAGCCTTGTGCTTTTGCGCCGTCTCGGCAAGCGAAGTCAGCAAGGCCAGGCTCTGTTCGATCTGGGCAGTGGCTTCCTTCGTATCCATCTGCGTGCCGCTGGCGTTGGTACGCCCGTCGGTCGACAGCAGCAGCCCCTGCCCCGCACGCAGCGCGGCGCTGTGCTCGGTTTTCAGTTCGGCGCCGAAGCCGGCGGCGGCCAGCCGCTGGTTGTCCGTCTGATGGCGCAAGTGCCCGAGATTCAGCTCGGCAGTACCCTGGTGCGCGCCGGCATGGCGCTGCAGGGCCACGCGCGGCTGACCCGGACTGTCGTCGAACACGAGCTGGCTGTACGCCGCGCCGCCCTGCTGGCTGGCCTGCATGGCTTGGCTCTTGATGCCGGACAACGCGGCCGGATGAGCATGCGCGCCCGCCTCACCGGGAAACCAGGCCGGTGCATTGCCGGTGGCGGGCCCGGCGCCATGGGACACGCGATTATTCTGGGCATCGGCCGTGCCCTGGCCGTTGTAGACGGCACCGATCACGAGTGGCCGGTCGATATTGCCTTCCAGGAAATCAATCAATACTTCCTGGCCAATGCGCGGCAAGGCATGGCCGCCCCAGTTGGCGCCCGCCACCGGCGCCATGGTGGAGGCCACGCGCACCCAGGTGCCGGCACTGTCATCGCCAGGCGCACCAGTATGCTTGCCGCCTTGCGGATGGTCGAGGCGGCTGTGGCTCGTGACGCCGCGCTGCCAGTGAAATTGCACCTTGATGCGGTGGTCGCGGTCGGTGTGAATCGCGGCGCCAGCCGGGCCCACCACGACGGCCGTCTGCTGGCCATGCACGGTCGGGCGCGGATGCAGCAGCCGGCCATGCTGATCCTTGCCGCTGGCGCGATAAGGAATGTTGCTGCGGATGGCATCGATGCGGTTGCGGTACAGGGGCCGCTCGGCAATGGCGCCCAGCAGCGCCGGCATGCGGTGCAGGCTGCCCGCTTGCTCCTTGCGGATGGCGGCATCGAGCAGGCCCGTCTTGAGCGTTTGCACAACGGACGATTGCAGATCCGCGCTCAGGTTGTTGTGCATCAGGTGCACCGTGCGCACGACCAGGAAGTTGCGTGCGTCGTCGCTACCCTGGTCGAACACCGGCTGTCCCTGCAAGCTGAACGTGGTGCCCGGCGACAAGGTACGCACGGTACCGGCCGCCACATGGACTTCCTTGCCCGCTTCAAGCGCCTGCAACTGGTTGCGCGCGATACGCTGGCCCTGCTCACGCGAGGCGTAGGCATAGGCCCCGGGCGCGTCGCGGCTGAGCAGCTCCACCTGCTGCGCCTCACCCGTCGCGCTGGCGACACGCTGGTCGAGCGAGCGGTAATCCCAGCTGCCGATGGCGATGGCATTGGTCTGCTGGCGCAATTCGGTGCGCCAGCGGTCGATGCTGTCGACCTTCATCACGGCACCCGGCTGCGTGAAATCGATGCTGCTCTGGGCATTCGGCTTGAACGCGCCGTTATGGTCCGCGATCACCAGGCAGTGGCTGCCCAGGCTGGGGCTGCCCGGATCGCCGCTGTGTTCATAGTAATAAAACAGGCCTTCCTCGTGCATCAGGCGCTGCGCGTAGGCCCAGTCGCTTTCCTGGTATTGGGTGCTCAGGCTGCGTTTCGGGTATGCCGCTCGGTCGAGAATATCGAAACGCCAGGCCGGCGCCAGCTTGCCTTGCGCCTGATAAGCGGCAAACAGCGCGTCGAGGATGTCGAATACCGTCATGTCCTGGAACACGCGGCTGTCGCGGCCGTGGGCAAGAAACGTGCTCCACGGTTCCAATGTCAACTGATAGCGCGCCATGCCGCCGTTCGCGCCAACCAGCTCGACGGCGGTGATGTGGCCGTGGAACGGGCGCAGCGCGTCGGCGCTGGTCGCGGTCAGCAATTGCAGCAGGGCCGGCTGGCCGATCAAGGTACGCAAGGAAATGGCGGCGTCCGTCGACAGGGCCGCGATCTGGAACACGAAGCCCGTGCTCAAGCCCTCCTCGCCGCGCACGCATTCGGCCAGCAGGCGGTCAGCGCCGAGGGGCGTGGTCAGCTGTAACAATCTGCTGGCTTGCGTGAAACTGGCGGGCGAGGACATGGACATCCGGAACTCCATCACGCGGCTTACCGCATAAAATTAGTAAATAAGCACTTTTATCAAAGCCATTACACCCTAGAAATTTCGTTATAGCAAGAGTGTTTCGATTGAAATCCGGACTGCGGCAATCATTGCGAGCCGTTAAGACCGCGCAGTTCCGGCATGGCCGGTTCCGTAGGCCGCAAATGTGTACTCTTCAACAAGGTTTCCAGGCGCGCGTAGCTGGTCTTGAACGGCGGCGGATTCTGCGTCAGTTCCGGCGCCTGCTCCATGCTGCGGCTGTTAAGTTCGATCAGGATGTAGGGCAGCACTGCCGTACCCAGCCATCCCGCGTAACCGGTAAATACCGTATAGGTTTCAAACGGCGTGCTGCCGGGCAGGCTCACTTTCAGCGCCACGCCGCCCTGCTGCGCCGTCAGCGCGCCGATGCGGGCGCTACGGGGCGCGATGCGTTCGACAATGAAAGGCTGGGCTTCCTGCTCGCCGCGGCTGCCGAACTTGCCGATGCCGCCGGTGGCGGCCGCCTGGACCAGCGGCACTTTCAAGGCGCGCGGATCGACATTGCCGGTGCTGATCGTATACAACACGCCGGGCGCGTCGGGCCAGCGCAAGGACTGCTTGATAGCGCTGACCGTCTTGCCATCGTCAGCGATAAAGCCATGCGGAATGCACAGGCCCAAGTCCTTCGGCACTTCGTTGGCGGCGCGCGGGCGGAAGCTTTTCAGGAAGCGGATGAACTGCTGGCCATGCGCTGCCTCGCTATCCTTGTCGCGTATTTCTTGCGTGGACTCAAACACGTAGACATAATCGCCGCGCTTCAGGTGGCTGCG
The DNA here is from genome assembly GCF_019345575.1 of Janthinobacterium sp. NKUCC08_JDC. Classification (NCBI taxonomy): domain Bacteria; kingdom Pseudomonadati; phylum Pseudomonadota; class Betaproteobacteria; order Burkholderiales; family Oxalobacteraceae; genus Janthinobacterium; species Janthinobacterium sp. NKUCC08_JDC. The sequence continues at coordinate 520,714 of NZ_JAHKQW010000003.1, read as the reverse complement.
ATAGATGGAGTAGCGCATTGGGTTGACCGTTCCCGAACCTTCGCTGCTGCGGTAGCCTTCACTGCCGGGCAGGCCGGAATCAAATGCCTGGTAGTTGCTCTGCAGTTCCTTGATCTGCGCCTGCCTGCCGGTGACCGACTTCTGCGCCAGATAACTCGCCTGGCGGGTCCTGGCGTTGGCGGGCTGGCCTTTCAATTGGGCCAGTTCCGCCTCATCGTCCTTGAGCAGCGCCTGCAGCCTGTCGATCCTCGCTTGCGGCATGGCTTCCCGCAAGGCAGCCAGGTCTTCCTTGCCTAGCGGCCCCAGCACGCCGATGCGGACATTTCCAACCTGTATCTCATCACCTTGGTGAAATACTTCCTCGCTGAAAGAGCGGTAAAAGATACCCGTGTCGGAAGCGTCCTTGTAGCGGGTCGGCCATTGCACCGGCGCATGCACGTCGAACACCAGCCGCCCCAGGCATTCGCGCGCCGTGCCGGCCGGCGTCACGTAACCGGATGCGGTCGCTTGCATCAGTTCCTGCGCCGTGGGCTTGCGCGACGGCGCCGCCGGATCGGCCTGCTCAGCGCCCATGCCGTCGCCATGCGCGCCTGCACACAGCAGGAGAGCGGCGAGATGGCGTACGGCACTACGCGGAAAACGAACTATCATCATGGGCAGCAATCAAAAAATACACTATTCTTCAGGCCGCGCTTTCGCTCTGGCCGGTTGGCGGGCGTTTGCCTGATTCAACGTGGGCGTAGGTTTCTTGCGGCAGTGGATGGTCGACATCGTGCAGCCGTTTCTTCTCCTGATGGGCCAGCAGGGTCAGATTCATGCCAGATATATTGTTTTCGCCTGCCGTCCAGGTGACCGGCAAGGCCACGATAAAACCCTGCACGCCCACGGGAGCCGATTCGGGCGCGCGCGTTTGCGCCTCCCAGGAATGCGATTTGTCGCGCAAGATATCGGCATCGCGCCAGAAGCGCTCGTGGAACGGCATGTGGTGTTCCAGACTGCGCGTCCTGGCATTCCAGGTGGGCCATATCGAGCTGGGCTTGCCGCTTGGCCGCGCCAGGAAAGCGAAGGCCTTGGCATACGCTTCCGCATTGGCAAGCGCCACTTTTTGAATCGCCTCCCAAGTGTCCGGGGCCGCCGGACGCAACAGGTGCTTGATCAGGTCCTTGGCCGGGGTGGCGCCATCGGTCAGGCCGAACAGTTTTTTCCACAGGCGCACCCGCAAGTCATGCACGTTGACGCTGACCTTGTCGCTATCGACACCATCGAGCTCGACATCGGTCTGGTTGTCATCCCTGACGACGACCGCCAGTTCCGAATCGCGCCCGCCCAGCTGGCTGCGGTCGTTGATATTGGCGCTGCCCAGGATCGCCACCCGGTCGTCGGCGATCAGCAATTTGGAGTGCACATAAATCTGCTCCGTCACGTGACGCTTGTCCAAGGTTTCCCATGAACGCAGGTTGAGCAAGGTCAGGTAGCTGGTCCACTTGTCGCCGGCCAGTTCGGCCAGCCGGTCCGGCGCGTAGCCGGCAACGGTTTTCCTGGCCTCTTCCGCTCCGAGTTTTTTGCTCTTGCGCAAATCCCGCACGAGGATGGCACGCCGGATCCGGTTGACCAGGCTATCCTTGCCAAACACCAGCGACTGCATCGTCAAATGCAGCTGCGTCATGATATTGAGGGTGTCGAGCGTGCCTTCAGGGTGTACCGGCAGCACCATGTAGACATGGAAGGGCAAGCCATCGTTGATGGCGCGCTCGATGCGCTGCGACAATGCCAAGCCGATAGGATTGAGGATGCCCGACTCTTCCTTGCCCATCATGCGCGTCGAGGTAATATCGGCATAGTTGCTCATCACATTGAACAGATCGGCCATGAAATCGCTGCCGCCACCGGTAATGTCGGCCCTGACATCGTCGATCTGCGACCAGATCAACTTGTCGATCATCTCCGCCGGCGGCACGCCGTACACGCCGAGCTGCCGCGCGTACTTTTCATAGGCCGGCGACTTGCTGATATCGAGCAGCGCCGCCATGGGACCGGACAGCGGCCTGGTCTTGCTCGCATCGTCGCCATATTCCGATTGGAAAAACTGGCCCTCGATATAGATGAATTTCTGCGCCCCATTAATCGCCGTCAACATCGCCTTGAGGCAATTGTTCTGCGGCCACTCCGGACTGGCCGAACGTTTACTACCGCGCGCATGCGCGGCCCGCTCGTCATTGAGCAGCTTCATCGGCGCGCTGCGCAACACTTGCACCCAGGCGTCGCCCGGCTGCGCATGCGTATTCGGCGGCGGCGCGGCGGCGATGCGCTGCAATATCAATCTGGGCGTGCCGGACATGCCCAGTGCCTGGAACATCTTGATCAGCGCAGGCGGCATGCTGGCCTGGTACGATTTTTCATAGCGCTGGGCAATGCCATTCCAGCGCTCGATGAAATTGCGGCTCAAGTCGCTTACCGACGGCCCGACGATGGCCGCATGCACGTCGTGCCATGGCATGCGCGGCTGCGTGGCGGCGAAGGTCTTGGCCCCGGTCGGCATGATCTTGCGCAGCTTTTTCAGGTTTTCATAGCGCGTGGGACGCGCGTCGGCCAAGGTCGACAGATAAGTGAGGACGCCGATCACGAAGGTCTCGATCAGCTTGACCGTACCGCTGCGCAATTCGGGCGGCAGCTTGTTCAGCGAGCCGGCATTCAGCCACGACATCAGCGCCGTGCCGCCGTCGATCACATGCGCGCTGCCCGTGGTGCGCACGCCATCGACCTTGTCGCGCAAACCTTTGTCGAGCTGGCCGTAAGCCCAGCGCGATATATCCTGTGCGACATCGATCGGTATGTCTTGCAGCTTGCCGATAAAGTCGGGCATCAGGTCGATCGCCTGCCATTTTGCGGACATATTCTTCGATATCCGCGCGATGCCGTCCTTGGCGTCCTGCACCACGTCAAGCACGACGGCGACCGGCGTGGCCATGGCCGAGGTGGCGAACGTGGCCGCGCCACCGACTTTTCCGCCGATGCAGCCGGCCAGCAGTTCGGCGCGCGTCAGGTAGGCCGTTTGCGCTTCGTTATTCATCTGGTCGATGGCCGGGATGCAAGTGTTGTACACCTCGTTGCCCTTGCGCGTGCCATGGCTGAGGGCAAACTTGCCATTGTCGCGGCGGCCATAGGCAAGGTCGATGCCGCCGACAAACGCGCGCTCATCGTCGATCACCACCAGTTTCTGGTGATGGGAAAAGCCGATGCCCAGCATGCCTTCCATGTCGCTCTGGGCGATCGCCGGCAAGGCGAACGCCTTGGCGGGGCCGTCGACGCCGGCATTGAGCTGGAAGATCGCCAGCACGGTTTCGAAGTCGCCCGTGTCGACGCCGACCTTGGGCGAAAGCCACGGCATCACGTACACTTTCGGCGCGGCGGGGCTGGCGATGGCCGTTTCCAGGCATTCGAACAAGGTCTTCGTCGCCGTCAGTTCGACATCGAAATTGACTTGCCAACCGGTGATGAAAATCGATTTTTTTGCCCCTTCGATGGCCTTGGCCACGGCCGTGAAATACTCTTCGCCGGTGACATAGAACTCGACGCGGTTACCCTTTTGCTGTTCGGAAAAGATGCTGCCCCACTTATGCTTGGGGAAATTCGGCAGTTCCTCGCCATCGTGCACGAAACAGCCGGGCGCCGACGTGGCCGGCGCGCTCGGCGTACCGTCCTCGGCCGTCAGTTGGGAGATATTTTTATTTGTCATGACACATGTCGCAGTCTGTTGCCGACGTGGCGTAGTGGGAAAGAAAGCGTCGCCATCAGACTTTCACCTTCGGCAGGATGTTTTTCAGGGTCAGCGAAGCCAGCGCTTCTTTCGCATAGCGCGCCTGCGGTGCCGCCGCCGCCTCGAAGATGGTGCCGTAGCGTCCGGCGCTGAAGTCCGCCGCCTGCATCGCATGGAACAGCTTGTCCTTGTCGCTCCAGTCGGGCGATTCGGTTTCCACGTTCAGCCGCACGCTGTGGCCCGGATACACGATCCATGTATGGTCCGGATTGCTCGCATAGACGGCGGCAAGTTTTTCTTCCTCTGCATCGCTGAGCTTGATATTCCCCGATGCATCGGTCTTACCCTGCGCCACCAGCTTGTCGTCGTCGATGAAATCCATGCCGTCGGGTTGCGCGCCATGGGCGATCTTCCACGGCGTGTGCGCCAGCGCATGGCCTTTCAGCCCCGGCGTATCGGCCAGGCGCAGCAAGAATTTCAAGGGCCGCAGCGCCAGCTCGGAACGCGGCAGGCGCGGCAGCGGATAGCCGAGTCCTGCCGGCCCCAGAAAACTCTTCTTGCCCGCAAACACGGTGATCTTGCCCGGGCACTGGATCGTGATATTGCCGCCCTCGATCGTGATGTTGGCGCCGCCCGCCGTCGACAGGCGGATGCTTTTCGCCGCCGCCCAGTCGACGTGCGCGTTGGCGCTGGCGACATTGACCTCTTCGCGCGCCTGCACCTTGATCTCGTCGGACTGGGCCTGCACCTCGATGGGCTGGCTGGCCGCCACCAACTGGACGCCCAGCTCGCCCTCGCCCGGCTTGACGACACCGCCCAGCATGCCGATCGCCTGGCCCGTGTGCAATCGCCATTGGCCGCCGCTGGCGAACTGCGTATCGAGCCCGCTCATCAATGTTGCCGTTTCGCCATTCGACAATTGCATATCCTGGCCGGCCACCACGCCCAGGCCCGCCTTGGCCGCCACCGCGATGATGGCGTCGCTGCTGTGCGGCAGCTTGTCGTCGGCCGGCGCCGTGGGTTTACCAGCCGCGTCACTCCTGGCGGCCGCCACGCTGTCGCGGCTCAGCATGCCCGAGGCACTGGTCAAGAATGCCGGCAACGGCGCGGCCTTGGCATCGAGCACACTGCTGCCGGGCGCCGTCGCCCCCAGGTGCGCCGCATAGGCCACCCCCTGGTGCGTGACGGCCGCCTCGCTGAAAGTCTCGCCCAGCTTGGCCGCCTGCTTGAGCAGCGCCATGCCGGGCGCATTGTCGCCGGCCGGGTCGCGTGCGCCGGCGCCATGGTTGAGCACATAGCTGGACACCAGCAGCCCGGCGCCCGCCCGCACCGCGCCATACGCATCGGTGCGCAGCTCGGCGCCCGCGCCGCGCAGGCTGCCCCGGTAATTGTCGGCCCCATGGATCAGGTGGCCAAGAGTGAGTTCGCTGGCCGCATGGCTGCTTTTCAGCTGAACCCGGCCCTGGCTGTCGGTGTCGTCAAACAGCAGCTGGTTGTAGCCCGCCGCTCCTCCCGCCTTGCCGAACTCCTTGCTGCGGATACCCCATTGCGCGCTGGCATTGCGGTGCGCCGCGCTGGCCCCTGCGGCGCCATGCCACAAGGGACTGTTGCCGCCCGCCACATTGCCCTGGCCCGCTACCGCGTGATCGTGTGCCGGCTGGAACACGCCGGCGTCGCCAGGCTCGCCACCGATGCCGCCCGGGGTCGGCTTGGTACCGCCCTCGCCCTGACCGTTGTACAGCGCGCCGACGATGACGGGCCGGTCGATATCGTTTTCCAAAAATTGCACCAGCACTTCCTGGCCGATGCGCGGCAGGAACTGGCTGCCCATGCCGCCGCCAGCCGCGCGCTGCGCCACGCGCACCCAGCAGGTCGCGGCCGTTTCCTGTTGCCAGTGAAAGCGGATGCGCACCCGGCCCAGCCTGTCGCAATAGATTTCATCGGCGCCGCTGGCCGCGTCCTGGCCATCGGCGCCCACGACGATGGCGCTCTGGCTGCCCAGGGCCGTCGGCGTGGCATGCTGGCGCGCATCGTTGCCATCCTGCAGCGGACGCCACGGCGTGCTTGCTGTGATCATCTCGATGCAGTTGGCGTAACCGCTGGCTTGCGCCTGGGTGATCGCGGCGGCGACATCGGGAAAACCGTCGCCCCACTGCGCCACGGTTTCCTCCAGCAATTCCGGTATCGGGCCGAACAGTTCCGCCAATCCCTCCAGTGCCGGCGCCGGCAGGTTGTTGACGCCGATGCTGGCCACGCGCAGCACGACATATTCGGACGCGGCGCCATCGGCGGGCGGTAACGGACCCTGCGTCAGGGTAAAACGCGTGCCGGCGCGCAAGGTGCGCACGGTCGAGCGCGCCTGCCACAGCTGGGCGCGCGCTTCATGGGCCTGCATCTGCAACTGCGCGTAACGCTGCGCCTGGGCGGCGCTGGCGTACCAGTACTGGCCCGGCGTATCGTAGCTTTCCAGCATCGGCGCATTCTTGCCGCCGAGCACCGTGTTGGTCGGCACGCTGGCGGCCACGGCCTTTTTCGCCTTGTAGTCATAGCTGAGTACGCTGCTCAAGCCCACTTGCAGGCTGCGCCGCGCGCTCAAGGCCTGCACGCTGTCGCCCGGCTCGCCGACGCGCGCGCCATGAAAGCGCAAGCCGCCGCCTTGCGCGCTGCTGGCGTCCTCGGGCGTGGCGCACACCTGGCTGCTGTCGGCAAAGACGACCATGGTCTGACCGTCAAACCGCCAGGCCAGCCCCTCTTCCGTCAGCAGGCGCTGCACGAAATCGTAGTCCGATTCGCGATACTGGCAGCAATAGCTGCGTTCGCCCGCTTCCTGCATGAATGACGCCACCTCGTCGCTCCAGCGCCACAGCGCGTACGGCGCATACGCCTGCAAGACCTCGTCGACGATGGCCGTCACGCTCCGATCTTGCCAGACGCGGCTGTTACGCGCCTGGGTCAGCAGCCACAGCCATGGGGTGATACGCAGCCGGTAGCGCGCCAGGCCGCCATTGCTGCCCAACGTGGCGGCGGCGCTGATATAGCCGGAAAATGGGGTGCGCGTGCCGTCCGCCAGACTGATATGCAGGCTGGCAGGCTGGCCCAGCAGCGACGCCAGCGCCACATGGGCGCTGGTGGACAAGGCGATGATGTCGCGCGCACCGACCTCCTGCAGCCGCTCGTCGGCGGCAAAGGCTTCGACCAGCAAGCCGCTGTCCGCGTCCTCGCCGTAGGTCAACTCGTACAGCCGCGTGGCGCTCGTGAAAGCAGCCAGCGCGTCAGCAATCTTGTCGGTCGAGGTGGATGACATGCGCTTCCCGTCAGTCGTTTACCAAATTTTGCATATTTAACAATTATTGTAGCGAGGAATTTATATCGCCGGAGCGCGATTGAAACCGGGTGAACAGATTGCGCCCCTCCTCTCCACGCACCATGGCGGCAGTGCCTACTTGATGGTGTACTTGAACTGCCCCTGCTTGCTGGCGCTGACCTTGATTTTCGTAATCGCTGCGCCTTCGGCCATTTTGGCCAGCACCGACTCGGCGATCTCGGGCAGCACCGTGCCGTTGAGGATATTGTCGACATTGCGCGCGCCTGAATCGACTTCGGTGCAGCGCGCCAGCACGGCCTCGACCAGCGCCTCGTCGTGGCTGAATTCGGCCTTGTGATTGGCCGCGATGCGCTGGGCGATCTTGCCCAGTTTCAGGCCGATGATATTGACCAGCACGTCGTCCGAGATCGGATAGAACGGGATCACTTTCAAGCGTCCCAAAAAGGCCGGCTTGAAGGTTTTCATCAGTTGCGGGCGAAGCTTTTCCTCCAGCTGCTCCGGCGTCGGCAGGTCTGGCGCCGCCACATTCAGGCAGGCTTGCATCAGGATGCTCGAGCCGACGTTCGAGGTGAGAATGATGATGGTGTTTTTAAAGTCGATCTCGCGCCCTTCGGCATCCTCCATCACGCCCTTGTCGAAGACCTGGAAGAACAGCTCGAGCACGTCCGGGTGGGCTTTTTCCACTTCGTCGAGCAGCACCACGCTGTAAGGGTTGCGCCGCACGGCCTCGGTCAGCACGCCGCCTTCGCCATAGCCGACATAGCCGGGCGGCGAGCCTTTCAGGCCTGACACGCTGTGCGCTTCCTGGTATTCACTCATGTTGATGGTGATCAGCTTGCGTTCGCCGCCATACAGCACATCGGCCAGCGCCAGCGCCGTTTCCGTCTTGCCCACGCCGGACGGGCCGACGAACAGGAACACGCCCTTCGGCTTGTTCGGATCGTCCAGGTTGGCGCGCGAGGTACGCACGCGCTGCGCCACCGCTTCGATCGCATGCGACTGGCCCAGCACGCGCTCTTCCAGCATGTCCTTCAGTTTGAGCACCGTACGGATTTCATCCTTGACCATTTTTCCCAGCGGGATGCCGGTCCAGCCGGCGACGATTTCCGCCACCACGTGGCCGTCGACCTGCACCGGCACCATCGGTGTTTCGCCCTGCAGCGCGCGCAAGTCCTTGAGCAGGGCCTGCAGATCGCCGGCCTGGCTGGCGTCCGGTTTGACGCCGGCGCTTTCCAGGTCCTGGCGCGCCGCCCTGACTTTTCCGGTCAGCGTCTTTTCGTTTTCCCAGCGCGCGGCCAGCGCCGCATGCTCGCCGGCGGCGCTGCTGCGCTGCTCACGCAAGTCTTTCAGACGCACCGGGTGGTTGCCGCCGCTCTTTTCCTCGCGCTCGAGCGTGGCGACTTCGGCGTCGATGCGGTCGAGCTTTTTGACCAGGTTTTCCAGCAGGGCCGGCGTCGCGTTCTGGCCCAGCGCCACCTTGGCGCAGGCCGTATCGAGCACGCTGATGGCCTTGTCGGGCAGCTGGCGTCCCATGATGTAGCGGTGCGACAGCCTTACCGCTTCGGTGATGGCTTCGTCATAGATGCGCACATTGAAATGCTTTTCCATCAGCGGCGCCATGCCGCGCAACATGGCGCAGGCCAGTTCCTCGCTCGGCTCCTCGATCTTGACGACCTGGAAGCGGCGCGCCAGCGCGGCGTCCTTTTCAAAATACTTCTTGTATTCACCCCAGGTGGTGGCGGCAATCGTGCGCAGCTCGCCGCGCGCCAATGCCGGCTTGAGCAGGTTGGCCGCGTCGTTCTGGCCGGCCGTGCCGCCGGCGCCGATCATGGTGTGCGCTTCGTCGATGAACAGGATGATGGCGTGCGGGCTTTTCTTGACTTCGTCGATGACGTTTTTCAGGCGGTTCTCGAACTCGCCCTTGACGCTGGCGCCGGCCTGCAGCAGGCCCATGTCCAGCGTATGGATCTCGACACCCTTCAACACATCGGGCACGTCGTCCTGCGCGATGCGCAGGGCCAGCCCTTCGACCACGGCCGTCTTGCCCACGCCCGCCTCGCCCGTCAGGATAGGATTGTTCTGGCGCCGCCGCATCAGGATATCGATGGCCTGGCGGATCTCCGCATCGCGGCCGATCACCGGATCGACCTTGCCGTCGCGCGCGCGCGCCGTCAGGTTGGTGGTGAACTGGTCCAGCGCCGGAGTTTTCGACGCGGCCGCGCGCCCTGCCAGTTCGCCGACGGGGTCTCCTCCTCCCTCGCCGCCCTCGCCAGCCTCGCCATCTGCAGCCGAAGCGCCTGCCGCCTCCTGCGAGCCTTGCGTGATCTTGTCGAGGTTATGCTTCAAGTCGTCGAGCTTGAATTTGTTGAACAGTTTCGAGCCCCGGTAAGCCAGCTGCGCCAATTCAGGGTCGGTCAGCAGCGCCTGCAGCAGATGCGCACTGCGGATGCTGGCCTGGCGGCCCGCCTGCACGTCGAGCGACGCGATCAGCCAGGCGTTTTCAAACAGCTTCGGCAGCCGGGGCGAAAACACGGGGGTGCGCGCATTGCCGGTCTGCAGGCGCGCCACTTCGGCCTGCAAGTCCGCTTCGAGCATGCTGACGCTGATGCCGCTGTGGCGGGCGATCAGCGCAAAGTCGCTGGCCGGCTGTTCCAGCAGGGCCAGGAACAGGTGTTCCAGGTCGACCTCGTATTGTCCGAGGCCGACGCAAATGCCGGCGGCGCGGGTGGCGGCGGTACGGCTGGTGTCATTGAGCTTGCTGATCAGCGTCTTGAGGTTGATGCTCATGGGGCAAAGGTCCTTGTGTGGAAACGGATAAAAAAGAAAGATAGTTCATGCCAGCGTATGCAGTTCGTAGCGCACGTCGCCACGGTCCTGCGCGGCGCCGGCGGTGATCAGGAAACTGTCCCAGCCCAGCCGCCCGCCGCTGCGCGGCTGCTCCAGGGTGACGCCATGCACATCCTCGGCGCGCAGCACCAGCTGCACTTCGTATTCGAGGCACAGGCCGGTAAACATGGTGAGCATTTTTTCCAGCGCGCGCGCGGCCGCCCCGCCCGGCAAAAAGGCGTCAAAATGGGCGCGCGCCAGCGGCCCGACCACCAGGCGCATGCGCAAATCGCGCTGCCAGACGCGCGCGCCGACCAGCGCCGTCGAACCCAGCATCGCGTTCATGCCACCGAGGCTGCTTTGCTGGTCGCGCGGCACGTCGTACCAGCAGCCGACAAACTGGGTCACCTTGATGCTCTGGCCGAAATACGCGGACAATACCTGGCCGATCGCCACCGCCGATGGCGGCCGGTGCCGCATGGCCGCGACAAAAAATCCCACCGACTCGTCGAGGACGCCATCGCCATCGTCGTACAGGCGCTGGCATAGCGACGCATGGCCCAGGCCTGCCAGCGACAGCAGCAGCGGCAGGAATTTGTCCCTGCCATCGAGCTGGTATTTGAGTTCCAGGCGGTACTTGCGCCACGCTTCGTAGAACAGCGCCAGCGCGCGGCTGGAAAAAGTGTCGAGAAAAGCACGCGGTCCTTCGTCCTTTTCATACAGCTGGTGCGCGGCGATGCGTTCCGTGTAATGGGCGGGCAGCGCGCCGGCCACGCCGAGAAAGCCCATGAAGGCCGGCGTGATGCGCACGTATTTCAGTCCGCCGCCCCGCACGGCCTCACCCAGCGCGCGCATGTCGGCCGCCAGGGCGCCCAGCTCGCGCGGTTCGGCCTGCACGGCTTCAAGCTGGCTGGGCGCGAAATTGAGCGACACCGAATTTTGAAAGCGCAGGTAGTTGGCCACCGCGCCCTCGCGCGCCATGCCGTTGCGAACCAGCCAGATTTCGAGCATGCGCACTGCCTGGAAGTACTGGAAGCGGTAAGGCTCGGCGAACAGGCGCTCGATTACACTAGGCTCAAATCGCCGCTGCGTGGTTTGCATCGCAACAACTCCTCTCCCGATTTTTTCGACAGCACCACCAGTTGCGTGAAACTGTTGGCATGCACGTACAGGCCGAGAAAACACTCGACGATATGGGCAAACGCATGGATGCCGCTGCCCACGAAAGCTTCCTCGTCGAGCGTCAGCCGCACTTCGAGGCCGCGCACCAGACAGGCGAAGGGATTGCCGGGCAGCCAGGCGTTGGCCGCCTTGTGGTCGATCCCGGCAATGCCGCTGATCTGCCGTTGCGAGGCCGCCGAGCGGGGCAAGTCATACAGGGTCAGCATCTCCTGGAACGCTTCCAGGCCGCTGCCCGACAGCGACAGATGGTTCAGCGACAGGTGCGAGATCAGGCGCCAGTGCGCGCCGCGGCCCCGCTCGAAGCGGTGCGATTCGGTCGGTTTGCGCAGGAAGTGGATGCTGCGCACGCTCGATCCGCCTTCCAGGAACAGGTCGCCGCCGCGCAGGCCATAGGTGAGTTGCGCCGGCAAGTCGCGGTTGGTGCAGCTCAACTCGAGGCTCAGGGTATCGGTTTCGATCGCGGCCGGGTCGAAATCGATGTCGACGATGGAAATCTCGGTCTCGTAGCCGGGGCTTTTTTCGCTGACGGTGTCATCGCGCCGCATCACCCAGTAATGCCCGTCCTTGGCCGGCATCTGGCCGTGGCGCAGCGAATAGAACGGGCGAAATTCGGTGACCGACTCCCCTTGCGGCGTCTGGCGCACCAGCTTGACCGATTCGATGGCCTGCACCTCGAAGGCATAGGCGCGGCGCGCATCGGCCAGCACCGGATAGCTGGCGGCCGTGTGCGTCAGCCGGATCGGCTCGCCGCGCTGGCGGAACAGGTTGACCACCGGCGTGCAGCCCAGCAGCAGGTTATTGGTCGTCATGGTGCCCAGCATGCGCGCCGTATTCGAATCGGTGCGCAGGCCGGCCAGGGCCAGGTGCAAGGTGATGCGCCGGCAGCCGGACGGCAGCGGCGCGCACAGCGCGGCCAGGTCGATGTCGAAAAAATTGAATTTTTCGGGAAAGCAGAAATATTCGGTCAGCAGCCGGTAGGCCGGATGCGAACGGGCCGAAAACGGGATCAGCGCATCGTCCTCGGCATAGCCTGCGGTGCTGACGGGAACCTGCGCCAGCGCGTTCCAGCGGCCGCCGTCGTCCGCTTCCACATAGGCCTTGACCGTGCGCATGAACAGCGCGTCGCGCAGCGCAGCGCAAAACGACGGCTCGCCGTCGATGAACACGCGCAGCTTTCTGACGCCCAGTTGCGCCAGGCTGATCTGATCGGCGGTCGCTTCGAGGACGATGCTGACGCTGGAAGTGGCGTTTGGTGGCAGTTGCACCTGCTCGGGCGCGTCGATGATGGCGGCAAACGCCGCATGCGTCAGCGCCAGCGGCGCCACGGTGACCGGATACGCGGTGCGGAAGGTGCATGCGACGCCCTTGACGGGGCGTGTCGCCAGCTCGGTGCCGCGCGCGATCTCGGTGGCGGCCGTCAGCTGCGCCGCCGCGCCGCTGTAGTCGAGGCGCGCGATCGAGCACGAAGGAAATGGCCGCAGGTAATGCGGATACAGTACCTCGAACAGCGCCTCGGTGAATTCCGGGTAGTCGTCATCGAGGCGTTTCGAGATGCGCGAATTGAGCAGCGCGAAGGACTGGATCATGCGCTCGATATGCGGGTCTTCGCAGACTTCGCCGCCGATCAGCAGCCGTCCCGCGATCTTCGGGTAGCGCTCGGAAAACTCGCGCGAATAGCGGCGCAGGAAACCCAGTTCACGTTCGTAGTACGGCAATAATTCTTCCAAGTTCAGGCTCCTTGCGCCGTACGGCGCGCCTTGCTGATCGTGTAATGCAGGCTGGACGGCTGCAGGATGGCGTCGAAGTTGACAGGTTCCTGGGCCGAGTGCACCACCAGTAGCGCGGTAATGGCGAAATTGAGGCGGTTGATCGAGCCTTCCTGGATTTCCAGCGAAGCGCGCACGCTGCGCAGGCGCGGTTCATGGCGCGCGATGGCTTTTTCCAGGCACTGGCAGATATACGCGCGGTCGTCGGAACTCGACAAGCTCAGACCGGCGAAATCATTGAGGCCGTAGGTGACGATCGAACGGCCGCATTCGGGAAATTTTTTCAGCAGCGCCTCCGGTATCACGGTGCGCGTGTTGAGCAGCGCCTCCAGGTCGCGTGCCACGGTATCTTTCAAATCCTCCAGCGACAGGCGCGAGACGGTGCTACTGGAAGCGCCCTGGACGGGCGTGTCCATCAGGCGGTCGAACAACCCCGGCGTAAAACCCTTCATCGGTATCCTGTCGTTGGCGGTGGGAAGGAACAAAAGGGCGGCCTGCGGCGGCCCTTTGATTCAGAAGCATCAGTCACGCAGGCACAAGCCGGAGTCACCGTCGGCGGCTAGCCGGAACGGCGTCATCCGGCAAGGGCCGTTGTCGATCAAATCGTCTTGTTGGCCGACAGATCCCAACCGCCAGAGGTATTGCCGCCCGAGCCACCACCGACTTTTTGCTGCGTGTATTTCCACTTGACCTTGGAATACTTGATCGACACGTTCTCGCCGAGGATGTCGCCAGCGGCGACGGACGGCGCCACGCTGCTGATCAGCACGTTTTCCAGCTCGATCTCGAAATACTTGATGCGCTCGCCCTGGCCGTCGGCGCGCAGGAATTCGAACTTGGCTTTCGGGATCGTTTTACCGGATGAGCAATTTTGCAGCAGCAGAGGCGTGGCGAGGTCGGCCAGCTTGGCGACCACGATATCCTTGTGCTCGGTACGTTCGGCGGTATGGCCGCCGCCGGTCGATGCGGTGGCGGACTTCGGCTGCAGCACTTCCCACTGGACCGACTTGCATTCGATCCAATCTTTATGGGAGGTGTCGGTGGATTCGCCTTTGATACCATCAATTTGCAAGTAAACGTCGATTGCCATGTCATTCCTTTCGGTTGTTGATGAAAAAATCAGGATTTGGTCGATTGCGGCAGCTCCGCGACCAAACGGAGTGAAACGGACAGCTCATCGAGCTGGAAATGGGGACGCAGGAAGGAAATGGCGCGGTAGACGCCGGGACGGCCCGGCACTTCCGACACCTGCACCGACGCTTCGCGCAGCGGGAACTGGGCCTTCTGCTCCTGGCTGGCGTTATCGTCGAGCAGCACGTATTGCATCAGCCAGCGGTTGAGGAAATCTTCGACGTTGGACGCGGCGGCAAAGCTGCCGATCTTGTCGCGCATCATTGCCTTCATGTAATGGGCGATGCGCGAGACGGCAAAGATGTATTGCAGCTGCGACGACAGCACCGCATTCGCATTGGCGGAATCGGTGTTGTATTTCTTGGCCTTCTGCGTCGACTGGGCACCGAAAAACGCCGCGTAATCGGTGTTTTTGCAATGCACCAGCGAAATGAAACCCAGGTCGCTCAACTCTTTTTCACGCCGGTCGGTAATCGCGATCTCGGTCGGGCATTTCAGCGCCACTTCGCCTTCGTCGGTCTTGAAGGTATGCGTCGGCAAGTCTTCGACCAGGCCGCCGCCTTCCACGCCGCGGATCGCCGCGCACCAGCCGTAGTCGTCGAAAGCCGCCGTCAGCTTGGCGCCGAAGGCATAGGCGGCATTGCACCACAGGTATTTCTGGTGGTTGGTGCCATCGACGTCCTCGACGAAATTGAAACCGTCGACGGTGGCGCCATCGGCCGGGTTGAACGGCAGCCGCCCCAGGTAGCGCGGCAGCGTGAGGCCGACGTAGCGCGCATCTTCCGATTCGCGGAACGACTTCCACTTCGCGTATTCGACCGTGTCGAACACCTTGGCCAGGTCGCGTGGTTTGCCGAGGTCGGCATAGCTTTCAAGACCGAACAGTTCGGGCGATGCGGCCGAAATGAAGGGTGCGTGGGCCGCAGCGGCCACATGCGACATCTGTTCGAGGAAATACATGTCCTCGGGCTGGCGCGTAAACTCGAAGTCGCCCAGCAGCGCGCCGAACGGAGCGCCGCCGAAAGTGCCGAACTCTTCCTCATACACTTTTTTGAACATGGTCGACTGGTCGAATTCCAGCGCGCTCTGGAAATCGCGCACCAGCTCGCGCTTGGTGGCGTTGAGCAGCTTGATCTTCAGGTTGGTGCCGGTGGGCGTGTTGTCGACCAGGTGATGCAGGCCCGTCCAGCTGCTTTCCAGCTTCTGGAATTCGGGCGCATGCATGATGACGCTGAGCTGGCGTGAAATCAGTCTGTCCAGCTCGGCAACGCGCGCATCGATGGTGGCCGCCAGGTTGTTCGACACCACCACGGTGCCCTCCATCACCTGGCTGACCAGTTCTGAAATCAGGTCCTTGGCGCGCGCATGCTCGACGCTGGATTTGGCAACCTTGCTTTGTTCGACGATCTGGTCGAGCAAGCCGATATCGGTGGTCGCGGCGGCGCCGGACGCGGGGGTCAGTTGAGCGGACATGGGATCAGTCTTTCTTGGCGGTGGATTGTTGTTCCAGCTGGGCCAGCTTCTCCGTGCTGTTGAGCACGTCGTTCAGGATATCTTCCAGTTTGTCGTTGCCGGCCAGCTTGTTGCGCAGGTCGGCCAGCTTGGTACGCGCTTCAAGCAGGCGGCGCAACGGTGCCACCTGTTCCACCACCGCCTCGGGACGGAAGTCGTTGAGCGACTTGAAGCGCAGGTCGACGCGCAGCTGGCCGCCCTCATCGCTGAGCTCGTTGGCTACGCCAAACGCCGCGCGCGGCTCGACACCCTTGAGCACTTCATCGAAATTGTCGCGGTCGATGCCGATGAACTTGCGGTCCTTCAGCCGTTTTTGCTCGACTTCGGAATTGCCGCCGAAGTCGCCCACGACGCCCATCACGAAGGGCAGTTCCTTGTTTTCAATCGCATCGCCGATTTCCACGTCATACGTCATCTGCACGCGTGGCGGCCGGACCTTTTGCAGGCGTTTTTGAACACTTTCTTTTTTTGACATGACACATCCCTTCACGAGTAATGGGCGGCATCCGCGATGCCCCTGGTAGATCGCCTTACTGCTTCAGCTTCACTTCAAACCATCGAAGGGATTGGCACTGCTGTCAGCAGTCTTGCTCTGTCCCTTGCGCTGCGAACGCACCGGCGGCTTGTCGCGTACCTGCGCTGCGGCCGGGGCCGGTACCAGCACGGTTTCGCCCAGGCTTTCGCGCAACAGCTTGGCCAGGTCCTGCGATTCGGTGCGCAGCGGGCCGGACAGATTATTCTGGCGGCTCAAGTCGGCCAATGCACGCGTCGACAGGCGCAGTCCGCTGATCGCAATGACGCTGTTGGCCAGCTTGTCGGCCGGGTCGCGCACCAGCACTTCCTGGGCATTGATGATGGCGTCGCCGTACTGGCCCGCCTCATAGCGGGTCTGCGCCATGCGTACCCATGGATTCTTATCGGCTGGAAATTCGACGGCGGCTTGTTTCCACAAACCCATGGCCGCTTCGTTGTTGCCCGAACTGGCGGCCTGGGTCGCCTTTGCCATCAGTTCGTCAAGCGAGGGCGGCGGCGGCGCCGACTTGACCGCAGGTGCGGTGCTGCAGGCGCTGAGCGTCAATGCGCAGGCAACAGCGGCAAAAAAATGCAATGTGAATTGGCGAGACATGGTCTGATTTCCCTCAAAAAAAAGATGACGCGGTCATTAAAAAACTTGCAATTTATAGTTGCTAAATTCGTATTTTTGCCGAGACTAACATGGATTTAATATTGACTCCGTTCAATAGAAAATACGCGAAAACTCACATTTCAACCGCCCGCAAAGGCAGGCACCATGCGGGAAACGTACCGTACGCACCTTTCTTCAAGATAATGTTAATGTTGTTGCAGTTGCGAAAAAAGCACATAATTTCCTATTGCAAAGATTGAATGATCGGACGCTCCGGCAACGCGCCGATCGCGCTTCAAAATAACCCGGGAGCGGCAGCGTTCTCCGCGCTTTTACTTCTTCGGAAAAAAGGGCAATCGATGAGCATTACAAGCAAATTGTTATGGGGTGAAGGTCTGTTTCTGCGCCCCCAGCACTTCCAGCAGCAAGACCAGTACCATGAGCATCGCCTGCACGAAAGCATCAAGGCGCTGCATCCCTACGCCTGGGGTGTCAACCACGTGCAGATCGACCGCGATGCGCTGAGCAATAACACGCTGCGGCTGCTGGAACTGTCGCTGGTGTTCCAGGACGGCGAAATCTACAACGCTCCCGGCGCCGATGAGTTGCCCGAGGCCCTGGACCTGAGCAAGCTGCTGCAATCGCAGCAAACCGTCACGTTCTATGCCGCCCTGCCCGCCTTCAAGCATTTCGGCGGCAACTTTGCCGCGCCCGACCAGCCCAACGGTGCGGCGCGCTACGGCCAGACCAACCTGGAAACGCCCGACCTGTACACCCATGCGGCGCAGGCCGAACTGGCCTACCTGCAAAAATCGCTGCGCCTGGTGGCCGAATCGGAACCGCGCGATTCGTATGTGAATTTTCCATTGCTGCGCCTGCGTCGCCTGTCGACCGGCGGCTTCGAGCCGGATCCGTCGTTCGTGCCGCCTAGCCTGTCGATCCGCAGCGCCCCGCTGCTGTTCCTGCAACTGCGCCGCCTGATCGATGCGCTGCAGGCAAAGGTCAACGCCCTGTACGGCCACCACCGCGAACCGAGCAAGAATGTGATCGAATTTCGCTCCGGCGACATGTCCTCGTTCTGGCTGCTGCACACGGCCAGTTCGGCGTTCGCCTCGCTCAGTCATTATTTCCATCATCCGGCGCTGCACCCGGAACGCCTGTACGAAGCACTGCTGGCGCTGGCCGGCGCGCTGATGACGTTCTCGAAAACCCATGCGCTGGCCGACCTGCCGGCCTACCAGCATTCCGATCCCGGGCCGTCGTTCGCACGCCTGCACGCGATCATCCGCGAACTGCTCGATACGGTGATCTCTTCAAAATATTTCGCCATTGCATTGACCGAGGTCAAGCCGTCTTACCATCACGGCAAGCTCGATTCGGGCAAGATCGACGACAAGACGGCGTTTTACCTGGGCGTCTCGGCCGATTTGCCGGGCGTGGAACTGGTGGACGTGGTGCCGCTGCGCTTCAAGATCGGCGCACCCGACGATGTGGAAAAATTCGTGCTGTCGGCCCTGCCCGGCGTGCGCCTGCAGCACACGCCGCAGGTGCCGGCCGCCGTGCCGGTGCGGCCCGATACCTATTACTTCACCATCGAGGCGAAGGGCCAGATGTACGACCGCATGCTGCAGGCCCAGTCGATTTCCATCTACGTTCCGTCCGGCATGCGGGATCTGAAACTTGAACTTGTCGCCATCACTTCCTGAAGATAAACGATGAATACAAACGCCCCCTCCCTGATGTCCGGCGGCTCCGCCGCTTACGCATCGAGCGTACCGGCCGGCCCGGGTACCGAACACACGCTGACGGACCTGATGTACGACGGTTTCTACGCGCTGTTCATGCTGAAAAACGGCAGCGGCCCGCAAGACAATGCCGACTTCATCAGAAAGATGACGCAGTTTCTCGACGAGTTCGGGCACGCGGCGAAAAAACATGCTGCCTCGGCCGATGATATCGATGCGGCCAAGTATGCATTTTGCGCGGCTGTCGATGAAATCATCCTGCGCTCGCCCTATGCCATCCGCGACGAGTGGGCGCGCCGCCCGCTGCAACTGGTGCTGTTCGGCGACCAGCTGGCCGGCGAGAACTTCTTCATCCGGCTTGAAGCGCTGCGCGCGCGCGGCAGCGCGCACCTGCAGGCGCTGGAAGTGTTCCACATGTGCCTGCTGCTGGGTTTCCAGGGTCGCTACATCCTCGAAGGCTCGGAAAAACTGGCCTACCTGACGGCCCGCCTGGGTGACGAGATCGCCCAGATGAAGGGCAAGAAGGCGGGCTTTGCGCCACATGCGGAACGCCCCGACCAGATCGCGCACAAGTTGCGCAACGACGTGCCGCTGTGGGTGCTGTGCTCGGTATTCGCGCTGATCTGCGCACTGGGCTACCTGGGCCTGCGCACCATGCTGGCCAAAAACACCGAACAGCAGATGAACGCCTACAGCGATATCGTCAAGCTGGCGCCGCGCACGGCCAACCTGACCATCACGTTGCCGTAATGAGCGGCCCGGCAACGACAGAAGCTCCTCAGGGCGTGTTCGGCACCGGCCTGTCGCAGCATGCGCGGCTGATCACGCTGGCCACGGCGCAGGAATCGAACCTGCCCGAATCGCTGATGGCCGAGCGCATGAGGGGCCGCGAGGCGGTCAACGAGCTGTTCCGCTTCGAGGTCGATGCCTTGAGCACGGCGGCGGGCCTGGACCTTGCCAGCTTTCTCGGTGAGGAAATCACGCTCAAGCTGCTGCAGCCCGACGGCAGCTGGCGCGCCTGGCACGGACTGTGCACCGACTGCGGCTTTGCCGGCGCCGACGGCGGCGTGGCGCGCTACCGGCTGCGCCTCGAGCCTGCCCTGGCCTTGCTGGGCTTGCGCCGCGACAGCTATATCTTCCAGGACAAGAATGCGCGCGACCTCATCACGGAGCTGCTCGCCGACTATCCGCAGGTGCGCTTCGAATTCGATGTCAGCCAGGAACTGACACCGCGCCCCGTCTGGACCCAATACCGCGAAAGCGACCTGGACTTCCTGACCCGCGTGCTCGCCTTAGAAGGCCTGAGCTGGCGCTTCGAGCACGAGCAAGACGATGGCGCGGCGCAACAAGGCGAACAACAGAACGCGCAGCAGGCCAAGCACAAGCTGGTGATTTTCGACAGCAAGGCAGTCGCGCCGCCGACGCCGGGCGTGGCTGGCTTGCGCTTTCACGGCGTGCGCGCCAGCGATACCGATGACGCCATCGACAGCTTCAGCGCGCGGCGCCAGGTGCGGGCCAATGCGGTCGGCATCAGCAGCTGGGACCCGCAGCAACTGGTGGCACCGGCCGCCGAACACAGCTCGAGCCTGCAGGCGGGCGAGCTGCCCCCCCTGCCCCTGTACGACGGCTCCGGCGAACGGCGCCATGCCGACAGTGCTGCCGCCGATCCGCACGGCTTGCGCATGCTGCAGGCACTGGAACTGGAGAACAAGCAGTTCACGGGCGCTGGCGCGGTGCGGCGCATGGCGGCCGGCCACGCCTTTGAGCTGCTGCAGCACGAACAGTATGCCGGTGGCGCCAACCAGTTCACCGTGCTCTGGGTCGAGCACGAGGCACGCAACAACCTGGGCCCGGCTGGCGGCGCGCTGACGACGCTCTTGTCGAAATTATCGACAGTGGCCAGCCTGGGCGATGTCGCCAGCCTGCTCGCCGGCCAGCTCGAGGCGGGCACCTACCGCAATACCTTCGCTTGCGCGCGTACCAGCGTGGCCATCGTGCCGCTCGCTACCGCCGCGCGCCAGGCCAGCAGCGCGCTGGGGCCGCAAACGGCGCTGGTGGTCGGCCTGCCCGACAGCGTGGCGACCACCGGGCGCGACCATCAGATACGCATCCAGTTTGCTTGGCAACGGGGCGCCGCCGCCAATCCCGGCGGCATGGCGCACAACACGGATCAGCAGGGCAACGCGCCCGGCAACGAAGTGTCAGGCACCTGGGTGCGCGTTGCCGAAGCCTTGGCTGGCCCGAACTGGGGTTCACAATTTACGCCGCGCATCGGCACCGAAGTGCTGGTCGACTTCATCGAAGGCGACATGGACCGTCCGCTGGTAGTGGCCCAGCTCTATACCGGCAGCGACGCGCCGCCCTATGCGGCCGGCGTCGATTCGGACGTCAATCACGCGGGCGTGATTTCCGGCATCCACAGCCACAATTTCGATGGCGGCGGCTATAACCAGTGGGTCATCGACGACACGCCGGGCCAGTTGCGCACCCGCCTGGCGACGAGCAGCGCGGCCACGCAGCTGAACCTCGGTTACCTGGTACAGCAAGGACCCAACACGGCGCAGCGCGGCAGTTACCGCGGCAGCGGCTTCGAACTGCGCACCGACGCCTGGACCGTACTGCGCGGCGGCGAAGGCGTGCTCATCTCGACCACAGCCCGCGCACAGACTGGCGCGGGCATTGCATCTACCCAGCTCGACACCACGGAAGCGTTGGCCCAGCTGAAAGGCGCGGCCGAACTGAACAAGTCGTTGGCCGAGGCCGCGCAACAACAAACCGCCCTGTTCAGCCAGGACGCGAAACAGGCCCAGCTGGACCTGATCAAGCAGATCGATCCCCAGCAAGATGGCAAATACCAGGCCAGCGTGGGCGGGCAGGAGGCGCTGAAGGCCAGCGCGGGCGAGCGCAAGCTGGCTGCCGACCAGCCGGTGGAAAAATTCGGCCAGCCGCTGGTCGTGATGGAAGCGCCCGCCAGCATCAACTGGGCTACGCCAGGCTCGACCGTACTATTTGCCGCCCAGCAGCTGCAGTGGACGACGCAGTCGGACTTGCACATGATGGCCGGCCACACTTATTCGTCCGTGTCGGCCAGTGCACATGGCTTGTTTAGCCACACCGGCGGCATCCAGGCGATTGCCGCCAACGGCCCCGTATCGCTGCAGGCGCATACGGGACAACTGGAAATCCTGGCCGACAAGGCCATTACCGTACTCTCGGTCAACGACTGCATCGACATCAAGGCCAATCAAAAGATCACGCTGCAGGCCGGGCAATCGTCGATCACGCTTGAAGGCGGCAATATCACGTTTACCTGTCCCGGCAATTTCACGGTCAAGGGCGGCCAGCACGTGCTCAACGGCGCCGCCAGCGCGGCCGGCGTGCTGCCGGCGCTGCCGGACACGCGCATCAAGCTGTTCGACGAAGGCTTTGTGCTGCGCGACCGCGACACGGGCGAACCGATGCCGCGCCAGCCCTACCGCATCAAGCGCGAAGATGGCAGCTATGAGAGCGGCATGACCGACGAAAAGGGCTTGACGCACGTGATTGCAGCGGCGGCCGCCGAGGCGCTGGTGATCGAGCTGCTGAAAACGATGGGCGGCCAGGGTTCGGCATCGGCACCGGCACCCGACCCTGCCCCCTCTACAGCGCCGGCGCCGGCGCCGGTACCAGGTTCGCCAGGGCAGCCGGCAGCCAGAACCAGCACCCCGCCGGAACCGAAATACAAGCCGGCAGGCGACTCCAGCACGACGCCGGTGGACAACAAGCGCCGCAAGGAAGTGCTGGTCAAGCTGCCGGCCTGCTGGATCGCGGACTATGAAAAGGAAATCGCCGGTCCCTCGTATGGCCGCTATGCCCAGCCTTACCAGCACGACGGCACGCCGCACAAATACAGGGACAAGATCTGGTTCAAGCTGTACGTGCCGGCAAAATCGGACGGTCCGGTGGTGGTGGAAGTGCGTTTCAAGGCCATCACGGTACTGGACGCTGCAGGACAGGCGCTGGAAGAGAGCGACAAGGGCACGGAATCGGCGGCGCTGCGCGTCAAGCAGCGCGCCTACGTGGTGGCGCTGGCGCAGAAAAACGCGACGGCCGGCATCGAAGGCAACTGGAACAACAAGTTCCGGCTTGAAATCAATGATCCGCAATGCGGACAAAAGGTGTTGCCCGTGGTTTTCCGCGTCCTCTGGGTTGACGAGAATCAGCACTACACGCTGCAGATCCACAAGCGCTATGACCGCGAAAACGTGACCGGCGACGTGATGAACGTGTCGCTGGCAACGGAACTGACCACGTATGCGCATGAATTCGGACATTGCGTCGGCATGCCCGACGAATACTCGTACACGGAGTTCGAAGAAACGGTACGCTATTTCAAGCCGGACGGCACACTCGACGCGCCCATCGTTTGCCACGTCAACGGCACCTCGCCGCAAGACCTGACGCAATCGATCATGTCGTATGCGGAAGGCGCGCTGATCCTGAAACGCCACGGCTGGAATATCGCGATTGAAGCGCAGGAATTATTGAGCAAAAAAATTGGCAGGAAAATACGATGCGATATTGTCTGAGCCTCCTTATCTATGCCATGCTGATGGCACTACCATTGAAAGCAAACACCATGACGAGCACCCACGCGCCCCTCTCCATCTCCCTGCAATGCCTGGGCAACGCTGGCTGCGTCTATGAGCGCAAGCCGATCGACGTGCTGGTCACCATCCGCAACGATGGCAGCCGCGATATCGGTTTTCCGCTCGACTACCTGCGCAAGTCGGGCCCGATCGTCAAATTCATCGACACCGATACCGGCGCCGTTACCTACGCCCGCCGCGGCCTGGCCAATCCGGCGCTGAAGACGAAATTCACCACGATCGCGCCAGGCGCCTCGATTTCCATGGAAATCGATATACACCCAACCGACATTGAAACGTTTCGCATCAAAAGAGTCGATATCAGCGTGGAGGTGATATTGAAGGGCGACATACGCATCGATGGCGAAACGGAGCTGCAGGACTACCAGGGCGGCGCGAAGATCCGCATCTTTGAAAAAGAGGAGTGAGACGATAGGCTGCGATGACAGACACTGCATGACCCGCCATGCTCGTCTCGGTCTGACGGCAATGTGCTGGCCGGTGGCCCGTACCTTACAAAAGCAAAAAGCCCCTGAAAAATCAGGGGCTTGGCTGTTTCATTGGCCGGCGCTACCTTACGCTGCCGGACGGGAAATTATTCCCACTCGATGGTCGCCGGCGGCTTGCCCGAGATATCGTAGACGACGCGGTTGATGCCGCGCACTTCATTGATGATGCGGTTCGAGACCTTGCCCAGCAGGCTGTGCGGCAGGTGTGCCCAGTGGGCCGTCATGAAGTCCTGCGTTTGCACGGCGCGCAGGGCCACCACGTATTCGTAGGTGCGGCCGTCGCCCATCACGCCCACCGATTTGACGGGCAGGAAGACGGCAAACGCCTGGCTGGTCGCTTCGTACCAGTTGGTCGGAACGCTATCCTGGTCGAAACCAGGAACCACGACCGGCTCATACGGCGTGTTGCGCAGCTCTTCGATGAAGATGGCGTCGGCGCGGCGCAGCAGGTCGGCGTAGTCTTTCTTGACTTCGCCGAGGATGCGCACACCGAGGCCCGGGCCCGGGAATGGGTGGCGGTAGACCATGTCATGCGGCAAGCCCAGGGCCACGCCCAGTTTACGCACTTCGTCCTTGAACAGTTCGCGCAGCGGCTCGAGCAATTTCAGCTTCATGGTGTCCGGCAAGCCGCCCACGTTGTGGTGGCTCTTGATGGTCTGGCCTTTTTTACCTTTGCCGGCCGATTCGATCACGTCCGGGTAAATCGTGCCTTGCGCCAGCCATTTGGCGTTGACCAGCTTGCCCGATTCGACCTGGAAGACTTCGACGAATTCGCGGCCGATGATCTTGCGCTTTTGCTCAGGATCGGTGACGCCGGCCAGGTGGCCCATGAACTGCTCTTCCGCATCGACGCGGATGACTTTCACGCCCAGGTTCTTGGCGAACATGTCCATCACCATTTTGCCTTCGTCCAGGCGCAGCAGGCCGTGGTCGACGAAGACGCAGGTCAGCTGGTCACCGATGGCGCGGTGGATCAGCGCTGCCGCGACGGAGGAATCGACGCCGCCGGACAGGCCCAGGATGACATCGTCGGTGCCCACTTGCGCGCGGATCTTTTCCACCGCTTCGCTGATGTAATCGGGCATGTTCCAGTCCGACTTGCAGCCGCAGATTTCATGCACGAAACGGCCGAGCATGGCCTTGCCCTGCACCGTGTGCGTCACTTCCGGGTGGAATTGCACGCCGTAGAACTGGCGCTCTTCGTCGGCCATGGCGGCGATCGGGCAGCTCGGAGTGTTGCCCATCAGTTTGAAGCCTGGCGGCATTTCCAGCACCTTGTCGCCATGGCTCATCCACACTTTCAGCATGCCATGGCCTTCGTCGGTAACGAAGTCGGCAATACCGTTGAGCAGCTTGGTATGGCTGCGGGCGCGCACTTCGGCGTAGCCGAATTCGCGCACCAGACCGTTTTCCACTTTGCCGCCCAATTGAGCCGCCATGGTTTGCATGCCGTAGCAGATGCCCAGCACGGGCACGCCAAGCTCGAACACGGCTTGCGGCGCGCGCGGCGAGTCGCCGTCCAGGGTGGAATTGTGGCTGCCCGACAGGATCACGCCGGCGGCACCGTAGTTGCGCACGAACTCGTCGCTGACGTCATACGGGAAGACTTCGGAAAACACGCCGGAATCGCGCACGCGGCGGGCGATCAACTGGGTGACTTGGGAACCGAAATCGAGAATGAGGATTTTAGAATGCATGATGGGGACTTTATCTGAGGTCATTACAAAACCGGCGCACTAGGCGCCGGTCTGGTGTGTCGCTATTTACTCGGAACGGTAATTCGGCGCTTCCTTGGTAATCTGCACATCATGGACATGCGACTCGCGCATGCCGGCCGAGGTGATTTCCACGAATTCCGCTTTTTCGCGCAGTTCGTCGATGGTGGCGCAACCGCAGTAACCCATCGATTGACGCACGCCGCCCACCAGCTGGAAAATGATCGCCAGCACGCTGCCCTTGTAGGCGACGCGGCCTTCGATACCTTCAGGCACGAACTTGTCGGCCTTCATGGTGGCGTCCTGGAAATAGCGGTCAGCCGAACCATCGGACATCGCGCCCAGCGAACCCATGCCGCGGTACGATTTGTAGCTGCGGCCCTGGTACAGGATCACTTCGCCCGGTGCTTCTTCCGTACCGGCAAACATCGAACCCATCATGACGGTCGAGGCGCCAGCGGCCAGCGCTTTCGAGATATCGCCCGAGAAGCGGATACCGCCGTCGGCGATACATGGCACGCCCGTGCCTTCCAGTGCTTCGGCCACATTCGAGATGGCCGTGATTTGCGGCACGCCTACGCCAGCGACGATACGCGTGGTGCAGATCGAGCCAGGACCGATGCCGACCTTGACCGCATCGGCGCCGTATTCGACCAGCGCCTTGGCGGCAGCGGCCGTAGCGATATTGCCGCCAATCACTTCGACTTGCGGATACTTGGTCTTGATCCAGCGTACGCGGTCGAGGATGCCTTGCGAGTGGCCGTGGGCCGTGTCGACCACCAGCACGTCGACGCCGGCAGCGACCAGCAGGTCGATGCGCTCTTCATCCTTGGCGCCCACGCCGACGGCAGCGCCGACCAGCAGTTTGCCCTGGCTGTCTTTCGACGCGAATGGGTGCGAGGTCGACTTCTGGATATCCTTGACGGTGATCAGGCCGCGCAACTCAAACGCGTCGTTGACGACCAGCACGCGCTCGAGGCGGTGCTTGTTCATCAGGCGCTTGGCTTCGGCCGTATCGGCGTCTTCCTTGACGACCACCAGCTTTTCGCGCGGGGTCATCTTGGCGGAAGCTTCCGCGTCGAGTTCCTGCTCAAAACGCAAATCGCGGTTGGTGATGATACCGACGACTTCCTTGCCTTTAACGACAGGGAAACCGCTGATGCCGTATTGTTCCGTCAGCGCGATCACGTCGCGGATTTTCATTTCCGGCGGAATCGTGATCGGATCACGCAGCACACCTGCTTCGAAACGCTTTACGCGGGCCACTTCACGTGCCTGGTCCTTCGGATTCAAATTCTTGTGGATGATGCCGATGCCGCCTTCCTGGGCCATCGCGATCGCCAGACGGGCTTCCGTCACCGTATCCATGGCTGCGGACAGCAAGGGAATATTCAGGGTGATGTTGCGGGTCAGGCGAGTTTTGAGGGACGTATCGGCGGGCAGAACGTTGGAGTAGGCTGGGACGAGCAGCACGTCATCGAATGTGAGTGCTTTTTGAAGTAGACGCATAGCATTTCCTATTGGCGCAAAAGCAGATTATACAGAAAAAAGCGCCCTCCGTCCTTGCAGCATAGAAAAGATATTTGAAAATAGCCAAAAATGGCGCGCGCCAGGCAGCGGCCACCCTGCCCGCTCAGCCCTTGGCAGGCTTGCCGCCAGCCCTGCGCCGGCGCGCCTCTTTCGGGTCCGCCTGCAAGGGACGGTACACTTCCACCCGGTCATGTTCGTGCAATACCGTATCGAGCGGCTTCTTCTTGCCATAAATGCCCACCATATTGACGGCAAGGTCGATGCCGGGGATGGCCTGCAGCAAGCCGCTCTGCGCCACCGCCTGTTCGATGGTGGTGCCTGCAGGCACCGTCAAGGCGCGCAGGAAGCTGCTATCCGGCAAGGCGTGGCAGACTTGCACGTGGATGCTGGCGTCAGCCATACACGGTCTCCGCGCGCTTGCAGAAGGAATCGACCATGCTGTTGGCGATCATGCCGAAGACGGGGCCGATGATCTGCTCGAGTACGCGGCTGGAAAACTCGTAGTGCAGGTCCAGTTCGATCTTGCAGGCATCTTCACGCAGGGCCTTGAAGGTCCACACGCCATCTAGGGTCTTGAAAGGGCCGTCCACCAGCTTCATCTTGATGGATGACGGCGGCACGTTCTCGTTGGACGTGGTGAAGCTTTGGCGAACGCCGTGGTAATGTATGCCCACGCTGGCGACAACCGTGTTCTCGCCCCGCTCGCGAATCTCGACCGCACCGCACCAGGGCAGGAATTTGGGATAATCCTCCACCGCCGCCACCAGCGCGAACATTTGTTCGGCGCTATAGCCGAGAAAAACTGATTTATGTACTACTGCCATTGAAGAACCATTTGCTATGATGTTGGATACATTTGATTTTATCGCGCTTGCGCGAGACAGTAGTTTAACCGACCCGCGCACATTTACCATCTCATGACCATAGCAGACAACAGAAAAGCCTTCCACGACTACTTTATCGAGGATCGCTACGAAGCGGGCATCGTGCTGGAAGGCTGGGAAGTCAAAGCCATCCGCGACGCCCGCGTACAAATCAAGGAAGCCTACGTCGTCGTCCGCGGCGATGAACTCTTCCTGTTCGGCGCGCACATCAGCGCCCTGCCGACCGCCTCCACCCACATCCATCCGGAAGCCGTACGCACGCGCAAGCTGCTGCTGCACCGCACGGAAATGGATAAACTGATCGGCAAGGTGGAACGCTCCGGATACACCCTGGTCCCGCTCAACCTGCACTACAAGGGCGGCCGCGTGAAATGCGAAATCGGCCTGGCCAAAGGCAAGAAGCAGCACGACAAACGGGCTGCGGAACGCGACCGCGATGGCGCGCGCGAAGTGCAAGCGGCAATGAAATCGCACCGCCGCTGATCCGGCACTGCGCGCAGCGTGCTGCGCCAATACCAACAAGCCCGGCTATATGCCGGGTTTTATTTTGCCGATTGCCTGCGGCAAGCGGAAATGCACAACGTAACGGGATAAAAACAGGGAAAGGAAGAGATACGGCGGAAATAAGACTGGTATTGACGAAAATACCGGGAAGATAAGCGATGTGAATCAGCTTTGCCTGCCTGGCCAAAGACGATCACGAGGAAAGTTCCGGATGCTTGCGTGCTGCCTGGTATTACCCCTGCACTACTCCACAGGACAAGCATCCGAATGAATGGCGTATTACATTACACCTTCAGCAGATCACGCGACTTGCCCGAATCGGTCCATTCTTTGACCCATTTCGGTTGACGGCCACGGCCAGTCCATTGTTGCGTCGCATCATCCGGATTGCGATAGCGCACTGCAACCGTGCCGGTTTTAGCGCGGATACCCGTACCAACCAGATCTTTCACGGAAACGCCGACGCTCTGAGCGATCGCCAGGATTTGTTCGCGCGCCTTGGACAGATCGTCCTGTTCGCGTTTCTTCATTTGCTTCTTGATGTCGTCCTGCAAGGTGCGCAGTTCGGACAGGGATAAGCTGGACAGATCCATGATATTTCCTTGTGTGAGTTGAAAAATATAACTGAACAGTTAAATTCTATCCAATTGTAACGCGACTGAGGTGATTTTTTTGAAGATTTGATTGTTTTTTACAATTCTTTTACCAAAAATCCTACTCCCCCCGGCTTTCAAGCGATGCTGTCTTCAACCAAGTGGGGCGGACATCACACACGGACCGTCTGCGCAAGCACCTCTGTTTTGTGCGGCGGCGATTCAATACAGCGCCATCGGCCGCATTTATTCTGCAGTATTTTTTGTTTCATTGCAATTTATAGTAATTCTAAATTGCAATTCAAAATATACATGAGGCCAATACTATCGGCCATCGCCCATCCGCCCCAAACCCCGCACCGGCATCCGTAGCGGACATCGGTGCAGCAGATTCTACTTCAATCAAAAAGATAAGCGTCGCACGACAGCATATAATCCCGAAAGTGCGCACAGCATAGCATAAAGAAAATATTTTCAACGTTACTGGTTCAAGCGCAGATACTCGATCCCTGCTGCCACCACATATTCCGGTAGCGCAAATGAAAACTGCCCGCCATATGGCGGGCAGTTTTGACGGCAAACTTGCTACCAGTTTGCTATTCGCCAGGCAATCAGGGAATAGCCACGCCGCCTTTCGGCTTCTGCGTTTTCACCACCTGCATCGCCGTGGCGATCAAACCGCTCATATCACCGAGATTGGCCGGCACGATAATCGAGTTATTCGTTTTCGCCAATTGCGCGAAGGCGCCCACATACTGCTCGGCTACTTTCAGGTTGACGGCATCTTCGCCGCCCGGCTCGCGGATGGCGGCTCCCACCTGGCGCAGCGCCTCGGCGCTGGCCTGCGCCAGCGCGACGATGGCCGTGGCCTGGCCTTCGGCGCGGTTGATCGATGCCTGCTTTTCGCCTTCGGAACGGGCGATAGCCGCTTCGCGCTCTCCGCTGGCGATATTGATCTGCTCCTGCTTGCGCCCTTCCGAAGCGGCAATCAGCGCGCGCTTTTCGCGCTCGGCCGTAATCTGCGCCTGCATCGCATGCAGGATTTCCTTGGGTGGCGTCAAATCCTTGATTTCATAACGCAATACCTTGACGCCCCAATTCGCCGCCGATTCATCGATGGCATTCACGATGGCTGTATTGATATGGTCGCGTTCTTCAAATGTCTTGTCGAGCTCCATTTTACCGATTACCGAGCGCAAGGTCGTTTGCGCCAATTGCGTAATGGCGGCAATATAATTCGACGAACCATACGAAGCACGCATGGCATCGGTAATCTGGAAATACAGAATGCCATCGACCTGCAATTGCGTATTGTCGCGCGTGATGCACACCTGCGGCGGCACGTCGAGCGGAATTTCCTTGAGCACATGCTTGTAAGCGATACGGTCAACAAAAGGCACGACAATATTCAGGCCGGGGCCCAATACCGCATGGAACTTGCCCAGGCGCTCCACCACCCAGGCATGCTGCTGTGGCACGACATTGACCGTCTTGAAGACAAATACCAACGCCAGCAATAACAAGATCAGCGACACGCTTCCGATACTTACTTCCATAATTTATTCTCCAGGTTATCCAACAATCAAACGGCTGCCACGCACGGAACGTATGGTGTAATGACCGGCCTGCGTATCGCTGCCGGGAATCAGTTCCACATCCCACAAGGCGCCGCGATACATGACGCGCGCCGCGCCATCGACCCAGTGCGCGACCGCCACGCTTTGGCCGATATCGAGATTCACATTCGGATCCTGCGCCGCATCACGCCGCGCCGCCTTGCCAAAACGGCTGCGCCGCAATAACAGGGTGGCCGCCACGCCGACAATAGCGGCCGTCAGGGCCTGCCAGCTGCCATTTCCGCCCGCCAGCGCCACCAATCCGCCCGCACTGACGCCGATGGCGATCATCAGCAGATAAAACGTGCCCGTAAACAGCTCCAGGATCAATACCGCGCCAGCCGCTACAAACCAGCCTACCCATTCAGCCATGATGCCTCCATCTTTGTGAATCCGAAAATAAAAAACCCCGCAGCCTATATAAGCGACGGGGTTTAATGCGCTGTACTGCCTGATATTATTCTTGCCAAACACCTATATACAAGCAGTCTAACGCAATTCCGGGTGGCGTCAATAGCCTGGGGCGAATTAGCGCCGCCAGCCCGGCAATTACTCTTCCAGCAGGCTGCGCAGCATCCACGCCGTCTTTTCATGCAAATCGAGGCGCTGCGTGATCAGGTCGGCCGTCGGCTGGTCATTGGCTTTTTCCAGCAGCGGGAACAGGCGGCGCGCCGTGCGCGCAGTCGCTTCCTGTGCCGACACCAGGTGGCTGACCATGTCCAGCGCCGGCGGCACGCCGTCGATTTCCTTGATCGAAGCCAGCTTGACGAATTCCTTGTAGGTGCCCGGCGCCGGATAGCCGAGGGCGCGGATGCGCTCGGCGATCAGGTCCAGCGCGGCCCACTGCTCCGTGTATTGCGTCATGAACATCAGGTGCAGGGTATTGAACATCGGTCCCTTGACGTTCCAGTGAAAATTATGGGTCATCAGGTACAAGGTGTAGCTGTCGGCCAGCAGGCCGGACAGGCCTTCCGCAATCTTCGCGCGGTCCGCCTCGGAAATGCCGATGTCGATCTTTGCAACTTTGCTCGGTTTCTTGCTTGCCATGTGAACTCCCGTTTCAATGTATTGGTGGAATCATTTTAGCTGATCTGGCGCAAGCCCATCGAATACTGCCGTGCGCCGCCTGGCAGGCATAAAAAAGGCTCTGTCATCGGCAAATAGGGGAAATGCCGAATCTTCCCTTGGTTGTGCTGTCTGACTCTGCATACTCACCCTGCAGGAGCAGATCATGCGGCCAGCCGAATGGATCACCTTGATTGCGCAGTTTGCTCACTTGAGCCAACGCCAGCGGCAGGCAGGCATTGCCCTGCTGCATGGCAACGCGCCACACGACGCGACCGTCGCGCTGCTGGAAAGTGTGGCGCAGCCGCGATTGGCCTGTCCCGCCTGCCACTCGTCTCACCTGCACCGCCATGGCCATGCGCACGGACTGCAGCGCTACCGCTGCGTGCCGTGCGGGCGTACCTTCAATGCGCTCACCGGCACGCCACTGGCCCGTTTGCGCCATAAATCGCTGTGGGTTGAGTATGCCGATTGCATGCTGGCATCGGATTCCGTGCGCAAGGCGGCGAGCCAACTGGGCGCACACCGCAACACCACGTTTCGCTGGCGCCACCGGTTTTTGTCGCTGGCAAAGGCGGACGGGCCCCATGGTCTGCACGGTATCGCCGAGGCCGACGAGTTATATCTGCTGGAATCGGAAAAGGGAGCGCGGCAGATGACGCGTCCGGCGCGCCGCCGGGGCGGTCATGCGCACCAGCGCGGCATATCGAATGAACAGGTCTGCATTCTGGTGGCGCGCGACCGCACGGGACAAACTCTCGATTTCGTCACGGGCAAAGGGGCGCTGACCAAGGCGCGGTTGCGCCACTGTTTGTTACCCATGATCGACAAGGATGTCTTGTTGGTCACCGACGGCCATGCGGCCTACCGGGCCTTTGCTCGGGAAGCGGGTATCAGCCACCAGGCCGTCAACTTGCGCGCCGGCATCCGCGTGCAGGGCGCCGCCCACGTGCAAAACGTCAATGCGTATCACAGCCGTTTGCGGCAATGGCTGGGGCCGTTTCATGGCGTGGCGACGCGCTACCTGCCGAACTACCTGGGATGGCGCTGGATACTCGACGCCGGGCGTATCCGGTCGCCTGAAACGTTATTGAAAGCAACATTGGGCGCATTCCCACACCTGACGGTGACATAGCCTAAAAAAAACCCGCTGCCGGGTGAGCGGCAGCGGGTTTTCAGACGGCGGTAAAGATGCTTACGCTTTCAGCGCAGCGAGCTTTTGCCAGGTATCGATCACCGAGTCGGGATTCAGGGACATCGATTCGATGCCCTGCTCCATCAGCCAGACGGCGAAGTCAGGGTGGTCCGAAGGACCCTGGCCGCAAATGCCGATGTACTTGCCGCGTGCCAGGCAAGCCTTGATGGCTAGGGCCAGCAGGGCTTTCACGGCAGGATCGCGCTCGTCGAAGTCGGCGGCCAGCAATTCCATGCCGGAATCGCGGTCCAGGCCCAAGGTCAGCTGGGTCAGGTCGTTCGAACCGATCGAGAAGCCGTCGAAATGGTCGAGGAACTGGTCGGCCAGGATGGCGTTCGACGGTACTTCGCACATCATGATCACGCGCAAATCGTTTTCGCCGCGCTTCAGGCCATTCTTTGCCAGCAGGTCGATGACTTTCTCGGCCTGGCCCAGGGTACGCACGAATGGCACCATGATTTCCACGTTCGTCAGGCCCATGTCGTTACGCACGCGCTTCATCGCTTCGCATTCCATGTTGAACGCTTCGGAGAAGTCGGCAGACAGGTAGCGCGCCGCGCCGCGGAAGCCCAGCATCGGGTTTTCCTCGTCCGGCTCGTAGCGCGAACCGCCGATCAGCTTCTTGTACTCGTTCGACTTGAAGTCGGACAGGCGCACGATGACTTTTTTCGGCCAGAACGCGGCGGCGATGGTGGCGATGCCTTCTGCCAGCTTGTCGATGTAGAACGCCTTCGGCGAAGCGTGGCCACGGGCCACCGATTCCACGGCCTTTTTCAGGTCGGCGTCGATGTTCGGGTACTCGAGGATCGCGCGCGGATGCACACCAATATTGTTATTGATGATGAATTCCAGGCGCGCCAGGCCCACGCCCGCATTCGGCACGGACTGGAAGTCGAACGCTAGCTGCGGATTGCCGACGTTGAGCATGATCTTGGTGTCGAGCTTCGGCAATTCGCCGCGCGACACTTCCGACACTTCCGTTTCCAGCAAGCCATCGTAGATCTTGCCTTCGTCGCCTTCGGAACACACGACGGTGACGAACGTGCCGTCTTTCAGCACGTCGGTCGCGTCGCCGCAGCCGACGACGGCAGGCACGCCGAGTTCACGGGCAATAATTGCAGCGTGGCAAGTACGGCCGCCACGGTTGGTGACGATGGCCGATGCGCGCTTCATGACAGGTTCCCAGTTCGGGTCCGTCATGTCGGCAACGAGCACGTCGCCTGGCTGCACACGCTCCATGTCGGCCGGGTCGTGAATCACGCGCACGGGGCCGGCGCCGATCTTCTGGCCGATGGCGCGGCCGGACGTCAGCACGGTGCCCGTGCTTTTCAGCTTGAAACGTTCCTGCACGTCGGTCGCCTTTTGCTGCGACTTGACGGTTTCAGGACGCGCTTGCAGGATGTACAGCTTGCCGTCGCGGCCATCCTTGCCCCACTCGATGTCCATCGGACGGCCGTAGTGGTTCTCGATGATGACGGCGTATTTGGCCAGCTCCACCACTTCGCTGTCGTTCAGCGAATAGCGGTTGCGCATTTCGACGGGCACGTCGACGGTTTTCACGGAACGGCCAGCTTTCGCTTCGTTCGTGAATTCCATCTTCAGCAGCTTCGAGCCGATATTGCGGCGGATCACAGGCGACTTGCCTTTTTCCAGCATCGGCTTGTGCACATAGAATTCGTCTGGGTTGACGGCGCCCTGCACCACGGTTTCACCGAGGCCATAGCTGGAGGTGACGAAGACCACGTCCTTGAAGCCCGATTCCGTATCGATGGTGAACATCACGCCGGCCGCACCCAGGTCGGAACGCACCATGCGCTGCACGCCGGCCGACAAGGCCACTTCAGCGTGCGTAAAGCCTTTATGTACGCGGTACGAGATGGCGCGGTCGTTGTACAGCGACGCGAACACCTGCTTCATGGCCTCGAGCACATTATCGATGCC
Organism: Janthinobacterium sp. NKUCC08_JDC; assembly: GCF_019345575.1. Lineage (NCBI taxonomy): Bacteria > Pseudomonadati > Pseudomonadota > Betaproteobacteria > Burkholderiales > Oxalobacteraceae > Janthinobacterium > Janthinobacterium sp. NKUCC08_JDC. Next base: position 486,164 of record NZ_JAHKQW010000003.1, on the reverse strand, counting down.
GACCACGTTCAGGAAGGTTTCTTGCTGACCAGCAAAAGAAGCGTCCGGCAAGTCTTCCGCCGTGGCGGAGGAGCGCACGGCAAACGACATTTCGGTATCGGAATCGGCCACCAGTTTGGCGTAGAACTGGTCGATTTCAGTGGCCAGGCGTGGCTGAAATGGCGTTTCCACGATCCATTGACGGATCTCGGCACCGGCTTGCGCCAGCGAACGTACGTCATCGATATTCAGCCCTTCGAGGCGCTGGGCGATGCGTTCGGCCAGCGGCAAGCCGCCGTTGGCGCTATACGACAGGAAATCGCGGAATGCCTGCGCCGTGGTGGCAAAGCCACCGGGCACGCGCACGCCGGCTTCCGCCAGTTGGCTGATCATTTCGCCCAGGGAGGCGTTCTTGCCGCCGACGGATTCGACATCCGTCATGCGCAAATGCTCGAACGAGGCAACATACACCGCGTCCTTGTCTTCCTGCTGTTGCGATACTGCGTTGGTCATAATGACACCCTTACTGATGATAGAAATCTTTACGCGCGGCGCACAGACAGTCTTCTTGTTATTCTTGGCGTCGTGCAGCACAATCATACCGTTGCAGCCATTTTACCTTGTGCGGCGCAAATTGACGACGCACAATCTTGATCCGAAAACCCATGACACAAGAACCACGCCCTCCTCTGCCCTCCGCGGCCCGCACCGTCTTCTTCGTTTCCGACGGCACCGGCATCACCGCCGAGACGTTCGGCCACTCGGTGCTGACGCAGTTCGATCTGCGCTTCCGCCAGATCCGCCTGCCCTTCATCGACACCATGGACAAGGCCCATGAGGCGGCGCGCAAGATCAACGAAGCGTTTGCCAGCGACGGCCAGCGTCCGATCATTTTCTCCACCCTGGTGAAGAACGACCTGTCGGCCGTGATCCGCAAGTCCAGCGGCATGCACATGGACCTGATCCAGACCTTTGTCGCCCCGCTGGAGCAGGAACTGGGCGTGATGTCGACCCATACCATCGGCCGCTCGCACAACATCGTCGATAGCGAGGAGTACAAGAACCGCATCGAGGCGATCAACTATTCGCTGGCGCACGACGACGGCCAGTCGCACAAGAACCTGTCATCGGCCGATGTCATTCTGGTGGGTGTTTCACGCTCTGGCAAGACCCCGACCAGCCTGTATCTGGCCATGCAATATGGCATCAAGGCGGCCAATTATCCGCTGATTCCCGACGATTTCGAGCGCGACAAGCTGCCGTCGGCCCTGCTGGAATTTAAGAATAAAATTTTCGGATTGAGCATTACGCCCGAACGTTTGTCGGAAATACGCAACGAAAGACGCGCTGGCAGCAAGTATGCGGCCATCGAAAATTGCCGTTACGAGGTCAACGAGGCGGAAAAAATGATGAAACGCGAAGGTATCCGCTGGCTGTCGTCGACCACCAAGTCGATCGAGGAAATCTCCACGACCATCTTGCAAGAGATCAAGCCGAACCGCCGCGAATACTGAGAACACCTGACCAGACCTGCTGCGCGTCGGTTTTGTCAGGTGCGCGTTTCTGTAGACAGCACCGTCAGCGCGGCCACCAGCTGATCGAGTTCACCGGTGGTGGTCGTGATGGCGACGGTGGCGCGCACCACATCGGCATCGCCGATATTGCGCTGCACGGTAAAGACGCCGAAGCGCTGCAGCAAGGCTTGCTGCAACTCGCGCGCGCTCATGCCGTCGACGGCAAAGGCGACCAGCGCCGTGCCGCGCCTGGCATCGAGCGGCGACAGAATATGCACGCCGGGCAGTTGCGCGGCGCGGCTGACCCAGTAATTGCGCAGCCAGGCCAGGCGTTCGTTCTTGGCCGGCGTGCCGCCCAGACGCGCATGGAAATCCAACGCGGCAGGCGCGGCCAGGATGGCGCCGATCGGCGGCATGCCCATGTGCAGGCGGCTGCGGATATCGTCCAGCGGATAATCATCGTCGCCGTAGTGCGGCTCGATCTTGTGCAGCTGCGATGCGCGGATATACACGACACCGAGTCCCGCCGGCGCCCCCAGCCATTTGTGCAGATTGAAACCGGCGAAATCGATGCCCATGGCCTGCATGTCCACGTCGACCTGTCCCAGCGCGTGGGCGCTGTCGAGCAGCACGTCGATGCCGTGCTCGCGCGCCAGCGCCATGATGTCCCTGACCGGCAGTTGCTGGCCGTTGGCCGGCGTCACCTGCGACAGCAGCAGCAATTTTGGATTGACGGCCTGGCGCATGGCTTGCGCGTAACGGGCGATGATCTCGTCATCGCTGATGGGCAGGCTCAATGTGACTTGCGTGCTGGTGACGCCACGGCGCTGCGCCAGCCAGCGCATGGCCGTGCGCATGGCCGGATAATCGAGATTACTCCACAGCACCGTATCGCCGGGCGCCAGGGCGTGGTATTGCGTGATCAGCACCTGCATCGATTCGGTGCCGCTGCGGGTCAGCAGGATCTCGTGCGGCTGCGCGCCGATCAGCGCGGCGACGCGCTGGCGCAGGATATCCACATGCGTGCGCGTGAACTCGCCGCGCACGAAAGGGCTCAGTTGCTCGTTGGTGTAGCGCACGGCCTGTTCGAACGCCGCTTGCACGGGCGCGGCCATGGCGCCGAAATAGCCATGTTCGAGATTGACGATGGCGTCCGGCGGCGCGGGATACAACGCGGCTACCTGGCGCCACCAGGCCTCGTCACGTGCGGCACCATCGGCAAGCGGAGGAAAAGACATGGCTACCCTGTTCAGGACTGGCCCTGGCGCAGCTGCTCGAAGAAGCAGACGGCGGCGCAGGCGGCCACGTTCAGCGATTCGATCTGGCCCAGGTGGGGAATAACCACCTGGTGCGTGGCCATAGCCAGCAGGTCGTCGGCCACTCCCTGCCCTTCATGGCCGAACAGCCAGGCGACCGGTTGGCGCAGGTCGACGTCGTACAGCTGCTTTGTGGCGTAGCCGCTGGTAGCCAGGGTCGCCACCTTGGCGCCCGCAACGAGCGCGGCCAGGTCGACGTTTTCAAAGATATCGAGCACGAAGTGTGCGCCCATCGCCGCGCGCAGCACCTTCGGCGACCAGCAGAAGGCCGTGCCGGCGCTGCAGTAGACCTGCGTGATGCCGGCGGCCGCCGCGCTGCGCAAAATCGACCCCACGTTGCCCGGATCTTGCAGGTTATCGAGCAGCACGGCCGACACGCTCAGTGGCTGCGTGACGGCCCGTTCCGGCGTCTCGATGAGAAACATCACGCCTACGCCGTGTTCGACCTGGCTCACGGCGTTATACAGCGCATCGGGCAAGCCCAGTACATGCGCGCGCTGGCTTTCCAGCTGGCCGACGATGTCCGCCACTTCCGGATTGCGCAAGGCGCTTTCGCTGACAATGCACTGCTCCGGCATGCCGCGCAGCTGCAGGTACGACTGGCACAGGTGCACGCCGTCGAGCAGGGTGCGGCCGGACTTGCGGCGCGCCTGCGAACTGCCCGCCAGCTTCAGCAGATCCTTGTATTGCGCATTGTCGCGCGAAGTGATCGTCTTCATGCCGCCACCTCCTGTCCGCCAAACAGCGCGATCACATTGCGTACGGGCGCGAACGAGCGGCGATGCACGGGCGAGGCGCCGTGCAGGTGCAAACGCTCCAGGTGCAGCTTGGTGCCATAGCCCTTGTGCTGGTCGAAGCAGTACTCGGGATAGGCCGCATGCAGGTGCACGAGGGCCGCGTCGCGCGCCGTCTTGGCCAGGATCGAGGCGGCGGAAATCGAATCGACCTTGTCGTCGCCACCGACGATGGCCATGCCGCGTATCGGCATCACGGGACAGCGGTTGCCGTCGATCAAGGCCAGGGTCGGCACGGTGGCCAGGGCCTCGACGGCGCGGCGCATGGCCAGCATCGACGCCTGCAGGATGTTCAGGCGGTCGATCTCTTCTTCCGACGCTTCGGCGATGGCCCAGGCCAGGGCCTTGGCCTTGATCTGCGGCGCCAGCAGGTCGCGCTTGGCTTCGCTGAGTTTTTTCGAATCGCGCAAGCCGTCGATGGGCTGGTTCGGGTCGAGGATCACGGCGGCGGCGAACACGGGGCCGGCCAGCGGACCGCGGCCTGCCTCGTCGACGCCGCAGATGATTTCATCGAGCGAGAATGGCAAGTCGTCAAACAGGCCGGGATAGATATTTTTCACGTTGAATCTTTGGTAGGAACTGCGATTGAAACGGTGCTCACTTGCGGTTGGCGGCAATGACCTGCATGACGGCGTTGGCGCTTTCCTGCGCGCTGTCGCGCAGCAGGCTGTGGTGCATGTCCGTGAAGCGCTGTACCAGGCGCAAACGGCCTGGCACGTTGCTCAGCTGCTGCCACATGGCCTCGGCCAGCGCTTCGGGGCTGGCCGCGTTTTGCAGCAGCTCGGGCACCAGGTAATCGCGCGCCAGGATGTTCGGCAAACCGATCCACGGCTGGTAGCCCATGTGGCGCATGATTTCCCACGAGGCGCGCATCATCTTGTAGGCGATGACCATGGGCTTCTTGTACAGCGCCACTTCCAGCGACGCCGTGCCGGACGCCACCAGCACCGCATCGGCGGCGCAGATGGCCGTGTGCGAGCCGCCGTCCGTGAGCAATATCTCGACGTCCTGCAAGCCCGCTTCCGCTATCAATTGCAGAAAATACTGGCGCTGCTTTTCGCCGGCCATGGGGGCGACGAAACGCAAGGAGCGGTCGCGCGCCAGCAACAATTTGCAGGCGGTCACGAAAGCCACCGTATTGTATTTGAGTTCGCCCATGCGGCTGCCCGGCATCAGGGTCACGACATTCGCGTCTTCCGGCAAGCCCAGGACACGCCGCGCGGCCGCTTCATCGGGCTGCAACGGAATCATCTCGGCCAGCGGATGGCCGACATAGGTGACGGGCACGCCCGCCTTGCGGTAGATCTCTTCCTCGAACGGGAAGATCACCAGCATGTGCGACACGGCCTTGATGATTTTCTTGATGCGGCCACCGCGCCAGGCCCAGATCTGCGGCCCGATGTAATGCACGGTGGGGATACCGCCTTCCTTGAGCTGCTGTTCCAGTCCCAGGTTAAAACCCGGATAGTCGGCGCCGATGAAGACGGCGGGACGCTCGGCCAGCAGCTGGTCGCGCAGCGCGTTCTGGATGCCCTTGATCTCGCGGTAGCGGGGAATGATCTCGAACAGGCCACGCACGGTCAGCTTGTCGAGCGGCCAATCGGACACAAAACCCTGCTTGGCCATGTGCTCGCCGCCGATGCCATGGAAGCGCGCACCGGGCAGCTGCGGCACGAGGCCGGACAGCAGCCGGCTGGCCAGCAGATCGCCCGACACCTCACCGGCGACGATGGCGACATTAGCGACCGGCAGGTCGCTGGCATGGTCAGCGGACAATGCCACGCGACGCCACGCCAAGGAATTCGCGCATGGCGCGAATATGTTCCGCCACCTCGGGCGACGCTGCCGCTTCTTCTTCGAACAGGGCTGCCTTGGATTCTTCCAGGGTCAGTCCCGCGCGGTAGATGAGTTTATACGCGGTACGGATGCCGTTGATCTGTTCGCGCGTAAAGCCGCGGCGTTTCAAGCCTTCGATATTGACGCCATGCGCCTGCGCCGGATTGCCGTTCAACAGGACGAATGGTGGCACGTCCTGCGTCAGGCTGGTACTCATGCCGACAAAGGCGTGCGCGCCGATCTTGCAGAACTGGTGCACATTGGCGAAGCCGCTCATGATGACCCAGTCGCCGATTTCCACGTGGCCCGCCAGCTGCGCGTTGTTCGAAAAAATCGTGTTGTTGCCCACCAGGCAGTCGTGCGCCAGGTGCACATACGCCGAGATCCAGTTGTCATTGCCCAGGCGCGTCACACCGCCGCCTTGCACGGTACCCGTGTTGAAGGTGCAGAATTCGCGGATCGTGTTGCGGTCGCCGATTTCCAGGCGCGTCGCCTCGCCCGCCCATTTTTTATCCTGTGGCTGCGCGCCGATGGAGGAAAACTGGAACAGGTGGTTGTCGGAGCCTATCGTCGTGTGGCCGTCGATGACCACGTGCGGGCCAACCCTGGTGCCAGCGCCGATGCGCACGTGCGGACCGATGATGGTGTACGGACCCACCTCGACCGAGCTGTCGAGCTCGGCCTTCGGATCGATGACTGCCGTGGAGTGGATGGCCGCCATGTTACTGTCCCGCTGGCTGGCTCGCAGACTGGCTCGCATCTTGCGCGCTGCGGATGGTGCACATCAGTTCCGCTTCCACCGCCAGCTTGCCGTCGACCGTACCGACGGCCTTGTATTTCCAGATGCCGCGCGAGACGCGCAGGATTTCCACATCCATCTTCAGCTGGTCGCCCGGTTCGACAGGACGCTTGAAGCGCGCATTGTCGATGCCGACGAAGTACACGACCGAATTTTCGTCCGGTTTCACGCCCATCGACAGGAACGACAGCAGGGCCGCCGTCTGCGCCAGCGCTTCGATCATCAGCACGCCAGGCATCACCGGCTTATGCGGGAAATGGCCCTGGAAGAACTCTTCGTTGACCGTCACGTTCTTGATGGCGGTGATGGTCTTGTCCGCTTCCCAGTCCAGCACGCGGTCAACCAGCAACAGCGGGTAGCGGTGCGGCAGCAGCGATTTGATGGCGAGGATGTCGAGGGTCTTTTTTTCAGTAGTCATTTTTCGTCTTGCGTGGTCAGTGTTTTAATTGTTTTTTCAAGCGCGCGGATTTTCTCGCGCATGCTTGACAGGTTGCGCACGATGGCGGCGCTCTTTTCCCAGTCGGCGTTCTTCGCCAGCGGATAGAAGCCAGTGTACTGGCCCGCTTCGAGTATCGAACGCGAGACCATGCTGCCCGAGCCCACATGGACGCGGTCGGCGATGGTCAGGTGCCCCAGCACCATGGCGGCGCCGCCAAAGGTGCAGTACTTGCCGATGATGGCGCTGCCGGCCACGCCGACGCAGCCGGCCATGGCCGTATGGGCGCCGATATGGCAGTTGTGGCCGATCTGGATCTGGTTATCGAGCTTGACGCCATCTTCGATGATGGTGTCGGCCAGTGCGCCGCGGTCGATGGTGGTATTGGCGCCGATATCGACATCGTCACCGATCACCACCCTGCCCGTCTGCGGAATCTTGATGTACACGCCGCCTTCGTTGGCAAAGCCGAATCCGTCGGTGCCGATCACGGCGCCCGAATGGATGATGCCGCGCTGGCCGATCACGCAGCGCGCATGGAAAGTCACGTTGGCGAACAGCTGGGTGCCGGCGCCGATGACGGCGTCGCGGCCGATCACGCAGCCGGCGCCGATGACGCAGCCGGCGCCGATCACGGCACCCGCTTCGATCACGGCGCGCGGTCCGACCGAGGCAGTGGCGTCGACCCGCGCGCTGGCATCGACGATGGCGCTGGCGTGGATACCCACGGGCGCCTTGATCTCGGCCAGGGCGGCGAAGTACTGCGCCGCGCGCGCGAAATACACATAGGGATTCGGTGTGACGATGCGCGCGCCGGCGTAGTCGCCGCCGATCAGCGCGTCGTCGGCCGGCGTGAGTATCAGCGCCGCGGCGCCGCTCTGGGCCGCCTGTGCGCGGAATTTGCTATTGCTGAGAAAGCTGATGTGCGAAGCGCCGGCGTCAGCCAGCGGCGCGATCCCTGAAACTTCCAGGTTGGGATCGCCCGCCAACTGTCCGCCGAAGCGTTCGACCAATTCACCTAGTCGAGTGCCCATCGATATACCCTTATAAAAACGCCTGACTATGCCTACTGCGCGGCGCGATTTGCGGTCTCCGATGCTCACTGTGCATTCGCACAGCTCCGCTTCTCAACCACAACTCACATCCGCTCGCTACGGCACTGCCAGGCTTGAAACCGTTACTGTTACTTATCCAGCGCCTTCAAGACCTTGTCGGTGATGTCGATGCGCGGGCTGGCCCACAGGGCTTCCTGCAGCACGATGTCATATCCTTCGATATGCGCCATCTGCTGGATGATGGTGTTGGCTTTTTCCGCGATGGCGCTGCGCTCTTCGTTCGTGCGCTGGTTCAGGTCTTCGCGGAACTCGCGCTGGCGGCGCTGCAATTCCTTGTCCAGCTCGAAAAACTCGCGCTGGCGCTTGGCGCGCTCCGCCTCGCTCAGGGTCGGCATGTCCTTTTCCAGGGCCTCGTTGGCCACCTTGAAGCGGGCCGCCAGTTCCTGCACGGCTTTTTCGCGCGAGCGGAACTCTTCGGCCAGCTTGGCGCTGGCCAGCTTGGCCAGCCTCGACTCGTTATAAATACGTTCGCTGCTGATCCAGGCGATCTTCGACTCCTGAGCCTGCGCCTGCACCGGCAACAGCGAACTCCAGCACAATGCGATCACGGCAAGGGTCTTGGGCAGGGTAGCGGATGCGGTGTTCATGATACTCCATGGTCAAAAAGTAAAAGCTGTCGCCCCCGTTCAGATGGCCCGGTCAGAAACCGGTGCCCATCTGGAACTGGAAGCGCTCCAGGCGGTCCGTCGGCTTGGCGTTCAGCGGCTTGGCGTAGCTCAGCTTGAGCGGGCCCACCGGCGAAATCCAGCTGATGCCCAAGCCAGCAGAATAGCGCAATTGCGACAGACGCATTTTTTCGCCTTCCTGGTAGACCTGGCCGCCGTCAAGGAAACCGAACCAGCGCAAGCTGCGGTCATTGCCCGAACCGGGGAATGGCATCTGCAGTTCCGCGTTCGCGATCAGGCGCGAAGCGCCGCCCAGTGCATCGTTGGTGCTCGGTTCGACCGCGCCCAGCGAGGAACTCAGGTAGCCGCGCACCGAACCGATACCGCCGCCGTAGAAGTTCTTGAAGACCGGATAGACGTGATTGCCGATGCCGTGGCCGTAATCGAGCTCGCCCTTCAGCGCCAGGGTGACTTTGCTGAACAGCGGACGGAAATACTGGTGCTCATAAATGGCACGGAAGTATTTCTGGTCGCCGATCAGGTCAGCCTCCAGGTTGACGCGCTGGTAGCGGCCGATCGATGGCGTCAGTGCGCTGTCGCGGCTGTCGCGCTGCCATGCCGCCGTCAGCGGGATGGAATTCGTCGTGGCCGAACCGATACCGTCGGACGGGCCGCCATTGTCGACCACGTACTGCTTGAAGCGGATCGGGCTGGTGACGTCGGTTTCGATGCGCGAACGCTCGGCGCCGATACCGAAGAAGACGGTGTCGACTTCCGAGAACGGCACGCCGAAACTGACGCGGCCACCGGTCTGCTTGATCTTGTAGCTGCCGATGTTCAGCGCCGGCGGTTCCGTCGTACGCAGGTAGACTTCAAAGCTGCGCGAAATGCCATCGTCCGTGTAGTACGGATTGGTTTGCGAAAACGCGATCGTGCGGCTGTAATGGCTGGTATTGAGTTCGATGCCGACCGTGTTGCCGCTACCGGCGAAGTTGGCCTGCGAAATCGATGCCGACAGCGTGAATTTTTCCGATTGCGAGAAGGCGCCGCCGATCAGGAAGTTGCCGGTTGGTTTTTCCACCACCGTCACGTTGACGTCGACCTGGTCGGTCGTGCCCTGCGCTTCCGGCGTGTCGATGGTCACGTCCTTGAAGTAGCCGAGACGGTCGACACGGTCGCGCGACAGCTTGATCTTGTTGCTGTCGTACCAGGACGATTCGAACTGGCGGAATTCGCGGCGGATGACTTCATCGCGCGTGGTGGTGTTGCCGGCGATATTCATGTGGCGCACGTAGACGCGCTTGCCCGGATCGATGAAGAAGGTGAAGCCGACTTCATGCTTTTCGCGGTTGATTTCCGGATTGGCGTTGACGTTGGCAAACGCATAGCCGAACGTGGCCAGGCGGTCCTGGATACGCTTGTTCGTGGCCGTCAGGCGTGCGCCCGAGTAGATGTCGCCTTCGCGCATCAAGTTCAGCGCTTTCAGTTCTTCTTCACGGCCGAACATCTCGCCTTCGAACTTGGTGCCGGCGATCTTGTACTTCTCACCTTCGGTGATGTTGATCGTCAGGTAGATATCTTTTTTATCGGGCGTGATCGACACTTGCGTCGAATCGACCTGCATCTCGATATAGCCGCGGTCCAGGTAATAGGACTTGAGCGACTCGATGTCGCCCGTCAGCTTGGTCTTCGAATACTGATCGGCCTTGGTGTACCAGCTGAACCAGCCGCCCGTGTTCAGGGCCAGCTGCTCGCGCAGTTCCTTGTCCGTGAAAGCCTTGTTGCCGACGATGTTGATCTGCTTGATGCGGGCCACGTCGCCCTCGTCGACGGCGAACACCACGTTGACGCGGTTACGCTCGATCGGCGTGACGGTGGTGGTGATCTTCACGCCGTACAAGCCATGCGACAGGTACTGGCGCTTGAGTTCCTGTTCCGCGCGGTCGACGGACGCCTTGTCGAAAATCTTGGCTTCACCGACGCCGATTTCCTTCAGCGCCTTGACCAGCACGTCCTTTTCAAATTCCTTGGTCCCGGTAAATGCCACGGAAGCGATGGCCGGGCGTTCCTCGACCAGCACCACCAGCACGTCGCCATCGGCTTCCAGGCGCACATCCTTGAACATGCCCGTCGCATACAGGGCCTTGATGGCGGCAACGCTCTTCTCGTCGGAGAACGTTTCGCCGACCCGCACCGGCAGGTAGGCAAACACGGTGCCCGCTTCAGTACGCTGGATCCCTTCGACCCGGATGTCCTTGACAGTAAATGGCTGGACGGCCAGCGCATGGCCGGAACAGAAGGCCATGACGGCGGCGCCGATCAGGGTGCGGCGAAAGGAAGGCAAGGCAAAACGAGCAGAATGTAATTTCATTGGGGTTATTCAATGGGTAAATCAATGGACAACATACACAAAAGATTGCTTGTGCGACTCACGCAATGGCATCAACCACCGCCCTAATTCAGCAATCGCAACACGTCATTAAAGACGGCAAGCACCATCAAGGTCAGCAACAAACCGATCCCCAGGCGCTGGGCAATCTCGCCTACGCGCTCCGGCAAGGGGCGTCCGGTCAAAACTTCCAGCGAATAATACAGCAAATGCCCGCCATCCAGAACAGGAATGGGTAGCAAATTCATCACGCCCAGACTGATACTGATGAAGGCGATGAAGCTCAGGTAGCTTACCAAGCCGATGCGCGCCGTCTGGCCCGCGTAATCGGCGATGGTAATGGGCCCCGTCACATTCTTCAGCGACACCTGGCCGGTGATCATCTTGCCCAGCATTTTCAGGCTCATGACACTGGTATCCCAGACCTTGGCGGACGCCTTGCCCACGGCAGAAAACGGTCCCGATGCCACGGTGATCATATCCGGCACCTGTCCCAGCTTTGCTTGTATCTTACCAACTGTTACAGCTCCCTCCGCCCCGGCGCCCGGCACGGCGTCCGGCGTAATGGGCAGGGTGAGGTCCTGGCCCTGGCGCAAGAGCTGCAATTGCAAGGTCTTGCCCGGCGCCTGGCTCAGGGTGGCGATGACGGCAGCCACGTCGTGCACGGGCTGGTCGTCGATGGCGAGAATCTGGTCGTTTTTCTGCAGGCCGGCGCGCGCGGCGGCGCCATCGGGCATGATTTCCATCAGCGTGGGCGCGGAACGGGCCAGGGTCAGACCGAGCTTGCCCAGCACGTCGCCTTCCAGGTCCGTCTCCGTCAGGCTGGCCGTCGGCAACGTCGCCTCCTGCTGGCCACGGTCAGGACGGCGCACTTCGATGCGCGCCGGCTGCTTGTCGAGGGTGGCCTGGATCAGTTCCCAGCGCAGCTCGGACCAGCTGGCCACGGCCTTGCCGTTGACTGTTTCAACGGTATCGCCGCTGCGCAGGCCGGCCGCATAGGCGGCAGTCTGTTCGGCCACGGGGCCGAGTTTACTCGACGGTTCTTCGATGCCATGCATGAACAGACCCGCGTACAGCACGATGGCGACGAGGAAATTGGCCAGCGGGCCGGCGGCCACGATGGCGATGCGGCGCCACACGCTCTGGCGCGTGAATTCGCGGCGCAATTCGCTTTCTGGCAAGTCGCTGAGGTCTTGCGCGCGGCTGTCGAGCATGCTCACATAGCCGCCCAGCGGCAATGCGGAAATCGCCCATTCCGTCTGGTCCTTGCCAAACTTGCGCGAATACACCACTTTTCCCATGCCGATCGAGAAACGCAGCACCTTCACGCCGCACCAGCGCGCCACCAGGTAGTGGCCCAGCTCGTGCAGGGTAATCAGCGAACCCAGCGCAACGATAAAAGCCAGCAAGGTGGTGATGAGCGTCATGCAGCCAGCCTTTGGGCAATGTACGCTTGCGCGGCCGCTCTGGCCAGGCGGTCCTGCTCCATCACGGCTTCGATGCTGGAAGCGGCGCCGTGCGGCACCGTCTCGATCACGTGCGCGATGACCCGGTCGATCTGGCGGAAGCCGATCTGCTCGTCAAGGAACGCTTGCACGGCCACTTCATTGGCCGCGTTGAGCAGGGCCGGCGCCGTGCCGCCCGCGCGCAGGGCGTCAAACGCCAGTGCCAGGCAGGGGAAACGGCGGAAATCGGGACGTTCGAACTGCAGAGTGGCCACTTGGGCCAGGTCCAGCTGCGCCACGCCGGAAGCGATGCGCCGCGGATACGCCAGCGCATGGGCGATCGGCGTGCGCATGTCCGGATTGCCCAGCTGGGCCAGCACGGAACCGTCGATGTAGGACACCATCGAATGGATCACGCTTTGCGGGTGGATCAGCACTTCGATCTGGTCGGCCGGCGCGCCGAACAGCCAGTGCGCCTCGATGACTTCCAGGCCCTTGTTCATCATGGTGGCCGAATCGACGGAAATCTTGCGCCCCATGGCCCAGGTCGGATGCTTGCACGCCTGGTCCGGCGTGACCGCGTCGAGCGTCTCGACGTCGCGCGTGAGGAAGGGACCGCCGGAAGCGGTGAGCACGATTTTCGCCACGCCCGCGGCGCCTGGCGCGCGGCCATGCGCGTGCGGCATGCATTGGAAGATGGCGTTGTGTTCGCTGTCGATCGGCAGCAGCACGGCGCCGTTGTCATGCACGGCATCGATGAACAGCTGGCCGGACATGACCAGCGCTTCTTTATTGGCCAGCAATACTTTCTTGCCCGCACGCGCCGCCGCCAGGGTCGGCGCGAGGCCGGCCGCGCCGACGATGGCCGCCATCACGCCCGTCACCTGCGGCGCGCTGGCGATGGCGCACAGGGCTTCCAAGCCATACTCGACTTCCGTAGACACGCCCTGCCCGCGCAGCAAGCGCGTCAGTTCAAGGGCCGCGTCCGCCGTGCCGACGACGGCGCGCTGGGGACGAAATTGCAGGCACTGGGCGGCCAGTTCGGCCACGCGGCTGTGCGCGCTCAGCGCATATACGCTGTATTGCTCTGGATGACGCGCGAGCACGTCCAGGGTGGACACGCCGATCGAGCCGGTCGCGCCAAGGATGGTGATGTATTGCATGAGTTTCCTTAAAGCCAGCTGGCCACGAGGGCGGCAAATGGCAGGACCGGGATCAACGCGTCGATGCGGTCGAGTACGCCGCCATGGCCAGGCAGCAGGTTGCTGCTGTCCTTGATGCCGGCGCGGCGCTTCAATTGGGATTCGAACAGGTCGCCGACGATGCTGGCGGCGACGATCAGCAACAGCACCAGCAAGGCCACGAGCCAGCCGCGGCGCAATTGCAGCTGCACGGCGAAGGTATCTTGCAAGACCGGCAGCGATGGCGCGGCGATAATCGTGATGGCAGAGATGAGCAGCACGGCGATACCGCCGCCGATGGCGCCCTCCCAGGATTTGCCTGGGGAAATACTTGGCGCCAGCTTGCGCTTGCCGAACGCCTTGCCCGAGAAATAGGCGCCGATATCGGCGATCCACACGAGGGCCATGACGGACAGCAGGTACAACGGGCTATGCAGGAACAGGGCGATGATGGCAACGAAGCAGCCGACGATGGTCACCGGGTACACGAGGCTGAGCAAGGTATTGCCCAGGCCTTCGGTCGGCGGCAAGCCTGTCGCCAGCGAAGGCACGAAGCGGATCAGCCAGATGGCCACGCACAGGGCGAACCAGAAATTGAGCTGCGCCATGCCATTACCGACAAAGAACGTATACGCGAAGGCGGCAGTCCAGACGGCGGCGATCAGCAGCGCCTGGCGATTCTTGAAGATGCGGAAGCTTTCCCATACGGCGGCGCCGAAGAACGCCGTGGCGATCACGGCGAAGGCGGGGAAATAATTCAGATACAGAACGGGCAGCAAGACCGCCAGGAGGACCAGGGCGGTGATTATCCGTGTTTTCAGCATCAGTTTGTCTTTTCAGTTAATTGCGCGCTGGTACGGCCAAAGCGCCGTTCGCGCTGCTGGTAAGACGCGATTGCCGCGTCGAGGCACTCGTCATTGAAGTCGGGCCAGAAAGTCTCGGTGAAAAACAACTCAGTGTACGCCAGTTGCCACAGGAGGAAATTGGAAATGCGCTGTTCGCCGCCCGTGCGGATGAACAGGTCGGGCTCGGGCGCGTAGGCCATGGCCAGGTGCGGCGCCAATTGCTCTTCCGTGTAAGCGTGCCCGGCAGGCTGGCCATTGGCGCCAGCCTCGGCCGTCATTTTATTGACTGCCTGCATGATGTCCCAGCGGCCGCCGTAGTTGGCGCAGATGGACACCGTCAGGCGCGTGTTGTTCGCCGTCTTGCGCTCCGCATTGGCGATCAGGGTTTGCAGCTCTCCATTGAAGCGCGACAGGTCGCCCACCACCTTCAGGCGGATGTCGCTGGCATGCATCTTGACCACTTCGCGTTCCAGCATCGTGACGAACAGGCGCATCAGCATCGACACCTCTTCTTCCGGACGGCGCCAGTTTTCCGAGCTGAAGGCAAACAGGGTCAGGTATTCGACGCCGCGTTCGAGGCAGGTCTCGACGACACGGCGCACGGTATCGGCGCCCTTGACGTGGCCAGCCACGCGCGGCAGGAAGCGCTTGGTTGCCCAGCGGCCATTGCCATCCATAATGATTGCCACATGGCGCGGCACCGTGCCCACCTCAGGTACTGCCGTTGTCGAACTCGAATAGATCATGAAAACACGAATACCAAAAATAAAAGATAACTATTATGCTCCAAATAGCACTGCCCGGAAAAGCCATGCTTTCCCGGGCAGCGTCAAAAGGACTGAAAACTAGACCGTCAGCACTTCTTTTTCTTTGTCGACAACCATCTTGTCGATGTCGGCAATAAACTTGTCCGTCAGCTTCTGCACTTCTTCCGACGAGCGGCGCTCATCGTCCTCGGAGCAGGCTTTTTCCTTGACCAGCTTCTTCAGCGACTCGTTCGCATCGCGGCGAATGTTACGCACGGCAATCTTCGCGTCTTCCGCTTCGCTCTTGACCAGCTTGACCATTTCCTTGCGGCGCTCTTCCGTCAGCGGCGGCGTCGGAACGCGGATCAGGTCGCCCTGTGCCGATGGATTCAGGCCCAGGTCGGCGTCGCGGATGGCTTTTTCGATGGTCGAGGCCATTTTCTTTTCATACGGCTGCACACCGATGGTGCGCGCGTCGATCAGGGTCACGTTGGCAACCTGGGTCAGCGCCGTCGGCGAACCGTAGTAGTCGACCATCACGTGGTCCAGGATACCCGTATGGGCGCGGCCGGTACGCACTTTGGCCAGGTCGGCACGCAGTGTTTCCAGCGATTTCGTCATGCGTTCCTGGGCATTCTTTTTAACGTCAGCTAAGGACATTACTGTACTCCTGTAGTGACGCCTGTCAAAACCTGCTGCGCGT
The DNA here is from genome assembly GCF_019345575.1 of Janthinobacterium sp. NKUCC08_JDC. Taxonomy (NCBI): domain Bacteria; kingdom Pseudomonadati; phylum Pseudomonadota; class Betaproteobacteria; order Burkholderiales; family Oxalobacteraceae; genus Janthinobacterium; species Janthinobacterium sp. NKUCC08_JDC. The sequence goes on along the minus strand of NZ_JAHKQW010000003.1, from coordinate 470,461 downwards.
CGGTATTTGCGGCCTGCGATGCTCACCGTACCTTCGTACGGTTGCGCTTCTCTGCCACAACTCCCTTCCGCTCGCGACGGTTTTGTCAGGCGTTGTTAGTGATAAATTAATCTTGCAATTACATCCATATAACGAGCGGCTGGCGCCCGTCAAGAGTGCCGAAAACCGTTCAGGGCAAGGCGCAGCGCCGAAGGCAGTACGAATAGTACGGCGAGGCGCTGCAACGCAGCCATGGACGGTTTCTCGGTGCTCCTTATTTCTATACGTGAACCAGCGTGCCTTCATCTTCACCCATGATGACGCGCATCAGCGCGCCTGGCTTGGTGATCGAAAACACCTTGATTGGCAGTTTCTGGTCGCGGCACAGGGCAAAAGCGGTGGCGTCCATCACTTGCAGGTGCTTGGCGATGGCGTCGTCGAACGTAATCGTGTGGAACAGGGTGGCGTTCGGATCCTTCTTCGGATCGGCCGTGTAGACGCCGTCGACCTTGGTGGCCTTCAGGACGATCTCGGCGCTGATCTCGGAACCGCGCAGGGCGGCTGCCGTGTCGGTGGTGAAGAACGGATTGCCGGTACCGGCGGCGAAGACGACCACTTTACCTTCTTCCAGGTATTGCAGGGCTTTCGGGCGGACGTACGGCTCGACTACTTGTTCGATGCCGATGGCCGACATGACGCGCGCGGTAATGCCGACGTGGCGCATGGCATCGGCCAGGGCCAGTGCATTCATCACGGTGGCGAGCATGCCCATGTAGTCGGCGGTGGCACGGTCCATGCCTTGCGCGCCAGGCGCGACGCCGCGGAAGATATTGCCGCCGCCAATCACGATTGCCAGTTCCACACCCAACTTCGCCACCTCGGCCACATCGGCCACCATGCGCTCGATCGTGGCGCGGTTGATGCCGTAGGGATCATCGCCCATCAGGGCTTCGCCGGACAACTTGAGGAGGACGCGCTTGTAGGCTGGTTTTGACATGAGCTGGGGCTCCATAAATGAGGTTATTCGAGTATGACATGGCGCAGCGCCTTGCAGCGCCGGATAGGCGGGAGGAAGCTGCCCATGCCGCCGCCCGGCACGACAGGTGCGGGCGGGCCAAAAAAACGGGCCTCTCGGCCCGCTTTACTTACGCTCCCTGGGAGGCAGCCATCTGTGCTGCGACTTCTGCTGCGAAGTCGTCTTGCTTCTTCTCGATGCCCTCGCCCACTACGTACATGGCGAAACCTTTGACGCTGGTGTTAGCCGCCTTCAGCATTTGCTCAACCGACAGCTTGTCGTTTTTCACGAAAGCTTGGTTCAGCAGGGAAACTTCTTTCAGGAACTTCTGTACGGAACCTTCCAGGCGCTTGGCCAGGATTTCCGGCGATTGCGCTGGCTTGCCTTCGGCGGCCGCTTTGGCTGCGTCTTCTTCGGCTTTCAGTTGTGCAACCGAACGCTCTTTTTCGATCAGTTCCGCTGGAACTTCGTTCGACGACAGCGACACTGGCTTCATGGCAGCGATGTGCATGGCCACGTCTTTGCCCACTTGCTCATCGGCGCCGTCGAATTCGACGATCACGCCAATGCGCGAACCGTGCAGGTACGAAGCCAGCTTGGCGCTGGTTTCGAAACGCTGGAAGCGGCGGATGGTCATGTTTTCGCCGATTTTGCCGATCAGGGCAGCGCGCACGTCTTCCAGGGTCTTGCCATCGAGTGGCAGGGCCAGCAGGGCAGCTACGTCAGCAGGGTTGTGTTCCGCTACCAGACGGGCAGCGTTGTTGGCCAGTGCCAGGAAATCGTCGTTTTTCGCAACGAAGTCGGTTTCCGAGTTCACTTCGACCAGGGCGCCTACGCCGTTGGCGATGTAGGTTGCCACGACGCCTTCAGCGGTGATGCGTGCCGATGCCTTCGATGCCTTGCCGCCCAGTTTGACGCGCAGGATCTCTTCCGCACGAGCCATGTCGCCTTCGGCTTCGGTCAGTGCTTTTTTGCATTCCATCATTGGTGCGTCGGTTTTGCCGCGCAATTCGCCTACCATCGCTGCTGTAATCGCTGCCATGTGTTTCTCCTGATTCGGTGAGTCGATAGTCGCGGCCGGGCATGCATGCCTCGCCAGCGGTCACTATCGTTTTTTTGTTAAAAAAAAGGGGGAGCTGCTGCCACCCCTTTTCCCTTACTGCTGTGCTTACAAACGGCTATCTTGCGATAGCCTGGCCATTAAGCCTGTTCGTTAACTTCGACGAATTCGTCGCCAGCGGCTGCTTTAACCATTTCAACAACTTCGTTACCGGCAGCTGCACGGCCTTCGATGATTGCATCAGCAACACCGCGAGCGTACAACATGATGGCTTTCGAGGAGTCATCGTTACCTGGGATCACGAAGTTCACGCCTTCTGGGGAGTGGTTGGTATCGACAACGCCGATGACCGGGATACCCAGTTTAGCTGCTTCGGTGATCGCACCTTTGTGGTAGCCGACGTCGACGACGAAGATTGCGTCAGGAATGCCGCCCATGTCCTTGATGCCGCCGATCGATTTTTGCAGCTTGATCATTTCGCGGGAGAACATCAGCGCTTCTTTTTTCGACAGCTTCTCGATCGAACCGTCTTCGATCATCACTTCCATGTCTTTCAGACGCTTGATCGAGGTTTTGATCGTTTTGAAGTTGGTCAGCATGCCGCCCAACCAACGTTGATCAACGAAAGGCACGCCAGCGCGTTGTGCTTCAGCAGCGATGATTTCGCGAGCTTGACGCTTGGTGCCAACCATCAGGATGGTGCCACGGTTTGCAGCCAGTTGACGCACGTGCTTCATTGCGTCCTGGTACATCGCCATGGTTTTTTCCAGGTTGATGATGTGGATCTTGTTGCGATGGCCGAAGATGAACGGTGCCATTTTTGGATTCCAAAAACGGGTTTGGTGACCAAAGTGGACACCGGCTTCCAGCATTTCGCGCATTGTTACGGACATTATTAACTCCAGGGTTGGGTCTGGAATCCGATCAGTCACCATACAGGCACCCTTGTCGACCGGATTCGCGTGTTTATATAAATTAAAGACACTGTTTTACTGCATTGCTTAAAAGAGAATTCAAGCAACCCGGGATTCTACACTGAAATGCCTGCCGCATCAAGTCCGCGCCGCAAATCGCGCGCCCGGCGGAAACACCCAGCGCACCACCATGGTGCAAGGCGTGGCCGCGCCGCCTTTTCATCCGCTTTCTCCCCACAAATCCCCTTCCGGCCCTAGGAAGGAGGCGGCGGATTGAGGGCGCCTCGTTTATAATTTCGACATATTTGCAGACTTTTCCCATACAGCAGGGATCGTCTGTGCTTTTCACCTGAATTCTTGCAGATTGCGAATTACACCATGTCCACCATCCGTATCAATACCGCCGCCGACATCGAAGGCATGCGCGTTGCCGGCAAGCTCGGCGCCGAAGTGCTCGACTACATCACCCCGTTCGTCAAGGTCGGCGTCACGACAGGCGAACTGGACCGCCTGTGCCATGAATACATGGTCAACGTGCAAGGCACCATCCCTGCCCCGCTGAACTACTGCCCGCCCGGCTACACGCCTTACCCGAAAGCCATTTGCACCTCCGTCAACGACGTCATCTGCCATGGCATCCCCGGCGACAAGGTCCTGAAAAGCGGCGACTCCGTCAACCTCGACATCACCGTCATCAAGGATGGCTACCACGGCGACAACAGCCGCATGTTCCTCGTCGGCACGCCGACCATCCTGGCCAAGCGCCTGTCGGAAATCACCTATGAATGCATGTGGCTGGGCATCGACCAGATCAAGCCGGGCGCCCACCTCGGCGATATCGGCCATGCCATCCAGCAGCACGCCGAGAAAGCCGGCTACAGCGTGGTGCGCGAATTCTGCGGCCACGGCATCGGCAAGGTCTTCCATGAAGAACCGCAGGTCTTGCACTACGGCAAACCAGGCACCCTGGAGCGCCTGGAAGCGGGCATGATTTTCACCGTCGAACCGATGATCAACTCGGGCCGCCGCGAAATCCGCGAAATGAACGATGGCTGGACCATCAAAACCAAGGACCGCAGCCTGTCGGCGCAATGGGAACACACGGTGCTGGTAACGGAAACGGGCTATGAAGTGCTGACCGTCTCGCCCGGCATGCCGCCACCGCCCGCCTTGATCCTGAACAAAGCCTGATCTTCCATCCCACGCACCGCCACCCAGGGCCCAGATGAAAAAGCAAGTTCGGGAACAGCTGAAACAGCAACTGAAAGCCGACCGTCAGGTCGTCATTGCGGCCTTCCAGGCCGACGGCAAGCCTGAAAAACTGCTGCGCAGCCTGCGCCACAGCGTCGACGGCGTGCTGGCGCGTGCCTGGCAGGAAGCGGGTTTGCCGCCCGGCACGGCGCTGGTGGGCGTGGGCGGCTATGGCCGCGGCGAACTGTTTCCGTATTCCGACGTCGACCTGCTGATCCTGCTGCAACAGGCGCCGGACGCCGCCACGCAGGAAAAGCTCGAGGAACTGGTGCAACTGCTGTGGGACCTGGGCCTGGAAATCGGCCACAGCATCCGCACGGTCGATGAATGCATGGTCGAGTCGAAGGCCGACATCACCGTCCAAACGAGCTTGCTCGAAGCGCGCCTCGTGTGCGGCAACGCGGACCTGTTCGCGCAATTGCAGCAACGCTATGACGCGGCCATGGACCCGCAAGCCTTCTTCCAGGCAAAAACAGCGGAAATGCGCCAGCGCCATGCCAAATATGAAGACACGGCTTTCAGCCTGGAACCGAATTGCAAGGAAAGCCCGGGCGGTCTGCGCGACCTGCAGGTCATCCTGTGGGTGGCCAAGGCGGCCGGCCTGGCGAACTCGTGGCGCACCCTGGCCACAAGCGGCCTGATCACCCTGACGGAAGCGCGCCAGCTGATGGAAAAGGAGCGCGCCTTCAAGGATATCCGCGTGCGCCTGCACCTGCACGCGGGCCGGCGCGAAGACCGCCTCGTGTTCGACGTGCAGACGGCGATCGCCGAATCGCTGGGCCTGCAAGCGACAGGCAGCGGGCCGCACATGCGCCGCGCCAGCGAATTCCTCATGCAGCGCTACTACTGGGCCGCCAAGACGGTGACCCAGCTCAACACGATTTTGCTGCAAAACATCGAGGCACGGCTATTTCCGCAAGACGACGTGGCCGTGCCCATCAACGAGCGCTTCAATGAAGTCAACAGCCTGATCGACATCAGCGCCGACGATACGTTCGAACAATATCCGTCGGCCATGCTGGAAATTTTTGTCCTGATGACGGAGCGCCCGGCCCTGAAGGGCATGACCTCGCGCGCCACGCGGGCCCTGTGGCATGCGCGCTTCAAGATCGACGCCGCCTTCCGCCTGGACCCCGTCAACCGCGCCCTCTTCCTGCGCATCATGCAGGCGCCTGTCGGCATCATCCATGCGCTGCGGCGCATGAACGAGATGAGCATCCTGGGGCGCTACCTGCCGAATTTCCGCCGCATCGTGGGCCAGATGCAGCACGACCTGTTCCATGTGTACACGGTCGACCAGCACATTTTGATGGTGGTGCGCAACATGCGCCGCTTCACCATGAGCGAACACGCACACGAATACCCGTTCTGCAGCCAGCTGATGGCCGACTTCTCGCAGTCGTGGCTGCTGTACGTGGCGGCCCTGTTCCACGACATCGCCAAGGGCCGCGGCGGCGACCACTCGAAGCTGGGCGTGGCCGACGCCACCCAGTTCTGCCAGGACCACGGCCTGTCGCAAGAAGACACGGAACTCGTGGCATTCCTTGTAGAAAATCATTTGACCATGTCGCAAGTGGCGCAAAAGCAGGACTTGTCCGATCCCGACGTCATCGCCGCCTTTGCGAAAGTGGTCAAGGACGAGCGTCATCTGACGGGCTTGTACCTGCTGACGGTGGCCGACATCCGCGGCACCAGCCCGAAAGTGTGGAATGCGTGGAAGGGCAAGCTGCTGGAAGACCTGTACAAGATCACCCTGCGCGTGCTCGGCGGCGAGCCGCACACGGCCGACCGCGAGCTGAAAAACCGCCAGCAGGAAGCGCTGGCCACCCTGCGCCTGTACGGCTTGCCGCCCGATGCGCACCTGAAACTGTGGCAGCAGCTGGACGTGGCGTATTTCCTGCGCCACGACGCGTCCGACATCGCCTGGCAGACGCGCTCGCTTTATGACAAGCTCGACAGCAAGTTGCCGGTGGTAAAATGCCGACTGGCGCCCATCGGCGAAGGCTTGCAGGTGGCCGTGTACATTCCCGACCAGCCCGACCTGTTCGCGCGCATCTGCAGCTATTTCGACCGCAAGAATTTCAGCATCCTCGACGCGAAGATCCACACGACGAAAAACGGCTATGCGCTCGACACCTTCCTCGTCACCGAGCAGAATTTTGCCAAAAGCTACCGCGACATCATCAGCCTGATCGAGCATGAACTGGGCGAGCTGCTGCAGTCGCAAACACCGCTGCCGCCGCCGGGCAAGGGACGGCTGTCGCGCCTGTCACGCACCTTCCCCTTCCAGCCGACCGTGGATTTGCGGCCCGATGAGAAGGGCCAGTACTATTTGCTGTCGGTGGCGGCCAACGACCGCACGGGCCTGCTGTATGCGATCGCCAACGTGCTGACCAAGTACCGCATCAACTTGCACACGGCCAAGATCATGACCTTGGGCGAGCGGGTCGAAGACGTCTTCCTCGTCGACGGTCCCGCGCTCAACAATGCCCGCAACCAGATATTGCTGGAAACCGATTTACTCGATGCGCTGAAAGTGTAAGCTTTCCGCGCAACGCCTACCCTTACTGAAACTGAAACAACATGACCGAAGAATTATTACGCTTGTCCAAACGCATGTCCGAACTGGGCCTGTGCTCGCGCCGCGAAGCCGATGAATGGATCGCCCGCGGCTGGGTCCGCGTGGATGGCAAGGTGGTGTCCGAGCTGGGCAGCAAGGTCTACCCGAGCCAGAGAGTCACCGTGGAACGCCAGGCGGCGGCCGAGCAATCGAAGCGGGTCACCGTGCTGATCAACAAACCGGTCGGCTACGTCAGCGGCCAGGCCGAAGACGGCTACACGCCCGCCGTGGCCCTGATCAAGGCGGAAAACCGCTGGGCGGAAGACCGCAGCCCGGAACAGTTCCACCCGACCCAGCTGCGCAGCCTGGTGGCCGCCGGCCGCCTGGACATCGATTCCGTCGGCTTGCTGGTCTTGACGCAGGACGGCCGCGTGGCCAAGCAGCTGATCGGCCACGATACCGATATCGACAAGGAATACCTGGTGCGCGTGAGCTACACCAAGGGCGGCACCCTGCCCGACAGCGAACTGAAAAAGCTCAACCACGGCCTGTGGCTCGACGGCAAGCCGCTGCTGCCGGCCAAGGTGCGCTGGCAAAACGAAGACCAGCTGAGCTTTACCCTGCGCGAAGGCAAGAAACGCCAGATCCGCCGCATGTGCGAAGCCGTCGGCCTGAAAGTGCTGGGATTGAAACGCGTACGCATCGGCAAGGTCAAACTGGGCGACTTGCCGACCGGCCAATGGCGTTACCTGAGCGCTGACGAGCAATTCTAAGCGCCCGCCTGGCATGCCAGGCCACATAAGCAACAGGAATATAGTGATATAAAATCAATTATTGTGATTTACTTAGTAAATATTGCCTTAAACCTATACACTATTCCCCATTAGAACAGAAGAGATACGCTGTCGTGAACGATCCCATTCCCAATCCCCTGCGCAAGGGCGCGCCCAGTCTGGCTGACGTGGCCGAGCCGATGGCCCCCGGCACCAAGCCGCACCATATGAGCGATCCATGGGATATCGGTGAAACCCTGTGCAGCCTGGCTGACAACGGCGACGCCATTTCCATCTACCCGGCGGGCGGCGAAGACGTCATCCTGGCGCGCATCCTGTCCGTCGACGATGACTTGCCGCAATTCGTGCTGGAACTCAATGAAGGCGCGACCCTGCCAGACGGTGCCGCCACGTTTGTGTCGTGGGTGCAAAGCGCCAAGCTGCAATTTACCATCAATGGCGAATGGCAAGCGTATCCCGACCGTCCCAACGTCTACCTGACGAACTTCCCCAGTCATTGCCTGGTGCTGGAACGGCGCGAATCGACGCGCCTGGAAACGCCGCTGGGCGTGTACTACCTGGCCGCTTTCGTGCTCGAGGGGCGTCCGTATGAGCTGCAGCTGTACGATTTCTCGGCCGGCGGCATCGGCATGCGCGCCCATCCGCGCGACACGGTCGGCCTGTACGTGGGCCGCAAGCTGTCGCGCGTGCGCCTGGAACTGGGGCCGAACAAGGTCATGATCGCCGACCTGGAAATCCGCCTGTCGCGCACCTTCCGCTCCTTCCTGCTGGGCGAACAGGTGCAGATCGGCTGCCGCTTCCTGAACCTGACGGATGCCATGCAGGATGAATTGAAAGCCTTGCTCGATAACCTGGGCAGCAGCCGCAAGGTGCGCTAGGTTTGCTTCGCATATAAAAAATGGCCGCCCAGCTTATGCTGCGCGGCCATTGTTTTATCGTCGACAGGTATGCGGCGCCTAGTCGTCGTCGTTTGGGTCCATGTCCGGGAACATGACTTCCGTATAACCGAACTGCGTGAAGTCGACGATGCGCATCGGATACAGAATACCGTGCAAATGGTCGACTTCATGCTGCACCACGCGCGCATGGAAGCCGTCGCAATCGCGGCTGATGGGCTGGCCGAACTGGTCCACGCCTTCGTAGTGCAGCTCGCTCCAGCGCGGCACGCTGCCGCGCAGGCCAGGCACGGACAGGCAGCCTTCGAAACCCTCTTCCTTGCGTTCAGACAAAGGCGTCAGCACAGGGTTGATCAGCACGGTTTCCGGCACTTGCGGCGCGTCCGGATAGCGCAGATTTTGCTTGAAGCCGTAGATCACCAGCTGCAGGTTGACGCCGATCTGCGGCGCCGCAAGGCCCGCGCCATTGGCCGCATGCATGGTGTCGAACATGTCGGCGATCAAGGCATGCAGTTCGGGCGTATCGAATTCACGCACGGGCTCGGCCATCCGCAGCAGGCGCGGATCGCCCATCTTGAGGATTTCACGTACGGTCATTTTGCTTCCAGTGCCGATTGCAGTTCTTGCAGGTAGGTGCGGAAGGCCGCACCCGTTTCCGGATGTTTCATGCCCATTGCCGTCGTTGCCTTCAGATAACCCAGCTTGGAGCCGCAATCATAACGCTGCCCCTGGTAGCGGTAAGCCAGCACGCGCTCTTCGCGCATCAGGGCGGCGATGCCGTCCGTCAGCTGGATCTCGCCGCCGGCGCCCGTGCCGATATTTTCCAGGTGATTAAAGACACGGCTGGTCAGCACATAACGGCCCACCACGGCCAGGGTCGATGGCGCCTCTTCCGGCGAGGGCTTTTCCACGATGGCCGAGACCAGTTCCAGGTCAGGCTGATAATTCTTTGCCGACACGATACCGTACTGCTTGGTTTCCGCGCGCGGCACGTCCTGCACCGCCAGCAGCGAGCAATTTTCATACTGGAAGACATCGGTCATCTGCGCCAGCACGGGGCGCACGCCCTCTTCCACGTCCATGAAGTCGTCGGCCAGCAAGACGGCAAACGGCTCGTCGCCGATCACGGGACGGGCGCACAGCACGGCATGCCCCAGGCCCAGCGGCGCCGACTGGCGGATGTAAATGCAGTTGATATGCTTGGGAATGACGTTTTGCACCATCTCGAGCAACTGGCGCTTGCCGGCCGCTTCCAGTTCCGACTCGAGCTCATAGGCCGTATCGAAATGGTCTTCGATGGCGCGCTTGTTGCGGCCCGTGATGAAGATCATTTCCGTGATGCCCGCCGCCACGGCTTCTTCCACCGCGTACTGGATCAATGGCTTGTCAACGATGGGCAACATTTCCTTCGGTTGCGCCTTGGTCGCAGGCAAGAAACGGCTGCCCAGGCCGGCGACGGGAAAGACTGCTTTTCTGATTTTTTTCATGGGTCTTCTGTAATATTTAAATGATTAGTCTTGCGCGAGCAAGGCCAGCAAACCAGCCTCGTCGAGTATGGCCACGCCCATTTCCTGGGCCTTGGCCAGCTTGCTGCCAGCATCCGATCCGGCCACGACATAACCGGTTTTCTTCGACACGGAACCGCTGACCTTGCCGCCGGCAGCCTCGATCAGCTCCGCAGCTTCGTCGCGGCTCATGTTGGGCAACGTGCCCGTCAAGACGAAGGTTTTGCCGTCCAGCTTGCCGCCAGCGGCTGGCATTTCAGGCAATTGTGACATTAATTCATTTCGCAGGGCGTCCAGTTGACCAAGCAGCTTGACATTGCTCTCATCGGCCAACCACTGCGCCAGCGCTTCGGCCACGGCAGCCGGCAAGCCCGCGTGGAAGCTGGCGCCTTGCGCCGCCAGGCTGGCCAAGGTGACGCCCCGCTCCACCAGTTGCTTGCTGCGCGGCTCCGTCAGTTTCGGGATGCCGATGGCCGCCAGCAATTTGGTTTCCTCGAGCTGCGTGCGCAGCTTGGCGCTAGGCGCGTGTTCGCCCTGCGGCGTGACGCCAGCGTCCAGCAATGCCTGCAGCGCCTGCTGGTTCTTTTCTTCGGCAAAGAAATCGGCAATCGATTCGGCCACCGTACCGCCGATGTCGGGCAGCACGCGCAGCAAGGCCGCCGGCGCTTGCCGCACATACGCCAGGCTGCCCAGCCACTCGGCCAGGGTCTTCGCCGTCGATTCTCCCACGTGACGGATGCCCAGCGCGAACAGGAAACGTTCGAGCGGCGGGCGCTTGCTCGCCTCGATGCCCGCCAGCAGGTTTTCCGCCCACTTGGTGGGAATCTTGCCTTGTTGCACAGTTTCTGGCGTCGAACCGTCACGTTCGTCGGCACGCAACTTCATTTCCAGCAATTTATCGAGGGTCAGGCTATACAGGTCAGCCAGGCCATGCACGTATTCGAGTTCGACCAGGGTATCGATATAACGTTCCCCCAAGCCTTCGATGTCCATCATGCGGCGGCCCGCGAAATGACGGAACGCTTCCTTGCGCTGCGCCGAGCAGAACAAGCCGCCCGAGCAGCGGGCGATCGCTTCGCCCTCTTCGCGCACCACGTGCGAGCCGCAGACGGGGCATGCTTCGAGCATCTTGAACGGCAGCGGCGCAGGTTCCGGGCGTTTTTCCAGTACCACGCTCAGCACTTCAGGAATGACGTCGCCGGCACGGCGCACGACGACGGTATCGCCCACGCGCACATCCTTGCGCAGCACTTCATCTTCATTGTGCAAGGTGGCGTTGGTCACCGTCACGCCGCCCACGGAGACGGGCGCCAGGCGCGCCACGGGCGTCATGGCGCCCGTGCGGCCCACCTGGATATCGATGCCCAGCACCTGTGTCAGCGCCTCTTCGGCGGGAAACTTGTGCGCCAGCGCAAAACGCGGTGCGCGCGAGACAAAACCCAGCTCCTGCTGGTCTTCCGTCGCGTTCACCTTGTAGACGACGCCGTCGATTTCATACGGCAAGGCGGGGCGGCGCGCGCCGATATCGGCGTAGTAGGCCAGCAAGCCGTGCGCACCCCGCACCACCTTGCGCTCTTTTGACACGGGGATGCCCAGGGTCTCGTACCAGTCCAGCAAGGCCGAATGCGAGGCCGGCATGGCGGCGCCATCGAGGGCGCCGATGCCGTAGGCATAGAAACGCAGCTTGCGCTGCGCCGTGATGCGCGAATCGAGCTGGCGCAGGCTGCCGGCGGCCGCATTGCGCGGGTTGGCAAATTCCTTCTGCCCTGCCTCGCGCTGGCGTTCGTTCAGGCGGGCAAAATCGCCCTTGAACATCATGACTTCGCCGCGCACGTCGAGCAAGGCTGGAATCTTGTCGCCATGCAGGCGCAGCGGGATGCCGGAAATCGTGCGGATATTCGCCGTCACGTCCTCGCCCGTGGCGCCGTCGCCGCGCGTGGCCGCCTGCACGAACAGGCCGTTTTCATAGCGCAGGTTGATGGCCAGGCCATCGAATTTCACTTCGGCAGCATACGCGACGTCCTGCGCATCGAGGCCCAGGCCTTCGCGCACGCGGCGGTCGAAATTGACGATATCGTCATCGGAAAAACCATTGTTCAGCGACAGCATCGGCACCGTGTGCGTGACTTGCTCGAATTGCGGCAACGGCGCCGCGCCCACGCGCAAGGTGGGCGAGTCGGGTGTGCGCAAGTCGGGATGGGTCGCTTCCAGCACCTGCAGTTCGACGAACAGCTTGTCGTACTCGGCGTCGGGGATGGTGGGATTGTCGAGCACGTGGTAGGCGTGCAGATGCCGATTGAGTTCGGCCGTGAGTGCCAGGACGCGGGCGGCGGCGTCCTGGTTGATCGGATCAGTCATTGTTGCGGGATTCTTCAGCTAAATAAACGCAGGGCGCGGGTGGAACCGGCCGGAATGTCGGCCGCGTCCATTTCCTGGTAAAACTCTTGCACCTGGCCCGCGATCTCGGCCAGCGCCGCATCGGACAGGGCCTGGTTGTAATCGTCGACGATGGTGGCGTCGAGGCGGCCTACCAGTGCCTTGGCGCAAGCGACCATGGCGCCGAAACCGTCGCGCGCAGGCGCCACGCAGGGCACGTCCAGCAGCAGCGTCAAACGGGGCGTCGTTTCCTCGGCCAGGGTGACATTCGTCGACAGCGAGAACAGATAGCCGCCTTCGCCGTCAGGCATGACGAAGCGGCCGTCCGGACGCACGTCAAAGCCCTGTTTTTCCAGCGCGAACAGCAAGGTGGAAATGGCCCATGGCGCGCCATTCGTGTGCAGGTTCACGCCCAGCTGGGCATCGTGACCGGCAACGAAACGGTGCAGATTGCGCGCTTCGGCCATCACTTCCATCATGTCCGGCACTTCCGGCTCGGCGCCGATCTCGTCCGCCACGCCACGCAGGCGCGTGACCAGTTCCGAGTATTCGAGTTCATTCAAGGCCGTGCTGCGGCTGGCCAGCTGCACGCCGCCCTGCATCTTGGTGTAGACACCGCCATGCGTGATCGGTTCCCAGTCGCCATTCACGTGCAAGCCGATGAAGTGGACGGGCTTGTTGCCCACCAGGCGCAGGGTTTGCAGCACGGGCAGGATCTTGTCGCCGCGCACGGGCGCTTCCAGCGACAAAGGCAGCAGGCAATCGATGAGCGGGTCGACCAGGCTGGTCGCCTGTTCGCTGGCGGCGCTGACTTCTTGCTGTACCGGCGCGGCAGGGGCGGCGGCAGGCGCTTCGATGCCGGCGCCACCCAATGATGGTTCCGCATGCACGGGGGCGTCGGGCACGGGCGCCGCTGGCGGTGCGCCGAACGACGGTTCGGCCTTGGCGGCGGGCGCGGCGTCAAAGCGCGGCTCCTGGCGCAGCACGGGCTCCTGGGCTTCCACTGCGGGCGCATCGCCTTCGCGCATCAGCACGTCGTCGTGGTCGGTGGAAAAAGCCCGTTCCACGCTTTTCTTGGCCTTGTATTCCTGCCATTTGTTGTACGAGAAAACGCCGACGATAAAGACGCCGCCGGCGCCGAACAAGGTAATTTGAAGGTCTGTCATGCTGCTTGTGCCTCGGTTGCAAAATTTGCGGCGGACTCCATGTCCACCGCCACGATGCGCGATACGCCCTGCTCCTGCATCGTCACACCGATCAATTGATGGGCCATTTCCATCGCAATCTTGTTATGCGAAATGAAAAGGAATTGGGTCTGGTCGGACATGCGCTTGACCATGCGGCAGAAGCGTTCCGTGTTCGAATCGTCCAGCGGTGCATCGACTTCGTCGAGCAGGCAGAACGGCGCCGGATTCAGGCGGAACATGGAAAACACCAATGCGGTCGCGGTCAGCGCCTTCTCTCCACCGGACAACAGGTGGATGGTGGCATTTTTCTTGCCGGGAGGCTGCGCCATGACTTGTACACCGGAATCGAGAATCTCGTCGCCCGTCATGGTCAGTTTCGCCTGGCCGCCGCCGAACAGGATCGGGAACAGCTCGGAAAAGTGATGGTTGACCTTGTCGAACGTGTCTTGCAGCAAGTCGCGCGTTTCCTTGTCGATCTTGTGGATCGCGTCTTCCAGCGTGTTGATCGCTTCCGTCAGGTCGGCATTCTGGGCGTCGAGGAAATTCTTGCGCTCGGATGCCTGTGCCAGCTCGTCCAGCGCGGCCAGGTTGACGGCGCCCAGGGCCGTGATCGCATTGGTCAGACGCGTGACTTCGCCCTGCAGATACGACGGGCGCATGTCCGGATGCAGCTTTTCCGTCAGGGCCGCTTCATCGGCGCCCGATTCCAGCAATTGCTGGGCGAATTGCTCCTGGTTCAGGCGCGCGGCCTGTTCCTTGAGCTGCATTTCCATGATCTTGTCGCGCTGCGGCTGCAAGCTGCGTTCCGATTGCGTGCGCGCATCTTCGGACAGGCGCAGCTGCTGCGTAATTTGATCGAGTTCGTGGCGCGCGTCGGCCAGCGCCCGCTCCTGCGTGGTGCGGCGTTCTAACAGATCCTGCAAGCCGTCGGCGGCCGCGCCGCTTTCCAGGTTGGCCAGTTCCAGTTCGCCCGCCTGCAGGCTGGCCGTCACTTGCTGGGCCTGCGTACTGGCCGTGGCGATATTGCGGCGCAACTCCTCAATCTTCGCGCGGTGGGCTTTTTCCGCGTATTCCGTATCCTTGGCGGCCCGCTCCAGGTCGCGCAAGGCTTCGCGCGCTTCGGCCAGGCGCTGTTCCTTTTGCAGGAAGTCCGTATGGCCGTCTTCGTGGGCTTCCTGCAAGTTGCCCAGTTCCATGTCCAGCTGTTCGAATTTCTCTTCCGATTCCGCCTTGATCTGCTGCTGTTCCGCTTCCTGTGCGGCGATTTCGGCCAGGTCGGCGCCGATCTGCGTGCTGCGCTGGTTGAAGCGCGCTTCCACTTCCGACAGTTTCACCACGTCCAGCTGCAAGGTATGCACGGAGGAAGTGAGCTGCTGTATGCGCAGTCGCAAGTCGGACAGGTTGCGCGTCAAAGCGCCCACGGCCGCGTCGGCCCGCACGGAACGGGCGCGCGCCTCTTCGGCAAGCAATTGCTGCGCGCGCAACTGTTTGCCGATATTCTCGATTTCCTGCTGGCGGCCCAGCATGCCTTCCTGCTCCGAATCGGCCGCATAGAAGCGCACGCTGGTGGCCGTGACCACGTGACCGGCGCGCGTGACGAAATAGCCGCCCGGCGGCAATTTACTACGTTCGGCCAGCGCTTCGGCCGCGTCTTCCACGGCATAGGCGTTGTACAGCCAATCCTGCAGCAAGCCGCGCAAGCCAGGATCGTTGAGTTTGAGTAAGTTCAGGAAAGGCTTGAGGCCCGGCACTTCCGGTTGCGGCAGCGGCGCCACGGTCGACGGCGCGTACAAGGCCAGCTTGGCCGGTGGCGCATCGGCAAAGAAGGCCTTGGCCCAGTCGATGTTCGACAGTTGCAGAGCCGACGTACGCTCGCGCAAGATCGATTCCATGGCCGCTTCCCAGCCCGCTTCGATCTGCAGCTTTTGCCACAAACGCGGCAAGGTGTCGAGTTCGTGCTTTTTCAGCCATGGCTGAACCTTGCCCTGGGTTTGTACCCGTTCCTGCAATTGTTTCAAGGCGGAAAGACGCGCTTCCAGCTGGGCGTTGGCAGCCGTTTCGGCATTCACCTGCGCCTGCGCCTCCATCCGTTCCTGCTCCAGTTTGGGCTGCTGCTCCAGCGCCTCTTCCAGGTAAAAGCCCTGCTCTTCCAGGGTTTGCTGCTTTTCTTCCAGCTGCAGTTTCAGGTTTTCCAGGTGGCTGCTGTCGGGCAGGCTCAGGCTGTTCTTTTCCTGCTGCAGGCGCTCGCGGCGCGTCAACAGGCTGGCCAGGATGTTCGAGGCGTTGCGCTGGTGCGCCGATTCCAGTTCCAGCTGCTGCTGGGCCTGCATGATCCGCGCGCGCGATTCCGTGCTCTTGTTTTGCGCCGCGCGCCAGGCGGCGTCCAGTTCGGGCAATTGCTCGCCCTTCTGCTCGGCCATCATTTGCGATTGCTCAACCTTCGCGGCCAGCTCTTCGAGGTGGAATTCCGCCTCTTCGATCTGCTCCTGGTATTCGCTACCCTGCTGCGTCCACTGGTCGCGCTGGGCCGTCAATGTGGCCAGCTGCGCCTGCAGGCGGGCGCGCGATTCGATGACGAACTTGATCTGCGCTTCCAGGCTACCGATTTCCGCATTCGTCTGGTACAGATGGCCTTGCGCCGTATGCAGGCGGTCGCCCACGGCAAAGTGCGCCTGGCGCATCTGCTCGAGGGTCAGTTCCACGTTGCGCAGCTTGGCCGTCTGCTCTTCCAGGTCCGTCTGCGCCTGTTCCACTTCGCGGAAATAGCGCGTCTGTTCGTTCTGCGCCTCGTTCTTGCGCAGCAGCCACAACAGTTTTTGCTTTTCTTCCTGGTCCGCCTGCAAGGCGTGGAAACGGGTGGCCACGGCCGCCTGCGCTTCCAGTTTTTCCAGGTTGGCATTGAGTTCGCGCAAGATGTCTTCCACGCGCAGCAAATTCTCGCGCGTGTCCTGCAGGCGGTTTTCCGTCTCGCGCCGGCGTTCCTTGTATTTGGAGACACCAGCCGCTTCTTCGAGGAAAACGCGCAATTCTTCGGGGCGCGATTCGATGATGCGCGAAATCATGCCCTGGCCGATGATGGCGTAGGCGCGCGGACCGAGGCCCGTGCCGAGGAAGATATCCTGGATGTCGCGCCGGCGCACGGGCTGGCCATTGATGTAATAGGTGGACGTGCCGTCGCGCGTCAGGGTGCGCTTGACGGCGATCTCGGCGTACTGGCCCCACTGGCCGGACGCCTTGCCATCGTTATTGTCGAACACCAGTTCCACGGAAGCGCGCCCGGCTGGTTTACGGTGGGTGGAGCCGTTGAAAATGACATCCTGCATCGATTCGCCGCGCAATTCCGACGCTTTCGATTCGCCCAGCACCCAGCGCACGGCGTCGATGATGTTCGACTTGCCGCAGCCATTCGGTCCGACCACGCCCACGAGCTGGCCTGGCACCTGGAAATTGGTGGGATCGACGAAAGACTTAAATCCCGACAACTTGATGGAAGAGAGACGCACGTGTTTTAGAGTTCCTGGCCTATGCTGGCGGTTATATTATGGGTGAACCCGGTTCATATTCAGTTCAGATGCAGCATCGCGACGGCTGTCTGGCCATGCACCGCAAAAAAAGTGGTTCATCATACCATTTCCTGATGCTTTTCTGGCCAAAAAACAGCGGCGCCAGGCGCCGGTTGGCAGCGGATCAGCGGGCAGGACGGCCATCCTGCGCCAGTTTCCAGTCCGCACGCGAAAAAACGCGCTCGTGCCCGGACAGCACCAGGGCCAGTTTTTGCAGCCATTGTTCGGTCGGCATGGGTTCGGCCTTGAAGCTCAGCACCACCATCAACGCCAGGCTGGCCAGGGCCAGCGCATGGCTGACGGCGAAATTGACGGCGCCGCGGGCATTCCACATGAAGCCCAGCGCCACCGCCAGGCCCAGCACGCAGCCGCTGACGGCTTCCGACACGCTGTGCGCATGCACGACCACGCGGGAAATGGCCACCAGCACGGCAAAGGCCACGCCGACGAGCACGCCGGCATGGCGCCAGCGCGGCTCGGCCCGCTGCAACAGCACATACATCAGCACGGGGAATACGGCGCCGGCGCGCATGGCGTGGCCGCTGAAACCCGTAAAATCGAGCGTGCTGCTGCCCACGCCCCAGCTCATGAAGGCCAGCTTCGACAGCACCACGAGGGCAAGGCCGCCGCCGTACCACAAGCTCCAGCTGAGCACCAAACGCCACTGGCGCGACACGAGCAGCCACAGGGCAATCGCCACGCCAGCCGGCCCCATCACGGACATGTCGGCCGCAAAAGAAATCCCATTCCACCAAGTCATCGTGCATGCGCTTATTTCATGATCAGCTTGCACTATGCCACGACTCTGCCTTGTTCCGCGCGGCTTTTGCTGTGCTGCAGCGAAGAATTACATTCGATTACAAAATTTCCTCGTCAAGACCAGCCGCCTGGGCGTCAGATATTCGTCAGGCGCTTGCCCTTGGGCGGCGCAAAGTCGCGGATCGAGCCGATCATGCCCACGTCCAGCGCCTGGTCGGCCGTCAGGTGCAGGTCGGAATACGCATGCACCTGCCACTGCTCTTGCGTCAGGTTGACGTGGCCGCGCAGGATGCGCTCGGTGCGCATGTCGTCGGCGCGCAAGCCCTCGACGATGATGCTGAGCGCATCGGGACGCGAACCGGGCGAGGCCGTCGCATGCGACTTGTGCACCATGAAGCGGGCCGTGTCGCTGGCGTGGCGCTGCCGCCCCGCCAGGAACAGGGTGACGGCGATGGACGCCACGGCGCCCGCGTTGTAGGTAATGATGTCGAGCGGCAACTTGCTGAGGAAGTTGTACAGACAGATGCCATCGCTGACATAGCCGCCGTTGGACTGGATCAAAATGTGCGCGGTGGTGAGCTTGTCTTCCGTGATGTCGGCCACGGCGTTGAAGACGCGCCGCACCATGTCACTGTTGACGTCGCCCGAGAGGGTAAAGTAACCGTGCTGCTCGGTGTTGTTTTGTGTCTCGCTTTGTGTCGTGTTCATGGCAGGCACCCGCAAGAAAGCCAGGATTTCATCATAGCGCATTCCCGCGCGGCCGGGCGCCCTTTTGCACCGGGCCAGCGCCCCTCCCAGCCCCGCAAACCGGGGCTTTTGCTGCAATTTGGCAACGTCTTTTCAGATTGACAGAAACACCCTGCTGGCATATATTCCTCCCACTTGATCGGGAGAGGGCAACCCAGCGTTGCCGCCGAAGGGGCACTACCCAAAAACTCTCAGGCAAAAGGACCGATCAGGCGGACTGAAGCTGTTGCTTTGGCGACATCTTTAGCTCAACTCTGGAGAGCGGCCGCGGCTATTGCCGGCGGCCCACCGAAGGGGCGCACGGGGCAAGCCCCCGTAATCTCTCAGGTACAAAGGACAGGGGGGTCAGTGATCACGCTGGAAAGCCGTGTTTGGCTATTCTATGTTTTGTTAACTCCCCCTTTACCTTCGTCCCGAGGAATCCATGACGCTCAAAGCGACCCCACTCAACAACGCCCACCGTGCCCTCGGCGCCCGCATGGTCGATTTCGGCGGCTGGGACATGCCTGTCAACTACGGCTCGCAAATCGAAGAACACAACGCCGTGCGCGGCGACGCCGGCATGTTCGACGTGTCCCATATGTGCGTGGTCGATATCGAAGGTCCGAACGTGCGCGCCTTCCTGCGCGGCTTGCTGGCCAATAACGTCGACAAGCTGCAAGTGTCGGGCAAGGCCCTGTACTCGTGCATGTTGAATGCCGAAGGTACCGTCATCGATGACCTGATCGTCTACTTCTTCAATGAAAACTGGTTCCGCCTCGTCGTCAACGCGGGCACGGCTGAAAAAGACGTGGCCTGGATGCAGCAGCAAAATACCGGCACCAACAGCGGCCTGACGATCACGCAGCGCCGCGACGGCAATGACGCCATGGCCCTGGTGGCCGTGCAAGGCCCGAACGCGCGCGCCAAGGTGTGGCAAGTGCTGCCAGAAACGCAAGCCGCGTCCGAAGCCATCAAGCCGTTCAACGTCGTCATCGTCAAGGACACGGCTTTCGGCGAAGTCATGCTGGCGCGCACCGGCTACACGGGCGAAGACGGTTTTGAAATCGGCGTGGCCGCCACCCAGGTGGAAGCGCTGTGGAATGCATTGATCGCCGCTGGCGTCAAGCCGGCCGGCCTCGGTGCGCGCGACACCCTGCGTCTGGAAGCGGGCATGAATCTGTACGGCCAGGACATGGATGAAACCGTCAACCCGCTCGACGCGGGCCTCGCATGGACGATCGACCTGGTCAGCGAGCGTGACTTCATCGGCAAGGCCGCCCTGCTGGCCAAAGGCCAGAACGCGCAATTCGTCGGCCTGATCCTGCGTGAAAAAGGCGGCGTGCTGCGCGCCCATCAAAAAGTCATCATCGCCGGTAACGAGCAAACAGGCGAAATCACGAGCGGCACCTTCAGCCCGACCATGCAGGAAGCAATTGCCCTGGCGCGCGTGCCCAACGGCGTCAACGTGGGCGACACCGTGCACGTGGAAATCCGCGGCAAGCAGCTGGCCGCCTCGGTAGTCAAGCTGCCTTTCGTGCGTAACGGTAAAATCCTGGCTGCGTAAGCGTATTTATAGAGCCGCCCGCAAGACCGTACAACCATAATCAATAACGAACATTTACCATCTGGAGCCACACATGAACATTCCTGCAGACCTGAAGTACACCGCTTCCCACGAATGGGTACGCCTGGAAGCCGACGGCACGATCACCGTCGGCATCACCGAGTACGCGCAGGATGCGCTGGGCGACATCGTCTTTGTCGAACTGCCTGACGTCGGCGCCACCTTCACCGCCGGCGACGACGCCGCCGTGGTGGAATCGGTCAAGGCAGCAAGCGACATCTATGCGCCGCTGTCGGGCGAAGTCGTGGCCGTCAACGACGACGTGGTCAATGCGCCTGAATCGATCAACGCCGACGCCTACGCCAACTGGCTGTTCAAGATCAAGCCAGCCGACGTGTCGGCCCTGGACGGCTTGCTCGACGCTGCCGCCTATGGCGCCACCACCAGCGCGTAATCGCGTTTGACTCACGGGCCGCGTTTGCGGCCCGTTTGCATTTAATTTTGTAGCTATGCCCCGGCGCCGCGCCCGCGCGCCGCATCCCGGTTTTTCAGTCTTTTTTGGCCTCTATATCATGACCCGCACCAGCCTGACCCAACTCGAAGCACGCGATGCCTTCATCGCCCGCCACATCGGCCCTTCCGCCACCGAACAGCAAGCCATGCTGGCGACCCTCGGCTATCCATCGCGCGCAGCGCTGATCGACGCCCTGGTACCGGCCAACATCCGCAACAAGGGCGCCCTGCCCCTGGGCGCGTACTCGCAGCCGATGCCGGAACAGGAAGCGCTGTCGCGCCTGAAAGCCATCGCCGGCAAGAACCAGGTGCTGAAATCCCTGATCGGCCAGGGCTACTACAACACGTTCACCCCTGGCGTCGTGTTGCGCAACATCTTTGAAAACCCGGCCTGGTACACGGCGTACACGCCTTACCAGCCAGAGATTTCGCAAGGCCGCCTGGAAGCGATTTT
This sequence comes from Janthinobacterium sp. NKUCC08_JDC, assembly GCF_019345575.1. NCBI lineage: Bacteria > Pseudomonadati > Pseudomonadota > Betaproteobacteria > Burkholderiales > Oxalobacteraceae > Janthinobacterium > Janthinobacterium sp. NKUCC08_JDC. The sequence goes on along the minus strand of NZ_JAHKQW010000003.1, from coordinate 449,342 downwards.
AAACTTCCAGCAAGTGATCACGGACCTGACCGGCATGGGCATCTCGAATGCATCGATGCTGGACGAAGGCACGGCCGCCGCCGAAGCGATGACGCTGATCCAGCGCGTGGGTAAGTCGAAGTCGAACGTGCTGTACGTCGCCAACGACGTGCTGCCGCAAACCCTGGAAGTGGTGCAGACGCGCGCCCAGCCGATCGGCATCGAGGTGCGTACGTTCGACCCGGCTGAAATCGAGTCGCTCGACGCCTGTTTCGGCGTGCTGCTGCAATACCCTGGCGTGAACGGTGTCGTGCGCGACTACCGCGCCGGCGTGGAAAAACTGCATGCGAATGGCGCCATGGTCATCGTCGCGGCAGACCTGCTGGCCCTGACCATGCTCACGCCACCGGGCGAATGGGGCGCTGACGTCGTCGTCGGCAACAGCCAGCGCTTCGGCGTGCCGCTCGGTTTCGGCGGCCCGCACGCAGGCTATCTGTCCACGCGCGATGAATTCAAGCGCAATATGTCGGGCCGCCTGGTCGGCGTGACCGTCGATGCGCAAGGCAACAAGGCGTATCGTCTGGCCCTGCAGACGCGCGAACAGCATATCCGCCGCGAAAAAGCGACGTCCAACATCTGCACGGCGCAAGTGCTGCTGGCCGTGATGGCCTCGATGTACGCCGTCTACCACGGCCCTGCCGGCCTGCTGCAGATCGCCCAGCGCGTGCACCGCTTTACGGGCGTGCTGGCGGCCAACCTGAAGACGCTCGGTTATGGCGTCGTCAACGCGAGCTACTTCGACACCCTGACCATCAACGTCGCCGATGCGGCGCAACTGCACGCGACGGCCATGCACCACGGCGTCAACCTGCGCAAGATCGACAACACCCATGTCGGCGTGTCGCTCGACGAAACCACCACGCGCGACGATATCGCGCTGCTGTGGAAAGTGTTCGCGCACGGCCTGGCCAACGCGCCTGCCTCCCCGGACCTGGACGCCGTTGAAGCAACTGTGACCAGCGCACTGCCGGCCAAGCTGGCACGCGAGAGCGCTTACCTGACCCACCCGGTCTTCAACAGCTACCATTCGGAACACGAAATGCTGCGCTACCTGCGCAGCCTGGCCGACAAGGACCTGGCGCTGGACCGCACCATGATCCCGCTCGGCTCGTGCACGATGAAGCTGAACGCCACGTCGGAAATGATTCCCGTCACCTGGCCAGAGTTCTCGAACATCCACCCGTTCGCGCCGGATGCACAAACGGTTGGCTACCGCGAAATGATCTCGCAGCTGGAAGAGATGCTGTGCGCGCTGACCGGCTACGCGGCCGTCTCGCTGCAGCCGAACGCCGGCTCGCAGGGCGAATATGCGGGTCTGCTGGTGATCAAGGCGTATCACGAATCGCGCGGCGAAGGCCACCGCAACATCTGCCTGATTCCATCGTCGGCGCACGGCACCAACCCGGCATCGGCCAACATGGTCGGCATGCAGGTCGTCGTCACCAGCTGCGACGCCAACGGCAACGTGGACCTGGCCGACCTGAAAGCGAAAGCGGAAAAGCACAGCGCCAACCTGGCTTGCGTGATGGTCACCTACCCATCGACCCACGGCGTGTTTGAAGAAGGCATCCAGGAACTGTGCGAAATCATCCACGCGCACGGCGGCCAGGTCTACATCGACGGCGCCAACATGAACGCACTGGTCGGCGTGGCCGCTCCCGGCTCGTTCGGCGGCGACGTGTCGCACCTGAACCTGCACAAAACCTTCTGCATCCCGCACGGCGGTGGCGGACCAGGCGTCGGCCCGATCGGCGTGGGCGCCCACCTGGCGAAATTCCTGCCGAACCAGCGTTCAAGCGGCTACCAGCGCGACGCCGCCGGCATCGGCGCCGTCAGCGCCGCGCCATTCGGCTCGGCCAGCATTCTGCCGATTTCGTGGATGTACATCGCCATGATGGGCGCGGAAGGCTTGACGGCGGCCACCGAGACGGCGATCCTGGCGGCGAACTATATCGCGCGCCGCCTGGCGCCGCACTACCCCGTGCTGTATTCGGGCCACGACGGCCTGGTCGCGCACGAGTGCATCCTGGACCTGCGCCCGATCACGGACGCCACCGGCATCAGCAACGAAGACGTGGCCAAGCGTTTGATGGACTTCGGTTTCCATGCGCCGACCATGAGCTTCCCCGTGCCGGGCACGCTGATGATCGAGCCGACGGAAAGCGAATCGAAAGTGGAAATCGACCGCTTCATCGACGCCATGATCGCCATCCGCGCGGAAATCGCCAAGGTCGCCAGCGGTGAATTCGACCACGACGACAACCCTTTGAGGAACGCGCCGCACACGGCACAAGTCTTGATGTCGGACAGCTGGGGCCGCAAGTACAGCCGTGAAATCGCGGCCTATCCGGTCGCGTCCCTGCGCCAGCGCAAATACTGGCCACCGGTCGGCCGCGCCGACAACGTGTACGGCGACCGCAATCTGTTCTGCGGTTGTGCACCGATCAGTTCGTACGAAGAAGAGTAAGCGCCACGCGCCCGCTTAGGCGGGCATGTCAGCGACAGAAAGGCAGGCCACGCGGCCTGCTTTTTTTTATCGTAGGTCGGATTAGGCCCGAAGGGCCGTAATCCGACAACATGGTTGGCGTATATGGTGACGTCGGATTACGCTCCGCTAATCCGACCTACGCTAGCGGCAACGCCAGCAGGACGGCGCCCGGCAGCCCTAGGGTCGTGCCGAGTATCGTCAGCAATATGACGTCGCGCCGCTCGCAGCGGGCGCGGTGCGAACTCCAGGCGGCGAACAGCAGCGCCACGGCAACGCCGCTGAGCGAAATTCCCACTTCCGTCATGCCAGCTCTCCCGTCATTGTCTCTTCCTTCATCGCTCTCATCCTTTTCATTGATTGAACAAGCTACCTACCGGTAGGCAGTAAGTGTACAATAAAAAACACGGCGGCGTCCATGCCCTGTTTTTTGACGATAAAAGGAATCGCAATGCAGCAGCAAACCACTCTCCCCGCCGCCAGTCTCGGGCTGGCGGCTTCCCTGGCTCTCGTGGCCGTGCTTGGTCCGGCAGGCATCGACATGTACCTGGCCTCGATGCCCGCCATGGCGCGCGAGCTGCACACCTCGTATGCGAATGTGCAGCTGAGCCTGACCTTCTTCCTGCTGGCACTCGGCGCAGGCCAATTGCTGTGCGGGCCGCTCACCGACATGCTGGGCCGGCGCCGTCCGCTGCTGGCCGGCATCGCCGTCTACATCGTGGCGGCCGTATGGGCGTCGCAGGCGGATCAATTGAGCACCCTGCTGCTGGCGCGCACCTTGCAGGGCCTGGGCGCGGCGCTGACCCTGGTCGTGGTGATGAGCATGGTGCGCGACGTGGCCGATGGGGTCAAAGCGGCGCAGCTGTTTGCCCTGTTGATGACCATTGTCGGTCTGGCGCCCGTGCTGGCGCCCGCCGTGGGCGGCTTGCTCGACGCGCACTACGGCTGGCGCGCCGTGATGCTGGCCCTGGCCGCGCTGGGCGCCTTGACCCTGCTCAATAGCGCGCTGTTCCTGCCGGAAACACTGCCCCGTGCCCGCCGCGTTTCGCCACGAGGCATGCACCGTACCTATGCGCGCATCGCACTGGACCGCGCCTTCCTGCTGCCCGCGCTGGCCCTGTCCGCCACTTTCTTTTTCCTGTTCGCGTATATCGGCGGCGCGTCGCTCGTGTACCAGCGCGACTTCGGCCTGTCCGCCAGCAGTTTCGGCCTCGTCTTTGGCGCGACGGGCGTGGCCGTGCTGCTGGGCGCCATGGCCAGCGGCCGGATGGTGGAACAGCATGGCGTGGCGCGCTTGAGCCTGGCGGGCAGCGTGGCCATGCTGGGCGGCGCGGCACTGGCCCTGCTCGGCGCGTGGGCGGGAGCGGGCATCGCCGCCGTCGTGCCGGGCATGTTCGTGGCCCTGTTTGGCCTCGGCATCGCGGAAGCGGCGCTGATGGCCATGGCCATGGGTTCGCAGCAGCGCGCACTCGGCTCCACGGCCGCCCTGCTGGGCGCCATCCAGATGACCTTGTCGTCCTTGGCCACGCCGCTGGCGGCCAGCCTGTCCGAATGGGGGCCGCTGCCCTGGCTGCTGTTCTTGACCGTGGCCGGCCTGCTGGTATCATGGCTGACCCTGGCCACTGCGCGCATCCATCCGGTCCATGCCGGCAGCCTGGGAGCGCACTGACGCTTCACCCAACCACTAGCCTCATATGAAGAAACGCTCGGCCTCGGCCGATAACATCTGCGCCGTCGCCGTCGTGCATTTTTCCGAACACGGCTACGACGCCTCGTCGCTCAGCGACATCGCCGAACAGGCGGGCATGCGCAAGGCTTCGCTGTACTCGCACTTCGCCGGCAAGGACGCCCTCTTCCTCGACGTGTTTGCCGACGCGCTGGCCGAGGAACAAGCGTTCATGGATAGCTGCTTCGCCGACGAAGCGGCGCTGACGGCGCCCGGCGGCCTGCAGGCCGGCGCCCTGTATTGCGACCGCATGGCGCAGCGCTACGCGGAGTCGGCCCACCTGCGCTTTTTGCTGCGCACGGCATATTTACCGCCCGCGCCCTTGCGCATCGAAGTCGGCACGGGCTATGAAGCCTTGCTTGCGCAATTGCAGCGACATTACGTGGCCAGCCTGGGCCGCATGGCGCCTGCCCTGGCGCCGCAGCGCGTCGACCTGTATGCGCAAGCCTACCTGGGCATCGTCGACAGCCTGCACGTGGAACTGATCTACGCGGGCGGCGCCGCGCTGCAGCAGCGCCATGCAGCCCTGTGGCAGATATTGTCCGATTCACTGGCGATGACGCAAACGGCTACGCCTTCCTCATGACATCATTCATTTCCTTCCTGCACACGTCTCCCGTGCATGTGGCCAGCTTCGCGCGCCTTCTCGATACGCAGGCGCCAGGCATGGTCGCCGAACACCATGTGGATGAAGCGTTGCTGGCGGCGGCGCAGCAAGCCGGCGCCGACGAGGCCGCGCTGGAACGGCGCATCCACGCCGCCATGGCGGCTGCCGCTGCCAACGGGGCGGCCGTCGTGGTCTGCACGTGCTCCACCATCGGAGCCGCCGCCGAACGCACGCCGACCGGCGGACGCTACACCGCCATGCGCATCGACCGCGCCATGGCCGATACCGCCGTGCTGGCAGGCCCGCGCATCCTGGTCGTGGCGGCCTTGGCCAGCACGCTGGCGCCCACCACGCGCCTGTTGCAGGAATCGGCTGCCGCGCTGGACAGGCCTATCCAGTTGCAGTCGCTGCTGGCCGAAGGCGCGTGGACGCACTTCCAGGCTGGCGATCACGCGGCGTATATCGGCGCCATCACCGGCTGCATAATGACAGCCACGCCGGCGGCCGACGTGATCGTGCTGGCGCAAGCGTCGATGGCGCCGGCAGCGCAGGCACTGCAGGAACTGGGCGTGCCGGTGCTGTCGAGCCCATCGCTCGGTGTGGCGCGGGCGCTCGCGCAATTGCAGGCACCTTGACGTCAACATTACACTTTGGAAACCTAAGATTTCTTCAGTTGACACTCTTGCAGCCCATCCATAAGATGCCCTCATTATTCATTTACGGAGTCCCACGTGGGTACTTGTTCTAGTGACAGTAGCCGATCTTGTATCGGTGATTGCCTCGGCAGCTAAACAGCAAGCAACGCGGAACTCTCTTTCCTCCGTGCCTTGCTGAGCAAGGTGCGGTGTCTCGTGCGGCCAGTCCGGCTGCGCGCCCTCCCCCTCTTTCCGATCGCGACCGGCTACTGACCCGGATTGCCCGCCAGCGTCATGATTCGTCATGTTGCCTTGGCGGCACGCAAGTCTTGCCTGCGGCTGCGCCGCCCGTCAACACCTCGCCGTGAAAGGAAGAGCCATGAACCTCTTCACCCGCTTATTCGAATCGTTCCTGCGCAAACGCCATACGTCCGGCCATTTCCGCCGCCGCGCCATGCCGCTGGAAAACAGCACGGCCCGCCCCGTGCCCGACCATCTGGCGCGCCAGCTGCTGGCCGCCGCCCATGAAGAGCTCGACAGCGCGCTGAACCGCCTGCACACGCGCATCGAAGGCTTGCGCGATGCCGAGGCGCAAGTCATCGGCGCGCTAACGGGCCCGAACGAGGTCGAGCATGAAAAACCGCTGGCCTGGTACCAGCACCTGTGGCTGTGCTACAAGAATCCATTCAACCTGCTGCTCACCGTGCTGGCCATCGTGTCCTACCTGACAGAAGATCCGAAGGCGACCATCGTCATCGGCACCATGGTGATTTTGTCGACCCTGCTGCGTTTCGTGCAGGAAGGCCGCTCGAACCGCGCCGCCGAGCGCCTGAAAGCCATGGTCAGCAATACGGCCACCGTGCTGCGCAACGGCCAGCAGATCGAACTGCCGATCCGCCAGCTGGTGCAGGGCGACATCATCGTGCTGTCGGCCGGCGACATGATCCCCGCCGACTGCCGTCTGCTGTCCGCGAAAGACCTGTTCGTCAGCCAGGCCGCCATGACGGGCGAATCCTTGCCGGTGGAAAAGATGGCCGAGCTGGCCGACGCCCATGGCAAAGATCCCATGGAACTGGCCAATTTGCTGTTCATGGGCACGAACGTGATTTCGGGCGCGGCCACGGCGCTGGTCCTGGCGACCGGCAACCGCACGTATTTTGGCACCATCGCCACGAGGGTGACGGCCACCGAGCGCACGCCGACGGCGTTCGAGGCGGGCGTGAACAGCGTCAGCTGGCTCTTGATCCGCTTCGCCCTCGTGATGGCGCCGCTCGTGTTCCTGATCAATGGCTGGACCAAGGGCGACTGGATGGAAGCTTTCCTGTTTGCCCTCTCTGTCGCTGTCGGCCTGACGCCGGAAATGCTGCCCATGATCGTCACCAGCACCCTGGCCAAGGGCGCCGTGAAACTGTCGAAAAAGAAAGTCGTCGTCAAGCGCCTCGATGCGATCCAGAACTTCGGCGCCATGGATGTGCTGTGCACGGACAAGACGGGCACCTTGACGCAAGACAAGATCGTGCTTGAGCGTCACACGGACGTGTTCGGCCAACCGTCCGATGAAGTGCTGCAATTTGCCTATTTGAACAGCCACTACCAGACCGGCCTGAAAAATCTGCTGGACCGCGCCGTGCTCGACCATGTGGAATTGCAGACGGAAATGCAGCTGGCCCGCGATTACGTGAAAGTCGATGAAATCCCGTTCGATTTCGTGCGCCGCCGCATGTCCGTCGTCGTTTCCGAAAAAAATGATCATCATGAGCTGATCTGCAAGGGCGCCGTCGAGGAAATCCTCGCCGCCTGCAGCCATCTGCGCCTCGGTGGCGTGAATATTCCGCTCGATCCTGCCCTGCTGGACAAGGTGCTGGAAACCACGCATGGCCTCAATGCGGAAGGCTTGCGCGTCGTGGCAGTGGCAGTCAAGGAAGTGCCGCCGCATAAAACCGTGTATGGCGTGGCCGATGAAACGGCGCTGACCCTGATCGGCTACGTGGCCTTCCTCGATCCGCCGAAGGAATCGACGGCACCCGCCCTGCGCGCGCTGGCCGAACACGGCGTGACCGTGAAAGTCTTGACGGGCGACAACCACCTCGTGACGGCGAAGATCTGCCGCGAAGTGGGCCTGGCCGTGCATGGCGTGCTGCAAGGCCAGCAGCTCGATGACATGGACGACGCCACCCTGGCGCAGGCGGCAGAGGACAACACCGTGTTTGCCAAGCTCAGCCCGCTGCACAAGGAGCGCCTCGTGCGTGCGCTGCGCGGCAATGGCCATATCGTCGGCTTCATGGGCGACGGCATCAACGACGCGCCCGCCCTGCGCGCGGCCGACATCGGCATTTCCGTCGACTCGGCCGTCGATATCGCCAAGGAAGCGGCCGACATCATCCTGCTGGAAAAGAGCCTGATGGTGCTGGAAGAAGGCGTGCTGGAAGGCCGGCGCACCTTCAGCAACATGCTCAAATACATCCGCATGACGGCCAGCTCGAACTTCGGCAATGTGTTTTCCGTACTGGTGGCCAGCGCCTTTTTACCGTTCCTGCCGATGCTGCCGCTGCACTTGCTGGTGCAAAATCTGTTATATGACGTGTCGCAGATCGCCATCCCGTTCGACAATGTCGACGCCGAACTGATCCAGCAGCCGTTGAGCTGGAATCCGCGCGACATCGGCCGCTTCATGGTGTTCTTCGGTCCCATCAGCTCGATCTTCGACATCAGCACGTTTATCCTGATGTGGCATGTGTTTGGCGCCAATACGCCCGAACAGCAAACCTTGTTCCAGTCCGGCTGGTTCGTCGTGGGGCTACTCACGCAAACCTTGATCGTGCACCTGATCCGCACGCCCAAGCTGCCGTTCATCGACAGCATCGCATCCGTGCCCCTGCTGGTGGCCACCACCGCCATCATGGCCGTGGGCGTCTTCCTGCCGATGGGTCCGCTGGCGACCTACTTCAAGCTGCAAGCCTTGCCGCTCGGATATTTCCCATGGCTGCTGGGCATCCTCGTCTGCTACACGGTGCTGACAACGTTCATGAAGCGCGTGTATCTGCGCAAATTCGGCTGGCAATAGTATGATGAACCGCTCTTTCTTCTCACAAAGGCACGCATGAGCGGCTCCCCCCTTTCCAAACGTAATCTCGCCCTGCTGCTGTCGGGTCTCGTGTTTCCCGGCAGCGGGCATTTTGTATTGAAACGCAAGGCGCGCGGCTGCCTCTTCCTCGTGCCGGCCCTGGTCGCGCTGGTGCTCGTATTACGCCAGATCATGGCACGTTTGGACCAGGTAATGGCACAGATCGACAGCGGCGCCCTGCCTCTCGACGTGCAGCTGATCGTGGAAAAGGTCGATGCGCTGTCCGCCAATGACGGCCCGGCCATGACAGTGGCCGTGGGCGTCCTGGTGGCGTGCTGGGTAGCCAGCCTCATCGACACCTTCCTGATCAAGCCATGACGGCGGAAGCGCAGGCGCGCAAAGCACGCAAGGAAGCCAAGATGCAGGCGCGCCGCGCGCAGCTAGCGCTCAGCCGCCAGGACCATGGCGGTCCGCTGGCCTGGCGCGGCTGGTTCGACGGTTCCGCCCACCCGAATCCAGGCAAGCTGGGCATAGGTGCACTGCTGCTGGGGCCGAATGGCGAGCGCATCGAAGTGAGCGAGGCGGCCGGGTATGGCAGCAGCAGCGACGCGGAATACGCGGCCCTGACGGCCGTGCTGCAAGCGGCGCTAGCCGTGCGCCCGCCGCCCGTGCAGTTGCTGCTGTACGGCGACAGCCAGGTGGTGATCAACGACGTGCTGGGAACGACGCCGGTCGGCGCCAAAGGACTGGAAACGCAGAGGGCCACCGTAGTGGCCCTGCTGGAACAATTCAATGAGGTCAGCTTGCGCTGGCTGCCGCGCCACAGGAATGGCGAGGCGGACAAACTGTCGCAGATGGCGGTTGCAAACCTTACCCCAGAGTCCTAAATACCGGGGTCGTACCCTCCAGGGTACGACCCCAGCTTTTACGGGGTAAGCAACTTAAGCAGCGCGACCGATCCGCAACGCATCCTTCTGCTCTTTCGCCACCGGGCGCTTGGCCCCCTTCAAACCGCTGACACTGGCCTGCTGCCCATTCAGTTTGAACACGCTGACGACTTGCGCCAGGTTATGCGCCTGGTGCTGCATCGATTCGGCGGCGGCCGCCGACTCTTCCACGAGCGCCGCATTTTGCTGCGTGACGGCATCCATCTGGCCGATGGCGCGGTTGATCTCGTCGATGCCCACGCTTTGCTCGCTGCTCGCTGCCGTGATTTCCGTGATGATGTCGCTCACGCGCTGCACACTGTCGACGATATCGGTCATGGTCGAACCGGCTTGCGCCACCAGCATGCTGCCCGCGTTGACTTGCTCCACGGATGCGCCGATCAGGGTCTTGATCTCTTTCGCCGCCGAAGCGGAACGCTGGGCCAGGTTGCGCACTTCGGACGCCACGACGGCAAAGCCACGGCCCTGCTCGCCGGCGCGTGCCGCTTCCACGGCCGCGTTCAGCGCCAGGATATTCGTCTGGAAGGCGATGCCGTCGATGACACTGATAATGTCGACGATCTTGTTCGACGAAGCGTTGATCGATTCCATCGTGCCCACCACCTGCGCCACGACTTCGCCACCCTTGACGGCCACTTGCGCGGCCGATGCCGCCAACTGGTTGGCCTGGCGCGCATTGTCCGCATTCTGTTTCACGGTCGACGTCAGCTCTTCCATCGACGACGCTGTCTCTTCCAAGGAACCGGCCTGCTCTTCCGTGCGGGAAGACAGATCTTGGTTGCCGGCGGCGATTTCCGTCGACGAGGTGGCGATGCTGTCCGTGCCCGTACGCACTTCGCTGACGATGTTCAGCAAGCTCGTGTTCATATCCTTCAACGCTTGCAGCAATTGCCCGGTTTCATCCTTGGAGCTGGCGTCGATTTGCGCCGTCAAGTCGCCATCGGCCACCTTGCGGGCAATCTCCACGGCCGTGCGCAGGGGACGCACGATGCCCATCGTCAACAGCCAGGCGCAGACGACGCCAAAGCCCAGCGCCAGCACGGCCAGGGTCAGCAGCAAGTTGCGGCTCGTCTTGGCGACCTCGTCGATCTCGCGCGCGGTTTTATCGATGCTGGCACGCTGGTGCTGCAGCATGTCGTTGACCACTTTCAGGTACTTCGTCGAACCGGGCACGAAGATGCCCTGGAACGCTTGCTCCGCTTCCGCTTCCTGTCCATCCGCCTTCAGCTTCGATACTTGCGCGCGCGAATCGAGGTAAACCTTGCGCTGTTCGCTCACGAGGCGGAACAGTTCCTTTTCTTCCGGGCTGGAAATCAAGGCTTCGATTTTCTTTTGCAATTCGCCCGAAACCACCGACGATTGCTTGGCCTCTTCCGCAAAATATGCGCCCAAGGTCGTATCGCTGCTGCGCGCGATGGCCGTGGTACGGCGCACGCCGCTGTCGATTTTCGCGTACCAGTCGGAAATATAGCGTTCCTTCGTCAGCGGCAATTCCATCATGGAACGCGTGGCCGTGGCCACGTCATGCAAGCGCCACACGCTGATGCCCGTGATGAGCATGGAAAACAGCAAGATCACGGCAAAACCCAGGCCGAGGCGCACACCAATACTGACGTTTCTTAACAAATTCATGTGAATATCCTAAAAAAGCGGAACCAGACTATATAAAAGGGGAACAGCAGAAAGCGGCTGCACGGGGCAGCCGCGGCGCCATCAGCGTGTGCCGATGCGCAAGGCGGTTTGCGAAGTTGCCGGGCGTCTCAGCGTCTGCTGGCCATTCAATTTAAAGACGCTGACGACTTGCGCCAGGTTATGCGCCTGGTGCTGCATCGATTCGGCGGCGGCGGCCGACTCTTCCACCAGGGCCGCATTTTGCTGCGTGACGGCATCCATCTGGCCGATGGCGCGGTTGATCTCGTCGATGCCCACGCTTTGCTCGCTGCTCGCTGCCGTGATTTCCGTGATGATGTCGCTCACGCGCTGCACACTGTCAACGATATCGGTCATGGTCGAACCGGCTTGCGCCACCAGCATGCTGCCCGCGTTGACTTGCTCCACAGAAGCGCCGATCAGGGTCTTGATCTCTTTCGCGGCAGAAGCTGAACGCTGGGCCAGGTTGCGCACTTCGGACGCCACGACGGCAAAGCCGCGGCCCTGTTCACCCGCACGGGCCGCTTCCACGGCCGCGTTCAGCGCCAGGATATTCGTCTGGAAAGCGATGCCGTCGATGACGGAAATGATGTCGACGATCTTGTTCGACGACGCGTTGATCGATTCCATCGTGCCCACCACTTGCGCCACGACTTCCCCACCCTTGACGGCCACTTGTGCGGCCGATGCCGCCAGCTGGTTCGCCTGGCGCGCATTGTCCGCATTCTGTTTCACGGTACTGGTCAGCTCTTCCATCGACGACGCCGTTTCTTCCAGCGAACCGGCCTGCTCTTCCGTGCGGGAAGACAGGTCCTGGTTACCTGCGGCAATCTGTGTCGACGAGGTCGCGATGCTGTCCGTACCGCTGCGCACTTCGCCGACGATGTTGAGCAGGCTCGTGTTCATGTCCTTCAGCGCTTGCAGCAATTGCCCCGTTTCATCGTTGGCGCTGGCGTCGATCTGCGCCGTCAAGTCGCCATCGGCCACCTTGCGTGCAATCTCCACGGCCGTGCGCAAGGGACGCACGATGCCCATCGTCAACAGCCAGGCGCAGACGACGCCAAAGCCCAGCGCCAGCACGGCCAGCACCAGCAGCAGGTTGCGGCTGGTAGTGGCGACGGCGTCGATCTCGCGCGCCGTCGTGTCGATGCTGGCGCGCTGGTGTTCCAGCAAGTCCAGCACCATCTTCTGGTACTTGGCGGCGGCCGGCACGAAGGTCTTTTCAAACACCTCGTTGGCGGCATCGACCTGCGCTTCGCCCTTCAGCTTGTAGACCTGGTCGCGCGAACCGATATACACCTTGCGCTGTTCCAGCAAGCCCGCGAACATGGCTTTTTCTTCCGGCTTGTCGATCAGCGCCTCGATTTTCTTTTGCAGTTCAGCCGAGCTGGACGACGACACTTTCGATTCTTCGGCGAAATAGCCGCTGAGCGAGGTATCGCTGCTGCGGGCAATGGCGATGGTACGGCGCACGGCGCTGTCGATGCGGCCATACCAGTCGGAAATATAGCGCTCCTTGGCCAGCGGCTGCTCCATCATGACGCGCGTGGAACTGGCCACGTCGTGCAGGCGCCAGACGCTGATGCCGGTAATAAGCATAGAAAACAGCAAGATCACGGCAAAACCGAGTCCGAGGCGGACGCCGATGCTGACGTTGCGTAATACATTCATGTGACTATCCTAAAAAGCCCTGATGCAGCGCGCCGAACGGCTGATGGCATCCATTGACGCGCTGCGTGGCTGCGCTATCAAGGCGGGCATGAAAAGTGAAACCAAAGTGAAACTGGCGCACGGTTCGGCTGAACCGTGCGCCAGGAAAGGCGCTAGCGTGCGCCTTGCAGAAAAACCAAGCAATGTCGAGAGTCAATTGTTTCCGACAAAGCCAATCAAAATGACCGGCGGGGAAAAATCAAGCGGCCAATTTTTCGATCAAGCCCATGTCGGCGCTAGACATCAGCTGGTCGATATCGACCAGGATCAGCATGCGCTCGTCGATGGTGCCCAGGCCGATTACGTATTCCGTGTTGATCGAACGGCCCATGTCCGGCGCCGGCTTGATCTGCTCGGGCATCAGGGTGGTGACGTCGGAAACGCGGTCGACGACCATGCCGACGACGCGGTTGCCGATGTTGAGGATGATGACGACGGTGAACTGGTCATAGCTGGGCGTGCCCAGGTTGAACTTGATGCGCATGTCGACGATCGGCACGATGATGCCGCGCAAGTTGACCACGCCCTTGACGAACTCGGGGGCGTTGGCAATGCGGGTCGGCGTTTCGTAGCTGCGGATTTCGCTGACTTTCTGGATGTCGATGCCATATTCTTCCTGGCCCAGGGTAAAGGCCAGGTATTCGGCAGCCTTGGCAACGGTTGCGCCAGTATCGCTGGAATTGGTGTTCATGATAATCCTTTCGTTAACTCGCCTGGGGCGCAGGCCAGGGCGCGCTGCATGCAAGCCCTGGATGTGACGCGCCAAGCACGATGGAATGGCTGTCACTTGTATGTTTTTGCAAATACTTTCTCGCAATTAGCTTATGCTTCTAATTTCCGTGCGGCAATGTTACCCCATGTAAATTTTACATGCACTAAAAAAGAGCATTCGTCTGACCAATGCTTTTCAAAAATACAATTTATGTGGCAAATACGGCACGCCGAAGTGCCGGGCGCCCCGCCCCACGCGGCGGCGTTTTATGCCACACTGGCGGCCCCTGCTTTTTTACGACTTTGAACCATGCATTCTTTGCTTTCCCAATGGCAACCACGTCTGCTGGCGCTGGCCACGGCCGGCCTGGGCGATGACAGCGCCCACGACATCAACCATCTGCACCGTGTCTGGCGCAATGCCAGCGTCCTGCTGGAAGAATATGCGCAGGCCGACGCCCTCACCGTGATGGCAGCGTGCTACCTGCACGACCTGGTCAACTTGCCGAAAAACCATCCCGAGCGCCATCTGGCCTCGCGCCAGGCGGCAACGCTGGCTTGCCGCCAGTTGGCGGAACTGGAGTTCCCGGCAGAAAAATTGGCCGGCGTGGCCCACGCCATCGAGACGCACAGTTTTTCCGCCAACCTGCCGCCGCACACGATCGAAGCGCAGATCGTGCAGGACGCCGACCGCATCGACGCGCTGGGCGCCGTGGGACTGGCGCGCCTGTTCTATACGGCCGCGCGCATGGATAGCGCGCTCGCGCACGGCACGGATCCGCTGGCCGCGCATCGCCCGCTCGACGACAAGGCCTACGCGCTCGACCATATCGTCACCAAGCTCGACAAATTGCCCGGCAAGATGCAGACGGCGGCGGGCCGCGCGCTGGCCGAACAGCGGCTGGCCGTGCTGACGGATTTCCGCGCCGCCTTCGCTGACGAATGGGGAATGAGCACATAAGCCTGGTGGCGATAGCCAGCAGCACGCATGCTATCTATAATGCAAGCCTCAGCTATCGCGCCGCGCGTCAGCAGAAAACTGCAAGACGCCGGCGCAATACCAACGCGCAGAAAGCATGCATGTCCGATCAAACCAGCCCCGACAGCCATTCCCCGTCATCGCCCGCCGCGCCCGCGCGCGCCGGCAACCTCAATTTCATCCTCGTCTGCGTCTTCATCGACATGCTGGGCATCGGCCTCGTGGTGCCCGTGCTTCCCATCCTGATCGGCAATTTTGTCGACGGCAAGGATGCCCAAGCATTCTGGTACGGCATCATGGCGGCCCTCTTCGGCTTGCTGCAGTTCATCTTCATGCCCATGCTGGGCGCCATCAGCGACCGCGTGGGACGCCGTCCCGTGCTGCTGTACTCGATGGCCGGCATGGGCATCAACTTTCTCGCCACGGGCTGGGCGCCGAACCTGGCCTGCCTGTTCATCGGCAGGGTCATCGGCGGCGTCTCGTCGGCCAGCATGTCGGTCGCGTCCGCCTATGCCTCCGACGTTTCCACGCCCGACAACCGGGCCAAGAGCTTCGGCAAGATCGGCGCCGCCTTCGGCCTGGGCTTCATTTGCGGGCCCATGCTGGGAGGCCTGCTGGGCGAAATCGATCTGCGCCTGCCGTTTTACGTGGCGGCTGGCCTGTCGGCGGCCAATTTCATCTACGGCTATTTCTGTGTGCCCGAATCGCTGCAGCCGGGCCCGCGCGCACCGTTCACCCTGGCCCGCATCAACCCGTTCGCCGCGCTGCTGAAACTGGTGCGCCGCGTGGAAATCCGCGGCCTGGTGCTCGCCTTCGGCCTGATGACGTTTGCGCAAATGATGCTCAACACCACGTGGGTGCTGTACACGCACTTCCGCTTCGACTGGACGCCGCGCCAGAATGGCATCGCCCTGTTCTGCGTGGGCCTGTGCGCGGCCGTCGTGCAGGCGGGCTTGCTGGGCATACTCATCAAACGCTTTGGCGAAGTACGCTTATCCCTGCTGGGCATGGCGTCGGGCGCCCTCACCTACCTGCTGTACGGACTGGCCACGCAAGGCTGGATGATGTATGCGCTGATCCTGTGCAACCTGCTGGCCTTTGCCGCCGGCCCGGCCCTGCAAGGCATCATCTCGAAATCATCGAACGCCAGCGAACAGGGAGAACTGATGGGCTCCCTGCAATCGATCAGCAGCCTGGGCATCATCCTCATGCCTTTGCTGGGCAGCATGATCCTCGGTGAAGTGAGCCATTTGCCGCCGCAGGACTGGCGCATCGGCAGCACCTTCTATCTGTGCGCCATCATGCAAACCCTGGGCATCTTGGTGGCCTGGCGCTACTTCAAGGCGCAGCGCCTGGCCAGACTTGCGGTTTCCACCACAAAGTAGCCGCGGGGATAATATTGTATTTGAGAAATAAATAGGCGAGAATGGGATAATCAGCGGGGCGTTACCGACGCCCGGCATTCGATGGCAAGCAAGGATGGGTATGACTGACTTTTATTCCAGCGCCTGGCGCCGAACCATGGCCATGCTGGCGCTGGCGCTGCCGTCCCTGGCGGGCGCGCAATGCTCGCGCGACATCCAGGTGCCCGTCTCGGCGATCGGCGCCAGCGTGGTCGTCAGTGGCGCCACGATCAGCGGCATCTATCCCGACTTGCTGCGCAGCATGGGCGCCAAGCTCGGCTGCAACTTTGTCTTCACGGCCGTGCCCCGCGCGCGCCTGGAAGCGATGTTCGAAGCGGGCAAGGCCGACCTGCTGATCCCGGCCAGCAGCACGCCGCGGCGCGACCAGCATGGCCTGTTCATCCCGCTGATGGGCAGCCGTCCGCTGCTGATCTCGCTGCAGGGCACGCGCGCACCCATCAACACCATGCAGGAACTGATCGACCGGCGCGAATTGCGCGTGGCGCTCGTGCGCGGCTACGACTATGGCGTGTCCTACCAGGCACTGGCCAAGGAATTGAGCAGCCAGGGACGCCTGTTCTACGAAGTCGACGCGCTCTCCGTGGCACGTCTGATGCAAAGCGGCTTCATCGATGCCACCATCATGGCCCCCACCATCCTCGCCGGCGTGGCGCAAAACGATGCGCGCGTGTATGGCCTGGCCGACCGATTGCGCCTGGAAGCGCTGCCGGAATTGCCGTGGGGCATGAGCGGCGCCTACCTGTCGCGCAAGTCGCTGACGACGGAAGATCAGGCCACCTTGCGCGAACTGCTGGAAAAGGCGGGCCGCTCGGGCGTCCTGATGGAAGGTTTCCAGCGCCACCACCGCCAGGAATTGTTGTCGCAGAGCATACGCCCCCGCTAAGGCCCGCATGTCCGGTCTGGTCGTCGCCATCGTCCTGTTTGCCGCGCTGCTGCACGCCAGCTGGAACGCCATCGTCAAGTCGGGCAAGGATACCTTTCTCAGCACGGTGCTTGTCTCCGTGGGCGCGGCCCTGATCTCGCTGGCCGTGCTGCCCTTCGTCACCTCTCCCGCGTCCGCCAGCTGGCCCTGGCTGGCCGCCTCGGCCGTGGCGCAGCTGGCCTATTACTCTCTGCTGGCAGCTGCCTACAAGGCCGGCGACATGAGCCATGCCTACCCATTGATGCGCGGCAGCGCGCCGCTCATCGTGGCGCTGGCCAGCTGGCCGCTGATCGGCGAGCGCCTGTCCGCCATGCAAATGGGCGCCGTCGCCTGCATCTGCGCGGGCATCCTCGGCCTGTATGTTGCCGCGCGCCGGCCCGCCACGGCTGGCACCACGAAACAAACAGGGCGCGCCACCGCCTTTGCGCTGGGCAACGCCTGCGTCATCGCCAGCTATACCCTGATCGACGGCATTGGCGTGCGCCTGTCCGGCGCGCCGGCCGCCTACACCATGTGGATTTTTGTCTTGAACGGAACGGGCCTGCTGCTGTGGACGGCGTTGCGCCGCCCCGCCGACCTGCTTGACTATGCTCAAACGCAATGGCGCCTGGCCGCCTTTGGCGGTTTCGGCACGCTCGCTTCGTACGGCCTGGCCCTGTGGGCCATGACGCAAGCGCCCGTGGCCGCCATCGCGGCCCTGCGCGAAACGTCGATCCTGTTCGCCATCGCCATTGCCGCGCTGTTCCTGCGCGAAAAAATCAGCCCCCGCCGCTATCTGGCCATCGGCCTGATCGCGGCAGGCGCCGTGCTCATGCGAATGGCCTAGCGGGCGTCGAGCGGCGCGATCGGCAACTCGATGGCGCTGGCCGCCCCTGCCGCGTGGTACACGCGCTGCGTCGCCTTTTTATAATCGCCTGGCTGGGCCAGGAAGATATTCGGCACGAAGGTTTGCGGATTGCGGTCGTACAGGGGGAACCAGCTCGACTGCACTTGCACGGCAATGCGGTGGCCGGGCAGGAACACATGGTTGGCGTTCGGCAAGGCAAAACGGTAGCGCTCGATCTTGCCGGCAGGAATCGCGGTCGGATGTTCGAGGCTGTCACGGTAGCGGCCGCGGAAGATGTCCATCGCCACGCCCAGCTGGTAGCCGCCCATGGCCGGCTGCGACGGCACTTCGTCCGGATACACGTCGATCAGCTTCACCACCCAGTCGGCATCCGTGCCGCTGGTGGCGGCAAACAGGTTGACCATCGGCGCGCCGGCGATGCGCACGGCCGTCTTCAACGGTTCCGAGACATAGCTGAGCACATCCGTACGGTCCGCATAGCCGCGCTGGTCGCTGACCAGCCATGGCTTCCACACGTCTGCATCGTTCAGGCGCACGGGACGGGGTACGAAAGGCACGGGTTTCGCCGGATCGGCCACGTATTCATCGAACGCGCCGCTGGCTGCATCGGCGGTGGCCGATGACGCGGCAAAGCCCAGCTTGTAGCCATCCTGCAGATAGATCGGCGTCAGCTTGGTGTCGCAGGTCTCGCAGGCCAGCGGCCACTGCTGCAGGCGCTGCCACTGGTTCGTGCCGCTCTGGTACGACACGACGGGTGCCGTGTTCGCTTCCGGCGCGCCATCCTTCAGGTATTGATTGAGGAATGGTTGCATGACTTTTTCACGGAACTGGCGCGCCGTGTCGCCGTCAAACTTCAGGGCCCCCAGGCTGGAACCTTCGTAGTTGACGCCGCTGTGGCGCCACGGGCCGATGGCCAGGTAATTGAGATTGTTGCGCGTGTCGCGCCCTTCCATCGCCCAGTAGCTGGCGTAGGGGCCATAGATGTCTTCCTGGTCCCACTGCCCTACCACGTGCATGGTGGGCACGATCAGCGGGCGCTTGGCGAGGATCTTGTCGAGCGCCTGTTCTTGCCAGTAACTGTCGTAAGCCGGGTGCTCGAACAGCTTTTTCGTATAGGTCAGCTTGTCGATGCCGAATTTCTTTGCAAAGTCGCCAGCCGAGCCGATGCGCAGATACGCATCGTAATCGTCGTAGGCGCCCAGCACGGGCGCCTCGCCGCTGCCGCGCACGCTCGTCTGCCATGCCAGGTAAGACAAGCTCGGCATGCGGAAGGCGCCGTTATGGAACCAATCGTCGCCGCGCCAGCCATCGACCATGGCGCTCATGGGAATGGCCACCTTCAGCGCCGGATGCGGGTCGACCAGGGCCATCAGCACCGTATGCCCTTCGTACGAGGAACCAAGCATGCCCACCTTGCCATTGCTTTCCGGGATATTCTTCGACAGCCAGTCGATGGTATCCCACGCATCCGTGACATTGTCCACTTTGGTATTGTTGAGCGGGCCGCGCACGGGGCGCGTCATCACGTAATCGCCTTCCGAGCCATGCTTGCCGCGCACGTCCTGGAATACGCGGATGTAGCCGTTTTCCACCAGGGTGTCGTCGCCTTGCGGCAAGGTGGCCAGCATGCTGGCGCTGGTGGCGCGCTGGGCGCGGCGGGCAGCGTTATAGGGCGTGCGCGTGAGCATGATAGGCGCCCGTTTGGCGTCTTTCGGCACGACGATGACCGTGTACAGCTTGACGCCATCGCGCATGGGAATCATCACCACGCGCTTGACGTAATCATTCACGTCGGGCATGACCAGCTTGGCGCCGATATCGGGCGCCATCGGCGGAGTTTGCGCCATCGCGGGCGCAGCAAACAGGGAACTGATAACCAGGGCCAGGCCGGTGAGCCGGACGGGGGACGACACGCGCATACTGTTCTCCAATGGATTCATGCCACGCAAAAGTGGCCGAATGGCAATAATACCCGGAAAGCAAGTTCCACAGTAGGCTAGCCTCTGACGCAGCACAGCAGATAAATCGGGCCGCAAACTTGACAGAACGCGCCCAAACTGCAACCATAACGCCATGAAATTTATCCCTTCACAACACGCCTGCTTGAATTGGTGGTCCCGCTCACTTTCGCGCGGCCACTGTATAGTGATGTGAATTAGATCCACGCCGCCTCGATCGGTGGCGTAACAGGCTCAGCCTGGATCATCCCCGATGCAGGCGGCTCAAAAGGAAACTTGATGAGCTTGCCGAACACCCCAGATACCCAAGACCAGAATGACGCACCGGCAGCACCGCTGTCGCCCGCCGCCATCGCTTCGCAATCCGTGATCCTGACGGGCGACCGCCCGACCGGTCCCTTGCATCTGGGCCATTACGTGGGCAGCCTGCGCGACAGGGTCCGCTACCAGAACAGCTACAAGCAATTCATCATGCTGGCCGACGCGCAGGCGCTGACGGACAATATGGACGACATCGACAAGGTGCACCGCAATGTCGTCGAAGTGGCGCTCGACTACCTGGCCGTCGGCATCGACCCGACGAAAACCACGGTGTTCATCCAGTCGCAAATCCCGGAACTGGCCGAGCTGACCTTTTACTACCTGAATATCGTCACCGTGGCGCGCCTCGAGCGCAATCCCACCGTCAAGGAAGAAATCCGCCTGCGCGGCTTCGAGCGCGACATTCCAGCGGGCTTTTTGACCTACCCTGCCAGCCAGGCGGCCGACATCACGGCCTTCAAGGCGGGCGTGGTGCCTGTGGGCGAAGACCAGATCCCGATGATCGAGCAAACGAATGAAATCGTGCGCCGCTTCAACCGCATGTACAACCGCGAAGTGCTGATGGAATGCAAGGCGCTGGTACCGGACATCGGCCGCCTGCCCGGCATCGACGGCAAGGCGAAGATGAGCAAGTCGCTGGGCAATACCATCAACCTGGGCGCGACCTCGGCCGAAATCACGGCCGCCGTGAAAAAAGTCTATACCGACCCGCTGCATCTGCGCGTGGAAGACCCGGGCCACCTGGAAGGCAATATCGCCTTTACCTACCTGGACGCCTTCGATCCGGAAAAAGCGGCGCTGGCCGAAATGAAAGCCCATTACGTGCGCGGCGGCCTGGGCGACAGCATCGTCAAGAAGCGCCTGGACGTGGTCTTGCAGGAAATGCTGGCACCGATCCGCGCCCGCCGTGAAGAGTTCGCCAAGGACAAGGGGCAAGTCATCCAGATGCTGAAGGAAGGCACGTTCAAGGCACGCGAAGTGGCGGCCCGCACGGCCGATGAAGTCAAGTCGGCGCTGGGCCTCAACTACTTCTGATCACAGACAGTCAGCAAACTGATGCGCTCAGGCGGAGTCGGGTAAAATCCCGCTTCCGCCTGGGCGCGATGCATTTGTGTCACCGTGGCACCAGCAATCCGTAGAGAAGACAACGCGCCATGACCGATACCCCTATCGAACAGCTGCTGCAGCAGCATTTTTCCATCGATGCGCTGCAGCAGGCACCCGCGCCCCTGCAGCAGGCGCTGGGCATGCTGGGCGGCTGGCTGGCCGCCGAACGCGACACGCCCTATCCGCACACGCCGTATGCGGAACTGCTGACGCAATTGTCCGACACCTGCCTGCCCGCGCACGGCATGCCCGTGGCGGATTTCCTGCAAGAACTCGACACCACCGTGCTGGCCAATACGGCCCAGCTGAACCACCCGCAATACATCGGCCACATGACGCAGGCCCTGCCGTGGATCAGCGTGCTGGCCGAAGCGTTTACAGCCACCCTGAACCAGAACCAGGTCAAGATCGAGACGGCGTACGTGTCGACCCTGATCGAAAAACAGATCCTCGGCTGGCTGCACCGCCAGGTCTACCAGCAGCCCGATGCCGTCTACACACAGGCCATGGCCGCCACCAGCGGCGCGCTGGGCAATGTCGTCAACGGCGGCACCATGGGCAACTTGACGGCGCTGGCCGTGGCGCTGGAAAAACAATTACCGGGCACGCGCAAGCGGGGCCTGTTTGCCGCCATGCAGGAATCGGGCTACGCGGGGCTGGCCGTGATCGGCTCGGCGCGCAGCCATTATTCCGTGAAAAAAGCGCTGGCAACTTTGGGCCTCGGCGAAAACGCCTTGCAGCTGGTGGCCGTCGACCGCGACAACCGCATCGACGTCGCCGCGCTGGAAGCGACCATTGCCGATTTAAAACTGCGCAAGATCAAGGTCGTCGCCATGATCGGCATCGCCGGCACGACGGAAACGGGTGCCATCGACCCGCTGGCCGCCATGGCCGCCATTGCCGCGCGAGAAAGCATCTGGTTCCACGTCGATGCGGCATGGGGCGGTGCGCTCTTGATCGCGGAACAGTACCGCGCGTTGTACGACGGGATTGCCCTGGCCGACTCCGTCGTCATCGACGGGCATAAACTGCTATGGGTACCGATGGCGCAAAGCATGGTGCTGTTCAAGGATAGCGCCAGCCTGAATTTGCTGAAGCACAACGCCAACTACATCTTGCGCGACAACTCGGGCGACCTGGGCCAGACTTCGCTGGAAGGCTCGCGCCGCTTCGATGCCTTGAAACTGTGGACCTCGTTCAAGGTGCTCGGCGTGTCCGGCTACACGACCTTGCTGCAGCAGGCGGCCACCCTGTCCGGCCAGTTGCAAGATTTACTGGCCGACCAGCAGGATTTCGAACTGGTCACGCGTTCGGACACGTTCATTCTCACCTACCGCTACGTGCCCGCGCACTTGCGCCAGCGCATGGAGGCCTTGCTGGCCGGCGGCCAGGTGGACGCTGCCACCGAACTGAACAAGCAACTGAACACCTTGAACGCCAAGCTGCAAAACCGGCAAAAGGCGCAGGGCCACAGCTTTGTTTCGCGCACGGTGCTGGAATCGACGCGCTACCCTGGCCCGACCAACGTGCTGCGCGTGGTCATGACGAATGTCAAGACGCGCCCCCACCACTTGCGCGCCATTTTGGCCGAACAGCGCGCTATCGGCCTGGTGCTGGTGGCGGAACTGGGCCTGTAAGGAATCCCCCACCCATCAGTTTTGAATGGATGCACGATGCAGCGTCTTAGCGCCCTCACCGATCTACTACAGCATCTGTTGAAATGGCTGCTGCTGGCCTTGGTCGTGGCCGTGCTGGCCGGCACGGCTTCGGCCGGTTTCCTGTTCGCCCTCGACTGGGCCACGCGCACGCGGATGGCGCACGCCTGGCTGATCTGGCTGCTGCCCGTGGCGGGCTTTGCCGTCGGCTGGCTGTATTTGCGCTACGGCAGCAGCGTCGAAGGCGGCGCGAATCTCCTGATCGATGAAATCCACGACCCGAAAAAAATCATTCCGCTGCGCATGGCGCCGCTGGTGCTGGGCGGCACCGTCATCTCGCATCTGTTCGGCGCCTCCGTCGGACGCGAGGGCACGGCCGTGCAGATGGGCGGCGCGCTGGCCGACCAGCTCACGCGCCTGTTCCGCCTGAACAACGAAGACCGCCGCATCATCCTGATGGCCGGCATCAGCGCCGGCTTTGCCTCCGTCTTCGGCACGCCGCTGGCAGGCGCCATCTTCGGCCTGGAGGTGCTGGCCATCGGCCGCCTGCGCTACGAAGCCATGCTGCCCTGCCTGGCTGCCGCCGTCATCGCCGACCAGGTGGGCTTGCTGTGGGGAGTCCACCATACGCATTACGCCGTGCCGTTGATCCCCGCCCTCTCCGCCTGGACCTTGTGCGCCATGGTGCTCGCCGGCGTGCTGTTCGGCGTGACCGGTAAACTGTTTGCGCAAGCCACGCATGGTTTGAGCGGCCTGATGAAGCGCTGGATCGCCTACGCCCCGCTGCGTCCGCTGGCCGGCGGCGTGATCATCGCTGCCGCCGTGTGGCTGATCGGCACGGACAAGTATATCGGCCTGGGCATTCCCACCATCGCCGACGCGCTGAAGGAACCGCTGCCCGCCTGGGATTTTCTCGGCAAGATGGCGTTTACCATTGTTTCACTGGGCACAGGTTTCAAGGGCGGCGAAGTGACGCCCTTGTTCTACATCGGCGCGACCCTGGGCAATGCGCTGGGCCCGCTGTTGCACCAGCCCGTCACCCTGCTGGCGGCCATCGGCTTTGTCGCCGTCTTTGCGGGCGCGGCCAACACGCCGATCGCCTCGACCCTGATGGCCATGGAACTGTTCGGCGCCGAGATCGGCGTGTACGCGGCCATCGCCTGCGTCGTGGCCTACCTGTTTTCCGGCCACGCGGGCATCTACCGGGCGCAACGGGGCGGGCATGCCAAGCGCACGCCCCCCAAGGACATCGACGCATGACACAGAATATCTACGACAACGACGCCTTCTTCACGGCCTATAGCCAGCTGCCGCGCTCTGTCGGCGGCCTCGACAGCGCACCCGAATGGCCTGCCCTGCGCGCCATGCTGCCCGGGTTGCAAGGAAAAAGCGTGCTGGACCTGGGCTGCGGCTATGGCTGGTTCTGCCGCTGGGCTGCCGAGGCTGGCGCGGCGCGCGTGCTGGGCGTGGACGTGTCGAAAAAGATGCTGGCGCAGGCAAGCACCATGGGAGAACACCCGGCGGTCAGCTATGCGCGGCTTGATCTGGAACAACTGGCCTTGCCGCCAGCCAGCTACGACCTCGTCTACAGTTCGCTGGCGTTCCACTACATCGAAGGCTTCGACACCCTGCTGGCCGCCATCCGCCACGGCTTGAAGCCTGGCGGCAAGCTGGTGTTTTCCATCGAGCACCCGATCTTCATGGCGCCGCGCCAGCCCGGCTGGCTGACGGATGCGCAGGGCCGCAAGACCTGGCCCGTCGACAGCTACCAGCAGCAAGGCCCGCGCATGTCGGACTGGCTGGCGCCAGGCGTGATCAAGCAGCACCGCACCCTCGGCACGACCTTGAATGCTTTGCTACGCGCTGGTTTCCAGCTGGACCACATGGAAGAATGGGGACCCAGCGACGAACAGCTCGCGCAGCAACCGGCCCTGGCCGAAGAGCGCGAGCGGCCGATGCTGTTGCTGGTGGGGTGTGGCCTCAAGTAACCGCGCCGTCAGCTGGCCACATTGCGCGTAAAGCGCAAGGTCGACGCGCCCGTATTCACGTAGGCATACGCTTGCGCGCTGCTGAAGACAAAAAATTCACCCGTGGCCAGTTGCCTGGTTTCCGCCGCCAGCACAAGCTGCAACGTTCCTTCCAGCACGTAGAGCATTTCGCTGAAGCCGGCCGGATCGGCTTGCGCATCGTAGCGCTCGCCTGGTGCCAGGGTCCACGACCACAGTTCCACCTGGCGGCTGGCGGGCGCCGCGCCCAGCAGCACGGCCTGGCTGGCCTGCGATGCGCTTTGCCACATCAGCACCCGCAGGCTGTCGTGCGGCTGCTGCGGCGGCTGGACGAGGTCGACAAAGGCCACATTCAAGGCGGCCGCCACATGGTCGAGGTTGGCCAGGCTGATATTGGTGCTGCCCGCCTCGACGCCGTTGACCATGCGCCGGCTCAGGCCAGACTTGCGCCCCAGTTCCTCCTGGCTAAGGCCGGCGGCAAGGCGCAAGCGCCGCAGATTGGTGGCCAGGTGTGCCAGCACGCCACCGGCCTCGGCTTGACTGCGCAATATATTGCTCCTATGATGATGGGAAATATTTTGCTCATAGCATAGCGCCCCATGAAAACACATGCAAGTCCCCCGCCCGCCCTCGGCCTGCCCGAACTGGCCCTGATCGCCATCACCTTCATCTGGGGCGGGACGTTTCTCGTCGTGCAACATGCCGTGACGGTCAGCGGCCCGCTGGCCTTCGTGGCCGCCCGCTTTGCCGTGGCCGCCAGCATCGGCGCCCTGATTTGCCGGGGCCAGTTGCGCCACTTGACGAAGGCGGAGTTGCTGACGGGCATGGCCATCGGCGTGAGCATCTTTGGCGGCTACGCGCTGCAGACCTATGGCTTGATGCATATTTCCAGCAGCAAATCCGCCTTCATCACGGCCTTTTATGTGCCCATCGTGCCGCTGGTGCAGTGGCTGGTCTTCAAGCAGCGGCCTCACCCTGCCGTGTGGGCGGCTGTCGTGCTGGCGTTCGTCGGCTTGCTGCTGCTTACCGGCACGGATGGCTTGAGCATGGCCTT
Source organism: Janthinobacterium sp. NKUCC08_JDC (assembly GCF_019345575.1). NCBI lineage: Bacteria > Pseudomonadati > Pseudomonadota > Betaproteobacteria > Burkholderiales > Oxalobacteraceae > Janthinobacterium > Janthinobacterium sp. NKUCC08_JDC. The sequence goes on along the minus strand of NZ_JAHKQW010000003.1, from coordinate 423,495 downwards.
CGGCACGGGCGAGCTGATCACGGCCGTGGGCGCCATCGCCATCGCCCTGGAAATCATCCTCATCAGCCGCGTCTCGCCGCAGCTGAACATCTTGCGCGTGACCATCGTGCAACTGGCCACGGCATCATTGATCGCCCTGCTGCTGATGCCCGTCATGGGCGAAGCGCCACCTGTCATCAGCAAGACGTTCATTTTCAGCGTGCTGGCCCTGGGCTGCGCCAGCGCGCTGATCCAATATGTGATGAACTGGGCGCAAAAGCGCATCTCCGCCACCAAGGCGACCCTGATCTATGCGGGCGAACCTGTCTGGGCTGGCGTGATCGGACGTATCGCCGGCGAGCGCCTGCCGGCGCTGGCCATCGTGGGCGCGATATTGATCATTTGTGCGGGCATCCTCAGCGAGTGGCGGCCGAAACGCCTGCGCGCCGACGGCAAGGCCATTGTATCATCAGATTAAGCTTCGGTACGCCGCAGCGCCGTATCCCCATGCAAGGCCAGCGGTACGGCCCTGGCCCAGCGGTTCGAGGACAGCGAAAACGTCAGCGCACGCACCTGGTGGTACCAGCCAGCGGGCACGTACAGCATGTCGCCCGGCTCGACGATGCATTCGATCATCGTCGCCTGGCGTGCCAGGGGAAAACGCTGGAAATCGGGCGCTTCCGGGTCGAAAGGCGAACCGAACAGGATGGCGTTCGCTTCGCTAGGATAAAGAAAAGCGTCGTGGTGCGGCGGCGACAAAATGATGCGCTTGCGTCCCCACACCTGGGCGAAGATATTGTCATCGTAATCGCAGTGCAATGGCGTCACCGTGCCGGCCGGCCCCACCCAGAAACGCGGCGGGCCCATCTTGTCGAAATACGTGGGCCAGTGGCACAGGCGGTTCAGCTCGCGTAATTCCAGGTTGCCCAGGTAGGGCGGCAGCACATACTTGCCCTCTGCCACCAGATCCAGATATTGCCCCATCGACATATCCTGCATGGCGCGATCGGCAGCAAAGGCCGTGTTGATGTAGTCGCCTACCCGTGCGCGCACGGGCACATGGCTGAACTGCTCGCGCAAGACTTCGGGACCCAATGCCGACAGGGGCCAGCGCCGCACCAGCCCGCGCATCAGGAAAGGCAAGCCCTGCGCGGCGCGCGCGCGGAAGGCGGCGGCGTCCAGCATGGCCAGGCGAGGCACCTCGGTGATGGCAGGCAAGTCGCGCGCCCCCTGCTTGATAGCCTCGCGCATGGCGTCGATAGAGGTAACACCGCGCACCTGCGCATCCTTGTCTTCGCGCGCCTGCTTGCGGGCCAGGGCCGCTTCAGGCGAACTGAATTCGGCTGGCGGCCTCGGCGGCAGTGCACGTGGCAATACGGGGGCTGCCGCAAGCGGGAGCGGCTCTTTTTTTTCTGCGGACATAAACCTTCTTTGCGATCAGGCGCCGCGCGGCATGGCGCGACAGTGCGCTATTTTAAGCCAGCAAGGCCCGTTTCAGCATATCGGCCTGCTCGCCTGCCTGGCGCGCCTTGGCTGCATACTCGCTGGCCGTGCCCGGATGCAACCAGGCCTGGGCCTTGGCGGCCAGGTTCAGGTACAGTTTTTCTTTTTCCTGCAGCGCCCTGACAGCGGCCCAGATGGCGTCTTCCGCCTTTTCATGCTGCAACTCGCCAAGCGTCTGCGCCGTAAAACTGTGACCCGTATGGCAGCGAAAACGCTGCGGCTTCTGGCCATGCAGCTCCCACAGCGTGCCCTGGCATTCGGGACAGGTGAACGTCGATGGCGTGGCAATTTTTTCCAGTTGCTCCATATTTCCCACTCCCCGCGCAAAACGGTTTTCCACGGCAACCCACTGGGGCACGGACGGCAAGGACTGTGCAGCGACGGCTGGCGCCGGCGCGCCGCTGGCCAGCGCCAGCAGGGCCGGCCCGATCTCGGTGGACGGCAGGCACCAGTCCACTCCGGCATGGTCGATCGCGCTTTGCGGCATGGACGGCGCCACCGCGTCCTGCGGCTCCTGCACCAGCGCCTTGCCGCCGCAGGCCTTGATGGCCTGCAAGCCCGCCGTGCCATCGTCGAGGTAGCCGCTGAGAACCACGCCCACCACCTTCGGCCCAAAAGCGGCGGCGGCACTGCGAAACAGGGGATCGATGGCGGGACGCGTATGGTTTTCCTTCGGACCCCGGGTCAGCTCGACCATCGCCTGGCCGGCCAGGTTGGCAACGAGCATGTGCCGGTCTGGCGGCGCCAGCAGGATGCGTCCCGCGCGCACGGGTTCGCGCTCTTCGGCAAAGCGCACGGGCAAGGCGGAGGTTTTGCCGAGGATCTCTGGCAGCACGCTGTTGCGCGCCCCCACATGCATGACGGCCAGGATTGCCGCGGGCAGGTCCGCCGGCAAGGTGGCGAAGATGGTGGACAGCGCGCTTACGCCGCCCACCGAGGCCCCCATGACGATCAGCGTTTCCATGCCTGCCCCTTTCGCGCCCGGATCACTGAACTATTTTGCCGCGCCTGGTAACACGATTCAGTGCGCCGACTAACACTATAAGAAGCGTCAGCTCAGGGACGACGCGCAGCAGGTTTGGTCAGGCGTCCTCAGACTGGGGTTTTGAAGATGGGATCCACGATGAACTGCTGCGCCTTGATGCGCAAGGTGCGCTCTTCGTCCAGCTCGGCGCGCGTTTCGCCCAGCTCTTCGCGTTCCGCTTCCAGTTCCAGGCGCGCGGCCGCCAGTTCCGTTTCCACGCGTGTCAGGCTTTCCAGCTTCAGCTGGGCCTGGATCAGTTCCGCGCGCGCCGCTTCGGCGGCCTCTTCCAGACGGGGGATGCCTTCGAGCTTGAATTGCGCTTTGGCCAGGTCCATGCGGGCCTGCTCTGCCGCCTCTTCCAGGCGCGGCAAGCCTTCCAGGCGCAGCTGCGCCTTGGCCAGGTCCGTGCGGGCCTGGTTCGCCACTTGCCGCTCGCGCTCGAGTTCCTCGCGCAAGGTTTCCAGCTCGCCCGCCTGCAGGTCGAGCAGTTCTTGCTGGCGCTCATTCTCGCTGGCCAGGTCCATCAATTCCTGTTGATTGTCGTTCATCTCGGCTTCATGCGCGCTGTGGCTGGCGCTTAATTCCTGTCCTACATAATCGAGGATGGCTTGCTGCAGCACGGGCGACAGTTCGGCGGCGGCAGCGATCTGGCGCTGCGCACCGGCCTTGCGGCGCTGCAAGAGCTTGCTGATGGTGCCCAGACAGGCGCCGTTGCCCAGCCGTTCGCGCAAGGCGCGCACCGTGATGGACTGGCCTTCGCCGGCCATCGCTTCCATTGCCGCATTGATCTGTTCCGCGCTTACTTTTGCCATGTCGTGTGCTCTTGAATGTTGCCCAGGGCAATCTTGCCCAGGGGCATTATCTTATGCCAGCGGCGGCAAAGCGTAAAGTATTTCTCAATAGTGATTGCAATTGCACAACAGAACGTTGTGCAAACATGCGGCTTGGGATGTTTTACTCTTCGAGCAGACCATTTTCCGTGAGCATATCCTGCACCAGTTCCAGGCGCAGCACGGGATTGTCCTGGCTCAGCAATAGCTGTTTTTGCATGGCGCTCAAGGACAACAGTTCGCACCAGCGGTTCGCCACCCAGCCGCACTCGTCGAGGCGGTATGGCGGCTGCAGGGGCATCTGATCGGGCGGGATCTTTTGCTCCTGCAAGGTACGGATCAGGGCGCCGAGCGCGTCGGCCACGTTCTGCTGCTCTTGCGGGATGGGGATGGCTTTATCGGGCGCCAAGGTGTCGACCTGCGCCATCCACAAGCCGTGCTTCAGTTGTTCGCTGGAGACGATGTGGAAGCGCTGCATGCCCATGCATTTGATTTGCAGCAAGCCCGACAGGGGCGCGGCCCAGTCGACGACGCGCGCCAGGGTGCCCACGGGCGCCAGGGTCTCTTGCTGGCCCGGCTTGCGCACTTCCGCACCGTCCAGCAGTTGCACCACGCCGAACGGCTGCTCGCCCATGATGCACTGACGTATCATGTCCAGATAGCGTACCTCGAAGATCTGCAGGGGCAGATAGCCGTCGGGATACAGCACCGTATTGAGCGGGAACAAAGGTATCGAGGTCATGGCGCATGATGGCACGAATGGCATATCCGTGCAGCGCGCTTTGCCTTGTCAGCTTAACTGCGCCGGTTATTTGTAGAAGCGCCTTTTCTTGGCTCGCTCCGCCGCCTTCGGCGCCAGCACTTTCACGGCCTTTTTCTGGATCGTGCCGCCGGCGGACGTGCCCGGCACGCGGTGCTCGGCCTCGAAACCGGCTTCCTCATTGCGTTTCAGGGTTTGCCGCGTCAGCGCTTCGATGGCCGACAGCAATTCCACCTCGTCGGCGCAGACGAGCGAGATCGCTTCGCCCGAAGCGCCCGCGCGGCCCGTGCGGCCGATGCGGTGGATATAGTCTTCCGCCACGGTGGGCAAGTCGAAATTGACGACGACGGGCAATTGGTCGATATCGAGGCCACGGGCGGCCACGTCGGTAGCCACCAGCACTTGCACTTCGGCGGATTTGAAGCGGGCCAGCGCGCGCAGGCGGTTCGGCTGCGTCTTGTCGCCGTGAATCGAATCGGCGCGCACACCCTGCTCCAGCAAGGTGTTTACCAGCAGCTCGACACCCTTGCGCGTCTTGACGAAGACCAGGACCTGGCCCCAGCGCTTTTTCTTCAGCAAGTGCAAAAACAGTTCCGGCTTGCGTTTCTTGTCGCACACGATCACCGATTGCTTGACGGCCTTGACCGTGCTGTTGCGCGCGCTCACCTCCACCGAGACGGGATCCTTCAGCATGGTTTTCGCCATGGCGCGGATGGCGTCCGAGAAGGTGGCCGAGAACAGCAGTGTCTGGCGCTGCTTGGGCATGGTCATCAGCAATATATCGAGCTCGCGCTCGAAGCCCAGATCCAGCATGCGGTCGGCCTCGTCCAGCACCAGGGTTTGCACTTGCTCGAACTTGACGGCGCCCTGCGTCTGCAAGTCCAGCAAACGGCCCGGCGTGGCCACCAGCACGTCGAGGCCCTTGCGCAATTTGCTGATCTGCGGCTCGATGGGCACGCCGCCATACGCGACAAAGCTGCGCAGCGGCAAGTTGCCGCCATAGCTGCGGAAGCTGGCATAGACTTGCTCGGCCAGTTCGCGCGTGGGCACGAGCACCAGCACGCGCACGCACTGGGGCGCCACCACGCCTTCCAATGTCAGGCGCTGCAGCAGCGGCACGGCGAAACCGGCCGTCTTGCCCGTACCCGTCTGGGCGGCGGCCATCAGGTCGCGCCCGGCCAGCACGGCAGGAATCGCTTGCGCCTGCACGGGCGTGGGCTTGGCATAGCCGAGCTCGTCAAGTTTGCGGACCAGGGGATCGATCAGGCCGAGGGAGAAAAACGTCATGGGGAAAGCAATCTTGGCAAAGTAAAAGGTGGCGCGCACGGACTGACCGTGCGCGCAATTGCCGAGATTATAGGCCAGCGGGGATGCCGGCCGGGGTTTTCAGTATAGAAACAGCGCGCTCAGAACTTCATTTCCAGGGTCGCGCGCGCCTGCGGCGAACTCGGCGAAATACTGTTGCGGGCTATCGTGCCGCTGGCGTCCGCATACGTGGTGGTGCTTTCGAAGTCTTGCGCCAGCAAGTTCGACACGGCCAGACGCAGCTGGTTCTTTGCATCGAATTTCCACAGCGCATAAATGTCGACGTCGCGCCGCGGCGAGGTGTAGGCGCTCTGGCGCTCGGTGATGCGCACGGGGCCGCCATTACGGAAGTTGAAGCTGCCGCCTGTGGTCAAGACGCCATCTGGCGTCTTGTAGTCGAGACCGAAGTTGCCGCTGACGGGCGTTTGCTGGTCGAGCCGGTTGTTCGGTCCCGGCACCTGGTCCACCTGCGACCAGTTGCGGCTGATACTGGCGCGCAAGTCGATGGCTGGCACGGGCGCGGCCATCACGGCGCGCAGCGGGAACTTCGCTTCCAGTTCCAATGTCTGAGTATTGGCGCGGCCATCGTTGACGGGCGTCGATACCCAGCGGTCATTGATGAATAGCAAACCCTGGCGCGTATAGCCATCGATACGGCGGGCCGAGGCGCGCGCGCTGAGCAATGCGCCTTCAGCCCAGTAGTGCTCGTACGAGGCGTCGATGCCCAGCGCCAGCTCCGGTTTCAGGTAGGGATTGCCTTCGCGGTCAGGGTCAGTCTGGCTATTGTTGGTCGAGGTATTGCGGCGCGGTATCAGGCTTGCCGTGGGTTGCGCCTTGTAGGTGCGCGTCAGGGCCAGACGTAGCTGGTCGCCCTTGGTATCGGGCAACTTCCACAGGGTTTGCAGCAGCGGGCTCCACACGCTGGTGCGCTGGTTCACTTCGTCATAGGTATCGCCCGCGCTGCGAGTATCGATGCCTTCCCAGCGTACGCCCGCATACATGGACCAGCGCGGCGTGATTTCCCAGTCATCCTGCACAAACAGGGCCAGGCGCTTGATGGTGGCGTCGAAACCTTCGTCGCTGTTGACGGGCGGACGCGCGCCCAAGGCAGCCAGTGCCGCTTCGCGCTGCCGGCGCGTTTCGTCGCGCTCCGTGTAGGCGCCGTCCCAGCCCATCGACAAGGCATGGCCGGGCAGCAAGGGCGACGAATATTTACCCGTCGAACTGACGCCGTTTTCCGTCGCCTTCACGCCCACCTTGCGTTCAAGCGCCAGGTCGCTGCCATCGACAAAGCCTTGCTGCAGACTGTCGGACGTATTGCGTGCGGCCGAGGCGCCGATTTTCAGTTCCAGTTTGGCGCCGCCGGCCAGCTTGTGCATCCACGTCAGGTCGCTGCGGCCGAAGGCGTTGTGGTTGCTTGAGCTGCCCGTATTGGTGTCGTAGTCGGGGCGCACGCCCTGCTCCGTTTCGGCCCGGCTGAAGTTGCGGTGATTCGAGCGCCCGCCATTGAAAAAGAATTGCGCCGTCACATTGTCGCCATTGGCCAGCACCCAGTTCAGGCGCGGCGACAGATTGATGCCTTCCGGACGGCCATCGCCCGTGCCATTCGTGCGGCGCAGCAGGTTTTGCCGGCCATCGGGCGCGTAGCCCAGTTCCAGGCCGGGATTGTCGTAATGGTAGTCGTAGCGGAACAGCGAGCCGGCCAGTGAATACGAGAAATTGCCGTCGCGGTCGGACAGCTGCACGTTGACGCTGGGCGAGAAGCTCACGTCGCTGCCCTGCACGCCCAGCTTGAGCTCGCGCTGCGCCGTCTTCACGGCTTTCTTGAGCACCACATTGATGGTGCCGGCGATCGACTGCGTGCTGTATTCGGCGCTGGCCGCATGCAGAATCTCGATGCGTTCGATCACGTCCGGCGACAGGGTGTCGAGCGAGAAACCGGCCGGCGCCCGCTCGCCATTGAGCAGTATCTGCGTGTAGCCGCTACCCAGCCCGCGCATGCGGATTTCGCCTCCCGAGCGTCCGGCCGCGCCGGAGACGGTAATGCCGGGCAAGCGTTTGAGCACGTCGGTGACATTCGTGTCGCCATACTTGAGGATTTCCTCGCTGCCCACGACCATCTTGCTGGCCGTATCGTCGCGGCGCGGATCGTAGCCGCTGCCCTTGACTTCGACGGTTTGCATGGCCGGTGCGGCGGGCTTTTCAGCCTTCGGCGGCGCAGTGGTGGCGGCAGCGGCCGTGTCGGCTGGCGCTTCAGATTGCTGGGCCTGGGCATTCCAGGCAAGTAAAACGGCTGAACAAAGGACGGTAAGGCGGAGGCAACGGCGTGGCATCATGACCTGGCTGAAAAAAAGTTGGCTGAATAAAAATGGCTAAAAGCTAAAAAACAGGCCGCCGTATTGTGCTGCAATTTTTTCCGAGTGGCGCAGTTTCCCGAAAATATTTCTTACAGCAAATTAAATTCGGCGGCGGACTGCGATACGCACCCTTGCATACGGCGCATATCATTGCGCGCCACATCGCCGCTATAATGCGTTTTCACCATTGTTCCCATCATCCCGTCAAAGGCTTCCCATCGTGTCTGACCGTCTTGCCGTCCTGCCTCAATATCTGCTTCCAAAAGGAGCGTTGACCAACTTTGCCGGCCGGATCGCCGGCGCCAAAGGCGGCGCCATGACCACGCGTTTGATCCGCTGGTTCGTCGGCCGCTACAACGTCAACATGGATGAGGCGCTGGACCCGGACATCACGCACTACACTAGCTTCAACGACTTTTTCACGCGCGCGCTGCGCCCCGATGCCCGTCCGCTGGCCCAGGCCGACTACATCTGCCCCGTCGATGGCCGCATCAGCCAGTTCGGCACGATCAACAAGGACCAGATCTTCCAGGCCAAGGGCCATAACTTCAGCACCACGGCCCTGGTCGGCGGCGACGCGTCCCTGGCGGCCCAGTTCGAACACGGCAGCTTCGCCAATCTGTACCTGAGCCCGCGCGACTACCACCGCATCCACATGCCGTGCGACGGCCGTCTGACGCGCATGATCTATGTGCCCGGTGAATTGTTTTCCGTCAACCCGACGACGGCGCGCGGCATTCCCGGCCTGTTCGCCCGCAACGAGCGCGTCGTCTGCGTATTCGACACGGCCAACGGCCCCTTCGTCATGACATTGGTCGGCGCCACCATCGTCGGCAGCATGGCCACCGTCTGGCACGGCGTCGTCAACCCGCCCCGCACGGGCCAGGTGCGCGACTGGAGCTATGCGAACGACAATGTCGTGCTGAAACAGGGCGAAGAACTGGGCCGCTTCCTGCTCGGTTCCACCGTCGTCATGCTGTTCCCGAAAGACACCGTGCAATTCAACGCCAGCTGGCAACCGGCCGGCCCCGTGCAGCTGGGCGAAGTCATGGGCAACCTGCCCAAGTAAGCCAACGGGACGCGCGCCTACACGGGCGCGTCGGTCTTGTACATTTCTTCCATCAAGTCCAGGAACGCGCGCGTCTTGGCCGGCATCAGCCGCCGGCCGGGAAACACGGCCCAGCCCGTGACCAGCGGGAAACACCACTCCGGCAGCACGCGCACCAATTCCCCCGTCGCCACATAGGCCTTGGCAAAGCGGTCCGTGCTGGCTGCGATGCCCACGCCCGTGCACGCCATGCGCACCAGCAATTCCGGCGAATTGGCCAACAGGCGCACGGGCAGATCGCGCTCCCACGTCGTCTTGCCTCGGATCAAAGTCCAGTGCACGAGGCCATGCACGGCGCGCGGCAAGCTGAGCAGATCGTGGCCGTACAGATCGTCGGGATGCTCGGGCAAGCCGTGCACGCTCGTGTATTTCGGCGAGGCATACAACGCCAGGGTGCTGAACGCCACGCGGCGCGCTGACAGGCTGGCGTCGTCGGGCAAATTGCCCATGCGGATGGCCAGGTCGAAGTTCTCTTCCAATAAATCCACGCGGCGCGCCGACAAGTCCAGTTCCAGCGAAATGGCCGGATAGCGGCGCACGAACTCGGCAAGCACCTGGCGCATCAGGGTGTCGCCGAAATCGGCCGGCATGGAAATGCGCAGCAAGCCGCTGGGCCCCGCCTGGCGGTGCTGTGCCAGGGCGCCGGCCGCCTCCGTTTCCTCGACCACCTTGCGCGCATGCTCGAGCAGGCTGGCGCCAAACTCCGTCAGCGCCAGCTTGCGCGTCGTGCGCAGCAGCAATCGTTCGCCCAACTTCGCTTCCAGCAGCGAGATGCGCCGCGACAGGGTCGATTTGGGCAAGTCCACGCGCACGGCGGCGCGACTGAAACTGCCGCATTCGACGACTCTGGCAAACAGCAGCAAATCTCCGGGATCGATATCCATATGTTGACCTTTACACTCGATTGTTCCATTTATGGATTAATTTTATCCATTTTAACGGCTTCCGCATCAATTTTGGAATTGCTATAGTTCATCCATCGCAAGACACCTCACAACGGAGAAAACAAGATGAACATCCTGCAAATCAATTCCAGCGCCCGCAGCACCGGTTCCGCCTCGACCCGCCTGGCTGACGCCATCGTCGCCCGCGTAGAAGCGGCCAACCCTGGTGCCGCCCTCGTCCGCCGCGACCTGGCTGCCGCACCGCACCCCGTGCTCGACGAACCGACCCTGCAAGCGCTGTTCACGCCGGCCGACAAACGCACGCCGGAGCAAGCGGCCCGCATCGCCCTGGACGACGCGCTGATTGCGCAAGTGCAAGCGGCTGACGTGATCGTCATCGGCGCGCCGATGTACAACTTCGGCATCACCGTGCAACTGAAAAGCTGGTTCGACGCAATTGCCCGCGCCAACGTCACCTTCAAGTACACGGAAAACGGCCCAGTTGGCCTGCTGAGCGGCAAGAAAGTCTATGTGGGCCTGTCCCGCGGCGGCTTGCACCGCGACAGCGCCAACGATAGCCAGGTGCCTTACCTGAACACCATGTTCGGCTTCCTGGGCATGACCGACGTGCAATACGTGTATTCGGAAGGCATGGGCATGGGTCCGGAAGCCGTGGCCAAGGCGCAAGCCCAGGCGGACGCCGAGATCAACGCGATCCTGGTGTAATAGCTGACTGCCGCAACAAGGGGTCAGACGGGGACGCCGAGTTCCGGCGGGTCTGACCCCAAACAGGAGAACACAATGAGCGATACCACCACCGTCAACAAGCCACGCGCCGTCGAGCGCGTGATCGCCGGCCAGGCCGTCATGGATGGCGCTGGCGTGAAGATCAACCGCGTGCTGACCCAGCAGTTGCAGCGCCGTCTCGACCCGTTCCTGATGCTTGATAACTTTGCCAGCGACAAGCCGAACGACTATATCGCCGGCTTCCCCGAGCATCCGCACCGCGGCTTTGAAACGGTCTCGTACATGATCACGGGGCGCATGCGCCACAAGGACAGCGCGGGCAACGAAGGCTTGCTGACGTCGGGCGGCGTGCAATGGATGACGGCCGGCAGCGGCGTGATCCACTCGGAGATGCCGGAGCAGGAAGAAGGCGTGATGGAAGGTTTTCAGCTGTGGCTGAACCTGCCCGCGCGCGACAAGATGCGCACGCCGTGGTACCGCGATTTCACGAGCAGCGAGATCCCCCGCTACACGACGGACGCTGGCGTGGCCGTGCAAGTGATCGCCGGCGAGAGCCATGGCGTGACGGGCGCCGTGCAGCGCGAACTGACGGAACCGTTGTACCTCGATATCGACTTGCCGGCCGGTGCCAGCTTCGAGCAACCCTTGCCGCCAGGCCATAATGCTTTCATCTACACGTTTCGTGGCGAAGTGCAGGTCGACGGCAAGGCCGTGCCCGCCCTGCGCATGGCGATCTTTGCCAACACGCCGGGCAGCGACGGCGTGCGCATCGAGGCGCCCGAAGGCGGCCGCGTGATCCTCGTCGCCGGCCAGCCCTTGAATGAACCGATCGCGCAGTACGGCCCGTTCGTCATGAATACCCAGGCGGAAGTGTTCCAGGCCGTAGAGGATTTCCGTGAAGGAAAGTTTGGCGAGACGGCGGCACAGTAAAATTTATTTGCTCCAGGTAAAACCTGCAGTGCCTCGCGGCCTGCAGGTTTTTTTACGCGCCGACTGTTTTGTTGCTTTTCAATTACACTGACGACAAGATCATTCCACAAAGCATTCCATGCATCCCACGCACGACAACACCGAACACGACGCCACCCATTTGCACGCCCACCTGAAAGGCGACGCCAAGCACACCCACTCATTCGAGGGGCGCAGCCAGAGCATCCTCGCGTGGGCGCTGGGGCTGACCCTGTCGTTTGCCGGCATCGAGGTCATCGCCGGTTTCCTGTCCAATTCGCTGGCCCTGATTTCCGATGCGGGCCACATGGTCACGGACGCGGCCGCGCTGGGCCTGGCCCTGCTGGCGCAGCTCATCGCGCGCCGCCCGCCGTCGCCACGCCACTCGTTCGGCTTTGGCCGCGCCGAAGCGCTGGCCGCCTTCGTCAATGGCCTGGCCATGCTGTGCGTCGTGGGCTGGATCTGCTATGAAGCCGTGCTGCGCTTTTCCGCCCCGCAAACCGTGCAAGGCGGCATGGTCTTCATCGTCGCCTTCATCGGCCTGGCGATCAACCTGGTGGTGGCGTGGGTCTTGTCGAAAGACAAGCAAAGCGTGAACACGCGCGCCGCCCTTGTTCACGTGATGGGCGATTTGCTCGGCTCGGTCGCCGCCATCGTGGCCGGCGCCGTGATTTACTTTACGGGCTGGATGCAGATCGACCCGCTGCTGTCCGTGCTGGTGTCCCTGCTGATCCTGAAATCCACGTTCGGGGTATTGAAAGAGTCGTACCACTTCCTGATGGAAGGCGTGCCCATGCACATCGACTACATCCAGGTGGGCGCGGACGTGGAAGAGGTGGACGGCGTGATTTCCGTGCACGACCTGCACGTATGGGACATGTCGCCCGGCCAGCCGGCCCTGATCGGCCACGTGGAAATCGAACACCTCGACCATTGGCCGAAGGTATTGCGGGCGATCAAGAAGATGTTACTGAGTAAGCATGGGATAGACCACATCACTCTGCAGCCGGAGACGGCGGCGATGGCGGGGTTGCATGCGGGTGACAAAACCCACTAGCAAGGACTGGGGTCGTACCCTCGGGGTACGACCCCAGCATCTGTCCTTGGGGTGCAAAGACTAGCTACGCCGAGCCTCAAGCACGCCACTGACATCCTTGATCACATTCAGCGCCTTCAACAGCTGCGCCGTCGAACTGATCTCGGCCGTAAACGTCATGCGGGCCTGGCCCTTGGCGCTTTGGGTGTTGACGCCGATGACGTTGATTTTTTCGCGCGAAAAGATTTCGGAGATGTCGCGCAGCAAGCCCTGACGGTCGCCGGCAAGAATGAAGATGTCGACCGGATACACGGTGTCGTGTCCGCCCGTGCTGCCCCACTCCGTGAAGATCACGCGCTCGGGCGACTTGGCGCGCATTTCCTCGAAATTCTTGCAGGTGGCGCGGTGGATCGACACGCCCTTGCCGCGCGTGACGAAACCGACGATGCTGTCCGGCGGCGCCGGCTTGCAGCACTTGGCCAGCACGGTCATCAAGCCTTCCGTGCCCACCACCAGCACGCCGGACTTGGCGCCCTGTTCCACGCTGGAAGCGCGGCTTTTGCCGACGAGCACGGCGTCTTCCGGCACCACCACTTCGCCATTGTCGTGCAGCGCCTGCTCCACGTGGCGCAGGCTGAATTCATCCTTGCCCACCGACAGGAACAGCTCGTCGACTTTCGCAAAGCCCAGCTTTTGCGCCAGCGCTTCCAGATTGACGGCCGTCTTGCCTTCGCGCTGCAACGATTTTTCCACCAGCGCGCGGCCGTGGGCCAGGGTTTCCTGCATGTCGATCGCGTGGAACCAGGCGCGGATTTTCGAGCGCGTGCGCGTGCTGACGGCGTAGCCGGCGCTGAGCCAGTCGCGCGACGGCCCGGCCGTGCCCGGCGCGCCCTTGGCCGTGATGATTTCGCAGGTCTGGCCGTTTTTCAGCTGGGTATTCAAGGGCACCATGATGCCGTCGACCTTGGCGCCGCGGCAGCGGTGGCCCACGTCCGTGTGCAGGTGATAGGCAAAATCGACGGGCGTGGCACCCACGGGCAATTCCAGCACGCGCGCTTGCGGCGTCATGACGAAGATGCGGTCATCCAGGGTGGCGGATTTCAACTTTTCCACCCACTCGCGCTGGATTTCTTCCTGGCCCACGACGGCGTCGGCCACCTCCGTTTTCCAGGCCAGCAGCTGGCGCAGCCAGGCGATCTTTTCGTCGTATTTCTGGCCGGCAAAGTTCGAGCCGCCCTCTTCCTTGTAGCGCCAGTGCGCGGCCACACCGTATTCGGCAAAGCTGTGCATTTCATTGGTGCGGATTTGCACTTCCAGCGGACGGCCATCTTCGGCGGTCACCACCGTGTGCAGCGACTGGTAACCGTTCGGTTTCGGCCGTGAAATGTAATCGTCGAATTCTTTCGGGATGGGGGTCCAGATATTGTGAACCACGCCCAGGACCGTGTAGCAGGTTTTCACGTCGGCAACGATGACGCGGAAGGCGCGCACGTCGTACAGGGCCGTGAAATCGAGCTCCTTGCCGCGCATCTTGTTCCAGATGCTGTAAATGTGTTTCGGGCGGCCAAATACTTCGGCCTGGATACCGGCCGAAGCCAGTTCCGTCTGCAGGCGCAAAATCGCCGAGGACACGAAGCCCTCGCGCATCATGCGCTTTTCTTCCAGCATCTTGGCGATGCGTTTATACGCTTCCGGTTCGATGAAGCGGAACGACAAGTCTTCCAGTTCCCACTTCAGCTGCCAGATACCGAGGCGATTGGCCAGCGGCGCGTACAGGTCCAGGGTTTCCTTGCCGTATTCACACGTCATTTCGTTGAACAGCTTCAAGTCGGCAAAGTAACGCAAGGTCGTCACGCAGGCGGCCAGGCGCACCAGCACGACACGCATGTCGGAAGCCATCGCCAGCAACATCTTGCGCAAGGTTTCCACCTGGGCCACGGCTTGCTGCGCCGCATTCTTGCCGCGCCCGCCAGCGCTGCCGTGCTGCGCCTGAGTCAGCGCGCGCAAGCGGATCAGCTGGCGCACGCCGGTTGCCAGGTCGCACACCTGCTTGCCGAAGCGGGGTTCGATGTCGGCCGCCGTATCGGGTTCCAGCAAGGTCAGCTCGAACATCAGGCCGGCGATGCGCGTTTCCGCATCGCTGCGCAGGAAAGCCAGGGTGGTGGCCACGCCGATGGCGAACTCCAGCGCGGAGCGGCCGGCAAAGGTCTGCTTGTCGCCATATGCTTCGGTGGCATACGCGAGCGCGTCCAGCACGCGCGCGCAGTCCGGCGCACTCAAGCCCTCTACCAGTTGTTCCGATGTGGCGCTATTCGGGGCCGAGATGGAAACCATGTATTACCTTTAAACTTAATGACTGAACAACTTGAAAACTTAACGTTCTGCAGCGATGACGACGATTTCAACCAGGCATGCCGGATTGGCCAGCTTCGCTTCCACCGTGGCGCGCGGCGGCGTGTGGCCGGAGGCGACCCAGTCATCCCACACTTCATTCATGCCGGGGAAATCCTTCATGTCGGCGATGTAGATCTGGCACGACAGGATGCAAGTCTTGTCGCTGCCCGCTTCCATCAGCAAACGGTCGACGTGGCCCAGCACTTCGCGCGTCTGGCCGACGATGCCTTGCGTGGTGTCTTCGGCGATCTGGCCAGCCAGGTAGATGGTGTTGTTGTGTATCGCTACTTCGGAGAGGCGTTTGCCTACGTGCAGTCGTGTAATTTCCATGCTTCTTCTTTCGGTTGTTTCAAAATCTGTACAGCGTATTACCTGTGTTACTTGCCCAGCAAAAATTTGCGGGCGATGGCGATCTGGTCGTCGTGGACGAAAGTGGGCGCATGGCCCACGCCGGCGATTTCCACCAGTTCCGCCTTCGGGCCGCGACCGAGCATGCGCGTGGCCGTTTCGTGCGACAGCAGATCGGATTCCGAGCCGCGCACCAGCAAGGTGGGGCAGCGCACGGCATCATATGCGGCCCACAGCATGGCTTCGTCGCTGGCCGCCGATTCCGGCGTGGCCGAGCGGAACGGCATGGCCAGTCCCATATCATAGTGGCGGCGCCAGTGGCCATCCTTATCTTGCCGCAACACATCCACCGCCAGTTTATGCCATTCCGCATCCGTGTGCGGGCCGAAGCTGGCGGACACGTCGCGCACGAACTTGGCGCCCTGCTCGAACGTCTCGAAACGCAAGTCCTGGCCGATGTAGTCGCCGATGCGCTGCAAGGCTTCGGGCGCCAGGGTCGGGCCGATATCGTTCAGGACCAGCTTGCTGATCGGGCTGTGCGGCAGCGATGCCAGGCCCAGGCCGATCAAGCCGCCCATCGACGTGCCGAACCAGTCCACCGTCTGGCGCTCGCCATTGGCCAGCACGCGCGCCAGCAGGGTCACCATGTCGCTCACATATTGCGGCACGCGGTAGAACTGGGGATTGGCCAGCCAGCCCGAGCGCCCGCGGCCCACCACGTCGGGGCAGATCACGCGGTAATCGCTGGCCATGGCGCGCGCCAGGTTGTCGAAGTCGTCCGCCACGCGCGTCACGCCATGGGCGCAGACGAGCACGTTCGGATTATCGGCAGCGCCCCACTCCTTGTACGACATGGTATGCAAGCCTGCGGGGGAGATGCACTGCACGGATTTGATGCTCGCTTCGATCATGCGATTCCTTATAACACCGGAGCTACGGTTTTGTCCGGCGTCGTTATTTGGTAGTAAAAAATAAAGAAACCGGCGATTTGCCGGTTGCCTCGCGCGCGACGCTACGGCAGTGTAGCGCAGCGCGGGCAATGCTCCAAGCGCGCGGCTGAAATGCTGCGCCGCAGCACACTACTGGCACGCTCGCCATGGCGCAATACCCGATATAGCGAAAATGCATATCTGCGGTTATCCACAATTGAGCCGGCCTGGCAATGCGCGGATGATCGCAGCATCAACCCGCAAGAGGAGACCACTCGTGAAAAAACCATTCTATAAAATCCTGTATGTACAGGTGCTGTTCGCCATCGTGGCCGGCGTGCTGCTGGGGGTGTTCTACCCATCGAACGCCGTCGACATGAAACCGCTGGGCGACGGCTTTATCAAACTGATCAAGATGATCATCGCCCCGGTGATCTTCTGTACCGTGGTCTCCGGCATCGCTGGCATGCAGGACGTCAAGAAAATCGGCCGAGTGGGCGGCAAGGCGCTGCTGTACTTTGAAGTGGTTTCCACCTTCGCGCTGGCCATCGGCTTGCTGGTTGCTAACATCCTCAAACCGGGCGCCGGCTTCAACGCTGATCCGGCCCACCTCGACGCCAAGTCGATCGCGCAATACACGCACGCCGAAGGCATGTCGACCATCGACTTCGTGATGAACATCATCCCGAAGACCTTCGTTGACGCCTTCGCCAAGGGCGACATCCTGCAAGTGCTCTTGATCGCCATCCTGTTCGGCTTTTCGCTGTCCCTGCTGGGCGAACGCGGCCGTCCCGTTACCAAGCTGATCGACGAACTGTCGCATGCCATCTTCGGCATGGTCAACATCATCATGAAAGTCGCTCCCATCGGCGCGTTCGGTGCGATGGCCTTTACCATCGGTAAATACGGCCTGGCTTCGCTGATTCCGCTGGCTAAACTGATGGGCTCGTTCTACCTGACCTGCTTCCTGTTCGTCTTCGTCGTGCTGGGTCTGATCGCCAAGTACACGGGCTTCTCGATCGGCCGCTTCCTGCTGTACATCAAGGAAGAACTGCTGATCGTGCTCGGTACCAGCTCGTCGGAATCGGCCCTGCCGGCCCTGATGAAAAAACTTGAGCGCCTGGGCTGCTCCAAGCCGGTCGTCGGCCTGGTCGTGCCGACCGGCTACTCGTTCAATCTGGACGGCACCAATATCTACATGACCATGGCCGCCCTGTTCGTGGCACAAGCCACCAACACGGAACTGACCATCTGGCAAGAGCTGACCATCCTGGGCGTGGCGATGCTGACCTCGAAAGGCGCGTCCGGCATCACGGGCGCCGGCTTCATTACCTTGGCCGCGACCCTGGCCGTGGTGCCGACGATCCCTGTGGCCGGCATGGCGCTGATCCTGGGCATCGACCGCTTCATGAGCGAATGCCGCGCGCTGACGAATTTTGTCGGCAACGGCGTGGCCACCATCGTCGTGTCGAAATGGGAAAAAGAACTGGACATGGACAAGCTGCACAGCGAGCTGGCCCACCCCACCCACCCGACGGACGACGCGTATGTCGCCCCGGCCGTAAATATCGTCAAGTAAGCCGTACTACTCACCATTGAAAGCCCCGCAGAGCGATCTGCGGGGCTTTTTTCATTGCGCCTGGGATTCTCGCATCATCAACACGCAGTAAATTATGCATCAATATTTAGCACGATGATCAATGAATGAAAAACCATTACAGTACTGTCACCTGTTCGCCGTCAAGCTCCCGCATAATGACATTGCGTTAATGCAAGCCTGACACCGAACCATCCTCACTTTTGAATGGAGCACGCATGTCCCTCTCGCCCGCCTTTTACGCCACCTGGAGCCCACGCCTGCTGGGCCTGCTGCGCATCATCCTCGGCTTTCTCTTCCTGCAACACGGCACGGCCAAGCTGTTCGGCGCGCCGCACGTGGCCATGTTCGACGGCTTGCAACTGTTTTCCGTGATGGGCGCGGCCGGCGTCATCGAGCTGGTCGGCGGCAGCTTGCTGCTGGTGGGCCTGTTCACGCGCCCCGTCGCCTTCATCCTGTCGGGCCAGATGGCGGCTGCCTATTTCATGGCGCACGCGCCGGCCGGTTTCCTGCCGATCCTGAACGGCGGCGAAATGGCCGTGATGTATTGCTTCACTTTCCTGTACTTCGCGGCAGCGGGCGCTGGCGCCTACAGCCTGGACGCATTGCGCGGCAAGGCAAGCGCATAAAAAAGGGCGGACATCGCTGTCCGCCCTGCTTCGATACGACGCTACGCCTGGCTTACACGGCGGAGACGTCCAGTTCCGCGCCCGTGGCCGCCTGCACTTGCTCCTTGGTCACGCCCGGCGCCAGTTCCACCAGCTTCAGACCGTTTTCCGTCACGTCGATCACGCCCAGGTCGCTGATGATGACGTCGACCACGCCCACGCCCGTCAGCGGCAAGTCGCACTGTTTCAGCAGCTTGTGCGACGTCGTGCCATCCTTGGCCGTGGCCACGTGTTCCATCAGCACGACAACGCGCTTGACGCCGGCGACGAGGTCCATCGCGCCGCCCATGCCCTTGACCATCTTGCCTGGAATCATCCAGTTCGCCAGATCGCCCTTTTCCGACACTTGCATGGCGCCCAGGATGGCCAGGTTGATCTTGCCGCCGCGGATCATGCCGAAGGAATCGGCCGAGCTGAAGTAGGCGGCGCCTGGCAAGGCCGTCACCGTCTGCTTGCCGGCGTTGATCAGGTCGGCATCGACTTCCGCGTCGGTGGGGAACGGGCCGATGCCCAATAACCCGTTTTCCGACTGCAGGAATACTTCGATGTTGTCCGGCACATAGTTGGCGACCAGGGTCGGCAAGCCGATGCCCAGGTTCACATAAAAGCCATCCTGCAATTCCTTTGCCGCGCGCGCGGCCATTTCGTCACGTGTCCAAGCCATAGTAATCTCCGTATTCTGTTTTATGCTTCGCTGCGCACGGTGCGCTGCTCGATGCGTTTTTCCGGGTTCGCGTTGACCACGATGCGGTGCACGAAGATGCTCGGCGTGTGGACCTGGTCCGGATCGATCTCGCCCACTTCGACCAGTTTTTCCACTTCGACGATGGTGATCTTGCCGGCCATGGCCACGTTCGGGTTGAAATTGCGCGCCGTTTTGCGGTAGACCAAATTGCCCGCGCGGTCGGCCATGTAGGCTTTGACCAGCGCCACGTCGGCCACGAGGCTGCGTTCCATCACATATTGCTCGCCGTCGAATTCGCGGAGCTCCTTGCCGTCGGCAACGATGGTGCCCACGCCCGTCTTGGTAAAGAAGGCCGGGATGCCGGCGCCGCCGGCGCGCAGTTTTTCGGCCAGGGTGCCTTGCGGCGTGAATTCCAGTTCCAGTTCGCCGGCCAGGTACTGGCGCGCGAATTCCTTGTTTTCACCCACGTAGGAGGCGATCATCTTCTTGATCTGGCGCGTGGTCAAGAGCTGGCCCAGGCCGAAGCCGTCCACGCCCGCGTTATTCGAAATGGCGGTCAGGCCCGTCACGCCCGAATCGCGCAAGGCGCCGATCAGGGCTTCGGGAATGCCGCACAGGCCGAAGCCGCCGACGGCGATGGTCTGGCCATCTTGGACGATACCGGCCAGCGCCGAGGCGGCGTCAGGATAAACTTTATTCATGGGTGTCCCTCTATCTTTTGTTAAGCTTTGGTCTTGAGTCCATGACTCAGGCAGCGACTCAGCATAAAATACGCGAGTGGAAAGTACAATACCGTAGAACTACCGGCGCCGTGCCGGCAATCCCCCTGTGAGAGTGATACGTATCAGATGAACGCCGCGTCAGCCATCGATTATGAAAGCATCTTCCTGCACGCGCCCGTGGGCATGTGCATGTCGGAAAACCGTATCATGCGTAGCTGCAACGAAGCGCTGGCGGCCATGTTCGGCTATGCGCGCGCCCAGCTGGACGACCAGTCGTTCGAAGTACTCTACCCCACGCACGACGAATTCCTGCGCACCGGTGACCGCATCATCCCCATCATGAACGCCAGGGGACGCTATTCGGACGAGCGCATCATGCGCCGCAGTAATGGGGAATTGTTCTGGTGCCACGTCACGGGCCACGCCATGCTGCCGCAGGAACCGCTGGGGCCGGGCATCTGGACGTTCGAGGATGTCAGCGAGAAACGTCCCGTGACGGCGGAACTGACTCCGCGCGAACGCGAAATCGCCGCCCTGCTGGTGGAGGGCAAGACCAGCAAGGTCATCGCCCGCCAAATCGACCTCAGCCCCCGCACGGTGGAAATGCACCGCGCCAAGCTGATGCGCAAGTTCGCTGCATCGACATCATCGGAGCTCGTGCACAAGCTGGTGGGACTGCAGCTGCAGCGCTAGAAGGTACTCATGCCACCGTCAGCGGAAATGATGGCGCCGTTGATGAAATGCGAATCCTCGCCCGCCAGCAGCAGCAGCAGGCCGTCGAGGTCTTCCGGCTTGCCCGGACGTTTATTCGGCAGCATTTCGATCAGCTTCTTGCCCTGCTCGGTGGCGAAATAATCTTCGTTGATTTCCGTGGAAATGTAGCCGGGGCAGATGGCGTTCGTGTTGATGCCGTATTTGCCCCACTCCACGGCCATGGCGCGCGTCATATGCACCATGCCCGCCTTGCTCATGCAATACACGCCGATCTGCGGCAACACCTGCAAGCCCGCCATCGAAGCGATATTGATGATGCGGTGCTGTTTCTTCGGGTCGCCCTTGGCGCGCGCGATCATGCGCTTGGCCGTTTGCTGGGCCACGAAGAACGAACCGCGCAGATTGGTGTCCATCACGAACGAGTAATCTTCGGGCGTGACGTCGACCAAGCGTTGCGTGGTGGAGACACCGGAATTATTGACGAGGATATCGATGGGGCCCGCTTCCGTTTCCGCATGCGCGATGGCCGACTTGATGCTGGCGAAGTCGGTCACGTCGAGCGACACCACGTGCGCGGCGCCGCCGTCCGCTTCGATTTCAGCGCGCAATTCCTTCAGGCGTTCGGTGCGGCGCGACGCCAGCACCACCTGTGCGCCGGCCTGGGCCAGCACTTTTGCAAAGCGCGCGCCGAGGCCGCTCGATGCGCCGGTAATCAGGGCAATCTTGCCCTCGAAATTGACTTCTATGCCCACGAGCTACTCCTGTTTTATTTTAGACAACACTTTACGCCGTGCCTATGGCAATCGGGCAAATTCCCCCGCAGCGCACTCGAGCAAAAGTAAACGCCATCATTACACAAAATGGCCGGATTTAGATTGCGGCGAGGGGCAATGTCACGCAAAATGGCGCCAAAGTTGCAATCCTCGCCAAAAACAAGCACACTCGTGCTTAAATTTCCCCGATGATGCTTTATTCCCTATCCTTGCTACCTAATTGAGTGACTGACAATCGAGACCATGACACAGCCTAATAACTTAGTTGAACAGTACGGACCGCGCGAAACCATGGAGTATGACGTGGTGATCGTCGGCGGTGGCCCCGCAGGCTTGGCCGCGGCGATCCGCCTGAAGCAGCTGGCCGCTGAAAAAAGCCAGGAAGTGTCCGTCTGCGTGCTGGAAAAAGGCGGCGAACTGGGCGCGCATATCCTGTCGGGCGCCATCATGGACCCGAAAGCGCTGACCGAACTGATACCGAACTGGAAAGAACTGGGCGCGCCCCTGAACACGGAAGTGACGGAAGACCGCATCCTGTTCCTGACCGAAACGAAAGCGTATAAAACGCCAGGCTTCGCCGTGCCGGCCTGCTTTGAAAACCACGGCAACTACATCGTCTCGCTGGGCAATGTGGTGCGCTGGATGGGCCAGCAGGCGGAAAACCTGGGCGTGGAAATCTTCCCCGGCTTCCCTGCCGCGGAAATCCTCTACAACGACGACGGCTCCGTGAAAGGTGTAGCGACCGGCAATATGGGCGTCAAGCGCGATGGCGAGCCCGGTCCCGACTTCCAGCTGGGCATGGAATTGCACGCCAAGTACACGCTGTTCGCCGAAGGCGCGCGCGGCCACCTGGGCAAGCAATTGATGGCCAAGTATGACTTGAACGCCGGCAAGGATCCGCAATCGTACGGCATCGGCATCAAGGAATTGTGGGAAATCGACCCGGCCCAGCACAAGCCTGGCCTGGTAATCCACTCGAGCGGCTGGCCGCTGGACACGAAAACCTATGGCGGCTCCTTCCTGTACCACCTGGAAAACAACCAGGTGATGGTGGGCTACGTGGTGGGCCTGAACTACGAAAACCCGTATTTGTCGCCGTACGAGGAATTCCAGCGCTACAAGACGCATCCGGAAATCCGCAAGTTCTTCGAAGGCGGCAAGCGTATTTCCTACGGCGCGCGCGCGATCGCGGCCGGCGGCCTGCAATCGTTGCCGAAACTGGTGTTTGCCGGCGGCGCGCTGATCGGCTGCGATGCGGGCTTTTTGAACATGAGCCGCATCAAGGGCAGCCACGCGGCCATCAAGAGCGGCATGCTGGCGGCGGACGCGGCGTTTGGCGCGCTGGGCGAACAGCGCCAGCACGACGAACTGACGAGCTACCCTGTCGCCTTTGAAAAATCCTGGCTGCATGAAGAGCTGCACGTGGCGCGCAACGTCAAGCCATGGCTGTCGAAAGGTCTGTACCTGGGCAGCCTGATGACGGGCATCGACCAGCTGATCTTCCGCGGCAAGGCGCCGTGGACCCTGCACCACTCGCATGGCGACCACGAATGCCTGAAACCGGCAGCCCAGTCGAAAAAGATCGTGTATCCGAAACCCGATGGCAAGCTGACCTTCGACAAGATGTCGTCCGTGTTCATCTCGAACACGAACCACGCGGAAGACCAGCCCATCCACCTGACGTTGAAGAACGCCAGCGTGCCCGTCGACGTCAACCTGGCCACGTATGCGGGGCCGGAAGCGCGTTACTGTCCCGCCGGCGTGTACGAGTTCGTAAAGAACGACGACGGCGCCGAACGCCTGCAGATCAATGCGCAAAACTGCGTGCACTGTAAAACCTGCGACATCAAGGACCCGACGCAGAACATCGTGTGGGTGACACCGGAAGGCGGCGGCGGGCCGAACTATCCGAATATGTAAGCCGGTCGCCCGGCACGCAGCGGCAGCGCTACCGCAGTCGGCAGCGCTGCCGCGCTGCGGCTGCCGCGAGCTTACACATACTTGTCGCCGGCCACGCGGCTGCGTATCATTTTTGCCGGCGCGCCATAGCTGACGCACAAATCGGCCACGGGCCGCGTCACCACGGCACCGGCGCCGACCACGCAGTGACTGCCTATGCGCATGCGCTGCAGCAGCAAGGCGCCCATGCCCAGGGCGCTGCACGTGCCGATGAAGCAACTGCCGCCTGTCGCAGCGGCAGGCGCCAGGCTGGAAAACGCCTCCATCACGGAATCGTGATCAAGCGAGGCGCGCGTGTTGACGATACAGCCATGCCCGACGTCGCAGCCGGGATTGATCACCGCCCCTGCCATCACCACGCTGCCCGCACCGATGTGCACGGTCCTGGCGACACAGGCCTGCGGATGCACGGCGCTGACGAATGGCAGTTGCGGGCACAATGCCGCCACGCGGGCCGTCACGCTTGCCCGCACGAAGTTGTCGCCGATGGCCACCAGTAATCCTGCCACGGCCAGCTGCTCCACCAGGACCGGTAGATCGGACTCGGCGCCCAGGACGCGATAGCCCGAGGTTTCCTCACCGATCGTCCGGAACGCATCGATCAAGCCGGCGATATGAAAGACCCCCTGGCGTTCGACCACGTCAATGACGACCTTCGCATGGCCCGACGAGCCAATGATTAAAATGTTTTGCATATCCCAGCTGAAAAGTGAACGATATCGGACAGCGACCGCCCGGCAAGGAAGGCGCCAATTCACGGGCATCATACCAGCAGCCCGGCACAAGGCATGCCGCCCATCCGCCTGCAAGGTTTTTAAAACAGCCACTTTTCCCCGCGCTTTGACCAGCCAGCAACACCAAGTTTGCATTGCGACAGCATTCCTGGATAAATTCCACCTGGAAAGTTTCTCAGAAGCACTTTCACCAGTTACAATTCCCTCTGCTAACCATTTCCCCTTCCGCCCGCCCATGAACGCAAACGCCCTTCCCGCAGTGCCCCTCGACGCCGAATTGCAGCAGGCAATTACCGAACACCAGGCTGGCCGTTTTGCCGAGGCGGAAGAGCTTTACCTGGCGATTTTGCAAGCGCAGCCGTATCACGCCATCGCCAACCACAATATGGGTTTATTGGCGGGACAGGTCGGGCAATACGAGGCCGGCTTGCCGTATCTGCACAAGGCGCTGTCGGTGAACCCCGACGAAGGCCAGTTCTGGCTGTCGTATGCGGATGGCTTGCTCAAGGCGGGCGAACGCGAACAGGCGCTGGAGATCGTGACGGCGGCCATCGCGCGCGGGCTCGACAACGAACAGTCGCAAGGCTTGCGCAGCCGCATTGAAACGGCGATCGCCAGCACGCCCACTGCGCAGGAAACGCAGCACGTCATTGCACTGTATCAAGCCGGCCACCATGCCGAACTGGAAATGGCCAGCCACGCCCTGACGCAGCGCTATCCCGACTCCGATTTTGCCTGGAGCGTGCTGGGCACCGCCCTGCAATTGCAGGGCAAGGATGCGTTCGAGGCCTTGCAAAAAACCGCGCAATTGGCGCCCAACGATGCCGAAGCGCATGGCAACCTGGGTACCGCATGGCAGGAACGAGGCATGTACGACCAGGCGATCGACAGCTATACCAGGGCGCTGGAACTGAATACGGACTTTGTCGAAGCGCATGGCAACCTGGCGGCGGCCCTGCAGGCGCAAGGCAAGCTGGAGCAGGCTGAACAGGCATACCGGCAAGCGCTGGCACTGCGTCCCGATTACGCCAAGGGCCACTTCAATCTCGGCAATACACTGCAAGCGATGCAGCGCAGCGCCGAAGCCATCGCCTGCTATCAAAGCGCGCTGGCCCTGCTACCGGGCGACGCCGACATCTATCTGAATCTGGGCAACGCCCAGCAAGACCTGCAGCAATGGCAAGCGGCCATCGTCAGCTACCGGGCCGTACTGCAATTAGCGCCCCAGACCACGGCGGCGCATGCCAATCTGGCCGCGGCGCTGCATGGAGCCCAAGACTACGCGGGCGCCGTGACCAGCTACCGCCGCGCCATCGCACTGCATCCCGACGACGCCAAACTGCACAACAACCTGGGACGCGCCCTCCAGTCGCTGGAGCAGCCGGAGGAAGCGATCACCGCGTACGAGCAGGCGATTGCGCTCGATAGCGATTTCACCCAGGCGCTGAGCAATCTGGGATTGCTTCAATGCAAACAGAAGAATTACACGGCGGCCATCGAGTACTGCGCAAGAGTGCTGCGCCTGCAGCCGGACGATGCGCAAGCCTGCGGCCAGCTCGCCATCGCCTACGGAGCGGCCGAAGACCATGACAATGCCTTGAAGTATTTCAAGCTTGCCATCGACCTGGCTCCCGGCAACGCCGCGAACCACAGGCAGCTGGCCGATTACTACAGCACCATCAAGCGCTATCCGCTCGCGGTGGAGGCATACCGCCGCACCCTGGAACTCGATTCCGACGATAGCGAAACGCACAACCACATGGGCGTCGCCCTGCAAGAACTGGAGCAATACGACGCAGCCACCGCCGCCTATGAGCGCGCACTGGAACTGGAACCGAAAAACATCTCGGCGCTGTGCAACCTGGGCTCGACGCGCCAGGCGCAGAAACAATTGGAACACGCAAAGCAGACGTATCTGGCCGCGCTCGCTATCGCCCCCGCATTCGAGCGCGCTTACTTTGCGCTCGGCAATTGCTACGTGCTCATGAACGAGCCGCTGCTGGCACTCGATTGCTACCACAAGACACTGGAAATCAATCCCGACTATCGTGACGCCTACGTCAATATCAGCGCCACTTTCAGCAATATCGGCAGGATAGAAGAAGCGATTGAAACCTGCCGCAAGGGCCTGGCCGTCTGCCCGCTGTGGGAAACCCTGTTCAGCAACTACCTGTTCCTGTTGTCGCATAGCACCGAGATCGATCCCCAGGCGCTCTTTGCCGAGCATCAGCGCTTCAGCGACACCTTTGAAACGCATATCGCCAAAGGACGCGGGGAGCACAGCAACAGCCGCGACCCGCTGCGCACCTTGAAAGTCGGCTTCGTGTCGGGCGACCTGCACAACCATCCGGTGCCGCACTTTCTCATTCCGATACTGGAAAATATCGCCGATGACGCCCAGTTGTCGCTGTATGCCTACCACAACAATCCGTGCAATGACGACATCACGGAGCGCCTGCGGGAAGTCATTCCCCACTGGCGCCAGGTGGAACACCTGTCCGATCCTGACCTGGGCCAGCTGATCCGCGACGATGGCATCGACATCCTGATCGATTTGTCCGGCCACACGGGCAAGAACCGGCTGCTCATGTTTGCCGCCAAGCCGGCCCCTGTCCAGGCCAGCTGGATCGGCTACCCGCTCACGACGGGACTGCAATCGATCGATTACTATCTGGGTGATCAGCACTTCACGCCACCGGACGAATTGGGCGACCAATTCTCCGAGAAACTGCTGCTGCTGCCCGCCTGCGTGCCCTTCCTGCCGTCCAAGCTGGCGCCCAGCGTCCAGCCCGCGCCCGTATTGACCAATGGCCACATCACGTTTGGCAGTTTCAACCGTACCAATAAAATCAATCGCCAGGTCATCGCGCGCTGGGCCAGGGTGCTGCGCGCCGTCCCCGATTCCAAGATGATCGTGGCGGCCATGCCGAAATCGGAAGCGCCGCCGCAACTGGCGGCCTGGTTCGCGGAAGAAGGCATTGCGCCGGAACGCCTGACCTTCGAAGGACGCACGGGCATGGCCCAATTCATGGCCATCCATCACCGCATCGATATCTGCCTCGACGCCTTCCCGTATTGCGGCAGCACGACAACGCTGCATGCGCTGTGGATGGGCGTGCCCACCCTCACGACAGCAGGCCCGACCATGCCTAGCCGCGCCGGCAACATGATCATGCGCCAGGTCGAACTCGATGACTTTATTGCCACCGACGAAGATGATCTCGTGCGCAAGAGCGTGGCCATGGCGGCCAACCCCATGCTGCTGGGCGCCTACCGCTTCAGCATGCGGCACCGCCTGGAACGCTCGGTCCTGGGCAAACCCAAGCTGATTACGGAAGGCCTGGAAAATGGCTTGCGCATCATCTGGCAACGCTGGTGCGAGGGCTTGCCGCCCATCTCGTTCGAAGCACCCGTGGCCGTACCCAACCCGCCGATCGGATTATGATGAGCGCTCAAAAAAACAAACCCGTGTATGTCACCCAGCCCCTGCTGCCGCCGCTGGAGGATTTCCTGCCGTATCTGGAAACGATCTGGAACAACAAGATCCTGACCAATGGCGGCCCGTTCCACCAGCAACTGGAACAGGCGCTGTGCGACTACCTGGGCGTCAAGCACATCTGCCTGTTCGCCAATGGCACCTTGGCATTGATGACGGCCTTGCAGGCGCTGCGCATCAACGGCGAAGTCATCACGACGCCGTATTCGTTTGTCGCCACCGCTCATTCGCTGCTGTGGAATAACATCAAGCCCGTCTTTGCCGACATCGAGCCGCACAGCCTGAACCTCGACCCGAGCAAAATCGAGGCGGCCATCACGCCGCAGACCACCGCCATCATGCCCGTGCATTGCTACGGCCGGCCATGCGATATCGAAGCCATCGAGAAAATTGCCGACAACTACAACCTGAAGGTGATCTACGATGCCGCGCATGCGTTTGGCGTGCGCCACCGGGGCGGCAGCGTGCTCAATCACGGCGACCTTTCCGTGATCAGCTTTCATGCCACCAAGATCTTCAACACCTTCGAAGGCGGCGCCATCGTCTGCCCCGACGCCAAGACCAAGCAACGGATCGACCACCTGAAAAACTTCGGCTTCGTCGATGAGGTCACGGTCGTTGCCGCCGGCATCAATGGCAAGATGAGCGAAATCAATGCCGCCTTCGGCTTGCTGCAGCTCAAGGGCATCGACGGCGCGCGCCAGAAACGCAAGGCGATCGATGCGCATTACCGCCAGCAACTGGCTGGCATCGATGGCATCACCTGCGTGCAGCAAGGCGATGCCGAGGCCGCCAACAACGCGTATTTCCCCATCCTGGTCGGCCCCGATTATCCGCTGTCGCGCGACGCCCTGTTCCAGCGCCTGCGCGACCAGGAAATCTATGCGCGCCGCTATTTTTACCCGCTCATCAGCGACTTCCCCATGTACCGCGGCATGCCGTCCGCCGCGCACGCGAACCTGCCCGTGGCGCGGCTCGCCTCATCGCAAGTGATCTGCCTGCCCATCTATCCGGATCTGGAGATGGCGACCGTGGACGCCATTATCGCCATGATCGCCGCGCCAGCACTGCAACAAGAAGTGATACGGAACATCGCCTGATGCAAATTTCCACCGAAACCAATTTTTCCGGCGTAGCGGAGAACCATGCCTGGTCGGGCCAATTCACGGTGCTGGGCTACGCGGATGGCGCCATCAGCACCCTGCCCCATCAATTTTTCCGCAACTGGCTGGACCAGGAACCGGAGAACGGCCACTTTTATATTGGGCGCGGCTCCTGTTTCGGCGTCGGTTCGCTGGTGAAATATGACAGCGGACAGCAAAGCCTGTGCGTCGGACGCTATGTAGCCGGTGGCTCGCGCCTGAGTTTCATCCTCAATGGCCAGCATGAAATGCGCACGGTCTCGACCTTCATGCTGTCGATCCTTGGCGGCGGATTGAAAAATACGCCGCCGCCACAGTATGCCGACACGGTGATCAAGAACGATGTGTGGATCGGCGACGAAGTGATGGTGCTGGGCGGCAGCGTGATCGAAAACGGCTGCGTCATCGGCGCGCGCTCGCTGCTGCCGCCGAATTTCCGCTCGGAACCTTATGGCATCTATGCGGGCTCGCCGGCGCGCCTGATCCGCTACCGCTTCACGGAAAAAGTCCGTGCCGCGCTGCTGGAACTGGCCTGGTGGGAAATGCCACTGGAATGGGTACGCAACAATAACGCCATGTTCATGGAAGACCTGTGCGCCGACGAAGCGAAGGCCTTGCTGGTCATCGATATCCTGAAAAGCAGCCGCCGGCAATGGGAAGCGGAACACGGCGGCGCGGTGGATTGAACTTGCGCAGCTTGCCATTCAGGCAAGTAAAAAATTATTTCCGCACGGCATTTAATAAAGTGGAAGCGATGGTCGTCTTGTACTGGTAGGAGCAGATAAACCGTCGCTCCTCACCATAACCACCCAATTAGGAATGACACCATGCTGAGTCTTCACACCAACGCTGCTTCCCTGTCGGCACAAAATTCGATCTCGAATACCCAATCCAAACTGTCGACTTCGATGACGCGCCTGAGCACCGGCTTCCGCATCAACTCGGCAATGGATGACGCTGCCGGCCTGCAAATCGCCACCCGCCTGAAAGCACAAACCAGCGGCATGACCGTTGCGATGAACAACACGCAAAACAGCACCTCGCTGCTGCAAACGGCCGAAGGCGCGTTCGCTGAAGTCACCAACATGCTGGTGCGCATGAAAGACCTGGCAACCCAGGCTTCCGATGCCTCGTCGACCGCAGCCGACAAGACCGCCATGCAAGCTGAATACAATGCATTGGGTCAAGAGCTGTACAACGTGATGACCAACACCACGTTCGGCGGCACCAAGCTGCTGGGCAAAGGTAGCGCTGCTGCCGACGGCACGCTGTCGACGTCGATGACGTTCCAGATCGGTGCAAGCTCGACCGAAAAAATGACTTTCGACGTATCGGGCAACCTGTCGACCTTGAACACTGCCCTGAGCGGCCTGAGCGCGAACTTCTCGAGCGGCGCATCGACCGGCGCGACGGAACTGACCGCTTCCGCCAACGCCACCATCGGCCTGCTGGCTACCGCCATCGACAGCGTCAGCACCGTGCGTTCGGCACTGGGCGCGACGGCTAACCGTCTGGACCACGTCAACACCAACCTGTCGAACATCGCCACCAACACCAAAGCCGCTACCGGCCGCATCATGGACACCGACTTCGCTACCGAAAGCTCGAACATGACGTCGTCGCAAATGCTGCTGCAAGCTGGCACCGCGATGCTGAAACAAAGCAACAGCATGTCCTCGATGGTCATGTCCCTGCTGCAATAATATCGGCTTGGCCGCTCGCGGCCAGTCTCTCGAAGCCAGACTCCGGTCTGGCTTTTTTTTCGCCTGCGGCTGGCACAAGCATGTCGCAACACCAGCAAAACAGGCCGGCGAAGCAACAAATACCATTTATTTTAAAAAATTTCCTTAAAGCATTTAATTAAGGTGGCGGCACGGTCGTCTTGTACTGATAGGAGCAGATAAACCGTCGCTCCTCACCGTAACCACCCAATTAGGAATGACACCATGCTGAGCCTTCACACCAACGCTGCTTCCCTGTCGGCACAAAATTCGATCTCGAATACCCAATCCAAACTGTCGACTTCGATGACGCGCCTGAGCACCGGCTTCCGTATCAACTCGGCAATGGATGACGCTGCCGGTCTGCAAATCGCCACCCGCCTGAAAGCACAAACCAGCGGCATGACCGTTGCGATGAACAACACGCAAAACAGCACCTCGCTGCTGCAAACGGCTGAAGGCGCTTTCGCTGAAGTCACCAACATGCTGGTGCGCATGAAAGACTTGGCAACCCAGGCTTCCGATGCTTCGTCGACCGGCGCCGACAAGACCGCCATGCAAGCTGAATACAATGCACTGGGTCAAGAGCTGTACAACGTGATGACCAACACCACGTTCGGCGGCACCAAGCTGCTGGGCGACGGCGCAGCTGCCGCCTCCGGCACGCTGTCGACGTCGATGACGTTCCAGATCGGTGCAAGCTCGACGGAAAAAATGAGCTTTGACGTTTCCGGCAACCTGACCGCGCTGAACGCAGCCCTGACCGGCCTGAGCAAAAACTTCTCGTCGGCAGCATCGACGGGCGCAACGGAACTGACCGCCACCGCCAACGCCACCATCGGCCTGCTGGCTACCGCCATCGACAGCGTCAGCACCGTGCGTTCGGCACTGGGCGCGACGGCTAACCGTCTGGACCACGTCAACACCAACTTGTCGAACATCGCCACCAACACCAAAGCCGCTACCGGCCGCATCATGGACACCGACTTCGCTACCGAAAGCTCGAACATGACGTCGTCGCAAATGCTGCTGCAAGCTGGTACCGCGATGCTGAAACAAAGCAACAGCATGTCCTCGATGGTCATGTCCCTGCTGCAATAATATCGACTTGGCCGCTTGCGGCCAGTTCATCGAAGCCAGACTCCGGTCTGGCTTTTTTTTCGTCTGCGGTTCCTGGTCTTTCCGGCATATTGAACTAAATTGCCATCACGTTTAACGATGTTGCCGGCATAGTCGCCTATACAAGGTAGAACACCGAACAATCGTCCACTGGAGCCGCCGCGTGCTGAGCATTCATACCAATACTGCCGCACTGTCAGCCCAGCGGGCCATGGGCTGGGCACAGCAAATGCTGTCGACGTCGATGACGCGCCTCTCCACGGGCTTTCGCATCAACTCGGCCATGGACGACGCGGCCGGCTTGCAGATCGCTACCCGGCTGAGCGCCCAGACCAGCGGCATGGCGGTGGCCATGCGCAACACGCAAAACAGTACTTCCCTGCTGCAGACGGCCGAAGGCGCGTTTGGCGAAGTCACCAGCATGCTGGTGCGCATGAAGGACCTGGCCACCCAGGCGGCGGACGCCTCGTCGAACCAGAAAGACCGCGACGCCATGCAGGGCGAATACGATGCGCTGGGCGCCGAGCTGTACAACGTCATGACGAACACCCGCTACGGCGGCACTCTATTGCTGGGCAACGGCAGCGCCGGCATGGGTACCTTGTCGCAAGCCATGACGTTCCAGATCGGCGCCACCGGCAGCGAGACCATGCAGTTCAGCGTGGCGGGCGACATGGGCGCGCTCAACGCGGCACTACAGGCGATCTCCGTCAATTTCGCGCCAGGCGCCACCGCCGGCAGCGAATTTGCCAGCAACAGCAGCGCCAATGGCATGATCGACATGCTGGCGGCGGCCGTCGACAAGGTCGGCAGCGTGCGCTCGGCGCTGGGCGCCACCGCGAACCGGCTTGGACACATCTACAATAACCTGTCCAACATGGTCACCAACACCAAGGCCGCCATCGGCCGCATCATGGACGTCGACTACGCGGCTGAAAGCGCCAACATGACGTCGGCGCAAATGCTGATGCAAGCGAGTACGGCCATGCTCAAGCAAAGCCAGAGCATGAGCAAGCTGATTCTTTCTTTATTACAATAATTACCGGCAGGACGCGATGGCGGATCGGATGAATATGTATCAGCAGGAAGCAATGGCATGGCGATAGACCGCATTGCATCGGGCAACCCGGTGCCCCTGATTACCCAGCGCTTCGACGTCAGCCCCGCTACGCCGATGGTGCCTGGCGTGGTGCAGCCGCTGGTGCCGATCGGCCCCTACATGGCGCCCGCGCCCGACGCCGGCACCCTGCCCGCCCAGCTGCAGCAAAAGGGACAGGACAGCCTGGCGTCCCTCATCAAACCCAATGCCGATGGTACGGGCGGCGCCCTGCCGCGCGACAGCAGCGCCATGCAGGTCAACCAGCTGTTCTTCACGCGCCAGCTCATATGGCAGCCGCCCGACGCTGCGCAGCTGGCCGCGTCGTGGCGCGTGATGGTGCGCACGTATGGCGAACAATATGCGGCCCTGCAAGAACAGGCGCGCGGCCAGCATGTGCCGGGCAGCCTGTTCATGGCCGAGCAGCAGCCGGCCCTGCTGCGCGAAGGCGCCCGTCCGCCCTTGACGGTCGACAGCGAAGCGTGGCGCTTTGCCGTGTATGGCTGGGGCGGCCAGCGCCTGCTGCTGCGCGTGCTGGCCAGCGACGAAGACGAAGATTCAACACCAAGGCGGCGCGGCAAGGTGGCGCTGCGCGTCGAACTGATCATCATCGGTATCGGCCGGGTCGTGATCCAGATGGAACCGTCCGGCGACGGCGTGCTGCTGGAACTGGCCGCCGACGAGGAAGCCGCCTTGCGCCATTTGCGCCTGGCCCTGCCCGAGATCGCCGACGCCGTGCGGCGCGCGGGCCTGCGCCTGGTGCGCTGCCGCCTGAACCGCCAGTTGCATGCACAGCGCGTGCACGGCAATTACCCGATGCAGGCGGGCGCAGCCTCGCTGTCGCTGCCCCTGTTTCGCGCCATGGCCGAAGTGGCCCTGCTGCTGACGCAGCCGGAAGCGGAAGTGGCGGCCGATCCCGATGCGCCCCAAGCCCCCGCCGCTGAAACCGAGGAGGAGCCCGTCATCGTCTCGAAGGAAGTGGCGGCGCCGTTCGGTTACGACTATGGCGACGAGGAAGACACGGCGCCAGGCGCCACCGTGCTGCTGCTGGCCGATGGCCAGGAGCACGAGCTGATGCCGCCCATCGACGAGCAGGATTGACGCGGCATAAAAAAACGGCGCTCGAAGCGCCGTTTTTTTTCGTTCCAGCAATTTACCCCACCGTGCCGATGATGCTCACTTCGCGGTTTTCCGGGATTTCGTTATACGACAGCACGTGCAGGCCAGGCGCAAACAGGCGCGCATAACGGGCCAGCAGCGGACGGATCTGCGGCAGCACCAGCAGCAGCGGCGGCGTGGCCTGCTGCTTCATCTGCTCGCGCGCCACCGGCATGTTCACTTGCAGCTGCGACAGCAGATGCGGGTCGATCGGATAGTTGTCCAAAGTCACCTTGCCCGACTGGCGCGCCTGGTTAAGGGAACCAAGCAGCATGTTTTCCAGTTCGCCGCCCAGGTTAAACGCCTGCATTTCCATCTTCTGGCCGAACAGGCCGCTGACGATCTGGCGCCGCAGCGCACAGCGCACTTCGGCCGCCAGCAGGATCGGATCCTTGGTCGTTTCCGAACTGTCGAGCAAGGTGGTGGCGATGGGCACGATATCCTTCAGTGACACATTTTCCGCCAGCAAGACGCGGAATACGCGCAGCAGCTGCGTATGCGTCAGCGCCTTGTCCAGCGCGCCAGCGAGCTTGGGCGACAGGGCCGTCAGCCGCTCCATCATGTTCGACACGTCTTCGTGGCGGAACAGTTCCGGCAGGTATTCGCGCACCATCTTCGACAAGTGCGTGGCGATCACGCTGGGCGCCTCGATGACCTGGTAGCCGAGGCCCAGCGCATGCGCCTTTTCGCCCGGTTCGATCCACGTGACGGGCATGCCGTAGGCCGGCTCGATGCCGGGAATGCCGTCGAGCTGACCATACACGTTCGGCGACGGGATCGCCATCAGGCGGTCGGCCTGCACCTCCGCCTGCGCCACCACGGTGCCCGACAGCACGATCGCGTACTGCGACGGCTTCAGGGCCAGGTCGTCGCGCACGCCGATATTCGGCAGCAGCAAGCCCATCGATTCGGACAGGCTCTGGCGCACGCCCTTGACGCGCTTGTTCAGCGGTTCGCCTTGCGTCTTATCCACCATGCCGACCAGCTTGTAGCCGAGCATCACCATCAGCGGCTGCACGGCCGGCAATTGCTGCCACTCGAGTTCGGCAGGCTTGTCATCGCGCAAGGCCGCCTCGATGGCCGCCATGCCGGCCGCATCGGGCCCCTTCACGCGCTTGGTCAGGCGCCAGGCCACGAAGGCCAGCACGGCCGCAAAGGTCATGAACATGAACCACGGCATGCCCGGAATCAAGGCCAGCGCCACCATCATGCCGGCCGCGCTGTAGATCACCGTTGGCGAGGTCAGCACCTGGCCTGCCACTTGCTGTTCGAAATCGCCCGAATCGCTGATACGGGTCACCAGGATGGCGGCCGCGGCCGACAGCAGCAGCGCCGGGATCTGCGCCACCAGGCCATCACCGATGGTCAGCAGTGCGTATTGACGGAAGGCGTCGCCGAACGACAGGTCGTGCATCAGCGAGCCGATGGCCACGCCGCCGACCATGTTGATGATCAAGATCAAAATACTGGCGACGGCGTCGCCACGCACGAACTTCGACGCGCCGTCCATGGCGCCATAGAAATCCGCTTCGGCGGCCACGTCCTTGCGGCGGATCTGGGCTTTTTCCTGGTTGATCAGGCCGGCGTTCAGGTCGGCGTCGATCGCCATCTGCTTGCCCGGCAAGGCATCGAGGGTAAAGCGCGCCGACACTTCCGAGATGCGCTCGGCACCCTTGGTAACGACGGCGAAGTTGATGATCATCAAGATCACGAAGACCACGATACCGACGACGAAGTTACCGCCGATCACCACGTTACCAAACGCCTCGATCACCTTACCGGCCGCATCCGCGCCCGTATGGCCGTGCAGCAACACCACGCGCGTCGACGCCACGTTCAGGGTCAGCCTGAGCATGGTGGTGGCCAGGATCACCGTCGGGAAGACGGAGAAATCGAGCGGCCGCTTGGCCGACACGCTGACGAGGATGACGATCAGTGCCAGCACGATATTGAAAGTGAACAAGATATCGAGCAGCACGGGCGGCAGCGGCAAGATGATCATCGCCAGGATCACCAGCAGGAACAGCGGCGTGGCGAACTTGTGGCGGCGCATTTCGGCAACCAACCGGTTCAGGAAATTCATGAAGGTACTACCTCGCTCAAATGAGATGGCACGACCACCTCGGTGGGAAATGGGGGCTGGGCGGCGCGCTGCCCAGTACGGAATGCTTTCAGCTGCAGTATGTAGTTAAGCACCTGCGACACGGCCTGGTACAGCTGCACGGGAATCTGCTGCTGCACCTGGCTGGTGTTGTAGATGGCGCGCGCCAGCGGCGGCAACTCCAGCGTTTCGATATTGTGTTCCTTCGCCACTTGCCGGATATACAGCGCCATCTCGTCGACGCCCTTGGCAACGACGAACGGCGCCTCGGCGCGGTCCTGGTCATACTTCAATGCGACGGCGTAATGCTCGGGATTGACGATCACCACGTCGGCGTCGGGCACGGTCTTGCGCACGCTGCGCCGGCCGATCTGCTGCTGCAGCTGGCGGATGCGCTGGCGCACTTCGGGCCGCCCTTCGCTGCTTTTATGTTCTTCCTTGACGTCCTGCTTGCTCATGCGCTGGTTGCGGGCAAAGAAAAACGCCTGCGCCGGCACGTCGATGATGGCAAACAGCACGAAGACGGAAATGAGCGCCATCAGGCCGTCGAGCATCAGCGCCGAGCCATCGAGCATGGCCTGCTGCAGGGGCCGGTGTTGCAAATCCACGTACTGCGTCAGGCTGGAGCGGCTCACGTGCACGAGTACCATGCCCAGCACGGCGGCCTTGGCGATCGACAAGCCGAATTCAAAGCCGTGCTTGGGCGACACGAGGCGGCCCAGGTTCTTGGCCGGGCTCAGGCGCTCCATCTTCGGCGCCCAGTTCTTCGTGCTGATGACCCAGCCGCCAGGGATCAAGGAGCCGAGCACGACGAACAAAGGCACGCAGAACAGCGGCACGATCATCTTGATCAGCAAGCCCACCGACGTGGTAAACGCCATCGACATGGCATTTTCCAGCGCGCCCTTGCTGTCGAGCGGCATGAAGGACATGGCGAACAGTTCGCGAAAGCTGACCAGATAACCGGGCAGCAGGTAAATGAAGACCTTCATGCTGATCAGGATGCCCAGCGCCGTCGACAGGTCGCGCGAACGCACCACCTGCCCTTCCTGGCGCGATTTCTTCAGCTTCTGTGCTGAAGCCTTTTCTGTTTTGTCGCCAGTGCTGCTATCCGCCATGGGCCACCCGCATTTGTTCCTGGATCATGTCGAGCACGCGGTTCGTCATGGCGACATAGTGCTCCGGGATAAAGCGCACGATCTGTATCAGCATCAGCAGGCCGAACATGGTGATCATGGAAAAACCCAGCGAAAACAGGTTCAACGACGGCGCCACCCGGTTCAGGAAGCCAAAGCCCAGCTGCACCACCATGGTGGAAAAGACGATGGGCAAGGCCAGCAGCATGGCGGCGGCAAAGATCCATGCCACGTTGTACGCCACCGTCTGCAGCAGCAGCGGCCCGTAGCCCTGTCCCACGGGCCAGGCCGTGAAACTGGCGCCGATCACGCCCGTCAGCACGAGGTGGCCATCGATGGCGAAAAACACGATCATGCACATGATGGTGAGCAAACCCGTGATCACGTCCGACGAGGTACCGTTGAGCGGGTCATTCATGACGGCCATGGAAAAGCCCACCTGGCTCGACACGAGGTAGCCGAGCACCGACATGACGGACATGGCGAAGTGGAAAGCCAGGCCCAGGACGAAGCCGATGATGGCCTGCTCCAGGGTGGCGACGAGGGCGTGCAGAGAAAACGGATCGATCTTCAGCAACTCCTGCGACACGCCAGACGCCTGCATCACGGGCAGCATCAGGATCGCCAGCACCAGCGACAGCAGCACCCGCACGGGAACGGGCACCATCGCGTCGCCGATCACGGGCGAGGCGCTGAGCATGGCCAGGATGCGGCAAAACGGCCACCACACGGCCAGCAGAAACGGCAGCACCTGATTGAAAATCTGATCCATGGCGCGGTGCTATCCGACCAGGGTGGCGGCGCGCTGAAAAATGGACACGCAATAATCCATCAGGTAACCGGCCATCCAGCGTCCGGCCAGGATCAGGGCCAGCAGGGTGACCAGCAGGCGCGGCAGGAAACTCATGGTCTGTTCATTGATCGATGTGGCCGCCTGCACCAGCGCGACCAGCAAGCCCATGAGCAAACCCGGCACGACCAGGATCACCACCAGCAGCATGACGACATGCAATGCTTCGATGATCAGGTCGACGGCGACTTCAGGGGTAAACATCGGTCAATAGCCCTGTATGCTGGTAACTAAGGTGTTGACGGTCAGGGTCCAGCCATCGACGAGCACGAACAGCAGCAGCTTGAACGGCAGCGAGATGACGAGCGGCGAGAGCATCATCATGCCCATGGCCATCAGCACGGACGCCACCACCAGGTCGATGATGAGGAAGGGGATGAACAGCATGCAGCCGATCTGGAACGCCGTCTTGAGTTCGGACAATACGAACGCGGCCAGCTTGACCGTGAAACTATGGTCTTGCGGGCGCATGCTCGACGGTTCGCCGGCCAGGTGCGCGATCTGCGCCAGCGCGGCCTTGCTCGTCTGCGCCAGCATAAAGCGCGAAATGGGCACTTCGGCAATTTTCAAGGCTTCCTGCATGCCGATCTGGTCGCGGTCATAAGGCACGAACGCTTCCTTCCATACCTGGTCGCCGATGGGACGCATGACCAGCAAGGTGAGAATCAGGGCGATGCCGGTGACGATACGGTTGGGCAAGCCCTGCTGCAGGCCGAGGGCCTGGCGCAGCAGCGACAGCACGATGACGAAGCGGGTAAAGCTGGTCATCATCATGACCATCACGGGCAGCAGCCCGAGCAGGGTCATGACGACGAGGATCTGCATCTTCACCGACAGGTCGGTCTTCGCGCCCGGCACCACGCCGGCGAGCAGGTCCTGCGCGCCGGCCGCGCCGCAGCACAGCATCAGAACAGGGACAGCCAGCGCGGCAGCCAGCGCGCCGCGGCGCCGGCTCAAGCCGGGTACCACCAGCTTCATGCTGTCATCAGGTCGAGATTGAGGCCGTCGAGGTCGATGACTTTCAGGCCATAGTTCTCGCCGGCCACCACCACTTCGGCACGGCCGATCGGTGTGCCGTTGACCTTGATCACCAGCGGTTCGCCGGCCAGCATGTCGAGTTCGATCACGCTTTCCGGGCCGATGGCCATCAACTCTTCCAGCGAGATGCGGGCCGAGCCCACTTCCAGGGTCAGAGTGACGGGAATCTTGCGCATCATTTGCGGAATGTCGCGGCGCGCGCGGGTGCTGGCCACGTCGGAGACGTCGCCCTGGTCGATGATCATGTCATCGCCCAGGTCTTCCAGCAGGGTTTCGCTCTGGTTGGTATCGGTGATATTCATATTATTCGACATCTTCAAATGAGGTTAAACAGAGCTTGCCCTTGTGTTCGGAAACAGCCGCTGTAAATAAACGGGAGTCGTCAAGCATGACGTCGGTACGGCTCAGGCTGACTGGAATCACGTCGCCCACGCGCAGGTCGAACAAGGCGCCCAGCTGCACCTGCTTGCTGACGAGCCGGCCTTCCAGGGTCACTTGCAGGCGCGAAGCGAGCGGGCGTACGCTGCCGCGCAAGGCTTTCTTCGCTTGCGCGCGCTCGGGCAGCAGGCCGCGCAGCACGTCGGCCATCAGGCGCTTGTCCAGCGAGAACCAGAACTGGCCGCTCTGCCCCGCTTCGACGTCGCTGAGCGCCACGGTGACGATCCAGCTGCCGCGTGCCGGATGCACGCCGGACTGCACGGCGACCTCGGCAGTGGTGTCGATGTCGCTGCTCTTGCCCAGGGTTTGCAGGTTCTTGTGGATGCGGGTGAACAAACTGTGGACCAACTGTTGTCCCAGCACCACAGCGAGGCGCTCTTCCGTTGCCGTCACGCGCACTTGCGCCGGATCGGGCAGCGCGCCCTTGGCGCCGGCACTACCGTAGCGATAGTTCAGCACGCTCAACAGTATCTGCCGTTCGAGCGCAAAGCCCGGCTGGCCGGCCGGCGTGGAAAAACTCAGCCAGCGGTTCACGCTGTCTTCGTTCTCCACGCGCGACAAGGTCACGGCGTCGATCTGGAAATTGCCCCAGTAGCGACGGCTCATCGGCTGGCGCAGGGCCACGGCCAGGTCGTCGCGCAGCTGTGCGCCGAATACATGCAGCAAATGGACAGGGCGTCCAAGCAGACAGGAATCGAGGACTTGATGGCGCACAGTTTGATCTGTCTTGGTAATGATTGTCATGTAGTGGTCATGTCGGTATTGCGGTGGCAGAACAAATTATACGGATCGCCCGAAATTAAATACAGCATCATCTTGGCCTTGCCGACAGGTCTGCAAGCAAACGATTGCGCATCGTATCGCATGCTCGATGGCTACGGTGCTGAACAATACATGAAAAAGCCAAATATTGCCATGTATCAATATTCCTTGAGGCAATCCTCTCTTTACTTTATAGTTGCCCCGAGGTAAGCTTATAGCGAGAAAATAGTGATTTGCAGTGCGCCATTCCGCTTACCTGATTCCGGTTTTTATGGCAGTTTCCAGCTCCTCTTATTGCCACCAGAAGAAACTTTTATCAGATAATCATTAGTTGTCATGGCCATGTAAATCATGTCGGCGCAGGTCTGCCGGGTTTGTTTGAATCTGCTGAGCGGATGGTGTGGCAACTGATAAAACTGATGGGCCCAATTGAAATCGGGCCGGGCAAGATGGCATTCGATGTAATGCCTGCCGGAATGGCAAACCAGTAATTTCTGATTGATACGTCACCGCATATTGAAAGTAGAGGGCAAGATGAGCAACGAACTCGCAGGTCTGATCAAGGCCGATCTGGCAGCACTGAGCAATGACGCGCGCGCCCTGGGCGCCAGCATCGCTCCCGCCGCCCAGTTCGGCGCACCGGAACAATCCGGCTTCTCGTTTGCACAAAGCATGAAAGACGCCATCGGCAAGGTCAACGGCGACGACCGCCTGGCCGCGCAGAAAATGAGCGACGTCGACAGCGGCAAGAGCGACGACATGGTCGGCGCCATGCTGGCCAGCCAGGAAGCGAGCCTGTCCTTCTCCATGTTGATGCAAGTGCGCAACAAGGTCATGGGCGCCGTCGACGAACTCATCAAACTGCCTCTGTAATCTTCACGTCCTGATCCACGCCCAGCCTCCCAGCGAAAGTTACCCCAAGTGATTACCACCATGAAGTCCGCATTTGCGCGCTGGCGCCCTGGCGCCCAGCCCGCCATCCCGCCCGCCCTGCTGAAAAACCTGGTTCCCATC
This sequence comes from Janthinobacterium sp. NKUCC08_JDC, assembly GCF_019345575.1. Classification (NCBI taxonomy): domain Bacteria; kingdom Pseudomonadati; phylum Pseudomonadota; class Betaproteobacteria; order Burkholderiales; family Oxalobacteraceae; genus Janthinobacterium; species Janthinobacterium sp. NKUCC08_JDC. The sequence continues at coordinate 382,420 of NZ_JAHKQW010000003.1, read as the reverse complement.
GTCGTGCTGGCCATCGGCATCACCGCCATGGTGACCATGTACGCATGGCGCGACCAGGCCAACTACAAGCCGGTGTTTGGCGCGCGCGAAAAAGTGGCCGTAACGGACATGATGGCCACCCTGGACGCCGAGCACATCCCCTACCGCTTGCATCCGGACAGCGGCCAGGTGCTGGTGCCCGACGCCATGCTGGGCAAAGTGCGCATGCTGCTCGCCTCGAAAGGCGTGACGGCGCAGCTGCCGGCCGGCCTGGAGCTGATGGACAAGAATGACCCGCTGGGCGTGTCGCAGTTCGTGCAGGACGTGCGCTTCCGCCGCGGCCTGGAAGGCGAGCTGGCGCAAAGCATCATGACGATGGACGCGATCGCTTCGGCGCGCGTCCATCTGTCGATCGCCAAGTCGACATCGTTCGTCGCCAGCGATGGCGACAAATCGTCTGCCTCCGTCGTCGTGGCGCTGAAACCGGGCCGCACCTTGGCGCCGGAACAGATCGCCGCCGTCATCAACATGGTGGCCGGCAGCGTCGCCAGCCTGGCGCCTACGCGCGTGAGCCTGGTCGACCAGGGCGGCAACCTGCTGTCCTCGCACGTCGACCTGACGGACGGCTTCGACGCTTCGGCCGCTGGCAATGAAGGCGCGAAACGCTTCCAGGATGAGATCCGCCGCAACGTCACGGGCTTGCTGGGTCCCGTCATCGGCGAAGACAACTTCAAGCTCAGCGTGACGGCCGCCGTGAACAACGACCGCGTCGATGAAACGCTGGAAAAATACGGCGAAGCCCCGAAAGTGACGAGCGAGGCGATGCGCGAAGAGCAGGAACGCAACCGCACCGTGGCCGGCATTCCCGGCAGCCTGTCGAACCGTCCGCCAGCGGCCGCCGTGCCGGCACCGGCCGACGCCGCCGGCGCCGCACCGGCCGATGGCGCACCGAAGCCGTCCGACGATGGCACGGCCCGCAAGAACGCCACCACGCGCCAGTACGCGTATGACCGCAGCATCACGCAGATCAAGCGCAGCCGTGGCCGCCTGGAAAAACTCAGCGTGGCCGTCGTCCTCAACAGCGCCGCCGCACCGAATCCGAAAACAGGCTGGACCCCTGCAGAACTGGGCAATATCGAAAAAATGCTGACCAGCGGCCTGGGCATCAACGCCCAGCGCGGTGACAGCCTGAGCCTGACGGCGCTGGCATTCCCTGCCAAGCCACCTGTCGCGCAATGGTGGGAAGAGCGCGACACCGTCGTCGATTTCAGCAGCTGGCTGCTGTACGCGCTGGGCGCCGTGCTCGGCTACTTCCTGATCCTGCGTCCGCTGCTGCGCCTGCTGACCTCGCGCCTGGTGCCGCCGCCACTGAAACAGCTCGATCCAGCCCTGGCGCTGGGCGGCAGCCCCGCCGCCGGTACGAATGGCGCAGCCGTTGCCGCCGCGCCGGCCCTGGGCGTGAACGGCAACCCGCTGGCGCTCGAAGGCGAGGCCGGCGCCGGCAACATGCCGGTCGTGCCGCTGCTGGAAAACTATGACTTGCCGCCGCCAGGCTCGGCGGTCGACGTGATGGTCGACCACCTGAAAGTGCTGGCGGAAAAAGAACCCGAGCGTGTCGCCGAAGTCGTCAAACAATGGATGCAGAAAAATGGCCGAACTCAACAACAGTAATCCCTCCGACGGCGCCGAATACGAAAGCGCCAGTCTGACCCCCGTGGAACAGGCCGCCATCGTGCTGCTGAGCATCGGCGAAGAACAGGCCGCCAACGTGCTGCGCTGCCTGTCGCGTGAAGAATTGCTGGAAGTCACGCAAGTGATGTCGCGCATGAGCGGCATCAAGGTCGAATCCGTGAAAACGGCCATGCAGACCTTCTTCGACGACTACCGCCAGCAAAGCGGCGTGCATGGCGCCTCGCGCAGCTACCTGAAGCGCTCGCTGGACATGGCGCTGGGCAGCGATATCGCGAATAGCGTGCTGAACAATATTTATGGCGATGCGATCCGCCCCAAAATGGCGCGCCTGCAGTGGGCCTCGCCGAAATGGCTGGCCGAATACATCGTCAACGAGCACGTGCAGATGCAAGCCGTGTTCCTGGCCTTTTTGCCACCCGCGCTGGCCGGCCAGATCCTCGACGCCCTGCCCGTCGAAGGCCGCGACCTGGTCTTGCTGAACCTGGCGCGCCTGGACGAGATCGACCGCGACCTGCTGGTCGAGCTCGACGAACTGGTGGGCCGCTGCCTGGGCACGCTCGACACGCAAAGCACCAGCGTGGAAGGCATCCGCCAGGCGGCCGAGATCCTCAACCGCATGCCGGGCAACCGCGCCGCGCTGGTCGAACTGCTGCGAGCGCACGACCCGGACGTCGTGTCGGAAATCGAACTGAGCATGTACGACTTCCTGATCCTGGCCACGCAGAGCGATGTCACGCTCACGCGCATCCTGGAAGACGTGCCGATGGAACAATGGGCGATCGCCCTCAAGGGCGCGGAACCGTCGATCCGCGACGCCGTGCTGAAAACCATGCCGCGCCGCCAGGCACAGAGCTTCGAAGACATGATGCGCCGTTCCGGCCCCGTGCCGCTGTCGCGTATCGAACAGACGCGCCAGGAAATCATGGCCACCGTCAAGGGCCTCGCCGATGCGGGCGAGATCGAAGTGCAACTGTTTGCTGAAGCGGTGATCGAATGAAACACTTCCGCTCGTATCGTTTCCCGCCGCTGTCGCAATTCATCGCCGCCGGCCAGCGTGCCTCCAACGAGGACACGGATGGTCAGTGGCAGGCGTCCGTCTCGGAAGGTTTCGAGCAAGGCCAGCGCGACGGCTACGAAGTGGGCCTCGTGCAAGGCCAGCAAGACGGCTACGACACCGGACGCAACGATGGCATGGCGCAGGGCCGCGAAGAAGGCCGCAATGAAACCCTGGTGGCGCTGGACCGCCTGGCCCGCCCCGTCGACGCCATCTTGCGCGACCTGAAAAAAGTACGCGCCGATTACCGCGAAGCGCAGCGCAAGGAAGTGGTCGACCTGGTGGCCAAGGTGGCGCGCCAGGTGATCCGCGCGGAACTGGCGCTGCAGCCTGTGCAATTGCTGGCCCTGGTCGACGAGACCCTGGCCTCGATGCCGCCCACGCGCGAGGAAATCGACGTCTTCCTCAATCCGGAAGAATTGAAACGCATCAGCGAACTCGATCCGAAGCGCGCCAAACGCTGGAACCTGATCGCCGACGCGCGCCTCGACGCGGGCGAATGCCGCATCAAGGCGGGCGACAATGAAGTCGACGCGGGCTGCCATCAGCGCCTGTCGGCCTGCATGGAGCAGGTCAGCAGCCACCTGGCGCTGGCCGCCGAACACGCTGACCACGGCGCGCCTGCATGATCGCCGACACGCTGCGCAGCTTCGAGATCGGCGATATCCCGGTCGCGACACCGACCGGCCGCCTGGTCGGCGCTTCCGGCCTGCTGCTGGAAAGCGCCGGCTGCCGCCTGCACACGGGCCAGCGTTGTCAAATTGAAACTGTGAGCGGCGAGTGGCTCGATGCGCAAGTCGTCGGTTTCCGCGAAAAACTGTCCTACCTGATGCCGTTCAAGAAGGCGACGGGCCTGACCACGGGCGCGCGTGTATTGCCGCTACCCGACAAGGCCAGCCTGCAGATCGGCCCGTCGTGGCTGGGCCGCATGGTCAATGGCCTCGGCGAGCCGATCGACGACCTAGGCCGCCTCGGTGGCGAACACATCCTGGAAGTGACACCGCCGAAGGTCAATCCCCTGAAGAAACAACCGGTGGTCGAACCGCTCGACGTGGGCGTACGCGCCATCAACAGCATGCTGACCCTGGGCAAGGGCCAGCGCGTGGGCCTGATGGCCGGTTCCGGCGTGGGCAAGAGCGTGCTGCTCGGCCTGATCACGCGCCAGACGGTGGCCGATGTCGTCGTCGTCGGCCTGATCGGCGAACGGGGCCGCGAAGTGCGCGAATTCGTGGAAAAGTCGCTGGGCGCCGAAGGTCTCAAGAAGGCCGTGCTGGTGATCGCGCCGGCCGATGAATCGCCGCTGATGCGCATCATGGCAACCGAACTGTGCCATTCGATCGCCGCCCATTACCGCGACCAGGGCAAGCACGTGCTGCTGCTGGTCGATTCGCTGACGCGCTATGCGATGGCCTTGCGCGAAGTGGCGCTGGCCCTGGGCGAGCCGCCGGCCACGCGCGGCTATCCGCCGTCCGTCTTCTCGAACTTGCCGCAACTGGTGGAAAGCGCCGGCAATGGCGCCCACCCGGAAGGCAGCATGAGCGCCATCTACACGGTGCTGGCCGAAGGCGACGACCAGCAGGACCCGGTGGTCGACACGGCGCGCGCAATTCTCGACGGCCACATCGTGCTCACGCGCGAACTGGCCGAGCGGGGCCACTACCCCGCCATCGACATCGCCGCCTCGATCAGCCGCTGCATGGCCCAGGTGATCACGCCCACCCACATGCAGGCGTCGCGCGCGCTGAAAGCGTCGATGGCGCGCCATGCGCGCGTGCGCGATCTGATCCCGCTGGGCGCCTACGTGCCCGGCGCCGACCCGATCACCGACCGCGCCGTGCAGTTGCACGCGCCCATCGAAGCGTTCCTGTGCCAAGGCACCAAGGAAGAAGCGCCGATGGCGCCGTGCATCGAACAACTTGAACAGATCATGGGCTAGGAGCATACGTGAGCAACGCGCATACCATCCGCAACCTGACCACCCTGGTCGGCCTGCGCAGCACCGAAGTGGAACGCCTGCAAAGCGAAATGGCGGCGCAGACGGCCGTGCGCGAGCGCTACCAGAAAAACCTGGAGCGCCTGACGGGCCTGTACACGGATAGCGGCCCCAGCGGCGCCCTGCCCCTGGCCCTGTCCGTCAATTGCGGCAACTTCAAGCAAGCCGTCATGCAGATGGCCGACCAGCATCGTACCGACTTGCATTTGCACGAAGCCAACATGGCCGTTTCGCAACGCGCGCTGAATACGGCGTGGGCCAAGCGCGAGGTGCTGGACCAGGTGCTGACACAAAAACAAAAGCATGTTGCAAACGAGCAACAACGTGTCGATGCCAAGCGACAAGACGAACTGGCGACGCAATTCTGGTTCCGCGGACAGGTAAAATGAGTTTGTGTAAGTTTCTTTCAGGAAAACTTCACGAAACGGGAATGGGGGTCGCCTTGTACCGGTATATCCCTTTATTCAGGAGTCTGGCATGGCAAACGTAATTACTGCACCGCAATACGATCCGATCGTCACCGCAAAAAATCTGGCGACCAAGTCGGTAGCGGCGCAACAGGCCGCCCTGGCTGCGCAGACCGCGCTGGCCAGCAATACCTCCAGCGCGCTGGGTAACCTGAAATCGGCCATCTCGGCATTCCAGCTGGCGATGTCGTCCATGACGTCCAGCAAATCCGTGCTGAGCCAGTCCGCCACCTTCAGCAATACCGCGTATGGCACGGGCACGGCCGGCATCAAGGCGGCGCCGGGCAGCTACGCATTCTTTGTGGAACAACTGGCCACGGCCGGCCAGACTTCGTATGGCGGCTTGAGCAACACCATGCCTGCCAACGGCGGCGCCATGACCATCCGCATCGGCGACCCGCTGGCCGCCGTGACCGCCGACAACGCCTTCGACATCGACCTGGCCGCCGCCAACAAGGATGGCGACGCCTATTTGACGCCGCAGGAAATAGCCGCCGCCATCAATGGCAACAGCAAGAATAATGCGCGCGTCACCGCTTCCGTCATCAATATCGGTAACCAGGCGCAACTAGTGCTGACGTCGACGCTCACCGGCGCCGCGAATGCCGTCTCGATCGACACCAGCAGCGTGACGGATTCGGGGCTGCAGACAGCGCTGCAGAGCGACAAGAAAACCCTCGTCGAGCCCAAGGATGCCATCGTCTGGCTGGGCGCCCAAGGCACCGGCACCAAAATCACCCAGGCATCGAATACCTTCACCAACGTGCCCGACGTGAAAATGACGTTCACCAAGGCCATGAGCGCTGGCGAGAGCCCGGTCACCGTGACCGTCGGCACCGATAGCACGGGCACCATCGCCAATGTGCAAGCTTTCGTCGACGCCTACAACAAGCTGAAAAGCGTGATGGATGGCCTGGCCAGTCCCGGCAATCCGGAAAAGAACATCGCCGCCGGCCTCTTTGCCCACGACTCCGGCCTGAACGCCCTGCGCTCGAGCATGGGCGATGCCCTGCGCCTGAGCGTCGATGGTGTATCGCTGGTGGCGTATGGCATTACCGCCCAGCGCGACGGCACGATCAGCCTCAATACCGCCAAGCTGACGGCCAAGCTGGCGGACAATCCTGGCGGCCTGGACAAACTGTTCGGCAATAACAGCCTGTCGGCGCCAGCCGGCGTGCTCGGCGGTCTGGACAAGGTGCTGGGACAGTGGAGCAATGTCACCAAAGGCCAGATCACCCAACGCATGGCAGCGACGGACAAGTTGCAGAAAAGCCTGGCCCAGAGCAGCGAGCGCCTGACCAATCAGTACAACACGGCGTACAACCGCTTCCTGGACCAGTTTTCCCGCCTGCAGGTATTGCAAGAGCAAATGACGCGCAATTCCGACATGTTCGATGCCATGTTCGGCAACGACAAATCCTAAGGCGAGCGTGCCTGCAGCACCGCGCCACGTTAACATAGCGAGAAGATAATAATGTTGAACAATGAAGCTTACGGCAGCTACCACGCCGTCAACCTGGATTCCCAGACCGCCCGCGCCACACCGGTCGAGCTGGTACTGGTGCTGACGGACGGCCTGCTGGAAGAACTGGCGCGCGCGCGCGGGCACATCGTGGGCAAGCGCTACGAGCAAAAGGCCATCAGCCTGGACAAGTGCACGCAAATCATCAACGGTTTGTCGAGCTCGCTCGATTTCGACAATGGCGGCGAAGTGGTCGTCAACCTGGCGCGCCTGTACGACTATTGCGTGGCGCGCCTGTACACGGCCGGCATCAAGCTGGACCCTACCCTGATCGACGAAGTGACGACCTTGATGACGACCATCAAGCGCGGCTGGGTGGGCGTCCAGGCCAACAATGCCTAGGCGCGCGGCGCTGCAGCAGCTGAGCCGGCAATTGAGCGCGGCAGTCGCTCAGCCGGACTGGGATGCGATGGAAAAACTCTCGGCCAGCCTGGCGAAAAACATCCCGCTGCTGGCCGAACGTGGCGCATGGAATGCGCTGGAACAAACAGAATTGTTGCATTTGCGCAAAATTCACGCGCAAGCGGTTAAAATTTGCTCTGAGGAAAAAGAACGCCTGGGTCAACACCTGGGTGCATTACAGGCAAATAAGGAAGGTTGGGTCGCCTACGCCGCGCTCGGCGAATACGACTCGGACGGGAATCAAGCATGATCATGAACTTCAACAAGGCACCGGCCGCTCCGGCACCGGCGGCCCCTGCGGCATCCGCACCAGCACCGGCGCCAGCGCCGTCACAAGCCGCTGCCTTGCCTGGCACGCCGGGCTATGCCGCCAATGGCGCCGCCCCTTCCGCCCTGCCCCTGTTTGCGCAGGTGCTCGATGTGACGGGCGGGGAGGCGGCCGACGCCGGCACGCCCGCGCCCGCCAAGGACGGCGATAGCGACAGCCAGACCGACAGCAGCCTGCCAGCCATGGCCGCGCCCGTCATCGGCCTGCCGGTGAGCATGCTGCCGCCGGCGGACGCCGCCGCGGCCGAAGCACGCGCCTACGCGCAGGCGCAAGTACAGACTCAAGCACAGGCACAAGTGCAGGCAAATGTGGCGCAAGCCAACCCTGCGCTCAACATCAGCCTGCATCCGGCGGCGATCACCTTGAACGCGCCGGCAACGGCGCCAGCGCCAGGCCGCGACACGCGCGAGCCGCTGGCCGCCGCCAATCCGGCGGCGCCCGCCAAAGGCAGCGCGCCGGCACAGCCGTTCGAATCGCTGCTGCAGCAAAGCGCTCCGGCCACGGCCGTCGCCGCCCCTGCCGTTGCCGCGCGCGAAGGCGAACGTGGCGCCGCGAATGTGGCGCCAGCCACGCCCAACCTGGGCCTGGCGGGCGCGGTCGGCAATACGGCCACGGCGGCCGCGGCCGGCGACACCATCAAGCTCAACGGCCCAGCCCAGCAATGGCAGGAACCGCTGCGCGAAGCGCTGGGCGAACGCCTGCAGACGCAGATCGGCCGCAACAGCGAACACGCGACGATCCGCCTCGACCCGCCCATGCTGGGACGCATTGAAATTTCCATCCGCCACACGGCCGGCACGCTGCAGGTGAACGTCACGGCATCGAACTCGGAAGTGTTGCGCCAATTGCAAGGCATCGGCGAAAACATGCGCAGCGACCTGGCGCAGCGCCAGTACACCGACGTGGCCGTCAATATCAGCGCCACCCCGCGCAGCCCCGCCGCCCAGGCGTTTGCCGAGGGCGACGCGCGCGGCCAGCGTCAACCGGGCCGCCAGCACGATGATGCCGAGCCGGGCCGCGCCCTGTCCGACGGCAGCACTGCCGCCACCACTTACGCCATGCACGAGCGAGAGAGCGCCTGATGAATATGAAAATGAAACTGATAGCCGGCTTTGTCGGCGTGGCCGTGCTGGCCGCTGGCGCGGCTGGCGGCGCCATGTGGTATCTGGCCAAGCCGGTCGCCGGCCATGCCGATGCCGCCGAAGCGAAAGCCCCGCCGCCGCCGGCCACGGGCAAGAAGGCACGCAAGTTCCTCACGCTCGACAAAGTCATCGTGATGCTGCGCCGCGGCCCAGGCGACGGCGAAACGCATTATCTGTCGGCCGACCTGGTGATCGCCACCACCGAGGAAAAGGAAAAACTGACGAAGGACCATTTGCCGCTGATGCGTTCGATCGCCGTCAGCACCCTGTCGAGCTTTCCGCTGGACAAGGCGCAGACCATGACCGTGGAACAATATGCCGAGCAGATCAACAAGGCCTTCAACGTCAGCTACGAGCGCGAACAAATGGAAAAACCGTTCACCGAAGTCATGGTCGGCAAGCTGATCATTGAATAAGCCAACACGCCAGCCGACCTAGTGGGAGATCCCTTGGCCTATGTAGAGCAATACCAGGAAGCGTACGGCGCCGGCGAATATGCCGCCGCCAGCGCTTGCGCGGCCGTGCTCAGCGTTGCTGAAGAGCAACAACATCTGGTGGCGTACTCCCCTTTGGTCAAACGCATCGTGCGCCAGCTCAATTCGCAGGTGTCGGGCGCCATCGACCGCGACGACATGGAACAGATCGGCCTGATGGGTTTACTCGAAGCCTTGCGCCGCTACGGCGTGCCGGACCAGTCTTTCGGCAGCTATGCCAGCCTGCGCATCCGTGGTGCCATCCTTGACGAACTGCGGCGCCAGGACTGGCGTCCGCGCGCCGTGCGCCAGGAAAGCCACCGCCTGCGCGACAGCGTGCGCGCCCTGACCCGCCGCCTGGGACGCGAGCCGCTGGACGCGGAAATCATGGCCGCCCTGAAGCTGACGCCGGAAGCCTTCCAGGAATACCAGCTGGCGGAAAACGCCGAGCTGATCGCCAGTTTCGACGAAGTGCTGCAAGAAAGCCTGGGACAGGCCGACAGCGCACCAAGCCCGGAAGAGCAATTGATGGTGCGGCGCAGCCTGGAGCAGGCCTTGCGCGCGCTCGACGAACGCGAGCAGCGCGTGATCCAGATGTATTACGAATTCGAACTGAGCTACAAAGAAATAGCCGCCGTCCTGGACCTGAGCGACGCCCGCGTCTGCCAGCTCAACAAGACGGCGCTGGGCAAGATGAAAGCCATGCTGCAAGACGCATAAGTTTCAGCACTATCCATCAAATTGACGCAGCACAATGACGCAGAAAGGCAGTTGACATGGTAATTATCGGTATCTTAATCGTGATGGGGTGTGTATTCGGAGGCTTCGCCCTGATGGGCGGCACCGTCCACGCGATCTGGCAACCGGTCGAGCTGATCATCATCATCGGCGCCGCCGTCGGCGCGCTGGTGCTGGGCAACCCGAAGCATGTACTCGGTGAAATGCTGCACCAGATGCGCAAGATCGTCACGCACAAGAAGCAAGGCTCGGAATTCCAGCGCCAGTTGCTGCTGCTGATGTATGAACTGCTGCAAACGGCCGCCGGCGGCCTGAAGGCGCTCGACGCCCACGTCGAGGCGCCGCGCGAAAGCGCCCTGTTCCAGCGCTACCCGCTGGTGCTGGAAGAGCCGAAACTGCTGGCCTTCATCGTCGACAACTTCCGCTTGATGGCGATGGGCAAGATCAACGCGCATGAACTCGAAGGCGTGCTGGAGCAGGAACTCGAAGCCATCCACGACGAACTGCTGCAACCGTCGAAGTCCTTGCACAAGATCGCCGAAGCCATGCCCGGTTTCGGTATTCTGGCCGCCGTTCTCGGTATCGTGATGGCCATGAATTCCGTGGCCGACGGCGCCGATGCGGCGGAAATTTCGGAAAAAGTGGGTGCCGCCATGGTCGGTACCTTCATCGGTATTTTCTTCTGCTACGGCGTGCTCGATCCGATGTGCAACATGATGAAACAGCTGGTGGGCGAGGAAGGCTCGACCATGGAATGCGTGAAGGTCGTGCTGGTCACGCACGTGGCGGGCAAACCGCCGCTGCTGGCCATCGATGCGGGCCGCCGCCTGGTGCAGCTGAACATCAAGCCGAGCTTCGCCCAGCTGGAAAGCTGGATCAATGCGCTGGAAGATGGCGGCGCCGAACAAGAGCAAGGCCAAGGCCGGGGAGGCCGCCGTGCTAAAGCCGCATGAGAAACATGAACAGGCCATCATCAAGCGTGCGGGACGCAAGCACGACGACGATGGCCATGGCGGCGCCTGGAAAGTAGCGTTCGCCGACTTTTGCCTGGCCCTGCTGTCGCTGTTCCTCGTGCTGTGGCTGATGGCCGCGCGCGAGCAGCAGGCGATGAAGGAAATCATGATGGATGCGTCGGCCAGCAGCCGCCAGGGCGAAGGCCAGGGCGTCATGCCGGAACAGAGCGGCGGTCCGCGCGGCAGCCTGATCGAGCGTTTTCCGATGCCCCGCAAGGGTTCGGGCGACACGCGCACGGAAGGCAAGCAGATGCAGGATGGCAAGGCCGGCGCCGCGCCGCAAAACCAGACCAAGGTCAGCTACCAGTCGCCGGAAGACTTGCTGTCGCTGTCGCGCGCGCTCGACAAGCTCAGCGACGAAGCGGGACTGAAGAGCAACCTGCAGTCGGTGATCACGCCGTACGGCTTGCGCGTCATGCTGCACGATACGGACAAGCAAGGCATGTTCGTGCGCGGCAGCGCCGTGCCGACCGACCGCTTCCGCAAGCTGCTGCGCCAGATGGGCCCCGTGTTTGCGCAAATGGAAAACCAGATGCTGATCGTCGGCCACACGGACTCGATGCAGTACGCCAATACGGGCTATGAAGGCTTTTCGAACTGGACCCTGTCGGCCAACCGCGCCATGTCGGCGCGCGCGCAATTGTTGATCGGCAGCATGAGTCCGGACAGCGTGCTGCAAGTGGTGGGCATGGCCGACCGCGCGCCGCTGGACGTGAAAAATGCCAGCGCCGGCATCAACCGCCGCATCGAACTGTTAATATTGACGCGTGGCCAGGCCGACAGCATCGCCGCCATGTTCGGCATGGCCGGACAAAAGCCGCAAGGCGACGAATTGCAGGTGGGTGAACCGGACTCCGGTACCCTGCAGCGGCTGCGCGAAAAACTGGGCCTGCCCGCAAAGAAAGATCGGGACGAGCATGCAAATTAAGGGCAAGGGACAACGTATGAAAATCTCCTCCGGCAATACCGGTGCTGCCGTGCGCAGCAGCGCCGTCGCGCCTGCCGAGGCGATCGCCGAGAACGCGGGCGCCGCAGGCGCCATGGGCGGCTCGTCGGCCGGGGCGGAACTGCAATCGGCCGTGCTGCAACCGGCCATGGCCGCCCTGCGTGCCATGCCCGAGATCGACCATGAAAGAGTGGCCATGCTGCGCGATGCGCTGGCCAAGGGCGAATTGCCGTTCGATCCATCGAAACTGGCAGGCTTGATCCAGCGTTTCCACGGCGGCGAATCGTGACCGCGCCGCGCAAGGGCATCACGCGCCAGGAAGCCGTGCGCCGCGTACTGCAAGGCATGACGGAGGACCGCGCCGGCTATGCGGCCCTGCAAACCTTATTGGAAGAGCAATTCCAGGCCACCTTGCACCACCAGAGCGCCCGGCTGACGGCGTTGGCCGACCAGGTCATCGCCGCTGTCGAACCGCTCGATGCGCGCCGCCGCCAGCGGGTCAGCCTCGTCACTGCCCTGCTGGGCCCGCAAGGCGATATGGCGCAATTGTTTACGCTGTTGCAACAAGACGCGCGTACGACCGCCCAGCGCGACTGGGCCGCGCTCGAACAGATGGTGCTCGAATGCAAGCGCCTGAATGCCCGCAACAGCGATTTATTAACAGAGCAGTACAGCATCATGCAGCGCGTGCTGCATGGCGAGGAAGATACGTATGCGCCAGGCTGATTTCCTGACCACCCGCGCCACGGCGGCGACGCCATCGACGGCGGCGACAATGGCCGTGCAGAGCAATATGCACGCCACCCCTGCCACGGTGGCCACTGGCAGTTTTGGCAGCGTGTTCAAGCAAGTGCAGGGCGAAGTGGCCCGCTTCATCGAACAGGGCGGCGGCAACGCCACCAGCCTGAGCCCGCAAGGACGCGCCTACCTGGAGCAAAGCCAGCCCGTCAATGTGCTGGGCAGCATCAACCAGGGCGGCGAGATCGGCGAAACGCAGCAGCAATTCCTCGCCTCGATCAAGCCATGGACGCAAGAAACGGGCGCGCGCCTGGGCGTGGCGCCGGAAATCGTCGCCGCCCACGCGGCGCTGGAATCGGGCTGGGGCCAGCGTCCGCTGCGCCAGGGCACGGGCGCGGACACGAATAATCTGTTCGGCATCAAGGCCGGCGGCAAATGGCAGGGCGACGTGGCCAGCAATGTCACCACCGAATACGAGGCGGGCAGCGGTACGGCCCTGAAGAAAACCGAGCGTTTCCGCAGCTACCCGGACCAGGCCAGCGCCTTCCGCGACTATGCGCAAGTGTTGCTCGACAACCCGCGCTACCGCGCCGCCCTGAACACGGGTGCCGACGCGGGCGCCTTCGCGCAAGGCCTGGCGCGCGGCGGCTATGCAACCGATCCCAACTACGCCGCCAAGCTGACACAGCTGGCGACACGCCTGCAGCGCACGGCCGCCGCAGACTGATCTCCTCAACGGCCGGCAATATCGGCCGGTTCCACCACGCCCGCATCGACCACCCTGGCACGTATCACCGTGCCGCTGGTGGCGTTGCGCACGCGGATCACTTCGCCCAGCGCGCCCGGATCCATCGCTTCGCCTGCCATGCTCACTTCCACCTGCTCCTTGCGCGCCACGATGCTGACCGCACTGCCCCGCTTGATCAGCACGGGCGACGCCAGTTGCCCCTGGCGCAGCACTTCGCCGGCACGCAAGCTGCGCCGGCTCGACAGGCCTATCGCGCCCGGCAAGGCAGAAATACTGTCCGGCACCATCGTCACGTCGCGCCGTGCCAACGTCACGTCGCCCGATTGCAACGGCGTATTGGCCGTGACGGGCACGCTGGTGACGGCCACCTGGGCCGTGATACTGCCGCGCGCCAGCATTTCGTAACGCCAACCGTTGCTTCCAGGACACACCGCGATAAAGCGCATGCGCTGCGCCGAGCGGCTATCCGCCGTCTCCAGCGCGACGGGCGCCGCGCACGCGGGCACGGGGCGCGTGCTTTTCACGACGGTCACCTGAAACTGCGGTTCCAGCAGTCCCGCCGTGGCCGCCTGCTGCGCCAATTGCTCACGCGCCAACTGTTCCACACGTGAAAATATATTGTCGGCTGGCAATTCTGCGCGACCTGCACTACTATATAGGCTGGCCAGGAAAAAGATGCCTGGAAGCAGTATTTGACGACATTGCGCCTTGTTCCACATCACGGAATAGTTCTCAAAGTAAATCATTGCTAACCTTAATCAAAGATACTGAAGCGGCATGACCTTACCATGCGTCAACATGACCTGGCTGGGATTTTACCTCTGCACCACCTGTTTTCTGGCCCGAACCGCAAAAAGCACGATCGAATTCAACACAAAGGATGACCATGGGGATTAATTTCAAGGATGCGCTGGGTGTGCACGCCGATGCACTCGCGCTGCGTGCCGACCGTACGCGCGTGCTGGCGGCCAACATCGCCAATGAAAACACGCCCGGCTTCCAGGCCATGGACATGGATTTCGGCAGCGCCCTGCAGCAGTTGCAGGACAACGAGGCCGGCCTGCTGTCGACCGATGACGATGCCAGCGCCCTGTACCGCGTCCCCTACCACCCCAGCCGCGACGGCAATACCGTCGAAATCGGCGTCGAACAGGCGGCGTTCTCGCAGAATGCCACCGACTTCCAGACCAGCCTCACTTTCGTCAACATGAAACTGAAGGGTCTGTCCAAGGCCATTTCCGGACAATAAGGATCAGCATGAGCTTCCAGGATATTTCCAAGATCGCCGGTTCGGCGATGGCGGCGCAAACCGTGCGCCTCAATACCATCGCCAGCAACCTGGCCAATGCCGATTCCGTTGCCGGTTCCGAAGGCGAAACCTACCGCGCGCGCAAACCCGTGTTTGCGGCCGTGATGGATGGCCCCGGCGCCAGCGGTGCCGGCGGAAGAGTACAGGTGCTCGACGTGGTGCAAAGCGACGAGCCGCTGCGCAAGGTGTACGAACCGGGCCACCCGATGGCCAATGCCGACGGCATGGTGTTCTACCCCAACGTCAACCAGGTAGCCGAAATGACCGACATGATGTCGGCCTCGCGCGCCTTTGAAACCAATGTCGAAGTTCTGGGCCGCATCAAATCGATGCAGCAATCGCTCCTCAAATTAGGTGAAGCATAATCCATGGAAACCAATCTCTTTACAAACAATACCAGCGGCAGCGGCAGCAGCAACAATGCCGTCAAGTCGCAAAGCAATGCCACCCAGGATATGTTCACCAAATTGCTGGTCGCCCAGATCAAGAACCAGGATCCCCTCGCACCGACCGACCCGAGCCAGTTCGTCAATCAATTGACGCAGCAGGCGCAGACGGAAGCGATGCAAAACCTGTCGTCGCTGACCAGCGCCAATGCCAGCGTGTTGCAATCGATGCAAGTACTGGCCCTGGGCGCGCAAGTGGGTTCCGAAGTGATGGTCAACAGTGAAACGGTGCAGCTCGACAAGAGCAAGGTCAGCGGCAGCATCGCGCTGGCCGCCAGCACCACCAAGACCACGGTGACCCTGAAAGGGCTGGACGACAAGGAATACAAGATCGAACTGGGCGCCAAGTCGGCCGGTACGGTGCCGTTCAGCATCGATCCCGTGGCCTTGGGCTTGCCTGCCGGCACCTACAGCATGAAGGTCACCACCAGCGGCGCCGAAAAACCGACGGTCGACATCGCAGGCAAGCTTAACAGCGTGCGCCTGTCGTCCGGCGGCAGCATGATACTGAGCGTGTCGAACCTGGGCGAAGTCAACCCTGGCGCGATCACCGGCTTTAACGGCAAGACGGCCTGATCCGCTCGCCCCTTCGTTTCCTGCACACTAATCTCGTCCTTCACTAAAGGAAATCAACATGAGTTTCGACATCGCCCTGTCCGGTATCCAGTCCATCAACCAACAGTTGAACAGCACCAGTAACAATATCGCCAACGCCGGCACCTACGGCTTCAAGAGCAGCCGCGCCAACTTTTCGGCCATGTACGCCGGTTCGCGCGCCACGGGTACGGAAATCGGCTCGATCACGCAAAGCATGTCGCTCAATGGCGGCGTGCTGAACACGGGCCGCGCGCTCGACGCAGCCATCGACGGCCGCGGCTATTTCGTCGCACGCGATGCGCAAAACACCATGAGCTACAGCCGTGTCGGCATCTTCTCGGCCAGCAATGAAGGCAAGCTGATCGATTCGAACGGCCGCCTGGTCCAAGGCTACGCCGCCGTCAAGGGCAGCACCACCCTGGGCACCATGGGTGACATGATCATTCCGACGGGCCAGATTCCCGCCGTGGCGTCGACCAAGCTGGCGTATGCGGCCAACATGTCGTCCGAATGGACCATCAAGGCTGTGCCCTTCAACAAGACCAACGAACTGAGCTACAACAGCGCCAAGACCTCGATCGTCTACGATTCGCTGGGCGCCAAGCACTCGCTGGGCCAGTACTTCGTCAAGACGACAACGGGCGTGGACGTGCACTACACCTTCGACAACGCCGATGTGACACCGGTGACGAGCATGACCTTCGACACGAACGGCAAGCTGGTGACCGGCACGGCCGCCGCGCCAGCGCTGCCGACGCCGGCTGGCGCCGCGGCACTGGCGATCGCCATCGACTACACGGGCACCACCCAGTACGCCGGCGAAGCGACGACCTCGACCGACCGCGCCGACGGCTATTCCTCGGGCACCTACACGGGCGTGGAACTGGCCGATGACGGCTCCGTCGTGGCGAAATACACGAATGGCCAGAAGCAGAGCATCGGCGTGATCGCCTTGGCCACCTTCCCCGACGAAGGCGCGTTGACGGCCGTCAACGATACCAGCTGGGTCGCCTCGACCACGTCCGGCACCCCCATCTATGACCGTCCGGGCGTCGGCATGGCCGGCAAACTGGTAACGAGCTCGCTGGAACAGTCGAACGTCGACATCACCTCCGAACTGGTGGGCCTGATGACGTCGCAGCGTAACTACCAGGCCAACTCGAAGGTCATCTCGACCGAGAACGCCATGCTGCAATCGCTGATGCAAGCGCTGTAATCCACGATACGCAAAGGTAAAGAGCAATGGATGCGCTGATTTATACCGCCATGAGCGGGGCCGACCGTGCCCTGCGGGCACAGCAGGTACACGCCAACAACCTGGCCAATATCGAGACGGGCGGCTTTCGCGCCAACCTGGAAGTGTCCACTGCCCAGCCGCTGCAAAACGGCTATGGCTACGACGACCGTCACATGACGCAGACGCAGTCGAGCGCCATCGGCACGCGCACGGGCGCCATCAAGGAAACCGGGCGCGAGCTCGACGTGGCCGTCACGGGCCCCGGCTTTCTCGCGGTGCAATGGCAAAACGGCGAAGCCTACACGCGCGCCGGCGCCATGGACCTCGATGAAACGGGCGCGCTGACCATCAACGGCCGGCCCGTGCTGGGCGAAGGCGGACCCATCACGATTCCCGAGCACACCAGCCTGTCGATCGGCGGCGATGGCACGATTTCCATCCAGGTGCCGGGCACCGCGCAAATGCAGACCGTCGACAAGCTCAAGCTGGTCAATGCGGAATCGGGCGAGCTGACGAAGAACGAAGCGGGCCTGATCGTGGCGCGCAGCGGCGAAGACTTGCAGGCCGACCCGGCGGTACGCATCCGCGACCGCCACCTGGAAGGCAGCAACGTCTCGGCCGTCGAGGAAATGGTCGCCACCATGAGCCTGAATCGCAGTTTCGAGATGCAGATGAAAATTTTCAAGGCCAGCGACGCGATGACTGAATCCGGCAACCGCCTGCTGGGCGCCTAAGCCCAACGCCAACCAATTACCAGGAGTAAATCATGAATCCAGCAATGTGGATCAGCAAGACCGGCGTGCAGGCACAAGATGCCAAACTGCAAGCCATCGCGAATAACCTGGCCAACGTCAATACCGTTGGTTTCAAGCGCGACCGCGTCGTCTTCGAAGACCTGTTTTACCAGGTCGAGCAGCAGCCGGGCACGCAGCGCGCCGACAATACCCTCTCGCCATCGGGCGTACAGCTGGGTAACGGTACCCACATGGTGGGCACGCAAAAGGTGTTTACCACCGGCAGCCTGCAAACGACGAGCCGCGAATTCGACGTCGCCATCACCGGCAACGGCTTTTTGCAAGTGCTGCGCCCGAACGGCGAAGCGGCCTACACGCGCGCCGGCCAGCTGGGCATCAATGAAAACGGCGTGATGGTCAACGCCCAGGGCTTGCCCCTGGTGCCGCAGATCACCGTGCCGAACAATGCCACGGCGATCACCATCGGCGAAAACGGCATGGTCACGGCCACCGTGCCGGGCAATGTCGCCGGTACCGAACTGGGCCAGTTGAACCTTTCCAGTTTCGTCAACCCGACGGGCCTGCTGGCACTCGGTGAAAACCTGTTCCAGGAAACGGCATCGAGCGGCACGCCGACGGAAGGCCGTCCCGGCGAAGGCGCCCTGGGCAAGCTGAAACAGTTCGCGCTGGAAGGCTCAAACGTGCAGGTGGTCGAAGAGATGGTCGACATGATCGCTGCCCAGCGCACCTATGAAATGAACACCAAGGTGCTGTCGGCCGCCGACAATATGCTGCAATACCTGGCGCAAGCGGCACGCTGATGACAGCCGCCATGAAAGCCACGGCCGCCATGCTGCTGGTGTTGATGGCCGGTTGCGCCAGCCAGCCTATGGCGCCGCTGGCGCCCAGCTTTTCCGATACGCCGCTGCCCGTGGCGCCGCGCAGCGCTGCGCAAGGCGGCGTGAGCGGCGGCGTCTTCAATCCCGACGCGGGCCTGGCCCTGACTTCCGACAGCCGCGCCTTCCGCGTCGGCGACGTCGTCACGGTGGCGCTGCAGGAAACCACGCAGGCCAGCAAGAAGGCCGGCACCTCGTTCAACAAGGGCTCGTCCGTCGGCGTGCAGGCGGCCAACATCCTCGGCAAGACCTTCCCCAAGACGGGCATCGACCTGTCGGCCGACCGCAACTTCGCCGGCGACTCGACCAGCACGCAGCAAAATGCGCTGTCCGGCGCCATCACCGTGATCGTGCAGGAAGTGCTGCCGAACGGCTTGCTGCGCGTGCAAGGCGAGAAAACCCTGACCCTGAACCAGGGCGAGGAATTCGTGCGCCTGCGCGGCTACCTGCGCGCGGCCGATATCGATTCGAACAACCAGGTGTCATCGTTGCGCATCGCCAATGCGCAGATCGCCTATTCCGGCCAGGGCACCCTGGCCGAAGCCAACAAACCAGGCTGGCTGACGCGCTTCTTCGTCGGCCCATGGATGCCGTTTTAAGGTGAGCTCATGAAATTTCGTTCCGCCCTGCCCCTGGCAGCCATGCTCGCTGCGCTGTCCGGCTTTGCCCTGCCCGCCAGCGCCGCGCAAGTGCTGCGCAACCTGGTCAGCATCGAGGGCGTGCGCGACAACCCGCTGGTCGGCTACGGTCTCGTCGTGGGCCTGAACGGCAGCGGCGACACCACCCAAGTAAAATTTTCCAGCCAGTCCGTGGTCAACATGCTCAAGCAGTTCGGCGTGAAGATGCCGGACGGCGCCGAATCGAAAAGCAAGAACGTCGCCACCGTCATGGTCAGCGCCGTGTTTCCCCCAGGATACCGCCGTGGCCAGGCCATCGACGTCACCGTCTCGTCCCTGGGCGATGCGAAAAGCTTGCGCGGCGGCACCTTGTTGCTGACGCAATTGCGCGCGGCCGACAATGAAACGTATGCGCTGGCGCAAGGCAACGTCGTCGTCGGCGGCTTGAACGCCACCGGCAAGAGCGGCTCGTCCGTCACCGTCAACACGCCCACCTCGGGCCGCATTCCCAACGGCGCCAACATCGAGCGCGAAATCCTCAGCGATTTTTCGACCAAGCCGACCGTCACCCTGAACTTGCGCCACCCGCATTTCGAGACGGCCATCAATATCGTCGAAGCCGTCAACCGCCGCTTTGGCGCCGTCGCCACCACGCGCGACGCCACCAGCGTGGAAGTGCTGGCGCCGGAAAACCCGACCCAGCGCGTGGCCTTCATGGCCAAGCTGGAAGCGCTCTCCGTCGATGTCGGCGTCGATACGCCGAAAGTGGTGTTCAATTCGCGCACCGGCACCGTGGTCATCGCCGAAGGCTTGCGCGTAAAAGCGGCCGCCGTCACGCACGGCTCGCTGAAAGTGGTCATTTCCGAAAGCTCGGCAGTGAGCCAGCCGGCGCCGTTCGGCCGCGGCCAGACCACCGTCACGCCGCAATCGAAGGTGTCCGTCGACCAGGGCAACGGCAATATGTTCAAATGGCCGGCCGGCGCCAAGCTGCAGGCCATCATCGACGTCGTCAACAGCCTGGGCGCTTCGCCCGACGACATCATGGCAATTCTGCAAGCCCTGGACCAAGCCGGGGCCATCGAAGGCGAACTGGTGGTTATCTGATGCTTAATATCAACGACAGCAGCAGCGCCCTGCCTTCGGCGCTCGACGACAAGTCCCCTGCCGCCGCCACGCCGGCCGATCCCCGCTATGCGGCCAAGGCCACCGAGGCGGCCGTCAAGTTCGAAGCCTTCTTCATCTCGCACATGCTGCGCCAGATGCGTTCGGGCACGCGCGAGATGGCGGGCGAAGACAGCGTCTTCAAGGATCCCGTCAACAGCGACATGCTGGAAATGGCCGACAATCTGGTGGCCGACAAGATGGCCGGCCAGCGCGCCTTCGGCATCGCCGACGCCATCCTGCGCCAGCTGCTGCCGGCGGCCGGCGCCCCCGTGGCAGCCAAAAGCGCCGTCAAGACCGACAATATTGCAGCGCCGCTTAATAAATCCGTCTGAAGCGTCGCCTGTACAAGGTAATATCGATTCAATGCCTGCCCACCCGCACGCGCCACACTCTTCACGAAAGAAACTTGCCCAATGAGCATCATCAGCAATGCATTGTCAGGCAGCATCGCCGCCCAGGCCGCACTCAATGCGGCCAGCCAGAACATCGCCAACCTGCAAACGGCGGGCTACACGCGCCAGGGCGTACTGTTGTCCTCGCTTGGCGCAGGCGTGGGCGTGCGCTCGGCCGGCAATGGCGTGGAAGTGTCGGCCCTGCTGCGCTTTGCCGATGCTTATAAAAGCCAGCAAATGTGGCGCGCCGCGTCCGACCAGGGCGCCCGTTCGCAGACCCAGCCTTATCTGACCCAGCTCGAGCGCGTGATGGGCGACGATGCGTCGAGCATCAGCAACGGCATCGACGGCTTTTTCGCCGCCCTCAATGCCTCGGCCGTCGACCCGACGTCGACGCCGCTGCGCCAGCAGATCGTCACCTCCGCCGACGCCATGGCGCAGCGCTTCAACAGCATCAGCACCGTCATGGGCAACCAGCTGCTGTCGTTGCAGCAGCAACGGGCAGCGATCGTGCCGCAGGCCAATACCGCGCTGGCCAATATCGCCGCGCTGAACCAGCGTATCAGCACCTCCACGGCCGCGGGCACGAATGTGTCGTCGCTGATGGATGCGCGCGACCAGCTGATCGATGGCCTGGCCGCGCAAATGGGCATCGAGGTGCTCGACCAGGCGGACGGGTCGCGCAATGTCTCGCTGAAATCGGGCCAGCCGCTGGTCATCGGCAGCATGGCAGGTACCCTGAGCAGCAACATGACGAACACGGGCGAGCAAACCCTGAGCCTCGATTTCGCCAAGTCCTCGTACAAGCTCGACCCGGTCACCATCGGCGGCCAGATGGGCGGCCTGGGCGAGTTCGAGCAAAATACCCTGAAACCGCTGCAGCAGTCGCTGCAAGACATGGCGACCCAGTTGACCAACAAGGTCAACGCGCAG
This sequence comes from Janthinobacterium sp. NKUCC08_JDC, assembly GCF_019345575.1. NCBI lineage: Bacteria > Pseudomonadati > Pseudomonadota > Betaproteobacteria > Burkholderiales > Oxalobacteraceae > Janthinobacterium > Janthinobacterium sp. NKUCC08_JDC. The sequence continues at coordinate 360,860 of NZ_JAHKQW010000003.1, read as the reverse complement.
CTGGCACTGGGAAAAACCATGGCCGGCGCGCCGGGCGGCCCCCTGCTGGTGTATGCGAATGGCAAGCTGAGCATTACCCCCGGCTTCAACGCCAAGGATCTGGCCCTGTCGCTGACGGGCCAGGCCGGCGATAGCGGCAACTTGCAAAAATTAATCGAGATCAAGAATCAACCGATCACTGTCAGCTGGGTCGGTTCCGTCCTGATGAGCGACGCGGACACGCAGCTGGTCGGCAAGCTCGGTATCTACAGCCAGCAGAACCAGGCCCTGCTGAAGACGGCCAATACGGTGCGCTCGCAAGCGATCGACGACTGGAAGTCCACCAGCGGCGTGAACAAGGACGAAGAAGCGATGAACCTGGTCGAATTCCAGAATATGTATCAAGCAAACATGAAAGTCATTTCCGTGGCGAATAGCCTGTTTGACGCCACTTTGCAAATGATGGGTTAAGGAGAAGATCATGCGTGTCGCCAGTAGCCAGTACCAATCGCTGATCAATATTTCGCTTCAGCAAAACCAGGAACGCATCAACTTCCTGACCCAGCAGATGTCTTCGGGCCTGCGCATCCAGTTGCCTTCGGACGATCCGATCGGCAACGTGCGCATTTCGCGCCTGACGCGCGAGCAAGCCATGGTCACCCAGTACCAGGACAATATCGCCACGGTAAAAGTGCGCCTGCTGAAGAACGAAAACTACCTGTCGAGCATGGTTACCGACATGGGCCAGGCGCGCGACCTGCTCGTGTGGGCCGCCGACGGCAGCAATACACCCGGCGACCTGAACGCGATGACGCAATCGCTGACAGCCATGCGCGACAGCGTGCTGTACACGGCCAACCTGAAGGACCAGGAAGGCCGCTATATGTTTTCCGGCACGGCAACCGACCAGCCTGCGATCAAATACGACCCGGCGGCAGCTGTCGGTTCGCGCTACAGCTACGTCGGCAATACCGACACGCAGACCGTGGTGGTCGGCAATGGCGTGACGCAGGCTGCCAACGTCGACGTGAAGGACCTGGAAGTGTGGCTCAACAAAATCGACAAGGTCGTCACCACCCTCGGCACGCCGGGCGTGAACCCGAACGACCCGGCCGTGCGCGCCATCGTAAACGATGGCCTCGGCGGCACCGATGATGGCATGGATTTGCTCTCCGGCAAGATCGCCATTTTTGGCGGCGCGCAAAACATCCTCACCACGCTGTCGGGCAACCTGTCGAATGTCTCGCTGTCGAACAATTCGGCACTGCTGGACCTGAAAAAGACCGACATGGGCGCGGCCGCCATTGAACTGACCGGCTACCAGACGGCCCTGCAGGCAACATACAAGGCATACGCCAAGGTGGGCACCCTTTCCCTGTTTGATCTTCTCTGACCATCATGCAAATCGTTCAGACCTCCTCCTCTTCCGGCGTCAATGCCAAAGGCGCTGGCACAGCCCGCGTCGTCGATGACGCATCCGCCGCCATCAACGGCAGCGCCAGTGCGCGCAGCGAGGCGCCAGCGGCGAAGAGGTCGACGGCGAGCCTGCAGCGGGGCCTGAGCAACTGGGATCACCAGCTGCAGGGGGAGATTTCCAACGCGCAACAAACACTCGACTACCTGGAACGCAGCAGCAGCCAGCTGCAAGCGCTGAAAAGCGAACTGGCAGCCAAGCTGGCCGCGCGCCAGGGCCGCGAAGGGCAAGTCGAGGCCAGAGTGCGCCAGTTCAGCAATACCTGGCGCCAGCGCGCCAGCGCCTCGGGCGGCACGCTCGACGCACAGCTCGGCTATACGAGCCCGCAGGCGGCGCAGCAGAACTTCAGCATCCGCGGCCTGACCATGGCCAGCCTGCAGGAAGGCCCGCAGGAAGTGCTGGCGTTTTCCGTCGGCGGCGCGAACCAGGCCTTGCGTTCGGTCAATATCGAACCTGGCCTGAGCGCGAATGAAATCGTCTCGCGCTTCGACCGTGCCTTGATGCCATCAGGCATCGGCGTCAAGCTGGGCGAGAATGGCGAACTGGTGTTCAGCACATCGGAAGCGGCCTGGGCCAACGTACGCGACAGCCTGTCCGTGCGCGGCAGCGGCATCCGCTACCCGACCGGCCAGATGAGCCGCGTGCGCACGGATGCGGAACCGGCCGCCATCGCCCCGGAAGAATGGAATACGGGCGACGTGGAAGCCCTGCGCGCCACCTTGCAGCAAGTGGTGCAGGCGCTGGCGCAGTTGCAGGCGGCGCGCAGCTCCGTCAGCCTGGCCCTGGCGCAAGCGACGGGACGGGTTGCCCGCGCGCAACCGGTGCAAGTGAACGTCAGCATGGATACCCTGGCGGAAAACTTCACGCAAAAGGCCAGCGAACCTGGCTATGAATCGCTGCTGGCGATCAGCTCGGCATTGGTCGGCATCAGCCGCGAGCGCGTTGTCGCCCTGCTGGGCCTGGAATAACCGCTTCCCGTGCGTGCGCCGCCCTGGCGCACGCGGCAATAAAAGGGGCATGCCCCCTAGCTCAGGACGGTGGAAATCCGTAAGATGCTGCTGTCGCTGGCCGATTCACCACTACGCCAGCGCATTTCATCATCCACCTCCGGAGTTCCCTTGATAAAAACCGCCGCCCGGCTGATCAGCTACGCCCTGCTGGGAAAATCCGGCAAGCAGCCCCTCGACATCGCCAAGGTGCGCAAGGTGCTGATTTTGCGCAACGACAAGATCGGCGACATGATCGTCACGTCGGCCCTGCTGCGCGAGCTGAAGAAAAACTATCCGCACTGGCAGATCGACGTGGCCGCCAGCAGCGCCAACCGCGATGTCATCGCCGGCAACCCGCATGTGAACGAGATCCTCATCTGGGACAAGCAGCCGCTGCTGCGCGATGTGCGCACCACCATCGCCGACCTGCGCCGGCGCCGCTACGACGTCATCTTCAACCCCTACAACCGCTTTTCGATTCCCTTGCTGCTGCGTATCAAATGGCTGGGCGCCCGCTATCTGACGGGCTTTGCCATTCCCAAGTACGGCACCTCGACGGCGAAGCTGGGCATGTTCGACCATACGGTGCCCTGCGACCGCAGCCGCCACATCCTGCACAGCTTTTTCGCCACGTTCGAGCAGTTTGGCCTGCGAGACATCGATATGCGCTATGAACTGTTCGGTGTGGACGCGCACGCGGCACGGGTCGACGCCGCCTGCGACAGCCTGCTGCGCACGCATGACGGATTGTTCTGCCTCAATTTCCAGGGCAGCAATGCGCAACGCACGGTCAGCGTGGCCGATGCACAGCGCTGCTGCGCCGCCCTGGCGGCACGCTATCCGCGCCATGCGTTGCTGGTGATCGCCGCGCCGGGCACCGAGACGCGCGCCGCCGAGATCGTGCGCGGCGCCGGCCATGCCAACGTGATGAGCGCGCCGCCCACCGGCCACATCCTGGAGCTGGCGGCCCTGATACGCCGCTGCGAACTGGTGCTGTCGCCCGACACGTCGGTGATCCACATCGCCTCGGCGTATGACAAGAAAATCGTCGGCTACTACATCCGCACCGACAACTACCGCTGGTTTTACCCGGCCAGCCGCCATTACCGCGTCATCCTGGCCCCAGGCCTGACCCTGGTCTCGGTCAGCGATGCCGAGACCCTGGCCGCCGTGGAAGACCTGATGGAAGGCGCCGGCCCGGCGCAGGAGACAGTTCAGGCCGCCGGCTGAGACGCCAGCAGGCGGTCCATCTGCCCCACCGGCAGCGCGCGCGAAAAGAAATACCCCTGCGCATAGTCGCAGCCGGCGGCACGCAGCAGATCGCGCTGCGACGCCGTCTCCACGCCCTCGGCCACGACTTTCAGGCCCAGGCGCTGCGCCAGAGCAATGATCGCTTCGCACAGGCCCTGCCCCGCGCCATCGCTTCCCAGTTCGCCGACCAGCGAACGGTCGATCTTGAGAAAATCGATATCGGCCTTCTGGATGCACGCGAGCGACACCTGGCCGCTGCCGAAATCGTCGAGCGCCAGCGCCAGACCCATGGCGCGGAACTGGCGCAGCCGGTCGACCACCTGGCGCGCCTCGTCGAGCAGCACCGCTTCCGTTGTTTCGATGACGATGGCGCCCGGCGCCAGGCCCTGGCGCGCCAGATGCCCGCCCCAGTCCTGGTACAGCGCGGCGTCGCAGCGAAATTCCACCGCCGACTTGTTGATGCTGATCTGGAACGCGGTGCCATGCTCGTCTTGCCACTGCCGCGCCTGGCGCACAACCTGGCGAAACACCCACTCGCCGATATCGATGATCAGGCCGTTCGCCTCGGCAAAGCCGATGAAATCGGCCGGTGCCAGCAAGCCGCGCAGCGGATGGCGCCAGCGCAGCAGCGCCTCGGCCCGTTCGATGCTGCCGTCGCACAGGCGGATGATGGGCTGGTAATGCACTTCGAACTGATCCTGCGCCAGCGCCAACCGCATCTCGCGCACCGTGCTGCGGCGCAATTCGGCCGCCTGCTGCAATGCCGGTGTGAAATAACTGTAGCCGTTGCGCCCCGCACTCTTGGCCGCATACATGGCCTGGTCGGCGTGCCGCAGCAAGGTGTCCGGCGACTCGGCGTCGGCCGGATACAGGGCCACGCCCACGCTGGCCGACACTTGCGCCGTGTCGCCGTCGAGCACGAACGGCAGGGCCAGCGCGGCCGTCAATTCCTGCAGCACGCGCTCGATGCCGCCCAGCTGTCCCACGCCGGCGAGGATGACGGTGAACTCGTCGCCGCCCAGGCGCGCGACCGTATCGGTAGCGCGCACGCGTTCGCTGATGCGCCGCGCCGCCTGGCGCAGCAGCATGTCGCCCTTCTCGTGACCGAGGCTGTCATTCACCTGCTTGAAATGGTCGAGGTCGATGAACAGCAGGGCCAGGCAAGCGCCCTCGCGTTTGGCGTGGGCCGCCTCGTGCTGCAAGCGGTCGAGAAACATGTGGCGGTTCGGCAAGCCCGTCAGCTGGTCGAAATTGGCTTGCCGCCAGATGCGCTCGGACGCGGCGCGCTGCGCCGTGATGTCGCTGACCAGCGCCAGCGCGCCCAGGTAAGTGCCGCTGGAGTCGAAGATGGGATTGGTGGCCAGGGTGGCCCACAAGGTGCTGCCGTCGCGCCGCAGGAACTTGAATTCGTGGCGCTCGACGATGCCGTCCTGGCGCCGCGCGATGTTGCGCTCTAGGATGGCGCGCCCCTCCTCATCCATGAAGGCCGCCAGCGGCTGGCCCAGCATATCCTCGATCTGGCAATCGAGCATGTGCGCCATCTTCGGATTGACAAAGCTGGTCAGCGCCTGCGCATCGATTTCCCAGATGCCCTCTTCGGCGCTGTGCACGATGCGCCGGAAGCGCTCTTCGCTGCGTTCGAGCGCGGCCAGCTTGCCCTCGGCCTGCTCGAGCACCAGCCGCAGCGCCTGGCCGTTCGGATCGGCGCTGCCCAGCAGGCTGACGGGCAAGCCCGCCTCGCGCACGCCGGGACGCGGCGGGGGCAGCTGCACCTGCAGCTGGATGCGCTCGGGCTCGCTACTATTGAGCACGCGCTCCACGAACTGTTCGTAATCGCGGCGGAACGCCTCGTGCACAAAAGAACGGAACAGCACGTGGCCGGGACGCCCGCGCGCCAGGCCGAACAGTTCGGCCGCCACCAGGTTGACCTGCAGGATCACGCCATCGAGGCCCAGCACGAAATAGGCGACGGGCGCCAGCAGGTATAAATCGTTGAAATACGCTTGTTCGCGTTCGGCCTTCATCCGTTCCGGACTGAAGACGCCATCGTCAAGCAGGGGCGCGACGTGCCGCGGCACGCCGTCGTGGCCGGGCGGGGAGGAATCCAGAGCAGGTACCGCTTGCGGTGGTGTATCCATGGCTGTCCTTGGCACGGCCGCCCTGAAAAACAGGTGGGTGCAGTAGCGAGACTAGCACGCGCCACGCGCAGTGTCGAGCCATGGATGCCGTTTCTGCAACAGGGCCGCTCAGCGGCCCATGCCCATACGGTGCCGGCGCAAGCCGAAATCATGGCCGACCACCAGCAAGGTGCTCGCCACCAGGCTCGACAGCCCCACGATCAGCTGGATCAGCTTATCGTCGGGCAAGACCCACAAGGACGAATCCGGCGCCTCGCAGCCCGTGGCCGCGCTGATCAGCGGCGACACCCAGGCCGCGTCCGGCGTCACGTCGAGCACGACGGCGCCGTCGGCGCTCGTCTGCATATAGATATCGCCCCCTTCGGCCAGGGTAAAGCAGATACCCACGCCCGTTTCCGTGGCGCGGATATTGTCCTGCATGCTGCGGTTATGTTCCTCGATCCACACTTCCACGTCGTATGGCGTTTCCAGGTGCTCCCATGGACGGGGACGGAAACGGGGACGCTCTTCCGGGCTGGCGGGAGTATCGGGAACGTCGGGGATGTTGCTGTCTGCTGCGCCTTGCATGCTCGTTGACCTTTTCTGCGGTGATGCGGCGGAACCGGTTGCCCGCCAGCCGCCATTATCCACCGTTCACGGCGCGCATGGTATTCCCACACCGAATCAATCAGAAAAACTGACAGCTATCGACTTTAAACGTCAGCACACCTGACTTAAAATAGCCGCCATCTCTTCTTTACAGGCTTTACATGCAAGGCATCAAACGCAAAATCGTCTACGTCACCGCCTTTGAAATCATCGGCATGGCTATTTCCACGGCATGGCTGACCCTGCTTTCGGGCGAATCGCCCACCAGCACGGGACCGCTGGCGATCATGATCACCACCATCGCCGTGATCTGGAACCTGCTCTACAACACGGCGTTCGAATACTGGGAAATCCGCCAGGTGTCGCGCACGCGCACCGTCTGGCGCCGTATCCTGCACGCGATCGGCTTCCAGATCACCTTGGTCATCTACCTGATTCCGCTGATCGCCTGGTGGCTCGACATCAGCCTGTGGCAAGCGTTCGTGCTCGATTTCGCGCTGATGCTGATCATCCCGTGCTACAGCTTCATTTTTAACTATTTCTTCGACGGCCTGTTCGGCGTGCCCCTGTCGGCGCAGCAGCCGAAGGAAGAGCCGGCCGACATTCAGGCCGCTTCGCTGAGCAACTGAAGAAAGGACCGCGCCGCCATGCCCAGCGGCCGGTCCTTCATCCACACGAGGTGGATGGGCACGACGAGGCCATTGCCCGTATTCTTGAATGCCACGCAGCGCACCCGCCCTGCCGCCAGCGAATCCTGGATGGCCGAGGCGGCAAAATTACCCCATCCCAGTCCCGCTTCCACCATCGCCAGCGCCATCGGCAAGCTGTCCGTGCGCCAGTAGGACAGTCCCACCACGGGGCGCGCGTCGGCCAGGTCGAGTTCGCGGCTGGCCACGATGATCTGGCGCAAATTCACCAATTCCTCGATATACAGGGGCCGGCCCGCCGCGTCGGGCGGATGCTGGGTGGAGATAATCGCCAGCAAGGCATCGCTGCCCACCAGCTGGAACTGTTCCTCGTGATTGATGCGCCCGCCAGCAAAAGCCATGCAGGCGCTGATGCGGCCCCGGTGCAGCATGTCGAGCACATCGTCCTGCGGCGCCGTCAACACTTCGATGTCGAGCAGCGGATGGCGCTGCGACAGCGCGCGCACGGCGGCCAGGAAGGGCGTATGGTCGAGCTCGGCCGCGATGCCCAGCGAAATGCGGCTTTCCAATCCCTGCGACAATTCCTGCACGTGCAGGTGCAACTGCTTCAACTGCTCGGCGATCAGGCGCGCGTGGGGAAGCAGCGCCATGGCGGCCGGCGTGGGCACGGCTTCGCGCGCGCCCCGGTCGAACAGGGCGATACCCAGTTCCGCCTCGATATTGGCCATCGCCATGCTGACGGCCGATGGCGCCCGCCGCAAGGCGCGCGCGGCGGCCGAGAACGAACCGCCATCGACGACGGCCAGGAACAGTTCGATGTTATGGCTGGACAGTTTCATGGGGAATATGGAAAGTGCGGTGGAAAGTGCGGCACTTTTGCGCGCCAGGGCGGTCAAAAGGAAAAACCATGGGAGGACGCGCATGCGCCATCGACTACCGTACCGCCGCAGCGGCTATGTCTCGGACTTTACCCGCTTTATCGACGGCTATCTGCAGACGCACCCGGAAGTACTGGAAAACCAGCGGCGTGGCTGGCGCATCTGGTGGGAACGCCCCGCCAAGCTGCGCGAACTGGAACTGATCCACGCCGACAGCGTGCCGGAGCCGCCCTACCACTACGACTAAAAACGCCTGACCAAACCTACTGCGCGGTGCGCCTTGCGGCCTGCGATGCTCGCCGTACCTTCGTACGGCTGCGCGTCTCGGCCACAAATCACTACCGCTCGCGACGGTTTTGTCAGGTGTTTAATCTTTCGTTTAACCTTTCCAGACGCGCTGGAGGCCCGTATCCGCATGGATCCAGCCGCCGCGCGGGCCATTGCGGTAATAGAAGCCCACGCCGCCCTGCTTGAAGCTGCGCACGAGCGAACCGAGCACTTCCGCGTTCAGATTCGCCACGCGGATGTCGGCGGCGCGGCCCGAGATGTGCAGCGACTGGCGCGCGGCCGGCACGCCCGCTTCGCGCAGGCGGCTGTTCGACTCGGCCGTGCGGTAGCCCGACAGGATCTCCAGCGGCTGCTCGATGCCGTAGCGAGCCACGAACGCTTGCGTGCCCCACAGGGTTTCCAGCAGTTTCGGGTCGATCGGCGCCGTCTTCTTGCCGTTCACGTCGCGCAGCAAGTGGCACAGTTCCTGGTAAGCCGAATCGATGACTTCGCCATCTTTCCAGTACAGCAGCTTGGCTTTTTCATTGCTCGCCGGGCGCACCACTTCCAGGGTGCGGGGCTTGAGCCAGAATTCCAGGTCCAGCGCCTGCGCGTCGAAGATGTCGGGCGGCGGTTCCATCTCGGTGATGGCCTGGCGCGACTGCGACGTGATCGAGCGGTCGACGCTGGCCAGTTGCGTCGGCTGCGGCGGCACGGCCGTGCGCGGTGCGCGCGGCTTGGCGCTGGCCGAAGCCGAGGCCGGAGCGGCCGTGCGCGAGGCGCAGCCGATGAGAGGAGTGGCTACCAGGCCCAGCGCGGCCAGGCCCATACCGTGATGTAGAAAATTTCTGCGCGATGCCATAGTCAGTCCAATTTAACGATGGGAATACTATAGCGTATTGTGCTGCGAAGAAAAACCCTCAATGCCTATCGTGTCACCCTCATTTTTGGTATTCGGTGCCCTATGCGGCGGCCGCGCTGGCCGCCACGTGGCGGCTTGCCTGCGCCAGCGCCGTCAACGGCTTGTCCAATAAATATCCCTGGGCCACGATGGGCAAGCCCGTGATGGCGGCAACCCGCTGCAGCGCGGCCAGCGCCGGCGGCGTATCGAGGCGCTTGAAAATGACGCGGATCTTCGCCGCATGGCAGAGAGTAACGAAGCTGGCGACGGCCTGCTCGTCGCTGAGATTGCCCGCGTCGAGCTTGAACGCATGCGGGTGCAAGCGCTCCAGCATGCCGGTCGCCTCCTGCACGCTGGCCACATTGATGGCCAGGCGGAAACCGTTGCGCCGATAATTGTCGGCCACGTAATTGAGCAGCCAGCCCTGGTTAGTCGTGACCGTCGGCAATTGCAGCACGATGCGCTCGATGGGCAAGCCCAGCGCGTCGAGGATGCGCTGGAAGGCGTGGCCGTGATTGCTGCTGACGGCGCTCAGCAGGCGGTCATGCACGTTCAGGTACAGGTCCGACTGCTCCGCTTCGCCCTGGCGAAAGAAATTGATCGCGTGCAGCATGCGGCACAACCGGTCCAGCTCCACGGATTCGTCGTCGCTGGCCGCGTGGTCGAGCAAGCGCCACAGCGACAAGCCCTCGTCCGCCTTCGACACGCTGCGCGCCAGCCCTTCGAACGCCACCAGCTTGCCGCTGTCCAGTTCGCGCAGCGGCTGGAAGGCGCTCGTCATGGTGCAATTGAAAAAGCGCCCCAGCGCCCTGCCCTCCCCGTCGAGCCAGACGCTGGTGCCGGCCTGGGTTTGGTGCGACAGGCGGGCCAGGTAATTTTTCAGGACGGGAAATGGCATACGTGCTCCTTCATCGGGCTGCGCCAGCTGCCCTCATGGGGAAGACGGCGCCAAAGTGTGCAGAGTAAGGCAGCGCCAAGCAAAGGAGAACGAATGGTTTCGCCATTTGATATGCGCCCAGCACATAAGGATTGCGACGGCCAGCGCATAACGATAGTCGGAAACATTCGTTCCCGCCCCCGGCGCCCGCCTTTACTGTGCGCATGTACCGATACCATCAGGAAGGGCCGCCATGTGCCAGTTACTCGCAATGAACAGCAGCAAGCCGGCCGCGCTGGGATTTTCCTTTGCCGGCTTTGCCGAGCGGGGCGGACGCACGGACGAGCACCGCGACGGCTGGGGCATCGCCTACCATTCCAGTAGCGGCTGCACCCTGGTGACGGATCACCTGGCCGCCATCGATTCGCCGCTGGCGGCCCAGGTAAAGCAGCATCCCGTGAAGGCGAAAAACATCGTCGCGCACATCCGCAAGGCTACGCAGGGCCGCATCGCGCCGGAAAACACCCACCCGTTCGCCCGCGAACTGTGGGGCAAGACCTGGTCATTTGCCCACAATGGCGACTTGAAAACGTGGCGCGCGCCCGCCAATGCACACTACCGCGCCAGCGGCGACACGGACAGCGAGCAGGCGTTTTGCCACCTGCTGGCCAGCCTGCGCACGCAGTTTCCCCTCGGTGAACCCGCGCGCGCCGACTTGCGCGCCGCCATCGCCGAGGTCGCCAAGGACATCGCCGCGCACGGCAGCTTCAATTTCATCCTGTCGGACGGCGAGCTGCTGTTTGCCCACTGCTCCACGCATCTGCACTATGTAATACGCGAATACCCTTTTTCCGTAGCGCAACTGATCGACTGCAAGCGCAGCATCGACTTTCGCCAGCACAACCATCTGGACGACCGCATCGCCGTCATCGCCACGCATCCGCTGACGCAAAACGAGGACTGGCTGGCCTTCGCGCCCGGCGAACTGAAACTGTTTGCCGGCGGCACCTTGCTACCGGCAAACGATCGCGCGCAACCAGGCGTGTATATCCAGATCAGTTATTGAGGGGAACTATTCAAAGGAAGGAAAGGCCCGCCGCCGGATGGGCGGGCTGAAATGCAGGATAGCCGTCAGGCCGAATTGCAGTTGCAAAAGCGCTTGCGCTTGGGGTCGCCACTGGCAATGCCAGCGGGATCAATCTGTTTCCAGCAAAAAATCGTTTCCACGCCATATGGCGAACGCACATTGCCCGCCTCGACATAGCCCCGCTTGACGAAAAAGGCCTGGCTGCTGGCAGTGCTGTGCAGCTGCAGGGCCTTGATGCCCCACTCGCGCGCCTGCGCTTCCAGCTGCTCCACCAGCGCCTTGCCCGCGCCGCGGCCTTGCGCCTCGGGCAGCAGGTAGCACAGAGCCAACTTGCCGGCGCGCGTCAGCAAGCCGACGCCGACCACGGCGCCCGCCTCGACTGCGACCAGCGAAAAATTGGTGGGCGACGCGAACCAGCACGCCACCATCTGCGGTGTTTTATTGCCCAGCCAGGCTTCCAGGATGGCCGGATCGTCCCGATGATCGAGGCTGCAGCATTCGACGATGGAGCGTCGTAATACGTTGCACGCCTCGAAAGCGTCGGTCGGTGTTGCAATACGAATTTCAAGACTCATGTACGCTCACAAAATATTCCAGTTGCCGATGCAGGCGGTTTTACCCCTGTATCGTGCGATTCGACTATACACCAAGCGGCGCAATCGGGTTTTTTGCCGCACGCCACAGACCGGTTTTGCCTATGGCGCCATGCCTGCAGACTAAGTGCTGGTGCGCGCCTTGCCCACGAATGTTTCCAAAAATCGATATCTGTTTTTTAGCGTAAACGGGAATCAAATCTAAGCATATTACGAAAAATTCGTTTCTTTTCCGGCCGGAATTTTAGACTATGTCTATCTATTCTCACAACAAGAGTTCAACATGACCCATTCCAACGCCGTATCGACCACCGCAGCGACGCTCACCCAACGCTCGCGCCGCTGGTTCCTGGCCAGCGCCCTGGCCGCGTCCGCTGCCGCCATGAGCCTGCCCATGGCGGCCAGCGCCGCCGAACCCGTGGTCTTGCTGAACGCCTCTTACGACGTGATGCGCGAACTGTTCAAGGATGTGAACCCCGCATTTATTGCTGACTGGAAAGCCAAAACGGGCGAAACCATCACCATCAAGCAGTCGCACGGCGGCTCAAGCAAGCAGGCGCGCTCCGTCGCCGATGGCCTGGAAGCGTCCGTCGTGACCATGAACCAGGCCAATGACATCGATATCCTCGTCGACCGCGGACTCGTGGTGGCCGACTGGGCCAAGAAATTCCCGAACAATGCGGCGCCGTTTTATTCGACCATGGTGTACCTGGTGCGCAAAGGCAACCCGAAACGCATCAAGGATTGGGACGACCTGGCCAAGCCCGGCATCAAGGTCATCGTGCCGAACCCGAAAACCTCGGGCAATGGCCGCTACACCTACCTGGCGGCATGGGGCTATGCCGTGAAAAAAGGCGGCAGCGAAGCGCAGGCGCGCGACCTCGTTACCAAGCTGTTCAAGAACGTACCCGTGCTGGACGGCGGCGGCCGTGGCGCCACAACTACCTTCACGCAGCGTGAAATCGGCGACGTGCTGGTGACGTTTGAAAATGAAGTACAACTGGTGCGCGCCGAATTCGGCGACAACTTCGAAGTCGTGTATCCAAGCATCTCCATCCTGGCAGAGTCCCCGGTGGCCGTCGTCGACAAGGTCGTCGACCGCCGCGGCATCCGCAAGGAAGCCACGGCCTACCTGCAATACCTGTATTCGGAAGCCGGCCAGGAACTGGTCGCCAAGCACTATCTGCGCCCCCGTTCGGCCGCAGTCGCCAAGAAATACGCGGCCAGCTTCAAGCCGATCACGCTGTTCACCATCGATGACGTGTTTGGCGGCTGGAAACAAGCGCAAAAGAAACACTTTGACGATGGCGGCGAGTTCGACAAGATTTATCAGAAGTAATCTTCGCCATACCAGCACAAAACCGGGACATGTCCCGGTTTTTTTATGGCTGCGCGCCAGCGTGCCATTCAAGCGCGCTGAACAGGCTGGCGATCTCGCTGCTGCGGTGCGTGCCTGTCTTGGCCAGGATGGCCTGGATCTGGCTGCGTACGGTACTGATGCACACGCCCTGGCGCTGCGCGTACTCGGCTGGCTCCATGCCGTCGGCCAGGGCCAGCGCCAGCGACCACTCCGCGCCCGTCAAGCCGCATGGCCGCTCGGCCGCGCCGGGCCAATGCCGCCGCGCGCTCCTGAACAGTGGCCGCAAGGACAGCATGGCCAGGCTGGCGCCCTCCCCGTCTGCCGGGCCGATACGCACGGGCAGCGGCAGGATGCCGATTTCCAGCGCCGGCCGGCCGTCTGCGTCACTCGCATACAAGGGAGCGGGACGGTGGCACGCCAGTCCGACGCAAGCCTGCCGCACGCGCTGCGCCAGTTGCTGTTGCAGCTGGCTCACGCGCACAGCCACCTTACCGCCATGCAAGGTGATCACGGAGGCGAGCGGTGACGTCGCGGCCAGCAAGCGCTCCGCCGCCAGGTTCATGAAAACCAGCCGCAGGCAGGCATCGGCCAGCAAGATGGCGCGCGGCAAGGCATCGAGCGCCTCCCAGGCCAGCGCGCCATGCGCCTGGGCTTGCTGCGCCGTATCGCGCAGGCAAAAAACATTCGGCAGATGGTCAAGCACGCGCTGCAGCTGGGCGCGCGTGTTCGCGTCATAGGGGCCCTGGCCCGCAGCACGGTGCGCGGACAGGATGGTGAGCGCGCCGTTGTCGCGCACGACGCCGCTGCACGAATAGCGCACGCCCGCGCGCAAATAGAAATCCTGGAAATACTCGCTGCGCGCCACGGCCTGCTCGCTGAAATAATCCTGCATCAGATGCATGCGCCCGGGCGGCCCGCGCGTGAGCACCGCATAGCCGGGATCAAGCGCATGGTAGTAGCGCCGGTAGCCGTCCTCCCAGGCGCTTTGGTCCAGCCCGGTCACATAGCCGCGCGACGGCACCTCGCCCGTTTCCGCCTTCAGGAAACAGCAAGCCACATCGCCGCCCGCCAGCCGGGCGAACGCGCGCATGGCCACGCTCCACTGCGGCGGTTCCAATGCCGCCCGGTAAAAGGCGGCGATAACGGGATCCGCGCCTTCCTTGTCCATCATTGCCCTACCTGTAAAAAAAACGGCAAACCAGTACCGCATCCTTCACTTGAAGGATGCGTGGCAACGGGCCGGCACGCACCATGGCATCGACGGCTGCCGCCATGCGCATGCCATCGCCAGTGTTCTCCCCAACCTCGTTCTCATCAAGGAGCAGCATCATGCCTTCAATCGATACCGGTCGCCACACTCTCCAGTTGATCCATGCAGGCAACAAGCCCTTGCGCATGGCCGCGAGCGCTTCCCTCCTGCTGGCGCTATCGGCCTGTGCCAACCTGCACACCATCCACCGCACGACCGACTTGCCAGGCGCTGGCATGGCCGTCCACCTCGATGCGGCCCAGCGCGTCATTCATGTCACGCAAGATGGCAAAGCCTGTGCCGAGCCGACACCCGATGCCCTGCAATCGTATGCCTCCTCCTTCGGCGGCACCCTCAGCGCCGGCCCCGACAGCGCCGCCGTCTCGAATGCCCTGCGCGCCAATGCAGCCAGCGTGGGCCTGCACTCCCAAAGCATCACCCTGATGCGTCAGCAACTGTTCAATATCTGCGAATACGCGCAAAACAAATGGCTCAACGATGCTGACGTCATGCTGCTCATGGAGCGTTCGCAAGACCTGACCTTGGGTATCCTGGCCATCGAGCAACTGACTGGCGCCGTGGTGGCGCGCCAGCCGGTGCTGGCAGACCATACCGACATAACCGCAGAGGCACAACGGCGCCTCAAGGCATCCCAGGATGCCCTGGCAACGCAAGCGAAACTGGATCTTGCCATCAAAAAAGAACAAGCCCTGCAAGCCAATGCCGATGCCGCCGTTCAAGTCAAACCAACGGCCCTGGCCACCACGGACAAGGAAGTCGTCATGCTTAAGACCGCCCAGGAAGGTGCAAGTTCCGCCAGCGCCACGGACGGCAAGGCCGGGCAGGTGGAGACGAACGCGGGGCTGGCGCAAGCACAGGCCGAGCGTGTCGCGCTCGAAGAGGAACTGGCCGACAAGCTGGCGCAAAGCCAGCCCGGTGCCAGTACCATCAATGCAGGAACGGCAGAATACCTTGCCAGGGCCAGTACCGACATCGTCAAGATGATCTTGAACAAGGGGCACTTGACCGATATGTGCATCACCTTTATCAATCATCCGAAGAAGTATGTGGAAATGTGGCAGCACTACAAGGAAGTCATGGACCAATGCAAGTCGGTACTGGCGGTGGATTTGCTCCCGGGTACTGCTTATCCATACAGCCACAGGGATGCCACGCAGGCCAAGCCGGAACTGGAATAAGGGGAAACCAGCCTTACTGCTTCTTCAGCAGCAGCTTGAACTGCGGCACCCAGCGCCCGTCCAGCAGCATCTCGCTGGCGGCCTCATAGGCATCGCCCGATGGTGTCCAGCGCACGCGGTAGGTCAAGGTCTTGCCCTTGGCGCCCACATAGTCGGTGGCGGGAAAGTCGAGCCCGTCGTCTACCGGCTGCATCGTGCCGCGGCTATGGCCGCCGCTGTTTTCCAGATACAGGAAGGCGACCTTGTTTGCGGCGGGATCGTGGTAATACGTGGTTTCGCCCACGTAGTCGGGCTTGTCGGGACTGCGCACCGTGTGCACGTCGCGCAGCATCTGCCCGCCGTACAGCCACTGGAAACAGTGCTCATCCGTTTGCTTGCCACCGGCAAACTCGCCCTTCCAGCAATGCCCGGCCAGGAAAGCCATCGGCTGCAGCGCCGCGACCGGTTGCGCCAGCACGGCAAATGAGGGCAAGAGCAGCAGCAAGGGCAATGGACGCATGGCAAACCTCCAGGATGTTGCAGCCAAGTATAGGCGAATAAAGTGCTAGCGTCAGTGCTGGCGCACGCTTTGCGCATATCGATATGCGCATCGATTCGTGGTCAAAAGCGTGCGCGGGCCGTACTCTGGCCTTGTCGCGCCGCATGGCGTATTACGGGCACAAAGGAAATATCATGGCTATCTCGGAAGTGAATGTACGCAACCAGTTTCGCGGCAAGATCAAGGAAATCATCTTTGGACCCGTGGTTTCGGAAGTGGACGTGGAAACGCCGCACGGCATCGTCACGTCGGTGATCACCTCGCGCTCGATCAAGGACCTGGACTTGAAAGTGGGCAGCGAAGTCATCGCGCTGGTCAAATCGACGGAAGTGTCGATCGCCAAGATCCAGTAAGCGCGCGGCGTTTGCCTTGCCAGCTAATCGCTAATCGCGGAACAGATACGTAAACGTGCGGCTGACGGGCAGCTTTTCCGTGCTGCCGCGCACCAGCACCTGCATGCGCTCGGCGTCGATGCGTTCAGCCGCCTCGATGGCTTTCACGTTGACCATGGTGCCGCGGTGGATTTGCCAGAACTGTTCCGGATCGAGGCCGCCCAGCAAATCCTTCAATGGCGTGCGCACCAGCGCTTCCGAACCGGCCAGCACCACGCGCGTGTACTTGGTGTCGGCCTGGAAGAACAGCACGTCGTCGATGTCGATCAGGCGGATCTGCTTGCCCACGCTGGCCTTGATCCATTTCAACTTGTCGCGCGGCGGCGCCGGCAAGGCCGCACGCAGCGACTGCAGTAAATTGGCCATGTCGGCAGGCTGGGCGCCGAGCTTGTCGCGCAGCCGTGCCAGCGCCCGCTGCAAGCGCTCGGCCTGCACGGGTTTGAGCAGGTAGTCGACGGCGCCCGCGTCGAACGCGTCGACGGCGTACTGGTCGTAGGCCGTGACGAACACCACATGGGCGCGCTTGCCGATGCGCTCGGCCACTTCCAGGCCCGACAGGCCCGGCATGCGGATGTCGAGAAAGACCACGTCCGGCTCATGCTCGAGGAAACCGTCCCAGGCATCGTTGCCGTTTTCCGCCACCAGCACGACGTGCGCTTCGGGCCAGGCTTGCGCCAGCAGCATTTGCAGGCGCTCGCGCATCAGGGGTTCGTCTT
The DNA here is from genome assembly GCF_019345575.1 of Janthinobacterium sp. NKUCC08_JDC. Lineage (NCBI taxonomy): Bacteria > Pseudomonadati > Pseudomonadota > Betaproteobacteria > Burkholderiales > Oxalobacteraceae > Janthinobacterium > Janthinobacterium sp. NKUCC08_JDC. The sequence goes on along the minus strand of NZ_JAHKQW010000003.1, from coordinate 343,737 downwards.
CGGCAATCAGGATGGTGGGATTCATGCGGCAGGGTCTTTCAGGCTCGATGCAATTTTGATGGGTAGCAATATTTCAGCGGTCACGCCGCCCTCCTCGCCGTCGTCGTGCAGGCTCAGGCTGGCGGACGGATCGGACAGCAATAGCCGGCTGCGCACGTTTTCCAGGCCCAGTCCGCCGCCCTGTGCGCTGTCGGCGCCGCTGGCAGGCAAACCCATGCCCGTATCCTGCACGCGCAGGCGCAGCATGCCGTCCACCCGCAGCGCCGACAGGCGGATCTCGCCGCCGCGCAACGATGGTTCAATACCGTGCTTGATGGCGTTTTCCGCCAAGGTCAGCAAGATCATGCTGGGTATCGTCGCGTGCGCAAACTCGGCCGGCAGGTCCAGCGCATAGCGCAGGCGCGAGCCCATGCGTGCCTGCATCACGCGCAAATACGCCGCCACCATGTCGAACTCGCTTTGCAAGGGCACTTGCTCGCTGCGCATCTCCGCCAGGCTGGCGCGCAGGAAGGCGATCAGGTCGGCCGTCAATGCCGCGGCCTTGCCGGCGCCTTGCGCGCCCTGTTCGGCCAGCTGTTGCACGGCGCCCAAGGTATTGAACAGGAAATGCGGCTCGATCTGCGCGCGCAGCAGGCGCAGCTGCGATTCGCTCAGTTCGCGTGCCAGACGATCGCGCTCGGCATCCTGCTGCAGCTGCACCGTCAGCGCTTCGTACTGGCGGTTGCGCCAGGTGGTCACGATCGCCAGCGGCACCATGTAAAACAGGCAAGCCACGAGCAAGGCCGTGCCGCCCACGCGCAGCAAACGCTCGAAGGCCATGTCCATGGAACCGGTATCGCTGAGGCCGGCCATCAGCACGCCAACGGCCACGCCGGCCACGCAGGTCGACACGATCAGCAAGAGTTTCTTGAGCTTGTTGCGCACGGAACTGCGGTAATTGAACCAGACGCCCACCAGGCCCCACGCCAGCGCAAACCCCAGGCCGTTGCTGAAGACCAGGGCCTTGAGCAATTCGAACTTGGCTGGCAGCAGCAAGTGCAGTGCGACGCCGATGGCGCTGAACAACAGCATCAGCTTGAAAGCGGCGATGTAAAAACCGGCGCCGCGGTACTTGAGCAGGAAATCGTGCAACTGCTGGCGCTCGATCGGCGTCAGCTTGACCAGCTTCATGGCGATGTAGCGGCGCATCCGTCCCTGGACCTGCTCCGCCATCTCTGGGTGTTTCAGCACCAGCAGCGATTCCTCATCGACACTGCGGTACCAGTCCGTATATTTTTTTAACACGATGCGTTCTCCGTGGTCTGTGATTCAGGCATGAACGCAGTCTACGGCGCCCCTGTTGCAGGGCATAGCGCGGGGCGACGAAGCACGAAGCGGCAGGCATCAACGACGAAGCGTGCGGCGCCTGCCTGGCCCTCGTCATCAATATTGCTCAAATCATACGAAGTTTCCAAGGTGAAATCAATAATTGCGTAACAATTTTCACTACGGCAAGAATAGCCGTTTTTATTTGCCAAATTGGCCGCAACGCCGCCTGTTACGGGCCTGTACCGTAGACATCGCTTGATCTTTAATGGTATTGTCTAAGCTTGGCAAATATTGCATCCGAGATACACGCCGCGTCCCCGCGCGACCCCGTTCCGGATTTGCGCGCAGCGCCCACGATGGCGCCCCAAAACTGCTTTTCCACATACAATCCCATGCTCAAAAAAATGTTCGCCGCGGTGCTGATGACGCTTTCGACAGCGGCCATCGCCGTGCCCTTCGGTTCCCAGTCGATACTGGTGGTCGAAGACGGTACAGGCAAAGTCTTGCTTGAAAAAAACTCCAACGTGGTGGTGCCCATCGCCTCGCTGACCAAACTCATGACAGCCATGGTCGTGCTCGACTCCAAGGCGAACATGGAGGAAGAGATCAGCATCGACCGCGAGGACGTCGATACCCTGAAGCACAGCACCTCGCGCGTGCCCGTGGGCGCCACCCTGAGCCGCCACGACGTGCTGCAACTGGCGCTGATGTCATCCGACAACCGCGCCGCCGCCTCGCTGGCGCGTACCTTCCCCGGCGGCCCGACGGCGTTTGCCGTGGCCGTCAACGCCAAGATCAAGGCCCTGGGCATGCGCCAGACCGTGATCGAAGAACCGACGGGCTTGTCGCCGAACAACCAGTCGACGGCGGCCGACCTCGTCAAGATGGCCGTGGCCGCCTCGCGCTACCCGGAAATCAGCCGCATCACCACGGATTCGAAGGACGTCATCCAGATCAAGGGCCGCGACGTGGAATACCACAACACGAACCGCCTGGTGGGCGCCAAGGGCTGGGACATCGGCCTGTCGAAGACGGGCTACACGAATGAAGCGGGCCGCTGCCTGATCATGCGCATCAAGTCGGCCGGCAAGTTCGCCACGATGATCCTGCTCAACGCGCGCGCCAATTCCGTGCGCGCCATGGACGCCGTCAACATCCGCCGCATGCTGGCGGCCGAGAACGGCATCGAAGAGCCGAAGGTGATGCGCGCCTCGGTCAGCCGGCATAAAAAAGCGCCGGCGAAGCCATCGAAGCGCCGCCGCGCCCGTTAAGCACGGCTGAATGCTGGGGTCAGACCCGACGGGTCTGCCCCCGGAACTATTTCGCTTGCCGGTTGGTCATGATGACGCCGGCAATCGTCACCGCCCCGCCCACCAGCATCGAGGCGAGCACCGGCTCGCCCAGCAGCGCCGCCGCCAGCACGATGCCGAACACGGGCACGAGGTTGTTGAACACGGCCGTGCGCGACGGCCCCAGCGCTTTGACGCCCTCGTAATACCAGACAAAGCCGATCACCGTGCCGAACACGCCCAGGTAGCCAATGGCGGCCCACACTTGCCAGCCGAAGCTGTGCCATGGCACGCTCGGAAATTCCACGGCCGCCCCCACCAGCAAAAAGGCCAGGCCCCACATCGATGCATACGTGGTGGCGGCGATCGGCGACAAGCCCTTCAGCGCGACCCGGCCGATCAGGGTGTAGGCGGCCCAGCTGGAAATACCGCAAAACATGAAGATTTCACCGGCGCCGATGCCGCCGCCGTTACCGTGCAGCACGCCGGCAAGGTCGCCGCGCGTGATGACGATGGCCGTGCCGCAGAACGCCAGCATGATGCCCAGCCACTTGAACGATCCGAGCCGTTCGCGGAACAGCATGGCCGAGGCCAGCGCCGTGACGATGGGGTTCAGCGCGACAAATAAAGCCGTGCGCCCCGCCGGCATGCGCGACAGCGCGGCCAGGAAGCACAGGTTGTACAAGAAGATGCCCGTCAGGCCCAGGGCCGCCGTCGTCATCAGCTGCTTGCGGTCCAGGCTCGGCAAGCCCCCTTCCAGTTTCCAGGCCAGCACGACGAGCAACAGCACGGCCACGCCGAAGCGTCCGCTGGCAGCCGTCATGGGCGGCATCTGCTGCGCCAGCACGCGCCCCGCGATAAAAGTGCCGCCCCAGAACAGGGCGACGAAAATCAGTTTCAGGTAGACGAGCGGCGATTGCACGGAAGGCAAGGCGGCGGAAGGTATGGCGGTAGTGCGCATGGAAAGTCCTATGATGTCGCTTGTGCAGCGGATGCTGCAGATATATATTAATACTAATATCAACTCATGAAATAATGAGTAAATACTCATAGCACAAAGAAACCACACCATGACCTTCACGCAACTGGAAATTTTTACCTTGGTGGCTGAACTGCACGGCTTTTCCGCCGCCGCCGCGCAGCTGGGCATCAGCCAGTCGGCCGTCTCGCACGCCTTGAAGGCGCTGGAAAAGGAGATGGGCGTGGACCTGATCGTGCGCCACCAGGCCTCGGCCGAGCTGACCGACGTGGGCCGCCAGCTGCTGGTCCGCGCGCGCGAAATCCTCGGGCTATCCGAAGCCATGCGCCAGGAAGCGGCCGACGTGCTGGGCCAGCGCCAGGGCAGCCTACGTATCGGCTCATTCGGCCCCACGTCATCCCTGAATCTGCTGCCGGCCATCACGGCGCAATTCCGCCTGCGCTATCCGGGCATCGACCTGCGCATCGACGAAGGCGCCGACCATGAAGTGGTGCAGTGGATACGCGAGCGGCGGGTCGACGTGGGCTTCGTCGTGCTGCCCGACGAACGTTTCGATACGGCGCCGCTGGTGGAAGACCAGATGATGGCGCTGGTGCCGCGCAGCCATGCACTGTCCAGCGAAACGTCCATCACCCTGGCCCAATTGTGCGAAGGGCCGTTCATCATGTCCGAGGCGGGCTGCGCCTGCCTGATCGAGCCGCTGTTCGCCAACGCGGGGCTGCAGCCGCAGGTGCCCTACCGCATCAGCCAGGTGATCACCATCCTCGACATGGTCAGCCGCGGCGACGGCCTGTCCATCGTGGCAGAACTGGCCCTGCCCCAGCGGCTGCGCGAGCAGTATCCGGAGCTGGTCGCCCTGCCCTTGAATCCCCCCGTCAGCCGCAAGGTGGGCCTGGCCGTGCGCGACCGGCGCCAGAACACGCCGGCCACCAACGCTTTTTTCGAGGTGGCGAAACAGATGGCGCCGACCCTGGCGCCACGGCGCGCTTGAACGCTACTTAGAAAGTTTCCCACTCCTCGCTGCGTTCCGGCTTGGCGGCGGGCGCCGGTGCTGGCCGGCTGGCGATGCGCGGCGCGATGGCTGCCCGCGCCACCGGTTTGACAGGCGCCGGCGCCTGCCCTTCATCGAGCTTGAACACGCCCACCACCTGCGCCAGGGTACTGGCCTGGTCTTGCAGGCTTTCCGCTGCGGCGGCCGCCTCTTCCACCAGGGCAGCGTTCTGCTGCGTCACCTGGTCCATCTGCGCGATCGCCTGGTTCACCTGTTCGATGCCCGAACTTTGCTCGACGCTGGCGGCCGTGATCTCGCCCATGATGTCGGTGACGCGGCGCACGCTGTCGACGATTTCCTGCATCGTCGCGCCGGCCTCGTCGACGAGGCGCGCGCCAGAATCGACCTTGCCCACCGAATCGTCGATCAGCAGCTTGATTTCCTTGGCCGCCCCTGCGGAACGCTGGGCCAAACTGCGCACTTCCGTCGCCACCACGGCAAAGCCCCGTCCCTGTTCGCCCGCGCGTGCCGCTTCCACGGCCGCATTGAGCGCGAGGATATTCGTCTGGAAGGCGATGCCGTCGATGACGCTGATGATGTCGACAATCTTCTTCGACGAATCGTTGATCGAGGCCATGGTATCGACCACCTGCGCCACCACTTGGCCGCCCTTGCTCGCCACGCCGGATGCCGATTGCGCCATCTGGTTGGCCTGGCGCGCATTGTCGGCATTTTGCTTGACGGTGCTGGTCAGCTCCTCCATCGAGGCGGCCGTCTCTTCCAGCGAACTCGCTTGCTGCTCCGTGCGCGACGACAGGTCCTGGTTGCCGGCGGCGATTTCCGACGACGATACCTTGACCGACTCGCTGGCCGTGCGGATTTTTACGAGCACGGCGGCGATCTTGTCGATGAAGCGGTTGAAGGCGCCGGCGATCTGCGCCAGTTCGTCCACGCCGGAAGCGTCGAGGCGGAGAGTCAGGTCGCCCTCGCCCGAGGCGATATCGTCGAGCGCGTCGCGCACCAGTTCCAGGCGCTTGAGCATCTTGAACACCAGCAGCGACAGCAGCAGCGCGGCCAGCCCGGTCAGCAGCGCGGCCGTGACGGTGGCCGTCGTCAGCATCGTCTGCAAGGCTTGCATGGCTTCCTGCTGGTCGAGCACCACGGCCAGCAGCCAGTCGGTGCCGGCCACGCGCGTGACGTACAGCTTGCCGTCGCGCTCGTTCAATCGCACGGCCTCGCTCGTGCGCGCGCTTTCCAGCCGGTTGACCTGTGCGGCCGACAGCGACGCATCGAGTTTCGCCACCGGCTGCAAGCTCAGGTCCTTGTTCGCGTGGGCGATGATGATGCCGCTCTGGTCGACGAGGAAGGCAAAGCTGTGCGGCGTCGGCTTGATCGCCACCACGTTGGCGATCACCGTATCGAGCAGCACGTCCGCGCCCGCCACGCCCACTAATGCCTGTTTCGGCCCGACGGGCGCCGTAAACGACACCACGAGCTTGTGGCTGGCCGCGTCCACATACGGCGGCGTGAGCATCGGCACGCCCGCCTTGACCGTGTCCGTATACCAGGCGCGCGCCGTGGGGTCGAAATCGGCCGGGCGGCCCGGATGGGTAAACACGGAACGCTTGTCCGCGTAGCCGATGAACACTTCCGCAAAATCGCCAGCCTTTTCCGCGATCTCGAAGGCGCGCAGCGGATCGGGCGTCTCGGCCGACATGACGACGGACGCCATGACCTTTTTCTTGCCATCGACCCATTGCGCCAGCACGGCCGACTGGCTTTGCAGCAGCTGCTGCATCTGCTGGTCCGATGACGCCAGCATGCTGCTGCGTGTGGTGACGTAATTGGCGACCGACAAGGCGAGCATGGACAATACGACGATGGCCACGCAGATGAGCACCAGCCGCGTGCGAAGGGAAGACAACATGATGGACTCCTCGTTTCGATTTGAGTGACGAGAAACAGTGCTTTGCACTACTTTCTCTATGAAAGCATTTTCACACAAAAATCGGAACAATTATCATCAATATTCGGAATGCAACACATATATTTCCACATGGAAACCTGTCAAACCCTATCCGCCGATCAGCCCTCTCAAGCCGCTGGCCCGCTGCGTACGGCGCAGAATCGCGTCGAACAGCACGGCTTGCGTGGGCGAGACGAGGGTAAAGAAGTCGCGCGCGCGCGTGATGCCCGTGTAGACCAGTTCGCGCGCCAGCATGGCGCCGCCTTCCTGGGGCAGCACCAGCACCGTGTGGCGGAATTCCGAACCCTGCGATTTATGCACGGTCATGGCGAACGCCGTCTCCACATGGCGCAAGCGCGTGGCCAGCACGCTGCGCACGTTCTCGCCTTCCAGGAAGTACACGCGCAATGAACCGGGCCGCGCCGGATCGCGCAGGGTCAAGCCGATGTCGCCATTGAACACGCCCGTACCGTAATCGTTACGCGTGACCATCACGGGACGGCCCACATACCATTCGCTGCGACGTATCAAGCCTTCCTTTTCCAGCCGCAGTTCGATGGCCGTGTTCAAGCCGGCCACGCCCCACTCGCCCTCGCGCACGGCGCACAGGATGCGGAACGACTCAAACGCATGCAGCACGGCGCGCACCCAGTCGTCATGCTGCGCGTACGCCGCTTCGCCCGCATTCACCAGTGCCAGGTAGGGCTGGTAGCCGCCCGGCGCGTCCGCGCGGCCACGCAAGGCCAGGCGCAGCACCTCGTCCGGCTGCGCGCTCACGCCCCACGCCAGCTGGCCGCCGCTGTCGCTGGCGAAACAGGCCCTGGCAAGATCGGGCCTGCCGCCATTCACGGCCAAGGCCAGCTCGCCGATCGGACCGCTGAAACGGTGGCTGTGGCGCAGCATCACCGTCTGCTGCGCCAGCGCGCCAGCGGCCCCCGCGAAGTCGGGCGGAATGGCCACGCCGCTGGCCGCATGCGCATACGCGATGGTAGCCGGCGTGTAGCCGCCCGCCTGCGCGTCGTGGCACAAGTCACCGAGCACGGCGCCCGCTTCCACGGACGCCAATTGATCCTTGTCGCCAAGCAGTATCAGGATCGCCGTGGGCGGCAAGGCGTCGAGCACGGACGCCATCATTTCCAGGTGCACCATCGACGCTTCATCGACGATCAGCACGTCGACGTCGAGCGGATTGCCCGCGTGGTGGGCAAAGGCGCGCGTATCGGGTCGCGCGCCCAGCAAACTATGCAGGGTGCGCGCCGCGCCCATACGCCGCGCCAGTTCCAGCAGGGGCAGCGCATCGCCCGCCTTGGCAGCCAAGCCTTCCAGGGCCTTGTCGATCGACTGCTTCAGCCGCGCGGCCGCCTTGCCGGTCGGCGCGGCCAGCGCGATGCGCAGCTGCTCCGGCTGCGGCGACACGGCAAACAGCAAGGTGAGCAAACTGGCCACCGTGTAGGTCTTGCCCGTCCCCGGGCCGCCCGTGATGATGGCCACCTTGCCGCGCAAGGCGATGGCGCATGCCACTTTTTGCCAGTCCGGCCCACCGTCCTGCGTGGGCTGGTCGAACAGGATGTCGAGCCATTGCCGCACCTGCGCCAGCGGCGGATTCGTCAAATCCTGTGCACGCGCGGCGATTTTTTCACCCACCAGGGTTTCGTCGCGCCAGTAGCGGCGCAAATACAGGCGGTCGCCATCGAGCACCAGCGGCTGGCGCACGTCGTCCTCGCCCACCGTCCACACCTGCGGCGCGCCGGCCAGCAGCGCGCGCCAGCCCTCGACGCTGCCTGGCAGCGGACCGGAGACGGCCAGCACGCCATGCCACAGCTCTTCGCTCCAGCCCAGCAGCTGCGACGGTTCGCTGGCCAGCTCAAACAGCATCAGACAGCTGTGCCCCCGCCCTTCCAGCTCGGACAGCACGACGCAGGCCACGGCCACGGCGGACGCATTCGGCGCGCCCTCGTCCAGCGTGCCGATGAAGCGGGCAAACGCGGCGCTCAGGCGGCGCAGGTGCCCCGCCTCGGCAACGCCGTCGATATGGCTGAACAAGGCATCCATCTGCAGGGTATCCAACTGCGCGTTATGCTGCATGGTGTTCCGTTTCTTCTAACAGTTGATCGAGGCCGTCCAGCAGTTCCAGCTGCGGCGCCAGCCAGTAGCAGCCATGCGTGTCCGCATTCGCGATGCCGCGCAAAAACAGGAAGATGGCACCGCCCAGGTGCTCGGCCGGATCGTAGGCGTCGCCCAAGCGGCTTTTCAGCAACCGGTGCAAGGCCAGCATGTAGATGGCGCCCTGGATATCGTAGCGGTGCTGCGCCATGCCGGCCGCCAGCGCCTGCTTATGGTAGGCCGCGTCGTTGGCGCCCAGCGCATTCGACTTGTAGTCGAGCACCCAGTAGCGGCCATCCCGTTCGATGACCAGGTCGGCAAAGCCTTTCAGCATGCCGTGCAGCTGGCGCCGCGGCAGCACGGGACGCGGTGTGCCGTCGAGCAGCAAACGCGTACACAGCTGGTCGAGCGCCGCCGTGGACAGATGCTCGCTGGGGAACCAGAACTCCATCTCGGACAGGGTGCTGTCCAACTGCGACAGCGAGGCATAGAGCAGCGGCAGCGGCGTGATGGCGATTTCCCTGAGCCAGGCGATGGCGTCGTCCTGGCGGTGGCCCCAGCCCGAGCGCTCGCAGCGCGCGGCCAGGCGCGTGTCGAAGTTGTCATCGTGGACGCTGTCAAACCCTTCGCTGCCCATCCACTCAAGCTGCTCGTGGAGGAAATTGCCGGGCACGGAGCCGCGCGGGAAGCGGTGCCAGGGCGCGTCGCCCATGTGCATCGGCGTGACCACGGCGACAGCCGTGCCATCTTCCAGCAAGGTTTCTTCCAGCGCCCGCTGCGGCACGTGCGCGGCCGCCACGGCGCCGATCTGGCGCGTCAGCGACGTGAAGCTGCCCACCGACCAGTCGCGCTCGAATTCGCCCGTGAACACGGGCGCGGGACGCAACTCGGGCCGCCGCTCCACCCGGTCCAGCACCGTGCAGGCGTCGGGCTGCCCCAAGGTGCTGACATAGATGGCGTCGCAGCTGCCCGCCACCTGCTGCCAGCGCAGCAGCAGCTGGTCGAACGGCAGCTTGTCGCCGCCCGTCAGCAGGTAGCCGAGCGCCGATTCGTGCAAGGTGTTCTCGCCCGCCTTGCGCGCCGCCTGGGCGGCCACGCCCAGCCACAGGAAGTGGCGCGCCCGCGTCAGGGCCACGTACAGCAGGCGCAAGTCTTCCTCGATGCGCGCTTCTTCCACAAACGCCATGGCCTCGTCGGACAAGGACAGGTCGAGGCGGCGTTCGCCATCGTCGCCCGCATACTCGAAGAAGCTGCGGTTGCGTTTATCCACCTTGCGCGCCGTGACGGCGAACGGCAGATACACGAGCGGATATTCGAGCCCCTTGGATTTGTGCACGGTGATGACCTTCACCAGCTCCGCATCGCTTTCCAGGCGCAGCACGCGCTCGTCGCCGTTTTCTCCTTCGCCGGCGATCTGCTCGGCCAGCCAACGTATCAGCGCCTGCTCGCCATCGAGCTGGCGGCTGGCCGATTGCAGCAATTCGGCCAGGTGCAGCAGATTCGTCAAGCGCCGCTCGCCGCCCGTCTGCTGCAGCAGCATGGCCGGCAGCTGCAATTCATGGATAAAACGGCGCAGCATGGCCAGCACGCCCTGGCGCTGCCAGATCAGGTGCAGAGCCTTCAGCTGCTCGATCCTGCGTTCCCATTCCAGCTCATCGCTCGACAGGCGCGCCAGCTCGCCCAGCGACAGGCCGATCGTGCGCGTGGCAAACGCGGCGCGCGCCAGTCCCCCGTCGAGCGGGTTGGCCAGCGCCGCCAGCCAGCGCAGCACGTCCTGCGCTTCCTCGCTGTCGATGACGGAATCCTTGTCGGACAGGTAGACGCTGGCGACACGGCGGCGCGCCAGTGCGTGGCGGATGGCGGCCGCCTCCTTGCGGTCGCGCACGAGGATGGCCACGTCAGCCGGCTGCAAGCGCGTAAAACCATCGGGGCCCGTAAAACCGGCCTGCGGGTCGCCCAGCATGGCGACGATGTGTTCGGCGCAGTGCTGTGCGAAATACTCGCGGTAGCTGTCGCCGCGCAGCGCTTCATCGCTGGCGCAGGCGGCCAGCAGGGCCGGCAGCGGACCGCTGACGTTCACCAGGTGTTCGGCGCGGCCCTTGGCGTCGACGGCCTCGAACGGCAGCGGATTCTCGCCCCCTTTACGGTAGCGGAAGGCGCCGGCCGGCACCTCGTCGCGCTCCGCGTGCAGGAACAGCTGGTTGACGGCCGCCACCAGCGGGGCCGTCGAACGGTAGTTGGTGCCCAGCTGGTAGTGGCGTCCCGTGGTCGCGCGGCGCGCCGCCAGGTAGCTCTGGATGTCGGCGCCGCGAAAGCCGTAGATCGACTGCTTCGGGTCGCCGATCAGGAACAGGCCCAGAGCCGGATCGTTGTCGGCAATCCGGTACAGCAGGTTGAAAATCTGGTACTGGGCGGGCGCCGTATCCTGGAATTCATCGACCATGGCCAGCGGATACTGGTCGATGATGCGCTGGCGCAGGGCCGCGCCATTCTCGCCGGCCAGCGCGTCGTGCAGGCGCTGCAGCATGTCGGCAAAACCGAACTGGCGCGACTGGCGTTTTAACTGATCCATGCGCCGCGCGATGGCCGCCGCCGCATGCAGGTGCAGCTTGTGCGCCAGCGGCGTGATACCCGCCAGGGCGATCCCCAGTGCCTCCGTATGCTCGAAGCATTCGGGCACCTGCGCCGTGAAACTCTTGGCAAACGCATCCTCGATGCCGAACGGCGTCAAGCGTTCCCACGCCTTGGCCGTGATGGCGGGCAGCAGCAACAGCGGGTCTTGCGCCCATTTACGCAAGCCGTCGAACCACTTCGCCAGGTTCTCCGGCTTCATCTTGACGCCATTAAAACACTTGGGATTGGCGGCGCGGTGGTCATTGATCCACATCGCCATCTGGTCCACGCGCTCGACCCAGCCCGCCTTCAGGGTGGCCAGCTGCGCGGCCAGCGCCCGCTGTTCGCGCGCGATCAACGCCGACAACGGCTCTTCGTCGGCCATGCGCATGATGTCCGCGCGGCGCGCCAGCTCGCGCGCGCCTTTCTTCAGCGCGCCGACGTCGGGCCAGCAGGCCAGCAGCACGTCAAGCGCCTGCGGCGGCAAGGGATAGACTTGCTGGCGCCAGTAATCGTGTGCCGCATCCTCGAACAAGGCTTGCTCGTCGCTGACCAGTTCCTCGTCGAACAGGCTGCCGCTGTCGAACGCATGCTCGCGCAGCATGCGCTGGCACCAGGCGTCGATGGTGAAAATGGCCGCTTCATCCATCGTCTCGGCGGCCAGCATCAGCCGGTGCGCGGCCTTTTGCCGCTCGCTCTCGTCCGGATAGGATTCGAGCAAGGCGTCGAGAAACGGGTCGCTGCCGCCGGATTCGTGGCGAAAATAAGCGGCCGCCTCGATCAGGCGCTCGCGCACGCGGTTCGACAATTCGCGCGTGGCGGCGCGGGTAAATGTCATCACGAGGATGTCAGCCGGCAGCAGCGGCCGCGTAAAGCGGCTGTCGCCGTCGCCATGCCCCAGCACGAGGCGCACGTACAGCGCGGCGATGGTCCAGGTTTTACCCGTACCGGCCGACGCTTCGATCAGGCGCGAGCCGTGCAGCGGAAACGCCAGGGGGTTGAGCAGATGGCTCGTCATTGTTCTTCTCCCGCGCCTTCATCGGGCGCGCTGATCGGGTCGATCGTGATGTGTTCCTGCAGCCAGTCGGCCAGCGGGCCATACAGCTCGCGCGTACAGTCTTCCCACGCTTCCTCAGCGGCCAGCGCGGAAAACTCGGGCCACAGGCGCGCCAGACACAGTTCCGCGCGCTCGCCAGTCATGTCGAAGCCGCCGTCATACACGGCGCGCGGGTCGCCCTGCCGTACCAGCGCCAGCCCCGTCTTGCACGCCGTCGGCAGCGGATGGTTCATGCCTTCGCGCCACAGCGCCAGCAAGGTGGCCAGCGCGTCGCGCGAAGCTGCCGGATCGAGCGGCGCCATGCTGACGATGGCGTCGCGCGCCACCAGGTAGCCGGTGACGGGAAAGCCGAGGGCGGCGGCGGCCAGCTGGCGCAGCCACATCAGCATCAGCTTGTCGCCGCGCGCCAGGCCATTCTTGTCCGTCACCTTCGAGGAAATCTGCATCAGCCAGGCCGTTTCCTGCCCGTTGCTGCACAATTTGTCGAGCCAGTCGTCGATCTGCACCTCGCCAAACGGCAGGTTGATGGCGCGCTTGTCGGCAGCGTACGGGAACGAGGCGCGCAAGGACAACCAGGCGCTGCGCACGGGCACCAGCGCCTCGACCAGCTGCGCCTGTACTTGCCGGCCGATCAGGCCGATCGGCAGCACGCCTTCGCGCGCCAGCTTTTCCGCGCGCGCTTCCAGGCTGGCGCGCACGTCGTCCAACGCTTCCACGGCGCCGCCGTCGTCCAGCATGGTGTCTTCCAGCAGATAGCGCTCGAGCGCATTCAGGCCGAACGGTTCTTCATCCTCGCCCAGCATGGCCGCATCGGCGAAATGCACGCTCAAGCGGCGGCGGAAAAAGTACTTGACGGGCTGGCGCAAGAAGCTGGCCAGCTCGCCCAGTTTCAAACGCGTGCCGGGATCGAGCTCGTAGGGGCCCAGCGCCAGTTCCCCGGACTGCGCCTCCACATCGGCATGCGCGACGCGCCATTCGCGTGCGTACGTCAGCAAGCCATCGGCCTCGAAATAGCGGCGGCTGAACGGCTGCAGCGCGTGCTCGGTGGTCAGCGAGACCAGGTGCCGGTCCAGCGACCAGCCGGCGGCCAGGTAATCGCGCAGCTGCGACACGAGCACGGACGGCGGCTGCTCGGAATTGTCGCGCACATTGCGCCCCACCCAGCTCACATACAGTTTGTCGCGCGCGGCCAGCAAGGCTTCGAGCATCAGGTAGCGGTCATCGTCGCGGCGCGAGCGGTCGCCCGGACGCGCCATGCCGGGCAGCGCCAGCAAGTCGAAATCGGCCTTTTGCGCGCGGCGCGGGAAGTCGCCATCGTTCATGCCCAGCAGGCACACGACGCGGAACGGCACGGCGCGCATCGGCATCAGGGTGCAAAACGTCACGCCGCCGGAGACGAATTGATGGTTCAGGGTCGGCTCGTCCAGCGCGCCCAGCCACGCCACGCGCAGCACGGACAACGGCACCGGCTCGACAAAGCCCGCATGCTCGCACGTTTCCAGCCAGCCCTGCAAGGCGCCTTCCAGCTGCGCCAGGGTCAGGCGGTCGCCCTCGTCGTCGGCGTCAAAGAAGGCGCCCAGCAGCGCGCGCGCCTGCAAGCCCCACTCGGCTGGCGTGCGCGCGTCGGCCAGCACGGTGCGCCAGTGCAGCAGCGCCTCGACCAGCTGCGCCAGCGAGCCCGCCAGCGCCGCATCGAGGCCGCCCACCTCCGCATACGGTTCGATGCCGCCAAAGCTGGCGCCACCGCCGCTGGCATAGCCGAGCAGCATGCGCCGCACGCCGAAGATCCACGCATTCTGCTCGCCGGCCGCGCCCAGACCCAGGCCGCTGCGGTGATGCTGGTCCAGGCCCCAGCGCACGCCCGCCCCTTCGATCCAGGCGCCCAGGGTGACCAGGTCGTCCGGCTGCAGGCCAAAGCGGGTGGCCAGTGCGGGCACGTCGAGCAGGTCGCGCACTTCGCTCTGGCGGCAGCGCTGCTGCGGCAACTGCAGCAGCCACTCGAGCGCGACGAGCAGCGGGTTGACGCTGCGGTCTTTCACGTCGCCGATCTCGAACGGGATGAAACGCTCGTCGTTGCGCCGGTACTGGCCGAAGACGGCGTGGATGGCGGCCGTGAAGGTATCGATGTCGGGCACCATCACCACCACGTCGCGCGGACGCAAACCCGTTTCGGCGCTGTGCGCGAACATGGCCAGCAGCTGGTCGTGCAGCACTTCCACTTCGCGCTGCACGCTGTGCGCCACGTGAAATTCGATCGAGCGGTCGCCGGCGTCGGGCGGTATTTGCTCGTGCTCGGCCAGCGGACGCAGTTCGCGGATGGCCACCTGCACCTGCTGCAGCAGGGTCTCGCCCGTTTCCTCGCCAAACAGGTCGATGCGCAGGCTGTCGTCGCGCCCTTCCGCTTGCGCGTGTTCGTCGAATTCGTCGAGCATGCGGATGAAATCGCGCCCTTGCCTGCCCCAGCTGGCCAGCAGCGGGTGGCTGTGCGCATGCAGTTCCTCGAGCGGAATCCCGGCCAGGTCGGTGCCGTTGCGCTGGCGCTGGCGCTTGTTTTCCGCGCGCAGCAAGTCGCGCCCATCGATGATGTCGCCCCAGTAGAACTGGCACGGGTTGGGCACGGCCAGCACCACCTGCGTGTGGCGCGCCAGCGCGGCCAGCGCCTGCAAGGTCTGGTACGGCAAGGCCGACACGCCAAACAGCACGACCCTGCGCGGCAGCTTGCCTACCGGCGCGGCGCCGGCGGCAATCGCCGCCAGAAAGGCGTCGTGGATGTCGGCGCGGCCCGTGTCGCGCTCGAACTCCTCGACGTCGGCCGCCACGGCGCGCCACAACTGCGCCTGCCAGCGCTGGTCGTCCTTCAAAACGATGGATTCACCGCGCGCCGTGCGCAACTGGTCGCGCCCCGCCGCCCAATCGGCCAGCCAGTCGGCGCGGTAGACCTGGTACTGGTCGAACAGGTCGGCCAGGCGCTCGGCAAGCTGCAGCCGGCGTTCGCAATCGCCATCGGCCAGGAAGTAGCGCAGCGGTGCGAACACGGGGTCGGCCAGCAGCGACGGCAACAGACGCATCAAACGCCACGTCAGCGGGGACTTGTCGAACGGCGACACGCGCGGGACTCTGTCGCGCCCCAGCATGCCCCGGTAGCTTTCCCACAGCAGGCGCGCCGGCAGCGCGATGCGCGTGGCGGCGCACACGCCCATTTCCTCGGCCAGGGCGATCTTCAGCCATTCGGCCACGCCGTTCGACTGCACCAGGAAGATGTCCGTTTCCAGCGGCGCCAGCGGATGCTGGCGCAGCCACTGGAAGACGGCGGCGCGCAGCTGTTCCAGCTGGTTGCCGTGCAGGATGAGGAGGCCGGGCGTGACGGGTGTATGCATGCTGATCCGATGGGTTGCCGCGTCTCCGGCCCGGTGGCCGGAGACGTCAAACGCCTATTATCGCCGCTGCTTGCGTCAGGGGGTGTCGCTGGCGGCAAATTCCACTGAAATTTGTTCCGCCACCTGCACCAGCGCCGGTCCCAGGGCTGTCAGCAAGACGCGCGCCTGCTGCAGGTCGCCGCCCACGCGCAAGCCTTCGATCGACGTGCACAGGCCCGCGAAGGCATGGGCGCCCACGGCCAGCGCCGACGATTTGCTGCGGTGGCCCAGGTCGGCCAGGCGCCCCAGGTCTTCCAGTGCCATGGCCTGCTCCATTTCGGCGATGCCGTCGCGTGCCGTGTCGAGAAACAGCTGGGTGTATTTGCGCATCTTCACGGCGTCATTGCTGAACGTGAGAGCCAGGGTGGCCAGGTCGAGGATGGCCGTGTCGCGCAATTCCGGCGCGGCGGCCGATGACGGCGCTGCCGGCGCCGCCGCCAGCCTGTCGCTTGCACGCATGCGGCCGATGTTGCCGATGCCGCCGCGCAGACGGAACCATTTCGCCAGCAGGTGAAACAGCAGATTCGGGGCGATCGGCTTGGTCACGAATTCATCCATGCCCGCCGCCAGGCAGCGGGCGCGATCTTCGCTGCCCGCGTTGGCCGTCATGGCGATCACCAGCAGGCCAGTGAGTTTCGGGTCGGCGCGGATGCGGCGCGTCGTCTCGAAGCCATCCATCTCCGGCATCTGCACGTCCATCAGCACGCAGTCGTAGCGCTGGCGGGCCAGCAATTCCAGCGCTTCGCGGCCATTGCCGGCGACGCAGACGGTGGCGCCGGCGTCTTCCAGCAATTCGCAGCCCACCTGCTGGCTGAAGACGTTATCTTCGACCAGCAGGATGGATGCGCCGCGTATCACGCCCAATACTTCCGGCTCGACTTCGGCGATGCGCTCGTCGGACGCCTGCGCGCTTTTCTCCAGCCGCGCCGTGAACCAGAAGGTGCTGCCCAGGCCCGGCTGGCTGTACACGCCCACTTTGCCGCCCATGAGCTCCACCAGCTGCTTGCTGATCACCAGTCCCAGGCCGCTGCCGCCATACTTGCGCGTGGTCGACGGGTCGGCCTGGTGGAAGGAGCGGAACAGCTGCGCCACCTCTTCCTGGTTCATGCCGATGCCCCGGTCCTGCACTTCGAAGCGCAGCATGGCGTAGCTGCCGCGCTCCTCGGACTGGCGCACGCGCACGAAGATGCTGCCATTGTCGGAAAACTTGATGGCGTTGCTGGTCAGGTTCAGCAAGACCTGCTCCAGGCGCAGCGGGTCGCCGCGCCAGCGCTGCGGCAGCTCCGGCGCGATATCGAACTGCAGCGCCAGGCCCTTGACGGCGGCGGCGTCGCCCAGCTGGCTGGCGATGTTCGCCAGCAGGGTGTCGAGACGGAAGTCCAGCACCTCGAGTTCCAGCTTGCCCGCCTCGATCTTGGAAAAATCGAGGATATCGTTGATCAGGCCCAGCAAATGCTGGCCCGAATGATAGATTTTTTGCAGATAGTCGCGCTGGCGCGCGTCGGCCACGGATTTCAGCGCCAGGTGCGCCATGCCGATGATGCTGTTCATCGGCGTGCGGATTTCATGGCTCATGTTCGACAGGAAGTCGCTCTTGGCCTGGCTGGCCGCGTCGGCCTGCTCTTTCAGGCGGTGCAGTTCCGTCACGTCGGTGGACAGGCCGATCAGGCCCGTGACGGGACCGGGCAAGCCCAGCGGCACCTTCACGCTCCACAGGTGGTGCACCTGCCCTTGCGCATCGACGAAGCGCTCCTCGCCGACGAACTTGGCGCCGCTGTCGAACACCTGGCGCTCGGTCAGCTGCGCGGCGGCGGCCGCATCGCCCAGCATCAATTCGCCATCCTGGCGGCCGATCAGCTGCTCCACCGGACGGCCCAGGATGGTGGCCGTGCGCGCATTCACGTAGCGGTAGCGCAGGTCGGCATCCTTCATGTAGACGTAGGCATCGACGCTGTCGAGCACCGTATCGAGCAGGGTGCGCTGCGCCACCGCGTTGCGGCGCGAGCGGTACAAGGTAAAGATGTAGCCATAGATGAGCAGGGTGCCGGCCACGCCGACGCCCAGCGCCAGCCATGGAAAGTAGCGGTCGAAGGGGCTGTACAGCTCCGCCTTGCGCACGCGGAAATGGGCTTTCCACAGGCCCCCCTGGTAGGCGACGGGCAGCACCCGGTCGAAATAACCGGCATCGCTGCCCGGTTGCGGCGGCGCCGCCGCCAGGTCGCCGTCATCGTTGAACAGCAGGCGGTCCTGCGGCGTGATGGACAGGGCCCCGCTGGCCGGCAAAGGACCGGCCGCGCTGTACAGGGTCAGGTGCAGCGGTTCCAGGGCGCTGCGTTCGAGCGCGCTGTGCACCAGCCGCGCCACGCCAAAGCCGATGCCGACGGAACCCTGGTAGGCGGCGCGGCGCTCGGCCACGCTGCCCTGCGGCATGCCATTGCGGTACACGGGCAGGCGCATGCCCAGGCCTACATGCGCGGGCGGCCCCTTGATCATGATCACCTGCCCCGACGCACTGACCTTGCCGCTGTCGCGCGCTTGCGCCAGCGACTGCGCCACCAGCGGGTTGGCGCCGATATCGACGCCCATGCGTTCGGCCAGCAGGGAATCGGGTTCCAGGTAGGTGAGCACCGTGTATTCCGGCCGCTCCCCCGCAGGCCGGATGGTGAAGGCAGGATAGCCGCGCGGCGCCAGGCTGGTGTCTTTGCGCACGGACTCGATGAAGGCGGCGCGCTGCGCCGATGGCACGGCCGCCGCATAGTTGACCGATTCGATGGCCGGGAACTGGCGCACGATATCGAGGCCGGCCACGTAATCGTGGAACTGGCGCCGCGTCAGGTGCTCGCTGGTGCGGAACAGGGCTTCGAGGCCCCGCAGCAGGTCGGAATAGCTTTTTACGCGCGTGATCAGGCTGTGCTGGGCACTATGCGTGAGATTGTCGAAACGCTGTTCGGCGTCGTCATTGACCGTGCGCGCCGCGCCCGCATACAAGGCGCCGCCCACCGCCAGGGCCAGCAGCAGGCCACCCGCCCATATCCTGATACCTGATCCCGCCCCGCCCTTGCTCAAAGTGTGCATTGTCGATCGCTTATTCCGGTTTCCTCGAATGGACGGCGCTGCGGCCGCCCAGCAAGTACGAGGATACTATCAAAGCTCATGCCCGACGCGCTTGTGGAAGAAAAAAAGCGCGTACGATGGTTGCACTGGAAACACCGGGTGCTTAAGCTTCCCGCAGTGCCCCGGCCAGCAAGGCGCCGACGCCATGGTCATCCCAGGCATCGGCGCAGCGCACCACGTCGCCCACGACGATGATGCTGGGACTGCCCAGGCCGCTGGCCAGCACATCGTCCGGCAAGCGCTGCAAGGTGCTCAGCAACTGGCGCTGGGCGGCCAGGCTGGCCGATTGCACCACGGCCACTGGCGTGCCGGGTGCCATGCCGCCAGCCAGCAAGCCGGCCTGGATGGCGGCCACCCTGGCCACGCCCATGTAGATGACGAGCGTCAAGCCGCTTTGCGCCAGGGCCGACCAGTTCGGCTCGGACGCGGCATCCTTGCCGTGGCCCGTGACGAAGATGGCGCCCTGGCTCCAGCCGCGGTGCGTGAGCGGCACGCCAATGGACGATGGCGCGGCCAGGCCGCTGCTGATGCCGGGAATTACTTCGACGGCCACGCCGTGGCTGCGCAGGTAGGCGCGCTCTTCGCCGCCCCGTCCGAACAGATACGGGTCGCCCCCCTTCAGGCGCACCACGTGCAGGCCCGCGCGCGCCTCGGCCAGCATCAGGCGCTCGATGAACGCTTGCGGCGTGGAAGCGCAGCCGCCCCGCTTGCCCACTTCGACCAAGCGCACGCCGTGAGCCGCATGCGCGAGGATGGCCGGGTTGACGAGATCGTCGATCAGCACCACGTCGGCCCGTGCGATGGCCTTCACGGCTTTCAAGGTCAGCAGGTCCGGGTCGCCGGGACCGGCGCCGACCAAGGTCACGCTACCACATTGCGCCATGATGAACTCTCCAATCAGAAAAAGTGGCCGATGGCAAACGATGCCGCGTACGCTTCCGGCGCGCTGCCGTCCCATACGACGCCGTCGCACAGGGTCGAGCTGCGCATCGGGGATTTTGGTACGGGCGTGGCCGTCATCTCCGCCGCCTGACGGTACAGGTCGATGCGGTTGACCTGGCGCGCCACCGCCAGATAATCGGGTTCGTCGCGCAGCAAGCCCCAGCGCCGGTGCTGGGTCATGAACCACATGCCGTCCGACAAATACGGGAAATTGACGGCGCCATCGCCGTAAAACTTCAAGCCGTGCGCCTCGTCCCAGGTCTTGCCCAGGCCATCCTGGTAATGGCCGAGGATGCGCGGCGCCAGGGTTTCCTGCGGCGTATGCAGATAAGCAGGCTCTGCCAGGGTGGCCGCCATGGCCAGCCGGTTGGTGTCGCTGGCGTCGATCCAGCGTCCCGCCTCGAGCACGGCGGCGATCAGGGCGCGGCAGCTGTTCGGATGCTGCTGCGCAAATGCGGCGCTGGTGCCCAGCACCTTGCCCGGATGGTGGGGCCAAATGGCGCCGCTGGTGGTGGCCGTCACGCCCACGCCATCGACGATGGCCTTGTAACCCCACGGTTCCCCGGCGCAAAAGCCATCCATCTGGCCCGCGCGCAAGGCGGCCACCATTTGCGACGGCGGCACCGTCATCACGCGCGCGTCGCGCAGCGGATCGATACCGTGCGCGGCCAGCCAGTATTGCAGCAGCATCGCGTGGTTGCCGGTCGGGAAAGTATGCGCAAACGCAAATGGCCGCGCCACGGCGCGCATGTGCCGCGCCAAGGTGGTGCCATCGTGGGCGCCCTCGCGCGCCAGCGCCGCCGACAGGGTCACGGCCTGGCCGCTGTGATTGAGGTTCATCAGCACGGCCATGTCGTGCTGTTGCCCGCCGATGCCCATCTGCACGCCATACACGAGACCGTACAGCACGTGGGCAGCGTCGAGTTCGCCGTTGTTCAATTTGTCGCGCACGCCGGCCCACGACATCTCCCGGCTCAGTTCAATCTTGATGCCGTATTTTTCATCGAGGCCCAGTTTTGACGCCATCACCAGCGAGGCGCAATCGGTCAGCGGCAGGTAGCCGATGCGTATCGTCTGTTTTTCCGGATGCATGGAGCGCATCGCATGGGCACTCGTGCCCGCTTGCTGTGTCATACCATTCCTTGCTGATAAGTACTGTTTTGCCGCGCCGACATGGGCAAGGCCATAGCCATCCAGCAGCAAGGACCGTGCCTGTGCATGCCCGGTCCCAGGCAGGTGAAAATGCACCGGAATGGTGCGCTGCACCAGCATGTGTCAGGAAATGCCCGCTTCATCCCAGCAAGTCCTCCACGTCGAGGATACGCTGGGCAATGTCCGCCAGTTTGAGTTTCTTGTTCATGGCCATGCTGCGCAAGCGCTGGTAAGCCTGGTCTTCCGTCAAGCCGTGATGCGTCATCAACAGACCCTTGGCCCGTTCGATTACCTTGCGCTCGAGCAGCTTGTGCCGCGTGTCGAGCAATTCGGCGCGCAGTTTTTCTTCCTGGCGAAAGCGCGCCAGGGCCACATTGAGCACGGGCAAGATGCGCTCGGCATGCAGGCCGGCCACGATATACGCGGACACGCCGGCCGCCATGGCCGCATCGATGCTGGCCGTGGCGCCGTCTTCGGTAAACAGGACAATGGGGCGGCGCTCGTCGCGCGTGGCGATGACGATGTGCTCGAGCACGTCGCGCGCGTCCGATTCGGCATCGATGATGATGAGGTCAGGCTGCAGTTGCGCGATTCGCTCGGGGAGGTAGAGGTCGGCTGGCAGCGAGGCGACGATGTCGAAGCCCGATTCCAGCAAGCCGATGCGCAAGGCATTGCCGCGCTGCACCTGGGCAGCCAAGGCCGCGTTCTCGTGCACGCCGTGCTCGACAATGGTGTTGACGACAACGATGCGCAAAGGCTGGGTACGGCTGGACGTCATGGGAACGATCTGCAATGGCTAAACACAACCATTGCAGTAAGCAAGAAGCGAACCAGCCGGGTTTACACGGTACTTTACTTCAGGGTCGGCATGGCAAACTCGGCGCCGGCCGCCGTCGATGCGGGCCAGCGTTGGGTCACGGCCTTCTGTTTCGTATAGAAACGCACGGATTCCGGGCCATGCGCGTGGTGGTCGCCAAACAGGCTGCGCTTCCAGCCGCCGAAACTGTGGAAGGCCATCGGCACGGGAATCGGCACGTTCACGCCCACCATGCCCACCTGCACCCTGTGCGTGTATTCGCGCGCCGTGTTGCCGTCGCGCGTGTAGATGGCCGTGCCATTGCCGTACTCATGCGCGTTGACCAGGTCCAGCGCCGTCGTAAAGTCCGGCACGCGCACGATGCACAGCACGGGGCCGAAGATTTCTTCCTTGTAGATCGTCATGTCCGGCGTGACGTGGTCAAACAGGCTGCCGCCAAGGAAGAACCCTTGCTCGTGGCCAGGCAGCACGAAACCGCGCCCGTCGGCCACCAGCTTGGCGCCCTCTTCCACACCTTTGGCGATGTAGCCTGCGATCTTGTCCTTGTGCACTTGCGTGACGACGGGGCCCATCTCGGCCGACAGATCCATGCCTTGCGTGATTTTCAGGGCGGCAATACGCGGCACCAAGGCTTCGACCAGCTGGTCCGCCACATTGCCCACCGCGACGACGACGGAAATGGCCATGCAGCGCTCGCCGGCCGAGCCGAACGCCGCGCCCATCAGGGCATCCACCGTCTGGGGAATGTCCGCGTCCGGCATGACGACCATGTGGTTTTTCGCGCCACCCAGGGCCTGCACGCGCTTGCCCTGCGCACATCCTGTGGCGTAGATGTACTCGGCAATCGGCGTGGAACCGACGAAACTGACGGCGCGCACGTCCGGGTGGTGCAATAACCCATCCACGGCTTCCTTGTCACCCTGCACCACATTGAAGACGCCATCGGGCAAGCCCGCGTCCGTCAACAGTTGCGCCAGCAGCAGGCTGGCCGACGGATCGCGCTCCGACGGTTTCAGCACGAACGTATTGCCGCAGGCAATCGCCATCGGGAACATCCACATGGGCACCATCACGGGAAAGTTGAATGGCGTGATGCCGACGCACACACCGAGCGCCTGGCGGATCGACCACGCATCGATGCCGCCGGCCACCTGTTCCGAGTATTCTCCCTTCATCATTTGCGGGATGCCGCAGGCAAACTCCACCACTTCGATGCCGCGCGTCACTTCCCCTTTGGCATCCGTAAATACTTTGCCGTGCTCCGCCGTGATCAGGGCGGCCAGTTGATCCGAGTGCTCTTCCAACAATTCCTTGAACTTGAACATGACCCGGGCGCGGCGCAGCGGCGAGGTTTGCGACCAGGCGGGAAACGCCGCGTGGGCTGCCGCCACGGCCGCGTTCAGTTCGGACGGCGTGGCCAGCGCCACTTTCGCCGTCACGGCACCGGTGGCGGGATTGAACACATCGCTCGTGCGCTCTGAGCGCGAAGCCATCGGGTTGCCACCAATAAAGTGGCCAATCATCGGGGTCGTCATCTTTTGTCCTTGGTTATTTCGTCATCAGCCAGTCATGGGCCGGGTCATTTTTAAAGTGCCACACGCGTTTCGGGCCGGCCATCACGTTCAGGTAATAGCCGTCGTAGCCATACGGCACGGTCACGGGGTGGTAGCCCCTGGGCACCATCACCACGTCGTGGTTTTCCACGGCCATGGCTTCATCGATGGAACGGTCGTCCGTGTAGACCCGTTGGTAGGCAAAGCCCTGCTCGGGATTGAGGCGGTGGTAATACGTTTCTTCGAGCGAGCTTTCCAGCGGCACGTTGTCGCTGTCGTGCTTGTGCGGCGGATAGCTCGACGAATGACCCGATGGCGTGACCACCTCGACCACCAGCAAGCCATCGGCCTCGGCCGTTTGCGGCAGGATGTCGCACACATAGCGGGTATTCGCGCCCTTGCCGCGCACGGAGCGCGTCATGGTGGCGGGGTCGATCAGGCGCGCCGGACGGCGGGTCGTGGCGGGCGCGCTGCAAAGTCCGACCTCGGCATTGCTCACTGCCGTGATGTTGACCGTTGTATCCAGCGGGACATACACGGCGTACGGCGAACGGTCCTCAAAGACGCTTTGGCGCTGACCGATCTCGCGCCACTGCTGTTCACCGGCCTGTACGGTGACCGTACCCGTCAGCACGACGATGCACAGTTCGCGGCCGCCCGTCTCCAGTAGCAAGGACTCGCCCGCCTGAAGGCGGTGCGCGGCGAACCCGACATGCGTCCAGCCGGCCGACTCGGGCGTCACCTCGACGATCTTGCCGCCGGCCTTGTTCGCTTTGACTAATAGCGGGCTCATGCCGCCTCCCGGCCCAGGCGCGGGATGGCCTCGACGAGCTTGGCCAGGTAGTCATGGCCCATCTTCGCGTATTCGTAGCTGGGGGCCACGGCCGGATCCTGCTCCGCTTCCACCACGAGCCAGCCTTCGTAGCCGTGCAGATATAAACGCGTGAGGATGGCCGGAAAGTCGATGCTGCCGTCGCCAGGCACGCTGAAAGCGCCATTGATGACTGCCTGCAGGAAACTCCAGTGGCCATTGCGCGCCAGTTTCACGACGTTGGGGCGCACGTCCTTGCAATGCACATGGCAAATCCTGTCGATATGCTTGTTGAGCACCGCCAGCGCATCGCCGCCGGCAAACGTGATGTGGCCCGTGTCGAACAGCAAGCCCACTTCGGATCCCGTCAAGGCCATCAATTGGTCCACGTCGGCCGGCGTTTCCACGTAGGCACCCATGTGGTGGTGATACGCGAGGCGCACGCCGTGCGCGAGCAGATGGGCGGCAAAGGCCGTCAATTTGTTGGCGTAGTCCTGCCATTGCTGCTGCGACTGGAAACGCGGGCGTTTATATAAAGGCCGCGCTTCGCCCTGGATGGCGTCGGCCACTTCGCCGTAGACCATAACGGTGGCGCCGCTGTCGGCCAGCAGCCGCAAATGCGACGCTACGGCAGCGATCTCGTCTTCGACCGAGCGGTGCGCCAGCCGTCCCGAATACCAGCCGGAAACGCACGCCAGGCCATACTTGCCCAGCACCGCGTTCAGGGCCGGGGCATCTTTCGGAAACTTGTTGCCCAGCTCAAAACCCACGTAGCCGATCTCGGCGCCCTCTTTCAACGCCGTTTCCAAAGGCGTTTCACCGCCCAGGCTCGGTAAATCGTCGTTCATCCACGAGATCGGGTTGATGCCGATCTTCACATTCCATGTCGGTGCGTTCATTGTTGTTGTCCTTGGCGGTCAAGTTCATAACGGGCGCGGGCAAGCTGCACGCCGGGTTGCGTGGAGACCTCGGGCACTGCCACCTCCCACCAGCAACCACCGTCTTCGGTCGTGCGCGTGTCGTCCGTATCGATGCAAATCAAATAGGTGCGTGGCGCGGCGCGAGCGCGCAGCATGGCCTGTTCCAGCTCGGCGATATTGGCCACGTGCTCAGACAGCGCGCCCAGCGATTGTGCATGCAGGGCAAAGTCGATATGCGGTGCGCTGTCGGGCAACATATTGTTGAACGAAGGATTACCGCAGGCCTGCTGCAGGCGGTTGATGCAGCCATAACCGCGGTTGTCGAGCACGACAATGATGAGTTTTTTATCGAGCATGACGGACGTAGCGATTTCTGAATTCATCATCAGATAGCTGCCATCGCCCACCATGACGATGACCTCGGCATCGGGTTTGGCCATCTTGACGCCGAGGCCGCCGGCGATCTCGTAACCCATGCACGAGTAGCCGTATTCCATGTGGTAGCCGCCCGGCGTCGACGTGCGCCACAGTTTATGCAGCTCGGCCGGCAAGGTGCCCGCCGCGCAGACGACAATATCGTTGCTGGTCGAGTCCGCTGAAGAACGTTGCACGGCGCCGATGACTTCGCCGTCGTACGGCAAGCCGGCCACGTCGCGCTTGCCGGTGATGCTTTTGACCGTCTCGCGCCACGCGTTCCCTGCCTGCTGCGCCCGGTCCATCCACTGGCCCGCGCTATTCCAGCTGCCCAGCAGCCGCGACAGGCCTTGCAAGCCCAGCGTCGCGTCCGCCTGCAAGCCCAGGCCACGGCGTTTCAACGCATCAAAACTGTTGACGTTCAGGCTGACCAGTTGCGCCTGCGCAAACAGGGAGTTCGAACCCGTCGTGAAATCTTGCAGGCGCGTGCCGATGGCCAGCACCACGTCCGCGTCCGCCGCCAAGCTGTTGGCCGCAGGCGAGCCCGTCACGCCGATGGCGCCCAGCTGCAAGGGGTGGTCCCACGGCAAGGAACTCTTGCCGGCCTGGGTTTCCGCCACGGGAATGCCATGGCGCTCGGCAAACGCCTGCAAGGCGGCGCTGCCTTTTCCGTACAGCACGCCGCCACCGGCCAGTATCAGCGGCTGCTTCGCGTGCTTCAACAACGCTGCCGCCTCTTCCAGTTCCTGCTCAATAGGCGGCAAGGAGCGGAAACGCACGATGCGCGGTTCAAAGAAATCCACGGGATAGTCATACGCCATCGTCTGCACGTCTTGCGGCAAAGACAAGGTGACGGGGCCGCAGGCGGCCGGGTCCGTCAAGGCGGCAATGGCGCGCGGCAAGGCCGTCAATAGCTGTTCCGGATAGACGATGCGGTCAAAGTAGCGCGACAGCGGCTTGAACGCATCGTTCACCGACACGCTGCCATCCGTGCCATCTTCCAGCTGCTGCAGCACGGGATCCGGCGCGCGCGAGACGAAGACGTCGCCGGGCAGCAAGAGCACGGGCAAGCGGTTCACGTGGGCCAGGGCGGCGGCCGTCAGCAAGTTGGTCGCGCCCGGGCCGATGGAACTGGTGACGGCCATCATGCGCCGGCGCATGTGGGCTTTCGCATAGGCGATGGCAGAGTGCGCCATCGCCTGTTCGTTATGAGCGCGGTAAGTGGGGAACACATCCTTGTACTGATACAGCGCCTCGCCCAGTCCCGCCACGTTGCCGTGGCCAAAGATGGCAAAAGCGCCGCCGAACAAAGGTTCGCCCCCCTCCACCCGCAAGGCGGCCAGGTAGCGCACCAGCGCCTGGGCCATGGTTAAACGAATCGTACTCATGCTGCACGCTCCAGACGGTTGCGTGTACGCTGCCAAAGGGCAATGAGCTGTTCGAAGTTGGCGCGCACGGCGGCGATCAGGCCCGCATCGTCGAGTTCGCCGGCCAGCCAGCGGCGGCTCGGTTCCTGGAAGATGGTGCGGCCCACCATGAAACCCTTGCACGTGGTGCTGGCACTGGCTTGCTCAAAACTGTCGGCCAGGGCGGCGATCGGCGCGTTCAAACCCAGCAATACGACGCCACGGCAATACGGATCGCGCTCGTGCACGAGGGCATCGATGGCTTGCCATTGCTGGGCTGACATGCTTTCCAGCTTCCACCATTCGGGATAAATACCGAGGTTGTACAGGCGCTTGACGGCGCGCAAGACCGTGTCGTCGCTGTGCGGCAACGCTTCCGACGGTATGACTTCGAGCAACAGTTCGTGACCGCTCACTTGCGCCGCGTCGTACAGGGCCTTGATTTGCGCTTCCTGTTCCAGCCGGTTTTCCACGGCGTCGTCCGGGTGCAGCTGCACCAGGCACTTGATCACGTGTTCCTTGGGCCAGCTGAGCAGGTGCGAGCCGATGGAACGGCCCCAGTCGAATTGCAGCGGGTTCGATCCCGGCAATTCCACGGGACGGCCTATCCACCAGCCGCGCCCGGTCGCATCGTTGAGCGCATCGACGCCATAGCGGCCGTCGATCAGCACGCCCGTCTTGCCGGCCAGCTGCAAGGCCGTTTCCGTCTGCGCCACGGCTTGCACCATCAATTGCTTCAAGGCCGCAATGGCGGACTCGGGCGCGCCCGTCTGTTGCGCCAGCTCAAAGAATTGCGTACGGTGGTCAAAGGCAAACACGCACAGCTCGCTCCATTCCTTGCGCGCCACCGTCGTGCGGTGCAGGCGCGACAAGGTGGCGTCCTGATCCGGCTGCGTCAGCTTGGCCGCATTGGCGAGGAAATAGTCGAGCTCGACGGGTGACGGCATGGCCGGCGCGCAGCCGTGGCGCGACACGACGAGGGCGCCGCAGCCATTCGCGTAGCGGCAGCACGCTTCGTAATCCTCGCCGCGCAGCCAGCCTTTCAGGAAGCCCGACAGAAACGCGTCGCCCGCGCCCAGTACATTGAGCACTTCCACGCGCACGCCACGGTAGTTATATGCATCATCGAGGCTGCGCGGCACCACATTGTCGATGACGGCGCTGCCCAAAGGGCCCCGCTTGACAACGAGGGTGGCCAGGGTGGCGGCCCTCACGGCGCGCAAGCTGGCCATGATATCCGCGCCGCCGCCGGCGATCATGAATTCCTCTTCCGTGCCGACGATCAAGTCGAATTGCGGCAGGATGCTTTGCAGATGTTTGGTCACGCCTTCGTTCGAAACGAAACGCGTTTCGCCATCGGCCTTGCCCGACAGACCCCACAGCACGGGCCGGTAATCGATGTCGAGCACGGTACGCACCTTGTTGGCGCGGGCCAATGTGAGCGCCTGCGTGCTGACGGCGTGCATGGCAGCCGTGGAGAAATGCGTGCCGGTGATCAACAGCGCTTTGCTCGACGCAATGAAAGCCGCATCCACCGACGATGCGTCGATGGCCATGTCGGCGCAATTTTCACGATAGAAAATCAGGGGAAAGGTGTTCTTGTCCTTGATGCCCAGCATGACGAGGGCCGTGAGGCGGTCGCGGTCGATGCCCACGTGGCTGACGTCGCAGCCCTCTTTCGACAGGGTGTCGGTGAGGAAACGGCCCATGTGGTCGTCGCCCACCTTCGACAGCATGGCGGACTTCAAGCCCAGCCGAGCCGTGCCGAAGGCGATGTTCGCCGACGAGCCGCCCAGGTACTTGGCGAAGCTCGTCGCGTCTTCCAGCGTGCTGCCGATCTGCTGCGCGTACAGGTCCACGGCCAGGCGGCCCAGGCAGATCACGTCCAGCGCCCGGCCCTGGGCAAATTGTGTGGAATTATTCATGGCTATCCTTAAATCGTGACACCGTCGAGTTCACTCATCAGCGTTTGCATTTCCGCGCCGCCCGCCATCATGTCCAGCAAGGCATCCTTGCTCACCGTATCTTTGGTGAAAGTACCCAGCGACTTGCCACGGTTCAACAACGTGAACGAGTCGCCGACCGGATACGCATGGTGCACATTGTGCGTGATAAAGATCACGGAAATGCCCCGCTCGCGCGCCTTGTAAATCAGTTTCAACACATTGAACGACTGTTTTACGCCCAGGGCTGCCGTCGGCTCGTCGAGGATCAGCACCCTGGCGCCGAAGTGGATGGCGCGGGCGATGGCCAGGCACTGCTTTTCGCCGCCGGACATGGTGCCGATGGCCTGGTGCGGGTCGCGCACCATGATGCCCATCTCGGCCAGCTTGTCGCGCGCCGTCTCGGCCGCATAGTCGATATCCATCACGGGCACCAGTCCCAGCAGCTTTTTCATCGGCTCGCGCCCCATGAAGAAATTGCGCGCCACGGACAGCAGCGGCACCAGCGCCAGATCCTGGTAGACGGTGGCCACGCCCATGTCCAGCGCTTCGCTGGGCGAATTGAAGACGACGGGCTTGCCATCGACCAGGTATTGGCCGTCGGTGGGCTTGTGCACGCCGGCCAGGGTCTTGATCAACGTCGACTTGCCGGCGCCGTTGTCGCCCAGCAAACAGTGGACTTCGCCTTCCTTCAGGCGCATGGTGATGTTTTGCAGGGCCAGCACGGAGCCGAAGCGCTTGCTGACATTTTCCAGGGCAAGAATATGCTCGCTCATGATTTATCTCGCTTCCGTGACGCGTGAGCGTACAAAGTTATTGAACAGCACCGCGATCAGCAGCATCACGCCGAGGAACACGCGGAACCAGTCCGAATTGATGTTGGTATAAGTGATGCCGATCTGCACCACACCGAAGATCAGCGCGCCGAAGCAGGCGCCGACGACGGAACCGTAGCCGCCCGTCAGCAAGGCGCCGCCGATGACGGCCGCGATGATGGCTTCGAATTCCTTTTGCATGCCGCGGTCGGCGGCGGCCGACCCCACGTCGCATACTTGCAAGGTGGCAAACAGGCAGGCGCAGAAGGCCGTGAAAACGAACAGCGAAATTTTCACTTTGCGCACGGGCACGCCCACATTCTTGGCCGCGTTGGCGTCGCCGCCCACGGCGAACATCCAGTTGCCGAAGCGGGTACGCGACAACACGAACGCGGCGCCGGCGGCCAGCACCAGCCACCAGGCGATGACTTTCGGAATGCCCTTGACCAGCGGCGAGCCGTCGTCGAGCACGGCGATCCAGCCATGCGCGCCCATCCACTGGAACAGGCCAGTGGCCACATTGCCGTGGAACAGCAGGCTGGCCAGCCAGTCCTGCGCCGCCAGGTCGCCCACGCCACTGACGATGGTGCGGTTGGCGAACATGATCGACAGGGCCAGGGTCAGGCCGCGCAGGATGAACAGGAATGCCAGGGTAACGATGAACGATGGCAGGCGCGTCTTGATGACGATGTAGCCGTTGAGCCAGCCCAGCGCCATGGAACCGGCGAAGGCGAAAATAATGGCGGCCCACAGTGGCCAGTGGAAATAGATGGTCGGGATGGCGATCATCATGCCGGCAAAGCCGATCATGGAGCCAATCGACAGGTCGAATTCACCGGCGATCATCAGCAGGCAGGCACCGATGGCGATGATGCCCAGGTAGGACGCCACTTGCATCCAGTTGACGACGCCATCGAGGTTGAACATGCCGGAGTCGCCGGCCGTGATGACGAAGAAGGCAAACACGAGCACCGCGCCGGAAATCGAGGCGAACTCGGGGCGGCCAAAAAACCGTTTGACCCAGCTGGTCGTGCCCACGCGCTCGTCGGCGGCGGCAACTGGCTTGCTGGCGGCGCCGGGAGGCGGAGGAGGATTCATGCCGGGGCTGGCCAGGCTGGTTTTGAGCGCAGTCATACGATGTCCTTTCAGTGATACTTGTTACCAATTTCAATTACTTTCCTGCCAGCATCGCTGGCGCCAGGCGTGTTCCTCCCATGCGCCGCCCGCGGGAAGCGGTGCGGCGCTAGGCAAACCCGGGGGCGACTGTGTGGATTAGCGGTATTGGCCCGCGTATTTTTCGACCTTGGAAATGTTTTCCTTGGTCACGAAACCGGGGCCGGAGCTGATGTGGCGTGGGCCGTAGATCGGGGTCAGGCCGTATTCCGCCAGGCGTGCCTGGTATTTCGGATTGGCGATCAGGATTTCCTTGACCTTGGCCAGGTCAGTGATCTTTTGCTGTTTCATGATGGCCATCACGGCGACAGGAATGTAGCCTTGCAGGTAGGGCTGCTGGTCGATGGCGAACTGGATGCTGCCATCCTTGATGCCCTTGGCGATTTCTTCCGACAAGTCGAAGCTGGCGAAGTACATCTTGCCTTTCAAGCCCAGCTTCTCGACGGCGCGCATGGCGGCCGGCGCCGAATCCGGTCCCAGCGCCAGCACGGCCTGGGTCTTCGGATTGCTGCGCAGATAGGCGCTGACCTTGCTTTCGATGACGCCAGGGTCGACGCCATTGGTGTCGAGCGTGGACGATTTGAAGTCGACGCCGAGCGCATCGGCAAAACCGCGGCAGCGTTCGAACGACGACGCATTCATCGCATAGTGATTCACGCACACGAACGACTTGATGC
This sequence comes from Janthinobacterium sp. NKUCC08_JDC, assembly GCF_019345575.1. Classification (NCBI taxonomy): domain Bacteria; kingdom Pseudomonadati; phylum Pseudomonadota; class Betaproteobacteria; order Burkholderiales; family Oxalobacteraceae; genus Janthinobacterium; species Janthinobacterium sp. NKUCC08_JDC. Next base: position 312,278 of record NZ_JAHKQW010000003.1, on the reverse strand, counting down.
CCGCTTCCTTGGCGCGCTTGCCGGCGCCCAGGCCCGCGTCATATTCGGGCTGGCCCACGTGCATGATGGCTTTCAACTGTTCGCTTTGCGCGATGGTGCCCGAATTGATGGTCACGAGCATGATTTTCTTGGCCACTACCGTACCCAGCGGTTTTTGCAGCACGCTGAAGTCGGCGATGTCGGCGATCAAGCCATCATAGTTGCGCGCGGCCGACTGCTCGATCAGGCGCGCCATGTCGGCCAGGTCGCCATTCGGCGGATTGCGGTAGTCGACGGACACGTTGAAGTCTTCACCGGCTTGCTTGATGGCGTTCTTGATGGTGTTCCACCAGGAATCGGAGTCCGGCGCGTGGCTGACCATGACGAATTTCTCGCCGGCAGCATGGCTGGCGCCCGTGCTCAAACCCAGGCTCAGGCCCAGGCTGGCGATGGCCAGGCACTTCATCAAACCCTTGCTTTTATTGCTATGCATGAATGTCTCCTAGACGGATTAATTTTTATAGTTGCGAGCTTTTATGAAGGGTGTCAACGGCCTGGCCTTGCGGCACACGAACCGATGCACTGCGCACAGCTTAGGCCACAAAAAAGACAAATGCAATAAAATTTTCAAAATAAATTTAAATAGAAATTCGTTTCTATTTTTAAGATTCCCTCCTATAATTCTCGCCAGAACCAGCCGCACGGAGACAGCGGCCCAGCAAGTACACCAAGGAAAAAATCATGGCAGCCACCGCCCCCATCGAACAACTGATGCAGCACATTGCCGCCGAGTACGACAACCTGTCGCGCCAGTTGAAAGTCATCGCCCAGTACATTGAAAAGCACCGGGCCAGCCTGATGCTCGAACGCATCAGCGACATCGCCGCCGCCTGCGACGTGCAGCCGTCCGCCATCGTGCGTTTCGCGCAGCGCTTCGGCTACACGGGCTTTTCCGAAATGCAGGACGTGTTCCGCCAGGCTTATACGGACCAGGCCGGCGCCACGCCCGACTACCAGCAGCGCATCCGCAAGCTGATCTCCACGCGCGACGCCGCCCTGAGCGCAGGCGACCTGACGCGCGAATTCGTCGGCGCCAGCCGCGCCGGTCTCGACGACCTGGCGGCAGGACTCGACGACGCCCAACTGGAAGCGGCCGTCAACCTGCTGCTGAAAGCGGAAAATATCTATGTGATCGGCGTGCGCCGGTCCTTTCCGATCGCCTCCTACATCGCCTATGCGCTCGAACACACGGACAAGCGCGTGCACCTGATTAGCGGACTGGGCGGCATGCACCGCGAACAGATGCGCAGCGTGCGCGAACGCGATGTGGCGATCGCCATCAGTTTCTCGCCTTACGGCAAGGAAACCCAGCAGTGCATCAAGGCGGCGCAAGACAAGGGCGCCAAGGTCCTCGTGATTACCGACAGCAAGCTGGCCCCGCTCGCGCGGGCCGCCGACGCGCTGCTCACCGTCACCGAGGGCAGCGCCTTCGCCTTCCGCTCGCTGACCAGCACCATCTGCCTGTGCCAGGCGCTGTTCATCGCGCTGGCCTACAAATTAGAGCTCGACATCGAAGAAATCCACACCCCAGGAGAACATGATGATTGAAGTAGCGTTGTTCGGCGCCGGACGCATCGGCAAAATCCACGCGGCCAACCTGGCTGCCCAACCCGGCGTGCAGTTCAAGTACGTGGTCGACGTCAACCAGGAAGCGGCCGCAGCGCTGGCGGGCCTGCATGGCGGCAGCAGCGCCACTGTCGAGGCGGCACTGGCCGACCCGGCCATCAAGGCCGTCGTCATCGCCTCGAGCACGGACACGCACGCGGACCTGATCCTGCGCTCGGCCGCCGCCGGCAAGGCCATCTTTTGCGAAAAACCCGTCGACCTGACCATCGACCGGGCGCGCGCCTGCGCCGCCGCCGTCAAGGAAGCCAAGGTGCTGTGCATGCTGGGTTTCCAGCGCCGCTACGACCCCACTTTCAATGCCGTCAAGACACGCATTGAAGCGGGCGAGATCGGCACGCCGGAGTTACTCATCGTCACCAGCCGCGACCCGGGTCCGCCACCGGTCAGCTACATCAAGGTGTCGGGCGGCATCTTCAAGGATATGCTGATCCACGATTTCGACATCTTCCGCTGGATACTCGACGATGAAGCCGTCAGCGTGCATGCCACGGGCAGCTGCCTCGTCGATCCGGCCATCGGCGAGGCGGGCGACCTGGACACGGCCGTCGTCACCATCCGCACTGCCAAGGGACGCTTGTGCCAGATCAATGCCTCGCGCCGCGCCGCCTACGGCTACGACCAGCGTTTCGAAGTACTGGGCAACGCCGGCATGCTGCAGGCGGGCAACCACAAGCCGACGGAAGTGACGGCCTATGGTGCTGTGAACGTCAGCGTCGACAGGCCGGAAGATTTCTTCCTGGAACGTTATCGCGTGGCCTACGCGCAGGAAATGGCGCACTTCTTTGATGCCCTCACCCACGGCACGCCGCTGCGCACGACCGTCCACGATGGCTTGAAGGCGCTGGAACTGGCCGAGGCGGCGACCCTGTCGTGGCGCGAGGGTCGTGTCGTGACCCTGGCGTCGTAACTTTATAAACAACAATAAAAAATCTGGAGACACCATGTCATCCCCAACATTAAAAGTCGGCATCGTCGGCCTGGGCCGGCTGGGCCAGCGCCACGCCATCAACCTGGCGCAGCGCGTGCCGAATGCCGAAGTCGTGGCCGCCTGCAGTCCCGTGCCAGCCGAACTGGACTGGGCCGCCAGCCAGCTCGGCATCACGACCGGCTATGCCGATTACGACGCCCTGCTGGCCCACCCGGGCCTGGACGCCGTCTTCCTCGTCACGCCCACCTCGCTGCATGCGGACCAGATCATCGCCGCCCTGCGCGCCGGCAAGCACGTGTTTTGCGAAAAACCGCTGTCGCTGGACCTGGCCGATTGCCTGAAGGTGGAAGCGGAAGCGGCGCGCCACCCGCAGTTGACGATCATGATCGGTTTCGTGCGCCGTTTTGACGCCAGCTACCATGACGCGCAGCAAAAGATCGCCCAGGGCCTCATCGGCAAGCCGTATCTGGTGCGTTCGCAAACCTGCGACCAGAACGACCCCAGCGGCGCCTTCATGCGCTTCGCCCCCACCAGCGGCGGCATCTTCCTCGATTGCAGCGTGCACGATATCGACCTGGCGCGCTGGCTGCTGGGCAACCCCGCACCCAAGCGCGTGTATGCGAGCGGCACCAACGCCATCCACACGGGCTTGCAGGCGTTCGGCGACGTCGACAACGGGCTGGCAACGGTCGAATTTTCCGATGGCAGCATGGCCAGCTTCATGGCCTCGCGCACCATGGCGCATGGCCATGAAACCCTGACGGAAGTGTTCGGCACGGGCGGCCGCCTGGCCGTGGGCAGCAATCCACGTCTGAACAGGGTGGAAATTTCGGATGCGCATGGCGTGCGCAATGAGTGCACGCCAGACTTCTATGCTCGCTTCGCCGACGCCTTCTTGATCGAGGCGCAGGAGTTTACGGATGCGGCACTGGGCCGGCGCACCTTGTCGCTGACCTTGCACGACGCAACAGAAGCGACGCGCATCGGCCTGGCCATGACGCAAGCGATGCGCGAAGCGCGCCCGGTGGAATTCTAGCCGCGTGCCAAGAACTCAGGCAGCCGGTGCGGAAAATGGACGTTCGGGCTGCCTGGGTTCCACGGCCAGGCGCAAGCCCATGGCATCGAGGATGGCCGTCAAGGTACTCAGGGAGGGATTGCCATCGGGAGACAACGTGCGGTACAGCTGGGTAGGATTGAGCTTGGCCGCCTGCGCCACGGCGGGCACGCCGCCAAAGGCGCGCGTCAACTGGCGCAGCACGGCCAGCAGTTCGCCATGGTCGCCGTCGACGAGGATATTGTTGATCAGTTCAAGGGCGAAGGCGGGATCATCGCGGTACAGTTCGGCCATCGCTTCGTCATGCGAGCGGTCTCTTGGTGGTTTGCTCATGACCTGTTTCACGTCCTCTTTCATGTCCTCTCTCCTTCCAGTCGTGCCAGCAGGCACAGGCGTATTCGATGTCTTTCGACTGCGTGCGCTTGTCTCCGCCACACAGCAATAAAATAATCTGGCCCTCGTCGATGGCATAGTAAATACGGTAACCAGGCCCCACGTCGATGCGCAATTCCCACACGCCGTCGTGGCAAAATTTATGATCGCCAAAATTACCGGGCATCATACGCAGCACGCGTCGCACGATAGCCACCCTGGCCGTATTGTCGCGCTGCCGCTTCAGCCATTCCGTATATAAATCCCTGCCCGATGATGTCAGGTAGTGCCGGATCTCGTACATCATATTCGTCCATAAACGAAGAAAAATCAAGGGGAAAATCATGTGTACACATAAAAAAGAAGACCACGCCATCTTGCTACCAAACCCGCACGCGCAGGCCGCGAACGCCGGGTTCACTGAGCTATATCAAGATGCATTTTTCTAATTGTTATAGGGAAATGAGGCCGCCCGTCCGTGCTCCGTGTCCGTGCCTCGCTCCAACCTGTTGCGCTATACAATAAGCGCCTGCCCAACCGCACAAACCAGGCCACCATGATGAACAACGACAGCAACTCTCCTACTCTCGCCGGCGTGGCCGAACGCTACGTCAAGCTGGTCCTGGCCATGGGCCAGCACGATGACTCGTATGTGGACGCCTATTACGGCCCGCCCGCATGGCAACAGGAGGCGCTAGAACAGCAACTGAGTTTGAGCCACATCAAGGCCGCGACGGACAATGCGCTGGCCCTGCTGGCCGACGCCCCCTGCCTGCGCGCCCTCAACCTGCGCAAGCAGCTGCAAGCCGTCATGGCGCGCGCGGAGATGCTGCAGGGATCGCGCCTCGATTTCGATACGGAAAGCGCGCGCCTGTACGACGCCGTCTCGCCCCATCACAGCCGCGCATACTATGCAGCACTGGTGGCGCAGATCGACGCGCTGCTGCCTGGCGACGGCACGGTCAGCGACAGGGTCAACGCCTTGCGCGCACAGCTCATCATTCCCGCCGACAAGCTGCACGCCGTCATGGATGCGGCCATCCGCGCGGGCCGCGAACGCACCTTGCGCTACATCGCCCTGCCCGAAGGCGAAGATTTCATATTGGAATTTGTTACCGACAAGCCGTGGAGCGGCTACAACTGGTACAAGGGCAACTACCAGAGCGTGATCCAGATCAATACGAACTTGCCTGTGTACATCGATCGCGCCGTCGATCTCGGCTGCCATGAAGCGTATCCGGGCCACCACGTCTACAACGTGCTGCTCGAGCGCGACCTGGTGCGTGGCAAGGGCTGGATGGAATACTGCATCTATCCGCTGTATTCGCCGCAATCGTTGATCGCCGAAGGCACGGCCAATTACGGCATCGAACTGAGTTTTACGGACGAAGAACGGCTGGCTTTCGAACAACAGGTGCTGTACCCGCTGGCCGGCCTCGACCCGGCGCTGGCGCCACGCTATGCCCAGCTGAACCGGCTGCTGACCAAACTCGGCTATGCCGACAACGACATCGCGCGCCAATACCTCGAAGGCAGCCTGAGCCGCGAAGAAGCGCTGGAATGGCTGGTCAACGTGCGCCTGTACCCGGCCGAGAAATCCGCGCAGCGCCTGCAGTTCTATGACGCCATGGGTGCGTACGTCATCAATTACAACCTGGGCCAGGACATGGCGAAAGCCTATGTCGAGCGCCAAGGCGCGACGCGCGCAGCACACTGGACCGCCTTCCGCGACCTGATGTCCTCGCCGCGCGTGCCCAGCGCACTGCTGGCCGGGTAAAGCTGACGTCGCTTACTGGGCCGGCAGGCGGATGGTCGCTTCCAGGCCGCCATCGCGGTGGTTGGCCAGGGTCAGCTCGCCGCCGTGGGCCTGGACGATGCTGCGCGCGATACCGAGTCCCAATCCCATGCCATGCGCGTTTTGCTCGCGGCCATGTTCCAGGCGCACATAGGGCTGGAACAGGCTGGCGAACGCCTCTTCGGCCACGCCGGGGCCGTCATCGCGGATGCGGATGACCACGTTGGCGCCCTCGCGGCACGCCGACAAATGGGCAGTCTTGCCGTAAAACAGGGCATTGTCGAGCAAGTTGCCGATGGCGCGCTTCAGGGCCAGGGGCTTGGCCTTCACGCTCAGGTCCGTCTCGACGTAATGCACGACATGGCCGGCCAGCTGGGTCCCGCGCACCATGCGCTGCAGCAAAGGGTCCAGGCGCACCTCGGTGGCGTTTTCATGGATATCGCTATCCTTCACGCATTGCAGCGCCCCCTTGACCATCATGTCCAGCTCATCGAGGTCATCGTGGAATTCGTTGCGCTGCACATCGTCGTCGAGCAATTCCGTGCGCAATTTCAGGCGCGTGATGGGCGTGCGCAAGTCGTGCGAAATCGAGACGAACAGCCGTTCGCGGTCTTCCAGGTAGCGCTGGATGCGTTCGCGCATGCCGCTGAAGGCGCGCGCCGTCTGCACAAACTCGCGGCTGCCCGTCTGCGGCAGGGGTGGCGGCGTCTCGCCACGGCCAAACGCTTCGGCCGCGTCCGACAGGGCCGCCAGCGGCCGTGTGGTCCAGCGTACGACGAGGATCGACAGCAGCAGCACGGCCGCCAGCGACAACGCTTGCAGCAATACCCGGTCGAGTGTCCACGGATTACTGCTCTGCAAGAAATACGGGTTGGGCATCAGTGCCGCCAGGTACAGCCAGTTGCCCGGCTCCAGCTCGGCCTGGATCACGAGGACGGGCGCGGGATTCGGTTTCAGCAGCAAGATGTGCTGGACCCAGTTTTCCGGCAAGTCGCCGATGTGCGCGCCGCTGTCGGCCACCACCAGGTCGCTCGGCCAGGCGAAGCCCACGCGGTAGCCGGCCAGTTGCGGCAAGTCGCTCTTCAGCGCAGCGCCCACCGTGGCCACCACCGTATCGGCCAGCGCGTGTGGGGCGATTTCACGGATGGCCAGCGGCCCCTGGTTGACGTTGACAAAGAAGCGCGTGCCGCCCATCTCGCGAAATTGCTGGATCAGGATGGGGCGGTAGTTGGCCGGCAGGCTGAGGAAGAAACGGATGGTGCTGGCGGCGCTGCGGGCCAGGTGCTGCGACGCCATGCGCGCCTCCACGGCCGAGTCGCGGCGCAGCTGCGTGGCCCAGATCAGGTTGCCCACCAGTTGCGTGGCCAGCACGCCGGCCACCATCACCACGGACAGGCGGCCCAGCAGCGATGGCGGCAGCAGGCGCTCGAGCAGCCGGCGCGCACCCCGCTCAGGCATGCCCACTGCTCACGTCGGCCGAGAACACATAACCGGCCCCGCGCACCGTCTTGATCAGCATGGGCTGCTTGCCATCGTCCTTCAGGCGCAGCCGCAGCCGGCTCACCTGCACATCGAGCGAGCGGTCGAGCGGCCCCGCGTCGCGCCCCCGCGTCTGTTCGCACAGCACGCTGCGGTCGAGGATATCGCCCGGATGCTCGACAAAGTAGCGCAGCAGCTGGAAATCGAGACCCGTCAGCTGCAGCGCTTCGCCGTCGGCATCCGTCACCGTGCGCTCGAGCGTATCGAGCGTGAAACCGACGAAGCGGTAATAGCGGGGCGGCGCGGCCGCGTCGATGCCCGTGCGGCGGTGGATGGCCTTGATGCGCGCCAGCAATTCGCGCGGACTGTAGGGCTTGGCGATGTAGTCGTCGGCGCCCAGTTCCAGCCCCACCACCCGGTCCGTCTCGTCGGAGCTGGCCGTCAGCATGATGATGGGCACGTTCGAGCGGGCGCGCACCACCTTGCACAGGGCAAAGCCATCCGTGTCGGGCAGCATCACGTCGAGGATCACCAGCGACAGGCTGTCGACGTGGCGGTGGAATTCGGCCAGGAAGGTGGCGCCATCGTGCGCCAGGCCCACCTCGTACTGGTTCTTTTCCAGGTAGGCCTTCAATAGCATGCGGGTCTTTTGATCGTCGTCAACGACGAGGATTTTGCGTGACATGGTCTCGTCCTTTTTTATTCAGCGCTTGCAACATGCTGCCGATGCGGCGTTGCGCGTCGGCCGCGCTGATCGTCTCATCGAGGAAATAGCGGTGCACTTCGGCGATGATGGCATCCTTGCTGGTTTCATCTGTGGCCATGCGGTGCACGAGGCTGGGCGCCTGGAACGCGGCGCCGCGCGCGAATGCCTGCGCCGAGGCGCGCGCGCAGCTGTCCAGGCGCGACAGGTCGGCCTGGCGCAAGGCGGGAATCGAGCCCTTCACCTGGCTGTATTCGAGCTGCACGGGCAGCGAAGCGACCACCTGCGCCAGCTTTTCCTGCGCGCCCTGGTGCGTGTAGTCGGAGGCGAACATGGCCAGCGTATCGATGCTGTACAGGTGGTAGTCGCCCGTGTCGGGCGCGGCGGCGCAGCCGAATACCTCGTCCGTGGCGCGGCCCCAGGCATTCAGCTCGCCCTTGACCCAGTCGCCCATGATGTACATGGCCGCCTCGCCGTCGCCCACCTGGCGCGCCATCTCGGGCCAGCCCTGTTCGCGCAGCGGCGTGCCCATCCATTGCTTCAGCGATCTCAAGCGCTGCAAGGCGTGGCGCAGGCGCGGGTCCGCATACGCCTCGGCTTTCTTGTCGACAAACAGGGCGCGGTAATACGCGGGCCCCGATTCAGCCAGCACCAGCGTTTCAAACAAGGTCGCCACCTGCCACGCTTCGCTGCTTTGCGCCAGCGGCGTGATGCCGGCCTGGCGCAGCTTGCCCGCCACGCGCTCGAAGTCGCTCCAGCTGCGCGGCACGGCCAGGCCCAGGCGCTGGAAGATCTTGCGGTTGTAAAACAGGGTATTGATGCGGTGGATGCCGGCCGGCACGCCCATCGTATGGCCGCGGTTTTGCAGCAAGCCCCATACGGTGGGATACATGGTGGCGCGCCAGTTGTTGCTGGCGGCGACGCTGTCGAGCTGCAGCAGCAGACCCAGGTCGCTCCACTCGCCCAGGGTATAGCCGATCAGCTGCATGACTTCCGGCGATTTGCCGGCCAGCACGCGGCTCTTCAAGACCTTGCCCGCGCCGACGCCCGCGCCGCCCGCGATGGCCGCATCGCGCCATTCGACGCCTTCCTGCGCCAGACGCGCCACCAGCACGTCGGCGGCGCGGCGTTCGCCGGCCGAGGTCCACCAGTGCAGCACCTGCAGCGCTTCGGCCCGCGCCGGCACGCTGCTGCACATGAAGGCCAGCAGCGCCAGCGCCGCCACGCCGCGACGGCGGGCGGCCCCGGCATGGCGGTCGGCGGTGCTGTGCGGCGGCGTCTTCAATCCTGTCCCCTTGTTCTTGTCGCGACAAACTATAGCCCAACTACAAAACAGCAGGTTGGTAATTTAGTCCCCTGATTTGTAAAGAAACGTGAGCTTTTGTTGCGCTACCTTGCGCACCGCACAAGGAGCCCCGCGCGCCCGACGCCCCGCGCGGTGCGCCACGGCAGCGGACGACGGTAAGGAAAGGTAAGCAAACACCCCCGCGAATTTCAATATTTTTCTTTTAAATCAACGAGATAAGAAATAATCGCCGGCACAATGCCGGACGCTGGCGTCACATTTCCCCCGATGCTACTGTCCGCCAACTGCAGCGTAACAGGCAGCCAAACAAGACCAACACCAACAAGGAGACGACATGCAACTGCATGCAAAAGGCGGCGTGGCCGCGCGCAATACATTGCTGGCCCTGCTGCTGGCCAGCGGCACGGCACAGGCGGGCACGCTCACCATCGAAAGCTGGCGCGTGGATGACAAGACCCTGTGGGAAACGGTGCTCATCCCCGCCTTCCAGAAAAAACATCCGGGCATCGAGATCAAGTTCTCGCCCACGGCCCCCACCGAATACGATTCCACCCTGAACGCGCGCCTGAGCGGCGGCACGGCCGGCGACTTGCTGGCCTGCCGCCCGTTCGATGTCTCGCTGGCCCTGTACAAGCGGGGCCAGCTGGAAAAGCTCGACGGCAAGGCCGGCATGGAGAACTTCCCCGCCTCGGCCAAGGTGGCGTGGCAGACGGACGATGGCAAGGACACCTTCTGCATGCCGATCGCGTCCGTCATGCATGGCTTCCTGTACAACAAGAAAATCTTCCGCGAACTGAAACTGCAACCGCCCGCCACGGAGGAGGAATTCTTCAAGGTGCTGGAAACGGTCAGGAAAAGCGGCAAATATGCGCCCTTGGCCCTGGGCACGGCCGACCAGTGGGAAGCGAACCAGGTGGTCTTCACCAGCATCGGCGCCAATTACTGGAAGGGTGAAGAGGGCCGCAAGGCGCTGATCGCCGGCAAGGCCAAATTTACCGATCCGCAATTCGTCGCCGCCTGGGAATATGAGGCCCGCCTGGGCAGCTACCTGTCCAAGGGCGCCAGCGCGCAAACCTATGGCGACAGCCAGAACCAGTTCGCGCTGGGCAAGGCCGCCATCTACCCGTCCGGCTCCTGGGACATCGCCTACTTCAAGCAAGACCCGGAACTGGAACTGGGCGCCTTCAACCCGCCCGTGCGCAAGGCCGGCGACAAGTGCTATATCTCGGACCACACGGACATCGGCATGAGCGTCAACAAGAAGTCGAAGAACAAGGAAGACGCCTACAAATTCCTCGCCTGGCTCGGCTCGCAGGAATTCGCCGACATCTACACCAACAAGGTGACGGGCTTCTTCTCGCTGTCGAACCATTTGATCTCCATCAAGGACCCGCTGGCCAAGCAAATGAATGGCTGGCGCGCCAGTTGCGCCTCGACCATCCGCCTGAACGCGCAAATCCTCAACCGTGGCGAGCCGAGCATGGAAAACGAGCTGTGGAACGTCAACGCCCAGGTCTTGAACGGCAAACTGGCGCCGAAGGACGCGGCGCGCCAGATCCAGTCCGGCTTTGCCAAGTGGTACAAGCCGCAACAGTAATCACCACGTCTACCCTCCCCGAGCAACCGGCCTGAGCAGTGCGATGCGGCAGCCGGTGGCACGGTTTTGCCGGCGGCCCCGCCGCCGGTGCTTTTCTTCGTCTGGAGTTTCGCCGTGAAAAAAGCTTTCCCATGGCACGTCCTCGTGTTCCTGGCCCCGGCGCTGGTCATTTACTCGCTGTTCAGCGCCCTGCCCCTGGCCGATACCCTGCGCCTGGGCCTGTACACGACCGATGAGAGCGGCCAGCACCATTTTGCCGGCCTGGCCAACTACGCCACCATCCTGTTCGACCCGCAATGGTCGCAAAGTTTCTGGAATGCGATGTGGAACAACTGCAAGTTTTTCCTCATCCACATGCTGCTGCAAAACCCCATCGGCCTGCTGCTGGCCACCCTCTTCAGCCTCAAGGGTTTGAAGGGCGAGCGCAGCTACCGTACCCTGATCTTCCTGCCGACCCTGCTGTCCGTCGTCATCATCGGCTTCATCTGGCAGCTGATCTTGTCGCCGCTGTGGGGCGTGGGCCAGTCGCTGATGGATGGCGTCGGCATCGGCACTTACTTCGCGCCATGGCTGGGCCAGGAATCGACGGCCCTGCTGACCATCGCCCTCATTTCTGTTTGGCAATATATCGGCATCCCCATGATGCTGATCTATGCGGCCCTGCTGGCCGTGCCCGAGGAAATCATCGAGGCAGCCCACGCGGAAGGCGCCAGCGCCATGCGCATCTTCTGGCAAATCAAGCTGCCGCTGATCTGGCCCACCCTGGGGCTGGTGACCATCCTCACCTTTGTCGCCAACTTCAATGCCTTCGACCTCGTGTATTCCGTGAAAGGCGCGCTGGCGGGGCCGAACTACGCCACCGACATCCTCGGCACCTTCTTTTACCGCACCTTCTTCGGTTACCAGGCCCAGCTGGGCAGCCCCACCATGGGCGCCGCCGTGGCCACCATGATGTTCCTCGTGATCCTCGTGGGCGTGGGCGTGTATTTCTTTTTCGTGCAGCGCAAGCTGACACGCTACGAACTGTAAGGGCCGCCATGCGCAACGTTTCCACCCGCCCCCTGGGCCGCGCCGCCGTGCATGCGATCCTGGCCGGCTACACCATCATCGCCCTGTTTCCCATCGTCTTGATCCTGATCAACTCAGTCAAGACGCGGGCCGCCATCTTCGACAATCCGCTGGCCTTGCCCACGCCCTCGACCTTTTCGCTCGTGGGCTTTCACAAGGTGCTGGCCAATTCCGACTTCCTGCTGTACTTCGGCAACAGCCTGTTCGTCACCCTGCTGTCGCTGCTGCTGATCGTGCTGTTCGGCGCCATGGCGGCCTGGGCCTTGTCCGAATACACGTTTACGGGCAATCGCCTGCTGACCCTGTACCTGGCGCTGGGCATCATGATCCCCATCCGCCTGGGTACGGTGTCCATCCTGGAACTGGTGGTGCGGCTCGACCTGATCAACACCTTGACGGCGCTGGTGCTCGTATACACGGCGCAGGGCCTGCCGCTGGCCGTGATGATCCTGTCCGAATTCGTGCGCCAGGTGCCGCGCGAACTGAAGGATGCGGCGCGCTGCGACGGCGTGGGCGAATTCGCCATCTTCTTCCAGGTGATCCTGCCCCTGATCCGCCCCGCCATCGCCACGGTGGCCGTGTTCACCATGATTCCGGCCTGGAACGACCTGTGGTTCCCGCTGATCCTGGCGCCATCGGACCGTACCAAGACCGTCACCCTGGGCGTGCAGCAATTCATCGGGCAATACGTGACGGACTGGAACTCCGTGCTGGCGGCGCTGTCGCTGGCCGTCATTCCCGTGCTCGTCATGTACGTCATTTTCTCTCGTCAACTGATCCGCGGCCTGACGTCCGGCGCGGTCAAATAATAGGTGCGCCATGGCCCATGTAAGCCTGCAACAACTGACCAAATCCTACGACGGCCGCCACAATGTGCTGGCCGGCATCGACCTCGACATCCGCGACGGTGAATTCGTCGTGCTGGTGGGCCCTTCCGGCTGCGGCAAATCGACCTTGCTGCGCATGCTGTGCGGCCTGGAAAGCATTTCGCAAGGCACCTTGTCCATCGGCGGCAAGGTTGTCAACGACTTGGCGCCGGCCGAACGGGGCATCGCCATGGTCTTCCAGAGCTATGCGCTGTATCCGCACATGAGCGTGTATCGCAACATGGCGTTCGGCCTGAAGATCGCCGGCGCCAGCAAGGACGCCATCGCCCAGCGCGTGCGCCACGCGGCCGCCATTCTGAAGATCGACCACCTGCTGGAACGCCTGCCGCGCGAACTGTCGGGCGGCCAGCGCCAGAGGGTGGCCATCGGCCGCGCCATCGTGCGCGAACCGCAGCTGTTCCTGTTCGACGAGCCGCTGTCGAACCTCGACGCGGCCCTGCGCGTGCAGACGCGGCTGGAAATTGCCAAGCTGCACCGCCAGTTGAACGCCACCATAGTGTATGTGACGCACGACCAGGTCGAGGCGATGACCCTGGGCGACAAGATCGTCGTCATGCATGGCGGCCATATCCAGCAGGCGGGTACGCCTTTGGAGCTGTACCAGCAGCCGGCGAACCGCTTCGTGGCCGGTTTCATCGGCGCGCCGATGATGAATTTCTTCGAAGGCAAGGTCGTCGCCGCACAGGACGATGGCGTGCGCGTGGCGCTGGCCAGCGGCCAGGAAATCACGGCCCTCGTCGACCCGGCCGGCCTGCATGCGGGCGACGCCGTCACGGTGGGCCTGCGGGCGGAACACATCCTCGAAAACGGCGACGGCAGCGCCCGCTTCCAGGGCGTCGTCAGCCTGGTGGAACACCTGGGCGAAGCCAACTTCATTTACCTGGCGCTGGACAACGGCCAGGAACTGGTGATACGCGGCGACGGCAACAACCGCGTGCCGCTGGGCCAGCCATTCACGGTCTCGGCCGCCAGCAGCGCCTTCCATTTGTTCGACGCGCAAGGCGTGGCGCGCACGCGGCGCCAGCCCGGCAACCTGATTTCATCGAAACAGATATTGGCCGCCTGAGCCTTTCTGCCCAGGCAGTTCCCCGATTGGATCGGCAGCGATCCGGTACGACGTGCTCAAGCACGCATTTTGATAACGACAAGGAGACTCCATGCAACACCCGATGAAGACCTCGCTGGCGCTGGCCTGCGCCATGCTGCTGGCCTGCGGCGCCGCCCACGCCAGCGATGCCGAAGGCGAATACCACGGCTACTTCCGCGCCGGCCTCGGCTCGAGCACGGACAGCCGCGGCCCGCAAAGCTGCTACGGCCTGGGCGGCAATACCATGCGCTACCGGCTCGGCAACGAATGCGACACCTATGGCGAATTCGAATACCAGAAGGAAATGGCCAAGTCGCCCAACGGCGTCAGCTTCGTCGGCCATATCATGGTGGCCGCCTATACGCCCAGCTCCGCCGTCAGCGATTCGGACCTGAGCATGTCGAAGATGTACGTGGAAGCGAAAAACATCGAAATCCTCAACGGCGGCACGGCCTGGATCGGCAAGCGCTACTACATGCGTCCCGACATCCACATGCTGGACTTGCAATACATCAATATGAACGGCACGGGCGGCGGCATCGACCAGTACAAGCTGGGACCGGGCCGCATCAGCTATGGTTTCTTCAAGGATAACGACAAGCCCGGCAACTCGGCCATCCGGCAAAACCTCGTCTACCAGGGCATCCCCATCAACCAGGATGGCACGCTGGAAGTGCTGACCACCCTGATCACGCCCGACAAGAAGGACAGCACCTCGCACAGCGGCTGGCAAGCCACCGTGCTGCACAAGCAGGATAAAGTATGGGGCGGCGCCAACACCTTCGGCATCCAGTACGGCGTCGGGCCGGGCACGGGCGCCGGCGGCCAGTGCTGCGACCGCATGGGCACGACGGGCTCGATCCGCAACGGCAGCGACGTCACGCGCTTGCGCATCTTCAATTCGCTGTGGATACAGCCGACGCCGGAATGGAGCGCGGAAATGATCGCCATCGTGCAGCGCGACAAATCCGACGCCACGGGCGGCAGCTCGACCTGGACCACCCTGGGCGTGCGCCCCGTGTATGCCGTCAACGACAACTTCAAGCTGCAGTTCGAACTGGGCACCGACCGCGTGACCTCGCCCACGGGCGGCGCCGCGCAGCGCCTGACCAAGCTGACCTTCGCGCCCACCCTGACGGCGGGCAAGGGTTACTGGTCGCGCCCCGAGCTGCGCGCCTTCGTCACGTACGGCAAATGGAACGACGCCGCCACGGCCGCCGTCAACAAGGCCAATGAATCGGGTCCCGTGTATGGCAACGCCACCAGCGGCACCTCGTTCGGCCTGCAAGTGGAGACGTGGTTTTAAGATGCTGTCTTGATATGGCGCAGTGCATGCGCCTGTCGGACTGCGCGAAATCGCGTGCCGCGCTATGCTGCACGCCATACCGCTCACTTCGGAGGCCGCATGCACGCCGCATTCCCCCGGGCCGCCGCCACGCTGGCCCTCGTTTTCACCAGCATGGCCTGGGCCCGCGACGCCGCCGTCGCGCCGGCACCGGTCTTCAGCGCGCGCCAGCAGGCGCTGATGGCCACCGTCGTGGGCAGTGCCACCCATCCGCGCATCCTGCAAGTACGCCTCGATGAATTGCATCCGACCCAGCCGGCCATCGGCTACGACCAGGTGTATTACAAGCTGGGACGCTATGCGGCCGAAGAAAAACACATCGCCGACATCGCCAAGCCAAAGAAATTCGCCGACCTGTGCGAAGCCAATGGCCAGGGCGACGTCTTGCCCAACACGGCCAATGTGCCCGGCGCCACGCTCAGCGCACCGCCGGCCGGCTACCGCTGCAAGGCGGCCGTAGGCAGCCGTCCGGACGACATGAAGACCGTCGTCATCGGCCCGCGCGGCATCGTGTATCTGACCGATGGCCACCACACGTTTTCCACATTTTGGGAGGCCGACGGCGGGCGCAATCGTCAAATGAAAGTCTGGGTCAAGGTCAGCGACAATTTCAGCGCGCTGGGCGAAGCGGCGTTCTGGACCCGCATGCGCGAGGAAAACAAGGTGTGGCTGAAAAATGGCCGCCACCAGGCCATCACGCCGCGGCAGCTGCCGTCCGCCATCGGCCTGCAGTCCCTGGGCGACGACCCGTACCGCTCGCTCGTCTACTTTACGCGCGGGATCGGCTACGAGCCGCCGGAGCACGCCACGGAATTTCTCGAGTTTTACTGGGCCGGCTGGCTGCGCCGCATGCCGGCGCTGGACCTGGCGCGCGTCGACCTGCGCGATGCCACCGCGTATGCGAATGCGGTCCTGCTGGCCGCGCAGGCGATGGTGGCGCTGCAACCGGACGATATCGTCAGCGGCGGCAAGAGCGCGCGCGAGCTGGGTGCCCTGCGGGAAGTCAACCGGGAAGCGTTCGATGAACTGATCGACGACAAGGGCAAGCTGCGCCACGCCATCGCCTATAAAAAATCGCTGGCGCAATAGACGGCGGCGTAAACGACAACGGCCCGCCTGTCATGCGACAAGCGGGCCGTTTTCTATTGCAGGTGCTGCTTAGGCGATGCGTTCGCCGTTGGCCGGATCGAACAGGGCCGCTTTCGACAGGTTGAACGACAACTGCATGGTCTGCCCCGGCAGCACGGCTTCGCGCGGGTGCGTGCGGCAAGTCACGGCCGCGCCGTTCAAACGCGTCGTCAGCAAGGTGTCGGGACCGGTTGGCTCGACGAGGTCGATCAAACAACCGAGTTCCTGGCCCACGTCGCCGTGTGCGCTGCTCATGTCCGTGATCTGCTCCGGACGCACGCCCAGGATCACGTCGCGGCCCGCATAGCTGCGCAGCTTGTCGGCGGCAAACGGCAAGGCCAGGCGCAAGCTCTTGCCTGCGTTCTCGATGGCGACAAACACCTCGTTGCCTTCGATGACAGGCTTGACGGTGATGAAGTTCATCGACGGCGAGCCGATGAAGCCGGCCACGAACAGGTTGGCCGGATTGTCGTAGATTTCCTGCGGCGTGCCCAGTTGCTGCACCACCCCATCCTTCATGACGGCGATCAGGTCGCCCATCGTCATCGCCTCGATCTGGTCATGCGTGACGTAGACGATGGTGGCTTTCAGGCGCTGGTGCAGCAGCTTGATCTCGGCGCGCATTTCCACGCGCAGCTTGGCGTCCAGGTTCGACAGCGGTTCGTCGAACAGGAACAGCGACGGCTTGCGCGAAATGGCGCGGCCCATGGCGACCCTCTGGCGCTGGCCACCCGACAACTGCGCCGGACGGCGGTCCAGCAAGTGCGTGATCTGCAGGGTTTCAGCGACGCGGGCGACGATTTCTTCCTGCTCCGCCTTCGGCACCTTTTTCACGTTCAGGCCGAACGCGATGTTTTCGCGCACCGTCATCGACGGGTACAGCGCGTAGGACTGGAACACCATGGCGATGTCGCGGTCCTTCGGCGGCAAGTCGTTGACGACCTTGCTGTCGATGAGGATTTCGCCGGACGTGACGCTTTCCAGGCCGGCCACCATGTTGAGCAAGGTCGACTTGCCGGAGCCGGAGCCGCCGACGAGGATCAGGAACTGGCCATCCTTGATCTCGATGTCGATGCCCTTGAGGACTTCGACGCCATTCGTGTACACCTTGCGGATGCTGCGTATCGATAAACTGGACATATTCTTTCCTTAACCTTTGACTGCGCCTGCGGTCAGACCGCGCACAAAATAACGGCCTGCGACCAGATAGACCAGCAGGGTCGGCAGCGCGGCAATCACCGCGGCGGCCATGTTGACGTTGTATTCCTTCACGCCCGTGGACGTGTTGACCAGATTGTTCAAGCCCACCGTGATCGGCTGCGAATCGCCGCTGGCGAACACGATCCCGAACAGGAAGTCGTTCCAGATCTGCGTGAATTGCCAGATGATGCAGACGACGAAAATCGGACCCGAAATCGGCAGCACGATCTTGCGGAAGATCAGGAAGAAGCCGGCGCCGTCGATGCGGGCCGCCTTGATCAGTTCTTCCGGCACGCCGATGTAGTAGTTACGGAAGAACAGGGTCGTGAACGCCGTGCCGTACACCACGTGCACGAAGACGAGCCCCGTGGTGGTATTGGCCAGGCCGAATTCGCCCAGCAAGCGCGCCATCGGCAGGATCACCACCTGGAACGGAATGAAGCAGCCCACCAGCAAGGCGGCAAACAGGATTTCCGAACCGCGGAAGCGCCAGTGCGCGAACACATAGCCGTTGAAGGCCCCAAGGAAGGTCGAGATCAGCACGGCGGGAATGACCATCTTGATCGAGTTCCAGAAGAACGGCTGCATACCGTCGCAGGTGACGCCCGTGCAGGCCGAAGACCAGGCCTTGGACCAGGAATCAAATTGCCACACGTGCGGCAAGGCCAGCAGGTTGCCGCTGCGGATCTCGTCGAGCGACTTGAACGACGTCGACAGGGTCACGTACAGGGGCACGATGTAGTACACCGCGAACAAAATCAGCAGCAGGTATAACACCACCCGTCCCAGGGTGAGTTTGTTGTTACGTGTAGGAGTGTGTGTCATCTCATCGCCTTTGCGCTGCGCGTTTCCAGATACATCAGCGGCACGAGCACGGCCACGATGGTGGCCAGCATCATCATTGCCGATGCCGAGCCCAGGCCCAGCTGGCCACGGGTGAAGGAAAACTGGTACATGAAGATGGCCGGCACGGACGACGAGTTGCCAGGTCCGCCAGCCGTCAGTGCGATGACCAGGTCGAAGCTCTTGATGGCGATATGCGCGAGGATCAGCAGCACGCTGAAGAACACGGGACGCATGGCGGGAATCACGATGCGCCAGTAGATCGTCGGCAGGGATGCGCCATCGACTTGCGCCGCCTTGATGATCTCGTCATCGATACCGCGCAGGCCTGCCAGGAACAGTGCCATGACAAAGCCCGACGACTGCCATACGCCGGCGATCACCACCGTGTAGATGGCCATGTCGGAGTTCACCAGCCAGTCGAAGGTAAACGAGGTCCAACCCCAGTCGTGCATGACCTTTTCCAGGCCCAGGCTGGGATTGAGCATCCATTTCCAGGCCGTGCCGGTGACGATGAAGGACAGCGCCATCGGATACAGGTAGATGGCGCGCAGCGCGCCTTCGGCGCGGATTTTCTGGTCCAGCAGGATGGCCAGGAACAGGCCGATGGCGATGCTGCAACCGATGAACAGGACACCGAAGATGCCGAGGTTCTTGAGCGAGGTCCACCAGCGCTCGTTGTCGAACAGCTCGACGTATTGCACCAGGCCGGCGAACTCGTAGTTCGGCATCAGCCGCGATTCGGTCAGCGACAGCCAACCGGTCAAAAAGATAAAACCATAGACGAATACCAAGCTGGCGATGAGCGTGGGGCCCAACACCATCTGCGGTATCCATCGGTCGAATTGCTTGCGTATGGACATAGGAGAGCCGTAGAGAGAACTGCGTGTGGCGCCGGCCTGGTCGAAGCCAGGGCGGACGCCTGCGATGCATGCAATGCAGCGGGCGCCGGCGAGCGTGCCGGCGCCGTCGTGATTACTTCACTTTTGCCGCTTTGGCCAAAGCTGCAACCGCGTCTTTCGAGCTCATGTTGGTGTTCATGAACTTGGCGATGACGTCGGTCACGGCGCCTTGCGTGGCCGATGGCAGCGCCATGCCGTGGGCGAACGATGGCACCAGGCCGCCGGACTTGTTGGTGGCGTCCATGTCTTCCATCGATTTCAGGGCGCAAGCGTCAAACTTGTCCTTCGAAACGCCGGAACGCACAGGAATCGAACCCTTGTTCAGGTTGAAGATCGACTGGAACTTCGGATTCATGATGGCGTTGGCCAGGGCGATCTGCCCTTTCTTCGCATTCGCATCCTTTTGCGTGAACATGGCAAACGAATCGATGTTGAAGGTGTAGGCCTTGTCCGTGCCAGGCGCTGCCACGCACAGATAGTCCTTGCCCGGCACTTTGCCAGCGGCCGTGAACTCGCCCTTGGCCCAGTCGCCCATGAACTGGAAGCCGGCCTTGTTGTTGATGACCATGGCGGTCGCCAGATTCCAGTCGCGGCCAGCCGCATCCTTGTCGATGTAGGTCTTCACCTTGCCCAGGGTGTCGAACACTTTGAGCATGGTCGGGCCGGTCAATTCCTTCTGGTCCAGCTTGAGGATGGCTTTCTTGTAGAACTCCGTGCCGCCCACGCCCAGCGCGACGGATTCAAACACGGTGGCGTCCTGCCAAGGCTGGCCGCCGTGGGCGATCGCGATGCCGCCCGATTTCTTGATTTTCTCGGCTGCGTCGAAGAACGCATCCCAGGTCGTCGGGGTGGTGGCCACGCCGGCTTTTTTCAGCACTTCCGGATTGACCCACATCCAGTTGACGCGGTGGACGTTGACGGGAGCGGCAACGTAGTGGCCCTTGTACTTCATGATGTCGGCGACGACTTTCGGCAGAACGGCATCCCATTTGCCTGGAATGGCGGCATCATCGATATTGGCCAGCACGCCTTCAGCGCCCCATTCCTGGATCGATGGGCCCTTGATCTGGGCGGCTGTCGGCGGGTTGCCGGAAATGACGCGGGTTTTCAGCGCGGTCGCGGCGTTTTCGCCAGCGCCGCCGGCCACGGCGAAGTCTTTCCAGCCGAAGCCGCTTTCTTTCACGATTTGCTGCAACTGGCCCACGGACTTCGCTTCGCCGCCGGAGGTCCAGTAGTGCAACACTTCCACGTCGGTCGCAAAGGCGCTGCCAGCGAATGCCAGGGTGGTCAATGCGGCCAGTTGGGTAATCTTGAATTTCAGTTTCATCTCCACATTCCTTTTTTGATCAAGCTTTTAGGGGGCTTCGGCATACGGGGGCCGAAAAAGGTGAAATCTGCGCCTGTATCGACGCTCTTGTGCTCAGACCCGCTTGTAAACGGGCATCATCTTGGTGTAAAGACGGCGCCGTGATCCATGACATGACTACATTGCATTTATATCACGGGACGGCGCCAAAAACGCATCCGCGAAGGATGCGCCAGGTTGATCTAGACTTACGACGCCTGCAAACTTAGAACCAGGTTTCTACCTGGAAACCGTAGGAAGTGCCGCTGGTATTGTTGTTATAGATCGGGCCGCCGTTGTTCGACGCATTGACCGAGGCGGTGGCCGCATCGTTCCATTTGCCGTAGGTCACGAAAGCGCGCAGTTCAGGACGCGACCACAGGCCAGGACCGGCGGAGATCGTCGGTGCGATGGTCAGCTTGGTCAGGCGCTTGGCTGGCTGGCCGCCCGATTGCGTCACGCGGTCCGTACCCAGTTCGCCCACCAGCTTGAAGTTGTTGGTGAACGCGTACACAGGACGCACGCCGACCGAGGTCCAGGTCGAGGAACCGGTAGCATTCGACTCGTCTTTTTGCCACAGGGCGACAAATTCCATGCCGAAGTTGGCCATCGGCTGGATCGCCATGTCATTGAAGACGCGCGTACGCTTGCGGTCCGAACCGAAACCGGTGTCGCCCGAAGCGCCGAACTGGCCGTTGCCGGCACCGCCGACGCCAGGACCGACGCCGTACTGCACGCCGAAGGTATTGCCGCCGCCGAAGACTTTCGCTTGACGGTGGAATGCCGACAGCTGCCAGCCGTTATTGCGCTTGCCCAGGATGGCGTCATCCTTGCCTTCGCCGATGATGTAGGTCGCGGCCAGGTCCAGGGTACCGTTTTCATTGACGGGGATTTCGCCGTAGATGAAGTTCTGGCGCACGGCCGATTTCGTGCCCAGGTAGGCGCCAGGTACGCCGCTGCGCGAGCCTTTGTCGTCATCGCGCTGGGCGATGTCGTTGTCCTTGAAGAAGGCGTACGAGAATTTACCGGGACCCATCGGAATGCGGTCCAGGCCGGCGCCCGTGCCGTTCATGTTGATGTATTGCAAGTCCAGCATGTGGATGTCAGGACGGTAGTAGAAGCGTTTACCGACCCAGGCCGTGCCGCCGTTCAGGAAATCGAGTCCCTGCGCTTCGACATAGGCTTTGACGATGCCCAGTTTGTTGTCGCCGAAATCCGAGTTTGGCGCGTAAGCGTTGACCCAGATCGTGGCCAGGAAGTTCACGCCGCCGGATTGGGCAACGGACTTGGTGTAGCCGAACTCCGTGTAGGCGTCGCACTCATTGCCCAGACGATATTTCATGGTGTTGCCACCGAGGCCGAAGCAGCCTTGCGAACCGCCGTCGCCCGACGTATTGCTGCCGGCGCCAGCGCGCAGGTAGCCGTGGAAGCCTTCGGAGTCGGATGGGTACATTGGATCGGCGGCAGCGGAACCGCTGGCGATGGCTAAGACGATGGCAGCTGGCAGTGTCTTCAACACGGCCTTCAACATGTTGCGATGCAGCATGGTAAGTCTCCTCAGTAGTTATTTTTTATCTAGTCATTCGTGGCCGAATGTACTGGCCAGAATTCTTTCCAGCAGGGACATAGTAACTATACTACGAACAAATATCAACATATTATGTTGTAATCCTACGACTACTCTGCGACACTTTATTTGCGTACCGATATACGGGTTGACTGCCCTGCTTTTTCCCGCCGACACCGCAGCATCCGGCACTGTGGGCGGGCATTTGCGCAAGCACCCCGCATTTTTCGGCACGCGGCACGTATACGAATTAAAATCCTTGGTTTTTGCCATAACGACAGTGCGCGGCCACGACCGTGCACGCATACGAGACTAGGCACCGCCATGAAAATTGATGAAAAAATGGAAGTAGCAGGCAGTGATCCGGCGGAGCGTTTCAGTGAAGGCCCGCGCCTGCTGGCGGACATCGGCGGCACCAATGCCCGCTTCGTGCTGGAAACGCGCCAGGGCCACCTGGAAGCGGTGGCCGTGCTGCCCTGCGACGACTACGCTTCGCTGCTCGACGCCATCACCGCATATATTGACAGCGACGAGGCGCGCGCCGCCGGTTCGGCGCGCGTGCGCCATGCGGCCATCGCCATCGCCAATCCCATCGACGACGACAATATCCGCATGATGAACCATCACTGGTTCTTCTCGATCGAGGCGATGCGCGCCGCGCTGGGCCTCGACACCCTGCTGGTGGTGAACGACTTCACGGCGCTGGCCATGGCCCTGCCCTATCTGCGGCCCGACCAGCGCCAGCAGATCGGCGGCGGCATGGCGCGCGCCGACAGTGTCATCGGCTTGCTCGGTTCGGGCACGGGCCTGGGCGTGTCGGGCATGATCCCCGCCGAAGACCGCTGGATCGCGCTGGGCAGCGAAGGGGGCCACGTCAGCTTCGCTCCGTGCGACCAGCGCGAGATGGACGTGCTGTCCTTCGCCTGGCGCGAGCTGTCGCACGTCTCGGCCGAGCGCCTCGCTTCCGGACGGGGGCTGGAACTGATCTACCGCGCCCTGTCCGAGCGCGCCGGCAAGCCCGATGCGCCGCTGCTGCTGGCAGCCGACATCACCAGCCGCGCCCTGAACAATGAATGTGACGTGTGCCTCGAAGCGGTGGACTGCTTTTGCGCCATCCTCGGCTCCATCGCCGGCAACGTGGCCATGACCCTGGGCGCGCTGGGCGGCATCTATATAGGCGGGGGCATCGTGCCGCGCCTGGGTCCCCTGTTCGAACAGTCGCAGTTCCGCGCCCGCTTCGAGCAAAAGGGCCGCCTGAACGAATACCTGGCGCAGATTCCCACCTTCCTGATCACGGCCGAACTGCCGACGTTTCTCGGCATCGCCGCCATCCTGGCGCAAAAGCTCAAGCGCGCCCATACCGGCGCGCCCGTGCTCGAATCCGTGCGCCAGGCGCGCGGACGCATGAGCCCATCGGAATGCAAGGTGGCCGACTGGGTGCTGAAGGAACCAAACGCCATGCTCACGCTGCCGATCGCCGAAATCGCCCAGCGGGTGGGCGTGAGCCAGCCGACCGTAATGCGCTTTTGCCGATCGATCGGCGTACAGGGCCTGGCCGACTTCAAATTGAAGCTGGCGTCCGGCCTGACGGGCGGCGCCATCACGGTGGCCCACTGCCACGTGGAGATCTCGGACTCCGACGCCGAATTGGCGCGCAAGGTGCTGGGCAATAATGCCTCGGCCGCGCTGGCCATGCGCGACATGCTCGACGTGAAAGCGCTGACGGCGGCCATCGAACTGCTGCGCGGCGCGCAGCGCGTGGAACTGCTGGCCGTGGGAAGCGCCCGCGTGGTGGCCGACGACATGCAGCACAAGCTGCTCAACCTGGGCATCGTCAGCAGCTTCTTTGCCGACCCGCAGGCGCAGGAAATGAGCGCCGCCATGCTCAAACCGGGCGATGTGGCGCTGGTCATTTCCCGCTCGGGCGCCCTGCCCGACCTGCTGCGCACCGTCAAGGTGGCGCAGGGCTGCGGCGCGCGCGTGCTGGCGATCACGGCCAGCGGTTCGCCGCTGGCCAAGCTGGCCGACGTGCTGCTGACCTTGAACCACCCGGAAGGCAACCTCAATTTCGTGCCCATGATCGTGCGCCTGCTGCAGTTGATGATGCTCGATATCCTGTCGGTGGGACTGGCGCGGCGCGACACGGCGCAGCGCACCAGCGCCGCCGAGCTGGAAGAAGGTCAGTTGCACGGCATGCGCATCAGCGGCAAGCTGAAATTCGGTGGCCACCTCGAATAAGGCGGCGCACGCCGCACCAGACACCGCCAGCGGGGCCACTGTGCACGACGTGGCGCGCGTGGCCGGCGTGTCGGCCATGACGGTATCGCGCGTGATCAACGGGCGCGCCAGCGTCAGCACGGCCACGCGCGACAAGGTCGAGGCGGCGATCGCCAGCCTGCGCTACCAGCCCAACCTGGCGGCTAGAGCCGCCCGCACGGGCACCCTGCGCATCGGTCTCCTGTACAGCAACCCCAGCGCCGCCTTCCTCAGCGAATTCCTCGTCGGCGCCATGGACCAGTGCCGCCAGGGCGGCGGCCAGCTGCTGCTCGAACGCTGCGAAGACCAGGGCAGCCAGCGCGCCGGCATCGATTGCCTGGTGGCCGCCGGCGTGGACGGCATCCTCGTGCCGCCGCCCCTGTGCGATTCGCCCGCGGTACTGGCGCAACTGAACCAGATGGGCATCCCCGCCATCGCCGTGGCCACGGCGCGCCCCTCGCCCGGCGTCTCGGCCGTGCGCATCGACGACTACGAAGGCGCGCTGGCCATGACGCACCATTTGATCGCGCTGGGCCACCGCGACATCGGCTTCATCGAAGGCGACCCGGCGCACACGCCCGCCCTGCTGCGCCGCCAGGCCTTCGAGGACGCCATGCGGGAAGCGGGCTTGCCAGTGGCGCCGCACAGGGTGGCGCAAGGCTACTTTACGTATCGTTCGGGGCTCGATGCGGCGCGCCAGTTGCTGGCGCAAGCACCGCACCCGAGCGCCATCTTCGCCAGCAACGACGACATGGCCGCCGCCACCCTGGCCGTGGCGCACGGCATGGGCTTGCAGGTGCCGGCGGAATTGAGCGTGTGCGGTTTCGACGACACGCCCGTCGCCACCACGGTCTGGCCCGAGCTGACCACCATCCACCAGCCCATCGCCGACATGGCGCGCGCCGCCGTCAGTCTCGTCATCGACGAAATCCGCCAGCGCCGCGCCGGGGAAACGGCGACGGCCACACATCATTTGATGGCGTTTACCTTGATGGAACGCGCGTCGACGGGACGCCCGCGCTAGCCAAGCGCATCCATGACGCTCACGCCTGCATGTCGGGCAGCTCGATTTCCGCCTTGCGCGCCGCGATCTGGCTGCCCATGGCTTCCAGGTCGATTTCCGCGTCGCGCGCGCGCGGGAAAATCTCGCCCTCCTCTTCCAGCACGTGGTGATCGATTTGCTCGGACAGTACCTTGACCTTGGCGTCATACAAGTCTTCGCCGGGCGCCATGGCGACGATTTGCGCGATCAGCTCCTTGGCTGATGCGTGCTCAACGGTGGCTTCATCGATCAAGTCTTCGTTCGAACGGCTGGCGTCGCGCACGGCGGGATAGAAGATTTCTTCTTCCACCATCGCATGCTTGCTCAGTTCCTCACAGATTTTCAGGGCCAGCTTGCGCTTGCTGACGAGCGAACGGTCGCTGAGGCCCTCATACTGTTCGAACAGTTCTTTTACGGTTTGATGGTCTTGCGTCAGCAGTTCGATCGCGTCCATGTCCGGCATGCCTGCCTGTGTTTGGGAAACGGAAGCTGCCTGAGGTGATTGGGTGGCCATGATGTTGTCTCCAAGTGTCAGCACGAAATAGACATTGTAGGCAGCACCCTGCGGTAGCCATGTAGGAGCATTGCTTACAACAAGGTAGGCCAAGCGTAAATGCGGCTACCTTGTTGATGCAGATCAGGCTAACCCTGACTTAACTGACGACCGTGCGTGTCTCGAGCGACTGCACCAGCTCCACCGAAGGCGGCGCGGCGCCGGCCGCCAGGCAGGCACCCGCGCCGGCCGCGACGGCAAAGCGCAAGTGCTGGCCGCCGTCGGCATCCGGGCGGTACATCAGGCTGTACAACAAGCCGCCGATGCTGGCGTCGCCCGCCCCCACCGAGTCGACTACCTCGATGACGGGTGGCGCCGCCTGCCACGTCCGTTCGCCCTGATACAGGGCCGCGCCCTGCGCGCCGCGCGTATATAAATACGTGGCGTGCGGATTCCAGCTGCGCAGCATGGCAAACGCGCCATCGATGTCGCCGTGGCGGAACAGCCCGGCCAGGTCTTCATCGGACACCTTGATCACGTCGGCCAGCTCCGTCATGCGGCGCAGGGTGGCGTCGTAGCGTTCATCCATCATGATGCGGAAATTCGGGTCGTAGCTGATCTTCACGCCAGCCGCCTTCAACTCCTGCGCCAGGGCCACCAGCTTGCCCGCCAGCGGTTCGCGCGCCAGGCTGATGCCGCCGAAATGCACCCATTGCGCGCCCTGCATCCAGCCGGCCGGCAAGCGCGCCGCGTCGAAATGCAGGTCGGCGCTATCGTCGCCGATGAAGTAATACGTGGGCGGATGCAGTTCATGCACGATGGCCAGCAGCGGCGACTTCGCATGGCGCTGCAGGAAGCGCATGTCCAGCCCCGCCACGTCGGTGGCAGCGGCAAGCGCGTCGCCGAAGACGTCGCGGCTGACGGCGCCCGCAAACGCGCTGGGCACGCCCAGGCGCGCCATCACGCGCGCCACGTTCCAGGTCGAGCCGCCCACCTGGCTGCTCCACGTGTCAGGGCCCGTGCGCAACATGTCCGTCAGCGCTTCGCCAGCCGACACAAAAGTTGGAAAAGAGGTGCTCATGCCGCACCGCCAATCGCGTTCAGCACTTCATAGCAGGCGCCCATGGTATGGTAATCGGTCTTGCCGGCCGGGCTTTTCTTGTTGCTGATTTTTTGGTTCTCGGGCGTCAGGATGCGGTACCAGGCGCCGTGTTCATGGTCGATGAAGTGCTTCCAGCTGTAGTCCCAGATCTTGTCATAGCTTTGCCAGTAGGCCTCGTCGCCCGTGCGCGCGGCCAGCACGGCGGCGGCGGCGAAGCTTTCCGCCTGCACCCAGAAGTATTTGTCGCCATCGCAGATTTCATCGTGCGGGCCGAAACCGTAATGGATGCCGCCATGCGTGCCATCCCAGGCCTTGGCCAGGGCCGTGTCGTACAGTTCGCGCGCGCGCGGCAGCAGCCAGTCGGACGGACCCGCCATGAACTTGGCGTGGCGCTCCATGATCAGCAGCAGCTTGGCCCATTCCGTGAAGTGGCCGGGCTGGTAGCCCCACGGACGGAAGATATTGCTCTTGTCGTGCAGGTTGTAATCCCAGTCGATAGCCCAGTCGGGCGTGTAGTGTTCCCAGATCATGCCGTTCGCCAGACCCGCCTGGCGCACGGTGATGTTGTGCGCCAAGGTTTCCGCACGGTGCAGATAGCGCGCCTCGCCCGTCGCTTCGAACGCGGCCAGCATCGCTTCGCACGCATGCATGTTCGCGTTCTGGCCACGGTAGCCATCCAGAGTAGACCAGTCGGCGCTGGCCACGTCCGCGTACAGGCCGTGTTCGGACAGCCAGAAGCGCTGTTCCATCAATTCGAACGTTTCGTCCAGGTAGGCGCGCGCTTCCGGCATCCCCGCCTGCAAGGCGTGGGCATAGGCGAGCAGCACGAAAGCCAGGCCGTAGCAGTGGTTGGCGCCGTCTTCCACCGTCTTGACGCCGTCTTTCCACGACAGTTGCCAGGCGTAGCCGCCCGTGGCCGGGTCGCGGTGCGCGTCGCGCAAAAAGGCCACGCCGTGGCGCAGGGCCGCCTGGTATTCGTCGCCGCCGAAACGGCAGTACGCCATGGCGTAATTGAAGATGAAGCGCGTGCTGCTGACCAGGTGGCGCGTGCTGGCGTCGTACACGGTGCCATCGTCGAGGAAGAAGTGATAAAAGCCGCCGCTGGGGTCAATGGCGCGCGGGTGATAAAAGTGCATCGTGTGCAGGATATGCGCTTCGAGCATCGCCTTGGAGCGGAAATCGGGATTCATGGTTCTCTCATGATATTGTTATCGATAACAATGATGATAGCATGCCGTTTCCGCGCCGTCATGCACCCTCAGGGAGTCTTCGCCAGCTTGAGCTTTTCACGCCACAGTGCGGCCTGCGCGGGGTCGGCCGCCTGTCCCAGCTCGCCCTTATCGTACACCTTGACCAGCCGTTCGATGGCGTCCAGGTCGCCCTGCTTCGCGGCCAGCAGATACAACTCGAACGGTTCAGGAGCCGGCCCTTGCCGGGTCGGGCCGCCACGCCCCTGCTCCAGCAGCCGCGCAAAACCCATCTGACCCGGCGGGCTTTTGGCGATGGCTGCCATCTCGTACCAGCCCAGGGCCGCCTCGTCGCTCTGCGGCACGCCCTGTCCCACTTCATACGAGTAGGCCACGTTGTTCAAGCCCGACGGATCGAGCGCCTTGGCCGACTTCATGTACCAGCCGAACGCCTCCTTGCGCTGCGCGTCGTCCTTCGCCGTCATCATCAACCGGTAGCCGATTTCATTGTAGGCGGGGATGAAGCCATTCTCGGCGTAAAACTTCAGCCAGTGCAGCGCGTGCGCCTGCTCTTCCGGGCTGCTGTGGATATTTTCAAAGTGCTGCGCCACCATGAAGTTGGCCAGCTCGACGCCTTGCGCGGCGCCTTTGCGCGACCAGTATTCGCCCAGCTTGCGGTCGATGGCCATGCCCTGGCCCAAGGTATAGGCCACGCCCAGGAAGGCCTGCGCCGGACCATAGCCGCCTTCGGCCGATTTCTTCATCCACGCCAGGCCGGCGTCAAGGTTGCGCGGCGTGCCCTCGCCCTCGTGCAGCATCTGCGCCAGTTCCAGCTGGGCAGCGGCATCGCCCCCTTCCGCAGCGATACGCGCTTTCTCGAAGGCGGCGACCTTGTCCGGCGACAGGTCGGCCGGGCGGTCGATCACGGCCCGCACCTTTGCGCGCATGGCGTCCTGGCCGGACATATCGAATTCCACGAGCGCCGGATGCTGGCGCGGCTTTTGCAGGGACGCTGGCTGCGCCAGCACGCTCTGCGCCAAGGCCAGGCACAAGATGAACAGCATGGTCTTCATTTGTTTTCCTTTTCAGCCAATTTGCCGCGCCATTCGGCGGCGTCTTCGGCATTCGCCTGTTGTCCCAGTTCACCGTTGACGTACACATCGACCATGCGCCGCATGGCGGGCACAAAGTGCTGCTCGTTCGCCGCCGCCTTCAGCCAGGTGATGGCCAGCGCCTGTTCTTCGGCACTGCTGCGGCCATTGATGAATTCCAGCGCCAGGATGGTTTGCGCCAGTGCGTCGCCCTGCGCCACTCCCTGGCGCAGCCAGTATTCACCCTGCACGCGGTCGATGGGCACCTTGCCACCCACGGTATAGGCGAGGCCCAAAGCCGATTGCGCCGGCGCATAGCCGCCCTCGGCCGACTTGCGTACCCAGGCCATCGACTGCGCCGTGTCTTGCGGCGCGCCCACGCCCAGCTGCAGCATGCGCGCCAGGTCCAGCTGTGCCTCCACGTCGCCCGTTTCCGCCAGCCGCCGGGTCTCGGCAAATTCGGCGATACTTTGCGGGCTATGGCTGGCCACATCCGCCCTGGCCTTGATGGCGAGCAGCTGCAGGTCGAGCAAGGTGGGCGAGGTTTGCGCCAGGATGGGCAGCGGCAGCAGAAAAGGAATCAGACAGAGTAATTTCTTGGGCATGCGGCGGTGTCGGAAAGAAGAAAACACGCATGGTAGCCGATGGCTCGCCAGGAAGGCGCGCACGGTACGGGAAGTTTGACAGGGCACCCCGGCGGGCTTACATTGCACGGGCCCGCCACTGATACAGGAACACTATGAACCATCTATCGAAAACCGCCCTGGCCTTGCTCCTTGCCATCGCCGCAAGCGGAGCCGCCAGCGCCGCCGACACCCAGCTAGCCGGCTGCGCCGCCAAGCGCGAAAGCATCCGCAGCGAATTGCGCCAGGCGCAGGAACAGGGCTTGTCCGACAAGGTCGCGGGCCTCACGCGCGCGCTCGACGAAGTCAATGCCCACTGCCGCGACAGCAGCCTGGTCGAACGCCACAACAAGAAAATCGTCAAGGCGCAGGCCAAGGTGAACCAGACGGAGCGTTCGCTACGCCTGGCCCAGGAAGCGAATAAACAGCCGAAGAAGATCGCCAAGCTGGAAGGCAAGCTGGAAAAAGCCAAGGCGGAACTGGCCGCCCTACAGGCACAGCAACCTTAAGCTTTATCGCCCAATAGCTGATAAATGCTGGAAAAGTCCAGCGCGCCAGATCCCGCCTTGCTGTGCAAACTGTACAAATTGCGCGACAAGGCGCCCAGCGGTACGCTCGCTCCGCTGGCCAGCGCGCTTTCCACGGCCAGGCCCAGGTCTTTCAGCATCAGGTCGACACCAAAGCCGCCCGTGTAGCCTCGCGATGCGGGCACGTTTTCGGCCACGCCGGGACACGGGTTGTACACGTCCAGGGTCCAGTTGCGACCCGAGCTTTTCGCCATCACGTCCGACACCACTTTGGGATCGAGCCCATTGGCCACGCCCAGGCGGATCGCTTCGCTGGTGCCGATCATGAGTATCCCCAGCAGCATGTTGTTGCAGATCTTGACCGTCTGGCCGCAGCCCGAGCCGCCCGCATGGAAGATGGCCTTGCCCATGACGTCCAGATAGGGCCGCGCCGCCGCCAGCGCGGACTCTTCGCCGCCCACCATGAAGGTCAAGGTGCCGTTGGTGGCGCCCGCCGTGCCGCCGGAAACAGGCGCGTCCAGCATGGGCAAGCCCTTCTCCTGCGCCGCGCGGCCCACCTGGCGTGCCGCCTCGGTGGAAATCGTCGAACAGTCGATCAGCAGGGTGCCGGGCCGCGCCTGCGCCAGGATGCCCGCGTCGCCAAGATAGGCGCCCAGCACGTGGCGGCTGGCCGGCAGCATGGTGATGACGATATCGGCGGCCTGGATCGCCGCCGCCTGGTCATCGGAGACCAGGCCGCCGCCATCGGCAAACTGCCGCACGCTGGCCGGCACCAAGTCAAAACCCGTCACCGCATGGCCGGCCCGCACGAGGTTTTGCGCCATGGGCAGTCCCATGTTCCCCAGGCCGATGAAAACGATATTGGTGCCCATGGCGGCCCCTTATTTCATCGAGATGGTGGTATTGACGCCGCTGCCGCCGTCGTCCGGGGCGAACCAGCGTGCCGTGACGGTCTTGGTCTGCGTCCAGAAGTACAAGGCTTGCTTGCCGTTCGGGCCCAGGTCGCCCAGTTTCGATGCGCGCGAGCCCGTGAAACTGAAGTAGGCGACGGGCACGGGAATGGCCACGTTGATGCCCACCTGTCCCACGTCGATCTCGTTCTGGAACTTGCGCCCCGCCCAGCCGGACGAGGTGAAGATCGAGGTGCCGTTGCCATTCGGGTTGGCGTTGATGAAGGCGATGGCCTGGTCCAGCGTGTCCGTTTCGACGACGCACATGGCGGGGCCGAAAATCTCCTGCGTGTAGACGGAGTTCGATGCGGCCACCTTCGAGAAAATCGTCGGCCCCATGAAGTTGCCGCCTTCGTAGCCGGCCACCTTGTGACCGCGGCCATCGAGCAGCAGTTGCGCGCCTTCGTCCACGCCCGCCTGTATCAGTTTTTCCGCCCGCTGCATGGCCGCTTTCGACACCATCGGTCCCAGGTCCGCCGTGCGGTCGCTGCCCGGTCCCACTTTCAGCGCTTGCGAGCGGGTGACGATTTCCGGCAGCCAGGAGCGGGCCTCGCCCACCAGCACCACGACGGAATTGGCCATGCAGCGCTGGCCGGCCGCGCCGAATGCGGCGCCGATCAGGTTATTGATCGCCTGTTCCTTGTTGGCGTCGGCCAGCACCACGCAATGGTTTTTCGCGCCCATCATCGACTGCGCGCGCTTGCCCGATTCGCTGGCGCGGCGGTACACATGCGTGCCCACATGGGTGGAACCGATGAAGGACACGGCCTTGATGTCGGGATGGTCGCACAGCATGTTGACGACGTCCGCGCCGCCATGCACGACATTCAGCACGCCGGCCGGCAAGCCCGCCTGGTACATCAGTTCGACCAGGTACATCGACGATGACGGGTCCTGCTCCGATGGTTTCAATACAAAGGTATTGCCGCAGGCGATGGCGATCGGGAACATGAAGCATGGCAGCATGACGGGGAAGTTGAAGGCCGTGATGCCGGCGCCCACGCCCAGCGGCTGGTAGATGTTATACACGTCGACGCCGGTGGCCGCGTTTTCCGCGATCTCGCCCAACTGCAGGGTGGCGATCGAGCACGCGTGCTCCACCACTTCCAGGCCCCGCATCACTTCCCCTTCCGCGTCGGGCAAGGTCTTGCCGTGTTCGCGCGTGATCAGTTCGGCCAAAGTACCGATGTTTTCGCGGATCAGGTGCTGGTACTTGAGCATGATGCGCATGCGCGCCGCCAGCGGCGTATTGCGCCAGGTCTTGAACGCTTCCTTGGCAGTGGCGACGGCCAGGTTGACTTCGTCGGGCGTGGAAAACGGCACCTTGGCGACGATTTCCTGCGTCGCCGGATTGATGACGTCACGCCATTCGGTGCTGGTCGAAGCGTGGTGCTTGCCGGCGATGTGCAGGGAGATGGCGGGGATTTGGGTGAGGGCTTGGTTCATGGTTGAGGCTCCGGGTGTGCGATGTTCATAGGACTCGACGGAGCAGCGGAGTACTGGGGTCAGACCCGGCGGGGGAATTTCCCCCAGTGGGGGAAATTCCGATTCCGAAGGAACTGACCCCGGCCTTATGCTGCTCCGTCGATAGACTAAAATTACTTTTTAACCAAATTGCACGCCGCAGCATCCATTGGCTTGAACGCCTGGTCGGCGGGGATGGTCGACAGCACTTTCAGGTAGTCCCACGCGCCTTTCGATTCGGCCGGGGTTTTGACCTGCACCAGGTACATGTCGTGGATGACGCGGCCGTCGGGGCGGATCGAGGCGTTGTTCATGACGGCATCCTTGATCGGCAGCTCGCGCATCTTCTGGGCTACGATCTTCGAGTCGTCGCTCTTGGCCGCCGCCACCGATTTCAGGTAGTGGTAAACGCTCGAATACACGCCCGCCTGCACCATCGTCGGCTTGGCGCCCTTGTTGAGCGCTTCGAAGCGCTTGGCAAACGCGCGGCTGCGGTCGTCGTAATCCCAGTAAAAACCGTCCGCGTAGACGAGGCCCTGGGCCGTATCGAGCCCCAGCGCGTGCACGTCGGACAGGAACACGAGCAGGGCGGCCAGGCGCTGGTCCTTGCCGCTGCCGATACGGAATTCGCGCGCCTGCTTGATGGCCGACACCGTGTCCGCGCCGCCGTTGGCCAGACCGATCACCTGCGCTTTCGAGCCTTGCGCCTGCACCAGGAAGGACGAGAAATCGGAAGCGTTCAGCGGATGGCGCACGGCGCCCACGACGGTGCCGCCATTGCGCTTGACGACGTCGCTGGCATCCTTTTCCAGCGAGTGGCCGAACGCGTAGTCGACGGTGACGAAGTACCACGATTTTTGCCCCAGCTTGGTCAGCGCCGCCGCCGTGCCGGCCGCCTGCGAATACGTGTCGAACATCCAGTGGAAGCCGTTCGGCGAGCAGTCTTCATTGGTCAGGCGTCCCGTGGCGGGGCCGCTGAACATGGCGATGCCGCCCTTTTCTTTCATCAGCTTTTGCACGGACAGGGCCACCGAGGAATTGGTCAGGTCGGCGATGGCGTCGACCTTGTCGCGGTCTATCCATTCGCGCGCCTTCGAGGCGGCGATGTCGGCCTTGTTCAAGTGGTCGGCCGACAGGATCTCGATCTTCATGCCCTTGCATTCGGCCTTCAAACAATCCTCGACGGCCATCTGGCTGGCGACGACGGAGCCGCGCCCGCCCATGGCCGAATACGGGCCGGACATGTCGGTCAGGATGCCGACCTTGACGACGCCATCGGAAATCTGCGCCTGCGCGCCAAAGGACAGGGTAAGCGCCAGCGCGCCCATGGCCAGAACGGTTTTTTTCATGCGTGTCTCCAGGTGGATGGGTTTTTCTTATATGTGTAGATGCATTCTGCATGTGTAAAAATATGCGCTCAAGTGAAATTAATGCATAATTCCTTTGCAAAAATGCACAGAGAGGGTTTGCCATGCTCGATTGGGACAATGTACGGGTCTTCCTGGAACTGACGCGCAGCGCCGGCCTTGTCGATGCGGCGAAAAAGCTGGGCATCGATCACTCCACCGTGTCGCGCCGCATGCGCAAGTTCGAGGAGCAGGTGGGCACGCAGCTGTTCGACCGCAACTACGTGGGCTACCAGCTGACGCCCGAGGGCCACCGCCTGATGGAATACGCGGAAACGATGGAAAGCACGGTGTTTGCCGCCACCGAGGAATTGGGCGAACATAACCGGCTGCTGTCGGGCCAGGTGCGCCTGGGTGCCACCGAGGGCTTCGGCGCCATCGTGCTGGCGCCCCACCTGGCACAGTTTTGCGGCAGATACCCGCACATCAGCGTGGACCTGATCGCCGTGCCCCGTTTTGTCAGCCTGTCCAAGCGCGAGGCGGACGTGGCCATTTCCATCGAGCGCCCCCTGTCCGGCCCGTATGTGGTGACCAAATTGTCCGACTACCGGCTGAAACTGTACGCCACGCCAGCCTACCTGGCACGTCACGCACCGATCACCAGCGTGGCGCAACTGGCGCAGCACCCGATCATCGGCTACGTGGACGACCTGGTCTTCAGTTCGGAACTGCGCTACATGGACAACGTGGCGCCCGACTCCCTGCGCGCGTTTCGCAGCACCAGCGTCATCGCCCAGTACCACGCGGCGCGCGCGGGCCAGGCGCTGGCGATCTTGCCCTGCTTCGTGGCCCAGCAGTCGAACGAACTGGTGCCCGTGCTCGACGGCGAGATCGACCTGCTGCGCGCCTTCTGGATGATCTCGCCGAGCGAGCGGCGCAATATCGCCAGGGTCAGCGCCCTGTGGAACTACCTGCGCAGCGCCATCGATTTGAACCACGCCTACCTGATGGGCGAAACGGCCACGCCCAGCTGGCCAGCTTGAGCACGCTGCCGCGCGCTACACTGTCGCCACATACTAATAAGGAGAACGCCATGCTGATGGATGCGAACCAGGCCGTACTGGTCATTGTCGACCTGCAAGGCCGCCTGATGCCGGCCATCCACGATGCGGGCCTCGTGCTGGCGCAAAACCTGCGCCTGGCAAAGATCGCCCGCCTGCTCGACGTGCCCGTGCTGGGCACGGAACAGAACCGCCAGGGATTGGGGCCGAACGTGGAAGAGATCGCCGCCCTGTGCGAACGGACCTTGCACAAGACGCATTTCGGCGCCTGTTTTGATGGCTTGCAGCAGATGCTGCCCGCCGGGCGCAAACAGATCATCGTCACGGGGTGCGAAGCCCATGTGTGCATGCTGCAGACGGCCATCGGCCTGCTGGAACTGGGCTACGAAGTGATCATCGCCATCGACGCCGTCGGTTCGCGCCAGGGAGCCAGCCGCGACGCGGCGCTGGCCCGCCTGGGCAAGCTGGGCGCCCATCTGGTGACGGTGGAGATGCTGGCCTTCGAATGGCTGCGCGACTGCAAGCACCCGCGTTTCCGCGAGGTATTGGCGCTGATCAAATAGCCATACTTTTACGCAGGATCAAGCCCGACCGCTGCCCATTTGCTAGCTTGGTAACAGCGCCGCCATTCCGAGCGGCGCGCCGTCCACATCAGCAAGGGAGCCATCATGGCCTATATCCTGCGAGGCAAGCTATGCGGCTTGATCTGTGCCGAGTGTCCTGAAGCCTTGTCCCACGTCATCGTGCGCCTGTACCGGCCGCGCGAGTCGCAAAACGTCACGGCGCTGGCCATGGCCAGCGCAAAGGAAACCTTCGCCATCCTCACGGAAGAAGAGGTGCAGGCGAAAGCACCGTTCCTGCTGGCCGAAGCGCGCACGGACGAGGACGGCAACTACAGTTTCACCTTGGCAAACGATTACCAGGGTGAGGCTGTGGAAGTCGATATCCTGTGCCCTACCGTGCCACGGTTGAAACCGGGGCCGAAAGACCCCGTGCCGCTGCAGTTTTCCATTACCACCATTCAGCCCCGCTGGCGCCAGGCCGAAAACGACTATCTCGCCATCTGGGACTATTGCCTGCCGCAACGCTTCTGGTGCCTGGTGCGCGCCCGCTTCGGCGCCTGGACCATCTGCGGCCGCCTGCGCACCTGCGACGCTCCCCACGCGCCCATCGCCGGCGCCACCGTGCGGGCCTTCGACGCCGACTGGCTGCAGGACGATGCGTTCGGTGTTGCGGTGACGGACGCCAGCGGGCGCTTCCGCATCGATTACCTGACGTCGGACTTCACGCTCACACCGTTTTCTCCGTTCATCAACGTGGAGTTCGCCAGCGGCCCCGACGTGTATTTCACGGCGCAACTGGGCAGCGTGACCATTCTGTCGGAAACGCAGGCCAACGGGCGCCAGCCGGGCCGCGAAAACGTGGGCCACTGTTTCTGCGTGGAATTGTGCTCGAAAGAAGTCTTGCCGCCCGACGTGGAAGGCGTGCCCCACTGGCAGCAGGTGGAAATCTTCGACATCCACCCGTTTCCCTCGCTGGCCGGCTTTTCCGCGCAAGGCTATGCGGGCGGCCCCGGCGCCTCGTATGTATTCGCCGGCGGCGTCACCCTGAAGGGCAATTGCCCGCTGCGCAACAGCGCCATTCCCGCCAACCCGCTCGAATACCGTTTCCTCATCGGCGAATGGACATGGCCCGGCGGCAGCGACGACCCGACGGCCATCCCCCCGGTGGCGCCCGCCAGCCTGGCGCCGTTGACGCAAATCCTCGGCACGCACGTCGGCTATGTGTTTTATACGAACGGACTGGGTCTCGGCGATTCAGCGCCCGTCATCATCGATGCGGGCGACTTGAAACCGGGCGGCTGGATACGGGTGGACGGCAAGCCCGTCACCGTGGACATGCGCGACGGCACGACGGCCATCGTCAACGTGGCGCCCAGCATCTTCCTGCGCACGTTCGACTTGCTGACCGTGAATACGCCGGCCATCACGAGCTTGCACCCGGCCAAGCTGCCGGGCGGCTTGCCCATCCTCGACGCGGGCCGCAGCCTGACGGCGGCCGAGAGCGAACCGATACGCCGCTACCGCCTGGGCTTCGAAGTGCGCGACGGCATCAGCCTTGCGCTGGTGGTCACGGACGGACTCGATTCCATCGTCTTCGACAACTCGCCCGTCATCGTGGCGCTGGACCTGGAAGAGTTGCGCAGCAATGCCTGCAACCCCATCGCGGGCGGCCTCGTGCATATCCTGTACACGATCGACCACCCGCATCTGCGCTTTTTCAATGTCACGATTTCCAACAACAACGGCATTACGCATCCGCCGCCACCGCTGCCGGCCGCCAGCTTCACCCCGCCGCCACCGTCCAGCAACTATCTGTTCCGTGGCGGCGCGGGCGGGCCTCATTTATCGGGCAACAATGGCGGCTTCCCCGTCAACGTGGCGCTCGATCCGCCGTGCGCCTACCGGGTGGCCATCGGTTGGCAGACGCGCCATTACCTGGCGTCGCCGCACAGCATTGACCGCCTCTACTGCAAATAGGCGAGCTTAGAAGTAGCGCACCCAGGCCTGCTTCGAGGTGCGCTTGTAATTGGCGAACGCGCGGCAAGGGAAATACAGCACGGGCATCAGGGCCAGCGCGATCAGCCACACTTGCCAGATGTGCTCGACGCCATAACGGTTGCCATGGTTGGCGCCCAGCACAGCCGTCAAGGTGATGCCGATGGCCAGCAGCAGGTACAGGTGCAGCAGATAGTAGAACATGGGCGCGCCGCCAAAGGTGGCGCAAGCCCGCGTAAACCAGTTATCGACGCTTTCCAGCCAAGCCATGCCCAGCAAGCCCAGGCCCAGGGTGAACAGCAGGAAGTCCAGCGACGGCGGATACTTGGTGAAGTTCAGCACGCTCATGGCCGTGCGCAAGGCCGTGTCGCCGGCCACCCACGGCAAGGTCTCGCCATAGAGATTGAAGCCGCGCAACACAGCCAGCAGCAGCAAACTGCCGCCGCCCAGCGCCAGCAGCAGGCGACGCCGTCCTTCGGCAGACAGCCCGCGCGCATACAGGGGGCCAGCCGCATAGCCGAGCACGATCACGCCTATCCACGGCAGCAGCGGATAGCTGACCTTGATTTTCATGGCGCCATCGGCGACCAGATAACCGCGTTGCAGCAGCACCGTCAGCAGATAGTAGCCAACGCTGCCCTCTTCCGCGTGCAGCCAGGTAAACAAATGCTGGCCGGCGACCATCGCCACGCCCAGCACAACCAGCACTTTCAACGGCAGCTTGTGCAGCACGGCCAGCGCCATCATGGCCAGGCCGATGACCCAGATCACCTGCAGATACAGGATCGCCGGCGTGAAAGTACCCATCCAGGCAAAGTTGACGAACACCAGTTCCAGCACGACCAGCAGCAAGCCCCGCTTGAACAAAAAGCCGGTAGCGCTGCGCGGACCGGCGGCAGGATGCGCATACAGCCAGGCGGACAGTCCCGTCAAAAAGACGAACATGGGCGCGCATACGTGGGCGGCCAGGCGCGTGAAGAACAGGGCCGGGTCGACGTGGGCAGCATCCATCGGGTCGCTGACCTGGTGATGCAGAAAGAACGTTTCGCGCACATGGTCGAACAGCATGATCAGCATGACGAGGCCGCGCATGACGTCGATGACGGCAATGCGGGCGCGCAGGGTGGCGGGGGAAGTCAGGGGAGTGGTCATTGGTTGATGTAAAAACTTTAGTGAGTCGACAGTGTTATTTCAGCCCACAGGCAAAAACCGGGGTCAGACCCGCCGGGGGAATACGCCCCAGTGGGGCGCATTCCGATTCCGAAGGAACTGACCCCGGCTCTACGCTGCTGGGCTCAAACAATTCTGTGGCATGCTCAGCTTGCCACAGTTAAAACCTGTAATGCGCATTCAACGTCACCATACGCTCCGCCCCCGGCGCCACCCACAGCTGGCTATAGGAACTCGCATAATAGCTGCGGTTGAACAGGTTTTCCACGTTCAGCGCCAGGCGCAGTTTGGGGTTCGGCGAGTACGATGCCAGCAGTTTGGCCGTCGTATAGGCCGGCAAGGTAAATTTGCTGCTGACGGCCACGTCGCCCAGGCGCTCGCCCACGTATTGCACACCGCCGCCCACGCTGGCCGTGCCCGTGCCCAGTGCGAATTGCTGGGTGGCCAGCAGATTGGCGCTGTGGCGTGGCACGTTGGCGAAGCGGCTGCCCGTCACGATCGTATTGTCGCCGCGCGTGACGGTGGCGTTGGTGTAGGCATAGGCGCCCGAGACGCGCAAGCCGCGCACTATTTCGCCCGACACGTCGAGCTCCAGGCCCCGGCTGCCCACCTCGCCCGCCGCGATGGCGAAGTCCGTGTTGGCGGGATTGGTCGTCAGCACATTGCTCTTGCGGATGTCGTACACGGCCACGGTGCCCGTCAGCTTGCCCGTTTCCAGCTTGGCGCCCAGCTCATACGAGCGGCTGCGCTCTGCGGGAAACGCCTGGTTGGCTATGCTGATGCCGCTGTTGGGCCGGAAGCCCTTGGCCGCGCTCGCATACAGCGACCACGCCTTCGTCGGCTGGTAGACGAGGCCCGCGCGCGGGCTGGTGGCCGACAGCGACTGGCGGTTGCTCACGTGCAGGCGATTGTTCCTCACGTCCTGCGTGTAGCTATCGTGGCGCACGCCGACCAGCGCCTTCCATTGCGCACCCAGGTCGATCTGGTCCTGCGCATACAGGCCGCGCGCCCTTTGCCCTTCCTGCGTGTCGATGGACAGGGCCAGCGGATCGGCCTTGCCGCCGTACACGGGATTGAAAATATCGATGACATAGCCATTCGCGGCCGAGGGATTGCGGCGCAGCTGCACGCGGTGGTCGTCGAAGTGATAAGCGTCGACGCCGGCCAGTACCTCGTGCGCCAGCGCGCCCGTCCTGAACTTGCCCAGCACTTCAACGCGTGCCGACACGTCGGTGGCCGAGAAATCGCGGTGGCGACGCTGGCGTTGCAGGGTGCGGCCATCGGCCAGCAGCCTGTTCGCCTCGGTCGAATAGCCGGTCAATTCGCTGTCGCGGTAGGAAGCGCCCGCCTGCACCGTCCAGTCGTCGGACAGCACGTGGTGGATGAACAGCTGCTGCCCCAGCGACTTGACCGTCATGGGACCATCACCCGGTTCGCCCAGGAAGCGCGACACGGGGACAAGTCCCAGCTGGCCATTTACGGCGACGACGCCCCGGTCGAACGGCGCGCGCTGCCGCACGGCTTCGATTTCATACGACACGGTCGTGTGCTCGCCCACCAGCCAGAGGAAGGACGGCGAAAACAGGCTGCGCTCGACTTTCAAAGTATCGCGGAAGCTGTGCCCTTCTTCATGCGCCGCGTTCAGGCGGTAGGCGATGTTGCCGCTCAAGGGTCCCGTCAAATCCAGGGCGGCGCGGCGCGTCTGGAAGCTGCTGAGCGATACATCGGCGCTGTATTCCGGCGCGAACTTCGGCTTTTTCGTCGTGATGTTCACCGTGCCGCCCGGCTCGCCCCGGCCGTACAGGGCCGACGCGGGGCCTTTCAGCACTTCCACTGCCTGCGTATTGCCGCCGTCGCGCATGCCGTTGTAGCCGCGGCTGGAACTGAAACCGTTGACCATGTAGTCGGAACCGAAATTCGGGTCGCCCGTGAAGCCGCGCATGGCGTAGCTGTCCCACAGGCCGCCCAGCGGGCTTTGTTTTGCAATGCCGCTGGCCAGGTCCAGCGCGCCGGCCAGGGTCGTCACGCCCGCGTCGCGCAGCAAGTCGCCGGTCAGCACGCGCACGCTTTGCGGCAAGTCCATCAGCAAGGCATCCGTCTTGGTGGCGCCCGTGGCGGATAAACTGCGGTAATGCTGGCGCTCGGCCTTGACGGTGACGACGTCCTGCGCGTCGGGCTGGTCGGCGGCAGGATCGGCTGCCAGCGCCAGGGGGCTGGCGGTGGCCAGCAAGAGCGCCATGGGGCGGCGTAAAAACACGGACATGGGATTCCTGACAATGGGCAATTCAATGCAATAGGCTTGCATTATAATTGATAATCAATTCTCATTAAAGCCTTCATCAAACATCTGCGTCAAAAACTCCACGAACACCTGCACCTTGGCCGCGCGCAGCTGACGCGGATGGAACAGCGCCCACAGGTCCGGCCCCCGCGTGCGGAACGGTTGCAGCACGGGCACGAGGCTGCCTTCACGCAGCGGCTGCAGCACGGAAACGGACAACGCCTGCACGATACCGCAGCCGGCCTGGGCGGCGGCAATCATCGATTCGATATGGTCGAAGGCCAGGGCGGCCGGCGGCGTATGCGCATATGCCGCGTCGCCCTCCTCTCCAGCCTTGGCCTGGAACAGCCAAGGCCGCACCTGGCGCGATTTCGGATACAGGAAATGCAGGCAGGCAAACTGGTCCAGCTCCTGCGGCGTGCGCGGCAGGCCATGCCGGGAGACAAAGGCGGGCGAGGCGCAGCACAGATAATCCATGTTCAGCAGGCTGCGCGCCACCAGTGACGAATCCTGCGGTTCGCCGATGCGCAGCATCACATCGATGCCCTCTTCCACCATGTCGACCAGGCGGTCGCTGACCGTCAGGCGCAGGGTGATGTCAGGATAGGCGGCCGTAAAGCGGGGCAAAGCGGGCGCCACGAGATTGCGGCTGATGCTGCTGGGCATATCCACGCGCAAGCTGCCCGATGGTTTCCCGGCCGCTTGTTCAAGACTGGACTCCAGCGCAGCCATATCGGCCAGCATCTGGCGCGCCTGCGCATGGCATTGCCGGCCTTCGGCCGTCAGCGACATGCTGCGCGTGGTGCGCTGCAAGAGGCGCACGCCGAAGTGTTTTTCCAGCGCCGCCACCTGGTTCGTCACGGACGAGGTCGAGATGCCCAGGCGCTGCGCCGCCTTGCTGAAGCCGCCCGCCTCGACCACGGCGCAAAACACCTGCATCGCTTCCAGCCTGTCCATGCACTCCCTCCCGTTTGCCTATGATTATCCACGATATCGAAATAGTGCATGGGGCCGCGCCCTGTTTTTCTTTGTGCCGTCACCGCCTAGACTGAAGCATCAACCACAGGAGAACACCATGCAAGCCCTC
This sequence comes from Janthinobacterium sp. NKUCC08_JDC, assembly GCF_019345575.1. Classification (NCBI taxonomy): domain Bacteria; kingdom Pseudomonadati; phylum Pseudomonadota; class Betaproteobacteria; order Burkholderiales; family Oxalobacteraceae; genus Janthinobacterium; species Janthinobacterium sp. NKUCC08_JDC. Next base: position 269,769 of record NZ_JAHKQW010000003.1, on the reverse strand, counting down.
GTCCTCACCAGCTTTGCCGCGCCCATGACCATCGAAAACGTTCCCGTGCCGCAGCCCGGCCCCGGGCAAGTCCTCGTGCGTATCGCTGCCAGCGGCGTCAATCCGCTCGACACGAAAATCGCCGCCGGCGCCGCCCCGCACGCCCGGCCCCGCCTGCCTGCCATCCTCGGCATCGACGTGGCCGGCACGGTGGAAGCCGTCGGCGATGGCGTGACGACTTTTCACGTTGGCGCAACAGTGTATGGCATGGCGGGCGGCATCGGCGGCATCCAGGGCTCGCTGGCCGAGTACGGCGTCTTTGACGCCGCGCTGCTGGCGCCCGTGCCGCTTGGGCTGAGCATGCGCGAAGCAGCCGCCCTGCCCCTCGTCTTCATCACGGCCTGGGAAGGATTGGTCGATCGTGCCCACGTGAAGGTGGGCGACAGTGTGCTCGTGCATGGTGGCGCGGGCGGCGTGGGCCACATGGCCGTGCAGCTCGCCGTGGCCCTTGGCGCCACGGTGTTTGCCACGGGCAGCGCCGCCAGCCGCGACGCCATCGAGGCGCTGGGCGCGCGCTTCATCGATTACCGGACCAGCACGGTGGACGACTACGTGGCCGAATACACGGGCGGCGCCGGCTTCGACATCGTCTACGACACGGTGGGCGGCGCCACCCTGGACGCCAGCTTCCAGGCGGCACGCCTCTACGGCGGCCACGTCGTCAGCTGCCTCGGCTGGGGCACGTTCGCGCTGAGCCCGCTGACGGCGCGCGCGGCGACGTACTCGGGCGTGTTCACCCTGCTGCCCCTGTTGAGCGGTGAGCATCATGCGCGCCATGGCGCCATCCTGCGCGAAGCTAACAAGCTGATCGAGGCGAGCAAGCTGCAGGTGCGGCTCGATCCACGCCGCTTTACCTTGCACACGGCGCACGCGGCGCAGACGGACGGCAGCGCGCGCGGCAAGCTGGTGGTAGAGGTGCGGGATTGAACGCGGGCTTGTTACTTGCAAGCGGAAACGTTAATATACAAGAATAAACTTGCATATTAACGGAGCTCTTGATGCGTGAAAATCTGGAAAAACTGCTGGCGCAGGGGCGCGACAACGCGCTGCTGCGCTTTGGCCTGGGAGATGCCTGCCTGAAAGACCATGACGCCGAGCAAGCAGCCCTGCACCTGGCGCAAGCCACCGTGCAGCAGCCCGGATATTCCGCCGCCTGGAAACTGCTGGGCAAGGCCTTGCACCAGCTGGGCCGGCTGGACGAAGCGCAGGCCGCCTGGACCACCGGCGTGACGGTGGCCCAGCAGCAAGGCGACCTGCAAGCCGTCAAGGAAATGACGGTGTTCCTGAAACGCCTGCACAAACAGCGCCAGGCGGCAGAGTAAAAAACTTAATGCACGTGCGCGGCGCCCTTGGCGTCAAGAGGCGCCGCCTCGCCCCGCTCTTTCGCCAGGCGCTTGGCCAGCAAGCCGCCCGCTTCGGCCGCATAGGCGCGGCAGGCGCTGGCGTCGATCAGGGGATTGTCCGATCCGCTGCGCCTGGCGGCCTTGCCCAGCACATCCGTCGTGCCCGGATGCACGGGGATGATGATATCGCATGGCAAGGCGGCCACCTTGGCGATGCTCGCTTCGAACGAGGCCGAGATATCGGGTGTGCCGCCTTTGCCCGCGCCTTTGCCCGTATAGCGGAAATCGCCGCTCGCATATGGGTTCAGGCTATCCGCATACACGACGTCCAGGCAGCGCTGGCCTTCGCATGACGTCCACGTCCACGTCGTGCCGCCGGGAGTGTGCCCTGGCGTCATGTGGGCCGTCAGGGTCAACGGTCCCAGCTTGACGGTATCGCCCTCGGCCACCAGGCTGACCTTGCTTACCTTGGACACATGCACGACGGGATCGGCCTGGTACTGCGGATCGTCCTTGCCATTGGTGCCGCTTTGCAGCACGGGCGCGGCCGCTGCGCTGGCCATCACGGTGGCGCCGCTGGCCCGCTGCAGCGCGGCGATGCCGCCCGCATGGTCCCAATGCGCGTGCGAATTGAGGATGTATTTCACGTCCTCGATGCGAAAGCCCAGCGCCTTGATGTTTGCGATGATCAATGGCGCCGATTGCGGCAGCGCGCCGTCGAGCAGGATATGACCCTGCGGACTCGTCACCAGCACGGCGGACAGGCCGGCCGTGCCCACATACCAGGTATTGCCAAAGACATTGAACGGCTTGACGGGCGCGTTCCATTCCTTGCAATTGTCGCAATTGACCGGTTTATCCTGCACAGTCGCCGGCGTCTTCGCCTGCCCCGTACCAGCCGCCATGGTCGCAACCGTAGCCAGCATCAACTTCGCCAATAGTGCCATCTTCATCTCCAGAGTGTAAAAAAAGGGCGCCCGCACTGGCGCGCCCGGGGGGTGTCAATGCATGCGGCCGGTCCTGTCGGCCAGAGTGTCGCGGATGTGTCCCGCGTCGAGCGAGCGGCGCTGTGCGCCGTCGGCGTCCAGCAGCACCACGGTGACGTGCTTGCCGCCGCTGCGCATGCGCATGCTCAGGCAGCTGCCCGCCTCGTGGCTGCTGCCCGTCTTGGACAGCACAATGTCCCAGCCCTTGCCACCGACCAGCGGGTTGGTGTTGTGCAAGGTGCGCGTCTTGCCATTGACGGCCACGCTCGCTTGCGGGTGGCTGGTGATGCGCGCGATGTCCGGATAGCGCGCGGCAGCCGCGACGATCTTCGCCACCTCGCTGGCCGTGGACGTATTCGCGGGCGAACTGCCGACGGGGTCCAGCAAGGTGGTACGGCGCAAGCCCAGGCTGCGGATCTTCGCTTGCAAGGCGTCATTAAAAGCCGCGCTGCCGCCCGGATAGGTGCGCGCCAGCGCGGCGGCGGCGCGGTTTTCGGATGGCAGCAGCGCCAGTTGCAACAGCGCGCCGCGCGACACGGCCACGCCATCGGCCAGCAGGCTGTGGCGCTGCAATGACGCATCGCCGTCGGCGCGCACGATGCGCACCTGCTCATCCCTATCCTGCCCCGCGTCGAGCACCACCATGGCCGTCATCAGCTTGGTGATCGAGGCGATGGGCACGACAGCGTCCGCGTCTTTCGCCATCAATACCTTGCCGCTGGCGTCATCGAACACCAGCATGTGTTTGGCGCTGACGGGCAAGTCCAGCATGCCGGCGGCGGCTTCGGCCAGGATCGCCCCGCTGACTTCGGGCTTGCCCTGCGTCTGCAGCAGCAAGGTGGCGCAGGCCAGCAGCAATGCGGGCACGGCCATCTTCCAGCTGCCGGTATCAAGGCCGGGCGCCATCAAGCGTTCTATGCGCGTGAGCAACGCCCCGCCCCGGGCCGACATCAACAAGCCAGAATGGTTTGGCGCGGCAGTGTGCAAGGACAGCGCATGCAGCGCCGTGGCCAGCCGCTGCGGATCCTGCAGCGCTTGCGCGGCCAGGGCATCGGCCACCTGTTCGCGCTCGGCTCGCATGCGCGCCGACAGCCACCAGACAACAGGGTGAAAAAACAGCAGCGCCTCGGCCACGCTTTGCAGCAGGTTGACCAGATAATCCCAGCGCCGCACGTGGGCCAGCTCATGCGCCAGCAGCGCTTCGAGCAAGGCGACGGGCATGCCGCTCAGCAAGGCGGCCGGCAACAGGATGACGGGGCGCCAAAAGCCTACCGTCACAGGACTGGCCAAGCCCGCATGCAGCTTGAGCGGCGGCCGCCGGTGCAAGCCCATGCGCAGGGCCAGCGCATCGAGGCGCGCCTGCCAGATGGCCGGGGCGGCCACGACCTGGCGGCGCAGCTTGCCGACCCAGGCCAGGCCCAGGCACAGGCGCAAGCTCATCAGGCCAACACCAGCGCTCCAGGCCAGCACCAGTGCTGGCATCCACGCTTGCAGCGCGGCGCGCCAGGCCGGCGGCGCGTCCACGGGCAGCTGGGCTGGCGATGTGCCGGCCAACAGAGACAACAGGTGAAGCGAGGGAATGCACAAGCACAACAACAGCGCCAGCGCGCAAACGGCATAGCGCCAGCGCGCGCTGGCGTGGCGCAGCAGCCACAGCAGGACTGTGGAAACGGCACCGACGATCACGCCCTGCCAGACAAAATACAGCAGCACCCAGCCCAGCGCAGGGACAAGCTTGCCCAACTCAACGCCCATGCCCATGTCCAGGTTCATGGCGCGCCGCCGTCCTTGCTGCGCAGGATTTTTTCAATTTCCAGGCGTTCCGCGTCACTCACATGCTCGCGCAGCGCCGTCAGCACGAGCGCCTTGCCGGAACCGGAAAACACCTTGCCGATCAAGTCCTTGAGCAAGCTGGTCTGCAACTTTTCCTGCGCTTCGACGGCCGCATACAGTTGCGGACGCTGGCTTTCATCGCGGCTCAGCAAGCCCTTGCCATGCATCAGCTGCAACTGGCGCAGCACGGTGGCGTAACTGGCGTCGGCACGCTCGGCGGCCAGCGCGTCATACACGGCGCGGGCGTCGGACGGACCGCGCTGCCACAGGATGCGCAGCAGGTCCAGTTCGGCGGCCGTGGGATGGGGAGTGGAGGTATTTTTTAACATGCCGCCAGAATACCGATTCTAGAACTCGATGTCTAGAACTTTTTTTCTAGTTCGTGAAAAACTAAAATTCGCGCAAGCGGTCGAACAAGTCCAGCAATGCCGCCTCATCGACGAGCGCCGCCCCCTGCCCGCACAATTGCTGCCGCAGCTGCGCCAGCAGTTCCGCCAGCACCGAGTAGATTTCCTCGCGCTCGACCGTCTCGATGATGCTGGCCCGCCGCTCGATCTTGTTGAATGCATCGACATAGGCGGCGACCATCGCCTCCAGCGCGTCGGCGGCCGCCGTTGCGTCCATGGCGGCATCGATGCCGCGCGTCACGGCCAGCATGTTCTTGTAGGCCAGCGCCGCCTTTTTCGCATACGCAGGGGAAATATGTTCGCGGCCATCCCAGTCGCGGAACGGGTTGAGCAGGTTGTCCGCCAGCCATTCCGGCTTGCGCGCCTTGGTCACCGACAAGTCCAATCCCAGCGCTGCCGCCCTCTTGTAGCCGGCCTTGATGGCCTTGGCCACATCGGCGGGCAAGCTGGTCAGCCACAAGGCCGATAGCTGCGGCAATTGCGTGGCCGATGGAAACTCCTCAGCCGTGTAACCAAACAAGTCATAGGCGGTGAACATCCGCAGCTGGCTCAGCTGCGCCAGGCTGGCCATGTGCGACGCCAGCCCCGGCTTGCCCCAGATGCGCAAGGCCGTCAGATGGGGAAAGCGCCGCGCCACTTGCGCCAGGTCAACTTCCTTCATGCTGACCAGCGACAGGCCGCCCAACTGGCCGAGGCCGTGGAACGGCGCCAGCGTCTGCTTGCACTGCAGTGTCAGATGGCGGCCATCGGCGTCATCGTCGATGCGCAGCGCCGGCGATGGCGCGCCGCGCAGCGCGAGCAGGCTCAAGCCTTCGTTCAAGACCAGGCTGGTGACGCCATCGGGCTGCAGGATCAGCCGGTTCAAGCCACTGCCACTGAAATCGAGCGCCTGCACCGTCGATGATTGCCAGTGCAGCTCATTGATGAAGGGATTGCCCTGGATAAACTCCATCAAGGTCTGCGTGCCTTCGCTGGTCTCGATAGCCATCAGGCAAGGCAGTTGTTCCAGCTCGGATATGTCGTCCAGCGCCTGCAAGACACTGTCATCGATTTTCGTTGCGTCCTGCCGGAAAACCTGGCCGCCGAGCGTTACTTCACGCTCGTCCGACGCGGCCTTGAATTGCTGGCGCCGCAGCGGATCGATGCGCTCCCAGTTGCGCTGGCGCAGCACGCTGTCGCCCACGTTCCAGCTGCTGCGGTAGCTGTTGACTTCCACATCCACTAAAGGCGCGATGTTGCCAACGAGGGTATGGCCAGGCGGCACGTTTGCCGTGGCATAGCAGTGGTCGTGGCGATTATTCCAGAAGAAATAGTCGCACAGCAGCGGCCGCATGGCTTGCACGGCCGCCGCATCGGGCAAGGCGTCGCCGGTCCAGTCCAGCTCCAGCACGGCAGCTACCGGCCTGGACGAGGACGCATCCTTGATGCGGGTGACCTGGCAAGCCACATACTGCTGCAGCTCGGACGAAAACACACTGTAAACATCGCCAACATTCGGTAGCACGCAACTTCCTTTCAAAACACCTGACGGTCGAATGTTGAAAGATAGCAAATATGACAGCGCAGCGTCGTCCTGTTCAGTCCGCGTGCAGCTTGTGGTGCATGCGGCGCAGGCCCAGCCAGACGGCGGCCGCCACGAACGGCACCAGGGCGCCGACGAGGATTTCCGGATTCACGGGCAGTCCCATCACCTTGGCCGCCTTGCCCGTATAGCTGAACAGGCCGATCACGTAATAGGAAATGGCGGCAACCGACAGGCCTTCCACCGCCTGCTGCAAGCGCAGCTGCTGCGCCGCGCGGGCGTTCATCGATTGCAGGATTTGCCGGTTCTGCAATTCCTGCACGATGCCAACGCGCGTGCGCAGCAAGTCATTCGTGTTGGCAATGCGCTGCGCCATCGCTTCCTGGCGGCTCGCCATCGCTTCGCACGTGTTCATGGCCGGTGTCAGGCGGCGGTCCATGAATTCCTCAACCGTCGGGATGCCTTCGATACGCACTTCGCGCAACTCGTCGATGCGCGCCTTGACGAGGCCCATGTAGGCTTTCGACGCGGAAAAACGGTAGCTATTGTCGAGTGAAAGCTTTTCAATGCGGGCGGCCAGGCGCGTGATGCGGTCGAGCAAGCCTTGCTCGGAGACACCGTCGTCGCTCTTGGCCAGGCCCGGTGCGTCGTCCGTGTCGACCATGGCGGCGGCCAGGGTGGCCAGTTCGTTTTCGATGGCATTCAACGATGGTGCCGCCTGCATGGCGTAGGGCAAGCCCAGCAACGCCATCATGCGGTAGGTTTCGATTTCCAGCACGCGCTGCACCAATCGGCCCGACTGCTGCGAACGCATGCCCGCATCGCGGATGACGAAACGGCTGAAACCGTCCGACTGGATCGTGAAATCCGTCCACAACTCTCCGCCCTGCAGCACCTTGCTGCCGGCCAGGGTATTGCCCTCGAACACGCGCGACAAACCCTGCATGAAGATCTCGGCAGGCTCGGTCGCCTGCTCGAGCACCACGTGGGCCGCCACCATCAGCTTGCCCTTCAAGCCCACCAGCCATTGCTGCGGCAATTGCTCCAGGGGCATGCGCTCGAACGCCTGTTCCAGGGGCAAGGCGGCACCAGGATGCTCGGCAAAGGTAAACGTGGCAAATTCCGTGTGGCATTCCCATTTCAGGCGGAAGCGGCCAAAATCGTAATAAAAATACTTGGCTTCGGTGCTAGGGGGCGTGACGCCGAAATGCGTGCACAGGGCCGCCAAGGTGGCGTGCTGGGCCGCCATATTCGACGCGCCAGTCACCGCGCTGTCATCTTTATACACGGCCAGATGGGTGATCAGTTCGGGGGCATCGAGCTGCAAAAACGGCCGCGAGTGGATTTCCGCAGCCAGCGGCACGCGCAAGGCGTGGTTCAAACTGGAGTTAATCAAGTGCATGATAGCCAAAGGTAAAGTTGCAAAACTGCTTAGACCCAAGCGCGTGCTGCGCTGACGCAGCAGGGGTCTGATTGTCACAGTGTAACAAAGCAGGAAGCATGCCTACCTTTTCAAACCCCGCTCATGCCGCTTTGGCAACCCCGGTAGCACCGTGCGCTGCGGTGTGGCGCGTACCCAGCCACCAGAGAAACGCGGCCAGCACCACGGCCGAGGCTTGCCCCAGCGCCAGCTTGAATGCGCTGTCGAACAGCAATGGTGCGACAAAACCGGACACCAGCGCAAACACCAGCATTTGCACGAAGTTTTGCAAGGAGGCGGCCAGGCCCCGCATCTGGGGGAATATGTCGAGCGTCGACATGGTCATGCCCGGCAAGGCCAGCGACATGCCGAACGCATACAGCATCACGGGCACGACGGCGAAAGGGATGCTGGCCGCGAACCAGTGGTTGTAAGCAATATTGAGCGCGCCCGTGGCCGCCATGGCCAGCAAGCCCCAGCGCACCAGCACGGTGCTTTTCACCGCGTGGGCCAGCTTGCCCGACAGCGCCGAACCGCCCACCAGGCCCGCCACCATGGGGATGAACATCCAGCCGAACGCCGTTTCCGGCAGGCGCAGCAGTTCCAAAATAAAATGCGGTGCCGACGCGATGTACAAGGCGAAGCCGCCAAAGGCGAAGGCGACGGCCAGCGAACGCAAGAGGAAAGCCCGGTGGCGCAAGGCCAGCCAGTAATTGCGCGCGATGTTGCCTGGGTGGAAGGGTTGACGTTCCTCGACGGCCAAACTTTCCGGCAAGCCTTTCAGGCAAGCCAGCAACAACAGTACCGTGACGGAAAAGGTGAACACGAACGTCGATTGCCAGCCGTAGGCCACGTGCAGCCAGCCGCCGATGATGGGGGCGATGGCGGGCGCGATGCCGAACACCATCATGATATTGGCCAGCATCTTTTGCGCGGCCGCGCCCGACAGGGTGTCGCGCACGATGGCTTGGCCGATCACCCTGCCCGCCCCTGCCGAAGCGCCCTGCATGCCGCGGAAGAACAGCAGCCAGCCAAAGCTGGGCGCGAACGCGGCGCCGATGGAGCCCGCGGCAAAGATCAGCAGGGAAGCGAGGATCACGGGGCGGCGGCCAAACGAGTCAGACAAGGTGCCGTAGAACAAGGTCATGAAGGCATAGGCGGCCAGGTAGACGCTCAGGGTCTGCTGCACCAGCACGCTGCTGACGTCGAAATGCGTGCCGATTGCGGGAAACGATGGCAAGAAGGTATCGGTGGCGAACGGGCCCAGCATAGCCAGCCCGGCCAGCACGAGAGTCAGGTTTCTGGTCTTCATGCAAGCTCCTGCGCAACATGCTGGCGCCGCAAGCCGTCGAGGGCCGCCAGCGAAAACGCGGCGACATGCCGGGCGATATCGGCGATACCCGCCTCGTCATAGGTGATTTCCGGCACCACCAGTTCATGCACGATGCGCGAACGGGCATAGAACACCACCTGGCCAATCACGCTGAACACGCATTTCTGCACCGCGTCGTCGGGCATGGCCGGCCCCACTACGCCACGGATCAGGCGAGTGAACAGCGCATGCTGCGGCCGCACATTGCGCTCGGCCAGCTTGTGGATGGCCGCCGTCGGCTCGATCAGTTCGCGCGCCACCAGGCGGCTGAACAGGGATGCGGAACCGGAGCGCAGCATGTCGGAGACGAGCGCCTCGATAGCCAGGCGCAACTGTTCCACGGGCGGCAGCTGCGCCTGCGCGCTGGCGGCGGCCACGTCCGCAGCCGAGGCGCGCGCCAGTTCGCGCGCATGGTCGAAGGCAGCCAGATACAGCTCTTCCTTGCCATGAAAATAGTAATTGACCATCGCCACGTTGACGTGGGCCGCCTCGCAGATCCTGCGCACGGACGCGAGCTTGTAGCCCTCATCGGCAAACAGCTGGACGGCCGCCTGCAGGATGCGCGCACGCGCCGGTTCGCTCTGTTTCTCGCTTTCTTTCTCGATTTTATTGTCTTGCGTCATGCCATTCCCATCATTTAAACAGCTGTTTAATATTGTGCGGAATTATATCAAACAAGCGTTTAACTTTCAGGCGGACGCAAAAAAGCCCGGCGCACCGGGCTTCTGGCCAAAATGATGGCGATCAGTGCTTCATGGCAGGCATCGGGGCCGAGGTGGCGCCCAGCGGACGCGCCACGGCATTGACTTCGATGGTTTCACGGCGCTTGTCCTCGCCTTCGACGACGAGGGTCAGCGGAATCTTGTCGCCCGCCTTCACTTGTCCTTTCAGGTCCAGCAGCATGACGTGGTAGCCGCCCGGCTTCAGTTCGACGGCCTTGCCGGCTGGCAAGGTGATTTCCTTGACCTGGCGCATGCGCATCATATTGTCCGCCATGCTCATTTCATGGATTTCCGCCACGCCGGCCACGGACGAGCGCACTTCCAGCAAACGCATCGCTTTCGGCGCCGTGATCTGCATGAAGGCGCCCGTGGCTTTTTGCTGCGGCACGGTGGCGCGCACCCACGGGTCAGAAATCTGCACGCTGGTTTGTGCGACGGCGGAGAAGGACAGCACGGTCAGGGCCGTGGCCAGCAGGGTTTTCAAATGGGTCATGATTATTTCCTCGCGATGGTTATAAGGTGTATTTCGATTTCATCAGGGTCTTGATGTCCTGCACGCACTCGTCGCCCGTCAGCTGGTGTTTCAAGCCCAGGCGCATGCGCCCTTCCGTATCGAGCACATAGCTGATGGCCGTGTGGTCCATCGTGTACGAGCTGCCGCTCGGTACGCGGCGGTAGAAGACCTTGTAATTGAAGGCCGTCTGCGCCGTGTTCTTCGGGTCCGTGCGCAAGCCGAGGAAGCTGGGGTCGAAGGCGCGCATGTACTCGCCCAGCAACTCGGGGGTATCGCGCTCGGGGTCGATGCTGATGAAGATCACTTGCAGTTTATCGGCATCCGGCCCCAGCTTCTGGCGGATTTCCAGCGCGCGCGACAGTGCTGTCGGGCACACGTCCGGGCATTGCGTGAAGCCAAAGAAGACCATCACATACTTGCCCTTGAAGTCGGCCAGGGTGTACACCTTGCCGTCGGGGCCGCTCAATTTGAAGTCGGGCTTGTAATCGCCTCCCGTCAAGTCGAGGCCGTTGTAATGGGGTTTCGGCGCTGGCTCGCAAGCGGCAAGCGTGAGCAATCCCGCCGTGCCGGCGAGAAGGAAAAGACGACGTTTCATGATAATTCCGGCCCGATGGGCGTAGTGGATACAGTTAAGACGTGGAAGGCGTGACTTGGGGTTCAGGCAGCCGAAGGGGGACCGCGCGGGCTGGCGGCCAGCCACGCGAACGGAGCTCGCGGCGCCTGGTAAAACAAGGGTGGATAGTCGTCGTGGCCCATGATGACGGGTAACGGCGCTGAAGACGGCGGCGGCAGGCCCACGCTGCCCGCATGGCTGATGCAGAATGGGCAATGCTCGATGTGGTGCAGCACGGAACCGGTGGTGGATGTGGCGGCAGGCGCCAGGTCGGCCTGCGTGTAGACGGCGCCGCTGGCCGAGCAGATGTCGACGGCGGCATTGTTCGCGTTCGCGTGCTGCGAAGCAAACGCATAGGACAGGGACGGCGACAGCGCATTGAGCAGTATCGCCAGGCAGGCGAACCACATGTGCCACTGTTTGCGCTTCAATAAAGATCCCATGGCCCCGATTATAACGGAGTCTGGCTATCCGGGCGCCTGGCCGCGCAGGAACAGGCTGGGGCGCACGCCGGCCACATCCACGCAGGCGTCGCAGAACGCGGGGATCGAGGAAAAACCGGAGCCGGCCGCCACTTGCGCCAGATCGCGCTCGCCGTCTTCGCCATCGGCGCCCGCTTGCGCCGCCGTGTGCAGCGCGTGTGCCAGGCGCTGTTCCCGCACCAGGCTCAGTAATGCCTCGCCTTCGGCAAACAGCCGCGCGCGGGCCTTGTGCGGCGTCACTTGCCACAGGGCCGCCAGGCGCGCCGCCGTCCATTTGCCTTGCGGCGTATCAAAGATGTGCTGGGCCAGCGCCTGGCTCCAGCGCTTGCCGCCGCCGTGGCCGCCATCGGGTTCATCATCTTCCAGCGCCAAGGTGAACACTGCCGGCTTGCCCCGCCCCGGCATCACGTCGCAGGCAAAGCGCAAGAAGGCGGGCACGACGAAACTGTCGCCGCTGGCCAGTTTCTTGGTCGTGATTTCATTGTGCAAGGTCACAAAACCCTGGCGCACGGTGACGCGCAGCCGGAGCGGAAAGCGCAAGCCCAGCAAATGCAAGGGATGATCGGAAACAAGGGCCATGCGTCAGGTCAATATGGTAAACGAGCCGCCAGCATGCCACACATCGCGCGGGCAGTCTGTCATCACAGCGACGCTACGCCATAACGGCGCAAACCGTCGAGGTCGACCACGCGGATCGACTGGTAGGCAATGCTGATGAGTTTCAATTCGGCCAGATGGCCCAGCGCCTGGTTCACACGCTGGCGAGAAATGCCGGTGAGCAAGCCGATTTCTTCCTGCGACAGCTCAAGCACGCTGGAGGTGCGCGGATATAGCATGGGGTGGAACAGCTGCGCGATGGCTTGCGCCACTTGCGCGTCGACGGCCAGCAGGCGCTGGTTCTGGATGGTGGCGATGAACTGGCCCATGCGTTCGTTCAGCTGGCGGATGACGAAGGCGTTAAAGGAGAGGCTCTCGGCCAGCAGCAGATGAAACAGGTCCACGGGCACGAGGACGATGCTCGACGCGCGCACGGCCACCACGTCGTAGCGGCGCAGTTCGCGCTTGAGCACGCTGCCCTCGCCGCACCAGCCGCCGGCCGGCACGCCGGAAAACGTGGCGCCGCGCCCATCGGCGTTGTAGACGGCCAGCTTGATCAAGCCCGTGTGCACGCCGATCCAGTGCACGGACGGTTCGCCGCGCCGCGTGATGACGGCGCCCGCTTCGCAATGCTTGATCACGCTGCCGGCGCGCAACAGGGTCTGATGCCGGGGATCAAGGGCCGCGAACCAGTCGTGGCTGTCGAATTCCGGCATCGCACGTTCTACACTATCGTTGCTATCCATTCCATCCTTCAGACCTGTCACTAAGATGACAGTGATTTTCCAGCACCGGTGCTATGCTAACCGGTATCAATCCCGAAACAGGGAGCTACAAGATTCTTTTACCAGGAGACAAGCATGACAGCTGATTTCAACACCGGCCTCGGCAAAAACAGCGCCAACTACGCCGCCCTCACCCCGCTCGACTATATCGCCAGGGCAGCCGCAGTATATGGCAATCGCCTGGCAATTGCACATGGCGCCGTGCGGCAGACGTGGCAAGAAACGTATGCGCGCACGCGCCGCCTCGCCTCGGGCTTGATCAAGCTGGGCGTGGGCACGGGCGATACGGTGGCCGTGATGCTGCCGAACACGCCCGCCATGGTGGAAGCGAGCTTTGGCGTCCCCATGGCCGGCGCCGTCCTCAATGCCTTGAATATCCGCCTCGACCTGGCCTCATTGACCTTCATGCTGCGCCATGGCCAGGCGAAAGTCTTGCTGGCCGACACGGAATTTGCCGAGCTGGCGCGCCAGATGGCGGCGCAGATTCCCGGCTTGCGCGTGATCCAGGTCAACGACGTGCTGGGGCCCGAAGTGGAAGCATTTTCCGAGCTCGACTATGAAAGCTTGCTGGCCAGCGGCAACCCCGATTACGACTGGCAGCCGCCGGCGGACGAGTGGGACGCCATCGCCCTGAACTACACGTCCGGCACCACGGGCGACCCGAAAGGCGTCGTCTACCACCACCGGGGCGCGGCCCTCAATGCCCTGTCGAATATCCTGGAATGGGACATGCCCAAGCACGCCGTCTACCTGTGGACCTTGCCGATGTTCCACTGCAATGGCTGGTGCTTCCCGTGGACCGTGGCCGCGCGTGCCGGCGTGAACGTCTGCCTGCGCAAGTTCGAACCGAAGCTCGTGTTCGACCTGATGCGCGAATTGCGCATCACCCACTATTGCGCCGCGCCCATCGTGCACGCGGCCCTGGCCAACGCGCCCGCCAACTGGCGCGAAGGCATAGCCTGGACCGTGCGCGGCATGGTGGCCGGCGCGCCGCCGCCAGCGGCCATGGTGGCAAAGATCGAAGCCATGGGTTTCGACTTGATCCACTCGTATGGCTTGACGGAAGTGTATGGCCCGGCCGCCATCTGCGCCGAGCAGGACGAGTGGGCGGCCTTGAGCCAGGAAGAGCGCGCCGTATTGAAATCGCGCCAGGGCGTGCGCTACCACTTGCAAAGCGCCGTCGCCGTGCTCGACCCGGAAACCATGCAGCCTGTGGCGGCCGACGGCGAACAGATCGGCGAGATCATGTTCCGTGGCAATATCTGCATGAAGGGCTATCTGAAAAATGAAAAGGCGACGCAGGAAGCGTTCGCCGGCGGCTGGTTCCACACGGGCGACCTCGGCGTCATGTATCCGGACGGCTATATCAAGCTGAAGGACCGCAGCAAGGACATCATCATTTCCGGCGGAGAAAACATTTCCAGCGTGGAAGTGGAGGACGCTTTGTACCACCATCCGCAAGTACTGGCCGCCGCCGTCATCGCCCAGCCGGACGAGAAATGGGGCGAGACGCCGTGCGCCTTCGTCGAATTGCGCGAAGGCGGCACGGTGACGGAAGCGGAATTGATTGCGTTTTGCAAGAACAACCTGGCCGGTTTCAAGGTGCCGAAAGCCATTTATTTCGGCCCCCTGCCCCGCACATCGACGGGCAAGATCCAGAAATTCGAACTGCGCAAGCGCATGCAGTCGGACAAGGCCATCGACGTCTGATTACTCGTGCTTGCCGGACAGCCACGCCGGCTGCGCCACCACCAGGCGCGAGAAGCTGGCGATGCTGGCCACGGCGGCGAATCCTGCCGCCAGGCACAGCGCATACGTCGTGCCCCGGCTGGCCGAAACCGTGAAGCAATACGCGACCAGCGCCGCGCCCGTGGCTTGGCCGATCAGGCGCGACGTGGCCACCACGCCGCTGGCGCCGCCGGCCCGCTCGGGCGGCGCGCTGCCCATGATGGCTTTCAGATTGGGCGCCTGGAAAAAACCGAAGCCGATGCCGCACAAGGCCATGCGCCAGCCGATATCAAAAACGCTGGGGTGCGCCGGTATCCACACCAGGGTCAGCAAGCCGCCAGCCAGCGCCGCCAGGCCAATGCCCCCCAGCACACCCGGCGAATAGCGGTCGCTCAGGCGCCCGGCGACAGGCGCCATCACGGCCACCAGCACGGCCCATGGCGTCATCAGGAAGCCCGTCTCGACGGGTGAACGGCCCAGCGTCACTTCAAAATAGAATGGCAGAGACACAAACGCCAGCCCCTGCGCGGCAAACGTGCAGATGGCCGTCAGCGACGACAGCAGGAATAATGGACGGCGGAACAGATCGATCGGCAGCATCGGCGCCGCGTGCCCCGCCTGGCGGCGCAGCAGCAAGACAAAGAAGACCGCCACGGCCACCAGTTCCGGCAGCAAGGTCGACAGGGCCGCGTGATGGGCCGCATCGCCAAAGAGCAGAATCAGCAAGCCGAAGGCGCCCACGTTGTACAGCGCCGTGCGCGCATCGAGCGTGTGGCCAGACAGTTTTGTCGCCGGCAACATGCGGCTGGCGAGGAAAAAGCCGGCTACGCCCAGCGGCACATTGATGGCAAACAGCCACGGCCACGAGGCCGTCGCCAGGATCAGCGACGCGGCCGTGGGCCCGATGGCGAACGCGACGGCCACCACCAGCGCATTGTTGCCAAACGCGCGGCCCAGCAAATGTTTCGGGTACAGGGCGCGCAGCAGCGCCGTGTTGACGCTCATCATGGCGCTGGCGCCGACGCCTTGAAAAAGCCGCGCCACCACCAGCGACGGCAAGGACCAGGCCAGTGCGCAGGCGAGCGAGGCCAAGGTAAACAGGAACATGCCGGAGATAAACACGCGCCGGTAGCCGGCGATTTCGCCGAGTGCCGAGAACGGCAGCAAGGTCGCCACCATGGCCAGCTGGTACACGTTCACGATCCACACGGAGGCGGCCGGCGTCGTGTGCAGCTCGCTGGCGATGGCCGGCAAGGCCGTATTGGCAATCGCCGTATCGAGCGAAGCCATGCCCACGCCGATGGCCAGCGCCAGCATGGCCCATAAACGGGCGCCGGGCGGCAAGCCGTCCTCGCCCACCATGACGGCTTGCGTGTGCTGCTTCTGCATAAATACACTACCTGTTCATCTTGCTGATCCGGGCAATACACTAGCATGGATGGGCGGACTCTGCCGGGCAGGCAAGGTCCATCACTTCTGGCAGTCGATGACCTTGAAATCTTTCGAATAACAGATGCGCAACTCGCCCGAGTGCTTTTCATAGCCGAGCCAGCGGCCTTTCAGCTGTGGGTTGTGCTGCTTCATCCACTGGAACAGCTCGTTTTTCGGCATGGTGGAGTCCGGCAACTTCAAGGCCTGGAACAGTTCGCGTTCCTTCTCGAAATATTCCTTCGCCGTATCGAAATCGCAGGCGCCATGCTTTTCCCATTCGCCCTGCAGCAAGGCTTCGCCCGGCTGCATGCACATGTAGGGCAAGATGTCGGACGGCGCCAGTTTCGGCAAATTGCCCTTGCAGTAGCGCGGATGCATGTCCGTCTTGCGCGGCGGCGTCACGGAAATGTCTTCGCACGTGGCGGGATTGTTCGACTGCGCCCACAGCCCATGCACGATCCAGCCGAACTGGTTGCTCTCGGCGCACTGGAAAGCGGCCTTCTTCGACACGGCGCCACGGCGGCGCTGGCTGTCGCAAAAGCCTGGCGACCACGACAGCGCCAGCATGAAGTAATCGGTGGGCACGTTCGTGCTTTGCTTGTAGCACGTGTTTTTCTCGTCCGACGGCTTGACGTCGTAATCGTAATAGCTGACGTTGCGCGGAATGGCGCAGCTGGCGTCGGCCGCATGGGCGGCAGTTGCGGACAGGCTGAGGAAAACGGCGGCCAGCGCAGGCAAGACAGAGCGAATTTTCATCGTAATTCCTTCAAGATATAAAAACGCCGGCAACTGGGTGCCGGCGCGGTATCAGTCAAACGTGTACATCAGCAAACTTTATGCATCCAGCCGTGGGTGTCTGCGGCAGTGCCATGCTGCAAGCCCAGCAGCGCTTCGCGCAGGGCCAGGGTGACGGCGCCGTTTTCATTGTTGTTGATGGTCATTTCAAAGCCATTGGCCTTGGCCACGCCCACAGGCGTGATGACGGCGGCCGTGCCGCAGGCGAACACTTCGGTCATGCGGCCCGAGGCGATGTCGTCGCGCCATTGCTGGACGGACAATTTACGCTCTTCGGTCGCATAGCCGAGGTCTTTCGCCATTTCCAGCAGGCTGCGGCGGGTGATGCCTGGCAACAAGGTGCCCGTCAGCTCCGGCGTCACGACGGTGATCTTTTCGCCATCCTTGTAGACGAAGAACAAATTCATACCGCCCATTTCCTCGATGAACTCGCGGTGCACGGCGTCCAGCCACACGACCTGGTCGCAGCCCTTCTCTTGCGCTTGCGACTGCGCCATCAGGCTGGCCGCGTAGTTGCCCGCGCATTTGGCTTCACCGGTGCCGCCCGGCGCGGCGCGCACGAAGTCTTCGCTGATCCATACGGTGACGGGTTTCACGCCTTTCGGGAAGTAGGCGCCGGCTGGCGAGGCGAACAGTACGAACAGGTATTCTTCCGATGGACGCACGCCCAGGTAAGGATCGGTAGCGATCATCAGCGGACGCATGTACAGGCTCTCGCCCGTGTTCTTCGGCACCCAGTTGCGGTCTTGCGAAATGAGCGCGTCGCCCGCTTCCAGGAACAGCTCGACAGGAATGGCCGGCATGGCCAGGCGCGCGGCGCTGCGGTTGAAGCGCTCCGCGTTTTGTTCCGGGCGGAAAGTCTTGATGCTGCCGTCCGGCTGGGCAAACGCCTTGTAGCCTTCGAAGATGGCCTGGCCGTAGTGCAGGGACGAAGCGGATGGGTCCAGCATCAGCGGGCCGTAAGCCTTCAGTTCGCCCTGCTGCCACTTGCCGTCACGGTAAGGAATCACCACCATGTGGTCGGTGAAGATGCGGCCAAAGGCGGGATTGACCATGCGCGCGGCGCGCTCGGCGTCGGACAAGGGGTGGGCGGACGGGGTGACGACGAGATTCGGTGTGGAAGTGGTCATGGCAGCAATGGGAACTAGTGAACAGTATCCCTATTGTAGCGCCTATGACGCCCGATCAGGCAAACGGGGATGGCCCCCGCCCCGTGAACACAGGGCACCATCATTTGCGAATGATTCTCGTTTGCGTTAAAATATCAGCCTTCCTTCTTCCCGCCATGCCTGACGTCCTGCATGGCGGCGCTATCGAAAGCCGCCATGACCACTTCCTCCCTCCCCCAGTTGCGCGCCAGCACCGACGCCGTGCCCGCAGTGCGCCAGCCAAGCGCCGCCCCGCAACAACGGCGCTGGCACTGGACCTGGAAGCAGATATGGTTTCAATTGCACTGGTTTATCGGCATCACTGCCGGCACGGTGCTGGTGATCATTGGCCTGAGCGGCGCCACCCTGGCCTTCAAGGAGGAATTACTCGATGTCATGAACCCCGGCGTG
This sequence comes from Janthinobacterium sp. NKUCC08_JDC, assembly GCF_019345575.1. NCBI lineage: Bacteria > Pseudomonadati > Pseudomonadota > Betaproteobacteria > Burkholderiales > Oxalobacteraceae > Janthinobacterium > Janthinobacterium sp. NKUCC08_JDC. Next base: position 251,621 of record NZ_JAHKQW010000003.1, on the reverse strand, counting down.
CGCCATGTGTCCGTGGAAACCCACGCCCCGCTGACGCCGGCCCAGTTAAGTAGCATTGCCGCAGCCGAACACGGCCAGCGCGTGGCGTCGATCACCATGTATGCGCAAGCGGGCACGGCGCCACGGTTGTTCTTCGCGCCGAAGAACGGCCAGCGGCGCGGCGAGTCCATCTATGTGCATCCGTACACGGGCGCGACCCAGCCTGCGCTGGCGGGGGCGGAATTTTTCGAGTGGACGGAGTCATTGCACCGCTGGCTGCTGCTGCCGCGCGATCCGGGCCGGCAAGTGGCGGGTGCGCTGGCCCTGTGCCTGCTGGGGTTAGCCCTGTCCGGCCTGTATCTGCGCTGGCCCCGCCGTCCGCTGGACTGGCGCACGTGGCTGACCTTCGATCCCGCCCTGAAGGGCCGCTCCTTTTTGTGGAATCTGCACGCCGTGGCCGGCACCTGGTGCCTGATCGTCTACGTGGCGCTGACCTTGACGGGCATTTACTGGAGCTATGACGTGGTGCGCGACAATATCGACGCCTGGGCCGGCAAGCCGCCAAGGATGGCACAGGCACCCGCGAAAAAAGGCGGCGGCAACGAGAAGGCGCCCGCCGCCGACATCAGCCTGGCCTGGACCAGCTTCCAGCAGCACGCCGCCGGCTGGACCCTGGCCAGCGTGCGCCTGCCCACGCGCGCCGGCGAAGCCGTGCAATTCACGTGGCTGGCCAGCGATGCGCCGCACGAACGGGCGCGCAGCCGCATGAGCATTGCACCGGCCGACGGCAGCATCACGGAAAACGAGCCGTACAGCCAGCAAGCGCTCGGTGCACGCCTCGTCAACATCATTTATCCGCTGCACATGGGCACGTATTTCGGCTTGCCGGGCCGCATCATCGTTACCTTGGCCAGCCTGGGCCTGCCCTTGTTCGCCATCACGGGCTGGATGCTGTACCTGGGCCGCCGCAAGGCAAAACGGGCTGTCCAGGCGCAGCGCGCCATGCTGGGCGCCGGTGCAGCGGACAAGCAAAATACCGGCTTGCCCACCCTCGTCGCCTACGCCAGCCAGTCGGGACAGGCCGAGCGCCTGGCCCTGGAAAGCGCACGCGCCCTGCAGCAGGCCGGGGTCGCTGTCGACGTGCAGTCGCTGGACCGGTTTGATCCTGCGCAATTGCGCCAGTACGAACGGGCGCTGATCATCGCCAGCACCTTTGGCGAAGGCGAGGCGCCGGACGGCACGCGCCGCTTCGCGCGCCTGCTGCACGCAACATCGGGCAGGCCGCTGGCGGGCCTGGAATTCGGCATGCTGGCCCTGGGCGACCGCCATTACAGCGCCTTCTGCGGTTTTGGCCATGCGCTGGCGCAGCAATTGCAAGCGCTGGGCGCCCATCCATTATTCCCGCTGATCGAAGTGGACAAGCACGACCCCGCTGCCCTGGCCGACTGGTCCAAAGCACTGGCCCGCTGCAGCGGCAGCGCCATCGACGCCATCGGCGTACAGGAAGAAGCGTCGTATGCCGAGTGGCGCCTGACGCGGCGCGTGCTGCTCAACCCGGGGAGCCTGGGCGGCGAATTGCATGAAATCACCTTGACGGGCCCGGCCGGCGCCACCTGGGAAGCGGGCGCGCTGGCGGAAATCATCGCCCGCAACGCGGATGGCAGCGAGGGCGACGCGCATCACGGCCAGCACGCGCCCCGCAGCTATTCGCTCGCTTCGCTGCCATCCGATGCCGAACTGCAGTTGCTGGTGCGCCAGGAACGCCATGCGGGCGAGGACAACCAGGGATTTGGCGTCTGTTCCGGCTGGCTCACGCGCTTCGCCCCTCTGGGCGGCCCCATCCGCTTGCGCCTGCAAGCCAATCCCGCCTTCGCGCCCGCCCTGGCCGACGTGCCCTGCATTTATATCGGCAACGGTTCCGGCCTGGCCGGCCTGCGTGCCCACTTGCGCGCGCGCCACCGGGCGGGGCTAGCCCACAACTGGCTGCTGTTCGGCGAGCGCCAGCAAGCTTTTGACAGCGTCTGCGGCGAAGAGTTGCAAGGCTGGCTCGACGCTGGCCACCTGGCGCGCCTGGACAGGGTCTTTTCGCGCGATGGCGAAACCCGGGAATACGTGCAAGACCGCCTGCGCGCCAACGCTGAAGAGTTGCGCGAGTGGCTGGCGCAAGGCGCCATCGTCTACGTATGCGGCAGCCTGCAAGGCATGGCGGCAGGAATCGATGCTGTACTGCAAGAAGTGCTGGGCCAGGAGGGCCTCGACGCCCTGCTGGCGGCCGGACGCTACCGCCGCGACGTGTATTGACTTAGATCAGGCTGCCGCCCGCGCCGCCCGGCTATGTGGGCAGGCGCACGGTCAGCACCAGCCATCGCACTAGAGTGGAGTCATTCCCACCCACTGCCTGAGAGGCTAGCCATGAAAAATCCCTGGATGAGCATGTACCTGAGCGCCGCCAACCGCATCGCCAACACGGCGCGCGGCCACGCCACGGCCGCCGTCAAGCGCGAGGCGGCGAAAAATACGCGGCAGTTGACGCAAGTGTGGTTCGATTCCTTCCTGCCGCCCGCAAGCAAGCCACGGCGCAGCCGCAAGGCCAAATAGGCCCTTGGGAGCAGGCGAACTGGTGCAGTGCATCACAGCAATAAGTTGAAGTTACGACCAGGTGAACTAAACTGCAAGCATGGTAGTACATATGGAAGTGACCGGCAGGCACCGCATCCCCGCGCCGCCGCCGGGACACCGGGAGACGACCATGTTGACGCTCAAAGTGCTGGCCTGCCTTGCCCTGTCGGCCCTGATGCTTGCGCCCCTCGTGTTGAGGGATACGATGCAGCTATCAGCCGGACAGCAGTTGCAGGTGCCCAATGTCGATGCGCATGCCATGTGGAGCCATTGGCCCAAGCAATAATACGCGCTCGGTAACACGTCGCATTGAGGAAAACCGCTTTATTGCGGATGGGGATTTGTTCCCCGTTTTCCTTCATTTCTCAGTGCCCCCCCCTCCCCTCTTCAGCATATTTTTGATCCAGGTCATGGATTTGAAGCGTGGCTGCGCCCACACTGGAACAGTCCGCTTCGCACCGCGACGGACTTAACCGGGAGCATCGGCATGGGTAAATCGCATTGGAAGGATGAGATGGCGCTGGGTGTTCCCGTCATCGACGAGGCGCATGAGGCGCTGTTTCAGGAGCTGGCGCGGCTGCAGCAATTGGGCGACCAGCATTTCAGCGTGGCGTTTCGCGAGCTGATTGCGGCCGTCGAACGCGATTTCCGCGAGGAAGAGGATTTGATGGAAGAAATCGCCTTTCCCTCGCTGGCCAACCACCGCGAACAGCATGCGCGCGTGCTCAGCGGCTTGCACCATGCCTGGGCCGCCGTCGATGAAGGCGACCTGGAACAGGGACGCCATGCGCTGTCGCTGTTGCCGCAATGGTTGATCTTCCACCAGGCCACCATGGACCTGGCCCTGGCGGCGGCGCTGGAACTGGTGCAGCGCCAGCCCAATTAGACGCTACAGCAGCAGCACCGTCGCCTGCTCGGGCATGACCACGCGGTAGTGTCCCGGGTATTTGTCTTCGCCGTCGAAAATCTTGCAAAACACGGGCTGGTTGATGTCGTTGACGGCCGCCTCGTTCATGGGCAAGGTGGCGATCAGCTGTTCTCCATCCATCAACTGCAAGGCGCTGCCCCGCTCGGCCGCGCAAAAGGCCAGCGATTGCACGTCGCTGGCGAACGGCCGCTTGTACCACGGGGTGATGGCCCGCACGGCGCGCCGGGCGTCGTGCAAGACTTGCCCCACGCGCGTGACGTTCCACGCATCGCGCGCCACGGCGGGCTGCAGGACGATATTCGCCGTCAGCTCACCCCTGCCCTTGTTCACCAGGAAAGTGCCATCTTGCGCGGCGATATCGTCGTTGAGCGGCACGACAAACACGCCGCCGTCAGACACCTTGATCGGCATGGGCGCGCCATTGCCTTGCAAGGCTACGCGCACGTCGTCGATGGTGGCGCTCAGCTTGGCAGGAATCAGGCGCAGGGCCATGACCACGCTGCCGCTCGACACTTGCCACACTTTCCTGGCCGTCAGATAACTTTCGCGGTAAGCCGTGAAGCGCACGCGTGGCGCCTTGGCGTCGCTGCTGGCCGTGATCGTCACCGTTTGCGGTGGCAGCGCCTCTTCCACTGGCGCGGCGGGCGTGACCGGCGCAAGAGGTGCTGGCATGGTATCGGTGGCGGGCGGCACGCTGGCGCTCTGCAGCGGCGCGGGAACAGCCAGCGGCGTCGCGTGTTCCTGGGCCTGGCCCAGCGACACGACACACAACCATCCAGCACAAGCGATCCATGTACGCATGCATTTCTTTCAATGAGGAAAATATTTTGTCAGCGCCTGCATTATCGCAGAAGGCCAGACCTTACGCCGCCATGGGCTTCTGCACAGTTTTGGTGCGCACGCTTGATTATTTGGCAAATACCACCTATATTGATAATGATTCCCATTCACGAAATTGAAGGGAATCGCGCGCCCTTCCTTTCCACTGCCCGTCCGCGCCGGGCCTTGCGGTGGAACTGCTATCCAAGCCAGACCACGGGCCAGCGTCACGCCATCCCCCCAGCTACTGCGCACCTCGCCAGACGAGATAGGAACACTCACGACTAAAAATATTCCAGGAAAATGATGCAATCAACGACAGTCTCCTCTTCTTCGCGCCAGCCCGCCTTGCGCCCCCATCTGTTACACATCAGCTTGCTGAGCCTTGCCGCCGGCGTGGTTTTGCCCGCACAGGCCGCCGACGCGGCCGCGGCCGCGGCCGACGTCACCATGCCGGCCGTCACCGTACTGGGCCAGTCGACGGCGACGACGGAAGGCACGCAGTCGTACACGGCAGGCGAAGCACGTAGCGCCACGCGCATGGAGCTGACCTTGCGCGAGACGCCGCAATCGGTCAGCGTCATCACACGCCAGTTGCTCGACGACCTGGGCGCCGTGCGGCTGGACCAGGCGCTGGCGCAGACGACGGGCATCCAGGTGGGCCAGAACGACACGGAGCGCACGCGGTTTTATGCGCGCGGCTTCGGCATCAACAATCTCCAGATCGACGGCATGGCGCGCGGCGGCAATGCGCCGCTGCAAGACACGATCCTGTATGACCGTATCGAAGTCGTGCGCGGCGCCACCGGCTTGATGGGCGGCACGGGCGATCCGTCGGCCACCATCAACATGATACGCAAGCGGCCCACGAAGGAATTCCAGGTCAGCGCCGGCCTCATCATGGGCCGCTGGGACGACCAGCGCTTCGAAGCCGACCTGTCCACGCCGCTGAACGCGGAGGGCAGCGTGCGGGCGCGCACGGCCCTGGCCTGGCAAAAACGCGATTCCTACCTGGACATGTATCACGAACACAAGACGGTCGGCATGGTCATCGTCGAGGCGGACTTGCGCCCCGGCACCTTGCTGACGGCCGGCGTCGACTTCCAGGACAACAAGCCCACGGGCGCCACCTGGGGTGCCGTGCCTTACTGGAATGCGGATGGCAGCCTGGCGAACTTGCCGCGCAACACCAGTTTCACGACGCCATGGAGCACCTGGGCCAACAAGCAGCACACGCTGTTCACGTCGCTGGACCAGCGTCTGCCCGGCAACTGGAATATGCATCTGGGCTACGCGCGCACGGAAAGCACGAACCGCACCACCGTCGCCTATGCGGGTGGCGGCCATCCAGACCCGACCACCGGCGCAGGCATGCTCCTGTGGACGGGCGCCTATGGTCCGGGCAAGACCACCAACGACAACTTCGACCTGTACGCCAGCGGCCCGTTCACCTTGCTGGGACGCAAGCACACGGCCATCGTCGGCTGGAACGGCGGCAACCAGCGCGCCCGTTCGCTCGGTGGCGAGGCGGACATCGATTACCCGGCCTTCGTTCCCGATTACCGCAGCTGGACGGGCAACATTCCCCGCCCCGTTTTCCATCCGGACGGTTCGCACTCGGAAACCATTACGCGCCTAGCGGGCGGCTATGTCGCCACGCGTTTGAGCCTGGCCGATCCGCTGCACGTCATCATCGGCGCGCGCACGAGCACTTACCGCACCGATACGCGCAACTACGATACACGGGGCGTGCACACGGACAATAGCGACTTTGCCGAGACGCGCAATGAAGTGACGCCCTATGTGGGCGCCGTGTTCGACATCAACAAGCAGTATGCCGCCTATGCCAGCTTCACGCAGCTGTTCAACCCGCAATCGAGCAAGGACCGCAACAACAAGTTCCTGGCGCCGGAAACGGGCGACAACGCGGAACTGGGCATCAAGGGCGAATTCTATGAAGGCAAGCTGAACGCATCGGCCGCCCTGTTCCACACGAAGAAAAAGAACCTGGCGGAACTCGACCGCACGGTGCCGCCCGGCTTCTTGCTGCCCGACGGCGGCCAGGCCATGGTGGCCAATGGCAAAGGCGTGACGGCCAAGGGCGTCGAGTTCGACGTTGCCGGCCAGATCACGCCCGGCTGGGAAGCGGGCGGCGGCTATACCTATCTGCACGCGGCCGAGGCCGATGGCCGCCGCGCCGCCACCACGCAGCCGCGCCATTTGCTGCGCCTGGCCACCAGCTACCGTTTCGACGGCAAGCTGGCCGGCTTGAGAGCGGGCGCCAGCATGACGGCGCAGAGCGCCACCTACAGCGAATCGTGGTACGGCCGGCCGCCATCGAACGCGATCACAAATATCCCGCAAGCGGGCTACGCGCTGGTCAACGCCATGGCCAGCTACGCGCTCAACCGGCACGCCAGCGTGCAGCTGAACGTGAATAACCTGCTCGACAAAAAGTACTACCGCAACGTGGGCTTCTTTGACGGCGTGTTCTGGGGCGAACCGCGCAACATCAGCCTCTCCGTGCGCACTGCGTTTTAAGCACGCCAGTGCGCGGGCGCCGGCAGGGTAAATCCTTCCAGCAAGGGACCGCCCACGGGCGCCAGCACGGCGGCGGCGACTTGCTCGAAGGCGCGCTGGCCGGCCGGCAAGTTGCTGGCGACCAGGCGCAACGCGCCGTCGAGCTGCGCGGCGATGGCGGTATCGAACGCTTGCAGGCGCCGGAACAGATGCTTGCCGCCGCCGCTCCATTCGCCGGCCGCGCGCAATTGCAGGTCGGCCAGCGCTTCGTACAGCTGACAGGCGACGGCCAGCGCCTCGCCCGGGTGTGTGCTGTCGACGAGGTCTTCCAGCGCGGTGGTGACGGCGTAGCGGCGGCGCTGCAGGTTTTCCACGTCGAGCGCGGGCGGTCCGGCCGTCTCGATGGCGTGCGCCAGCGCATGCAACCGGGCGTAGGCGTCGCCGGCAGCGACAATGTTTTCCCCTTCGACCACCATCATCGCCAGCGGCACCTTGCCGCCGGGCGCATCCATTTCCTTGCAAAAATACGTAAACGTGGCCACGTCGTGCCCGAACAGTTCCACCGTGCGCCCTTCGGCGACGAGGGTGTCGCGCCAGGCGCAGTCGACGTGGTCGAACAGCAGCAGCAAGTCGATATCGGAAGTGGCCGTTTGCCGGCCCGTGGCGAACGAGCCACCGATGATGGCCGCCACGGCCGAGGGATAGCGTTCGTGCACCAGCCGCAGGGCAATGGCGCGGATATCGTCATAAGTGGGGATCGTCGTCAAAGCCTGTGCTCCATGCCGAAAACGCCATCCTACACGCAATATGCGGCATGCCGCCATCCTGCTACACTGGCGCCATCTGACCGAGGAACAAACATGGAATACGACTGCATCGTGGTGCCCTCGCCCGTGGGCGAGCTGACCCTGGTGGCGCGCGGAGAAGCCCTGACCGCCATCCTGTGGGAAAACGACAAGCCGAACAGGGTGCGTCTGGGCGCCATGCGCGTCGATGACGGTTGCGCCGTGCTGCAGGAAACGGCGCGCCAGCTGGCTGAATATTTCGCCGGCACGCGCCAGCAATTCGACGTGCCGCTCGACTTTGCCGGCACGCCATTCCAGCAGGAAGTGTGGCGCGCGCTGCTGACGATACCGTACGGCCAGACGCGCAGCTATGGCGAGATCGCGCGCCAGATCGGCCGCCCCGCCGCCGTACGCGCCGTGGGTGCCGCCAATGGCAAGAATCCCATTTCCATCATCGCCCCCTGCCACCGTGTCATCGGCGCCACGGGCGAGTTGACGGGCTTTGCGGGCGGCCTGCATGCGAAGGAAACCTTGTTGGCGCTGGAAGGCATCACCCTGTCCAGCGACCGCGAAGCGCTGAAGACGGGCCACGCGCGCCGCCGCGCCAAGCAGGTTGATACGGCGCAAGGCTGTCTGTTTTAGGCTGCGGCATCGCTTCCCTTGTGGGATACTCACGCCCTCCGCTCAAGCCAACACATCCTATGCCCTACCTTGTCATCCTGTTCTTTGTCGTTCTGTATTTGCTGGCCACGTTCTTTTTCCACATCCCCGTCTTGATCGCCCTCGTGTATGGCGTGCTGAGCCTGAGCTGCTTCGTTGCCTATGCGATCGACAAGTCCGCCGCCAAGGAAGGCCGCTGGCGCACGTCGGAGCGCACCTTGCTGCTGCTGGGATTGTTGTGCGGCTGGCCTGGCGCCTTGCTGGCCCAGCAATGGCTGCGCCACAAGTCCAGCAAGCGCTCATTCCGCGTGCTGTTCTGGATCACGGTCGCCGTCAATATCGGCGCTTTCGTGTATTTCAGCATGCATTACGCGGCGCCCGATATCGGCACCGAAGTGGCACCCATCGAGCTGTAAATCTATCAACGCGAAAATGCAACAGTTATTGCGGCGCGTTGTAGGTGAAAAGCTCGCCTGTCAGAATATCAATATATCCGGCAATCAACCTAATTCATCGACACGGGAAAGCACTTTTCGACCATGCGCACTTTGCAAATCCACAATTTCTACTTGTTCCGCCTTGCTGTTGCGATTTGTTTCGCAATCACCTTGGCGGGCTGCACAAGCTATCGCTATATTCCTCCGGATTCGGATGCGGGCCGTCAATGCGTGACGAGCTGCGGGACCAATCAGCAAATATGCATTGCCGGCAAAGAGCAGATTGCGGCGAGCCAGGCACAGGCTTGTGAGATGCGCAACACCAGTACCGTTTCCATCTGCCTGGCCGTGGCGAAAACAGATGCGGACCGCGAACTATGCGCGAAGAAACGCCAATATTGTTCATCCAGCGCATCGACATGGCAATGCGACTCCGATTACAGAGCATGCTATACGCAGTGCGGCGGCAGGATCGAGGAAAGCCAATAAACGGCCGGAAGGCATATGCCGCTTAACAAGACGCCGGCGCGGCAGGCTAGCTTCGTCTAGTTATTCGCCCAGCAGGCGCAGCGATTCCAGCCAGTCGGCCTTCCATTCGCGCAGCAACGGTTGCGTGGCGAAGGCCTTTTTCAGATGCGCCATCGGCACGCGGTGCACGTCGTGCAAACCGAACGCCAGGGTCACCGGATGCCACAGGTGGCTGTTCTTGCCGCCGCGCGAATTCTTGCGCACGCGCGCGCCATCATCGCCAAAGATACCCACGCCACTAGCCAGCCCCTGTTCCAGGTCAACCTTGCCCACACCGGCAAAGGCCATCAGAATCTGCTCGCGCCCCAGACCCTTCAGGGCGCTGGGCAGAACGGCGGGCGCCTTCTCCGCTTCCGCTTCGGCCAGCTGCGGGTGCTGCAATTCCTTGAGCAAACGCAGCAGATCGCGCTCCTGGAAATGCAAGCCGTCCAGCGGCACGCGCAGTCCCGGCGCCTTCAGTTCGATGGCGATGTTGCTTGAATCGCGCGTAAAACGCAGCCACACATCGTCGGCGCCCGAGGCCAGATGCTCTTTGTCGCCGATGAACACGACGGGCGCCGCGTAGCGCGTCACGCCGTCATGGAACAGCTCGGCCCACGCTTCGCTGTAATCGAGCCAGACGTACGGCAAGCCGCCCTGCTCCAGCAAGCGCGCCAGGGTCCACGGCGTGCCTGTCTGTTGCGCCAGCCAGGCACAGGCGTCAAAGGCGGTGGCGCGGTATGGCAGGGATAGGGAGGTCATGGCGGTTCCATCGATAAAAGTGGAGCGCAGTGTAGCAGACGCCGCCACCATCGCTTCGGCAGGCGCATCCGGCGCGCCATTCCTGCACGATGTGCTAGGCTGGAAACAGCAGCACGCGCCACGGCCACCTCGGCAGCGTGGTGCACCACCGCGAGGAGATCATCATGCATTCGAGCACCAACGCCGCCACCGCACCCGCCCCGCCACCGGAGCGCGATTCACCCACGCCGGCCAGCGAAAGCCACGCCGAGGAAATCCTCGATGAAGCGCTGAAGGAAAGCTTTCCGGCCAGCGACCCGATTGCCATTGCAACACCCAAACCGCCGAGCAAGCCACCTGCCGGTAGGTCGTAAGCCGACGACACCACCGTCGCGGCCAACAATATTGTCGGATTACGCGCTTGCGCGCTAATCCGACCTACCTCCCCACCGCCAGCACCCCATCCGCCAGCCCGTAGGTCGGCTTAGCGCGCAGCGCGTAAGCCGACGACGCCACAATTGCAAGCTCGCAAAGCCACCACCATGGTGGTTATGCCTGCACCACATCCAAATGACGCTCCCGTGCGTAGATGGCTATGCCATCACCTGATTTGTTACCACGCGGAAAGGGAAAGCCATGCAGCATTACAGCAAAAAGACGGATCCCATGGACCAGCGCCTGTACCTGGCCCAGCGCATCGACCGGGCCGATGCGCGCCTGCGGCGGCTGAACGAGGCGCTGGCCGATGCGGCGGCGCGCGAACGCTGTGCACGCTGGATTACCGCCTGGGCCGTGGCGGCGGGTGCCGACGCGCCACGCGGCATGAAACTGCGCATCCGTGGCGAATTCATCTTGCTGTAGAAAGCAAAAAGCCCCGCCGGGCATTGCGCCGGGCGGGGCTGTTCAGTCCGTACTGCGGCCAGTTGAACTAGTCGCGGTACTGCTCGGGCGTCGTGTCGCCATCGGCGATTTCATACCACATCGCATTGAGTACGGCGAAGGTCGCCGCCAGCGGCAGACCCAGTATCCAGGCGAAATACCACATAGTTAATTCCTTTCGTAAATTCTTAGTAGGCGTGACCGGTTTCGTCTTCGATGGCTTTGCCGTCAACCTTACCCCACAGCACTTTATACACCCACGTCGTGTACGCCACGATGAGGGGAATGAAGACGGCCGTGACGACCAGCATGATGAACAGGGTCATGTGGCTGGACGAGGAATCCCACACCGTCAGGCTGGCGCGCGGGTCGATCGATGATGGCAGGATGAACGGGAACATGGCCGCGCCCACGCTGAGGATGATGCCGGCGATGCTGGCCGCGCTGGCCAGCAAGGCAGGCACTTCGCGGCGTGCGCGCAGCAAGGCGAACGCCAGCAAGGGCCCAAGCAAGCCCAGCGCAGGGGCGATCCAGGTCCACGGATGGGCGGCAAAGTTGAGGAACCAGGCGCCCACATGCACTTGCGCCGTTTTCAGCATCGGGTTCGACGGGCCATCGGTGACAACGGCGCTGGTGACGCGGTAGCCATCGACCCACAGCCACAGGGCCACGCCGGCCAGCGCATACAGCACGACGGTGGCGATCGCCGCCACGCTGCCGTAGCGGCGCGAGCGTTCTGCCACGGCACCGTCCGTTTTCACTTGCAGCCAGGTGGCGCCGTGCATCACCAGCATGGCCACCGAGACGAGGCCGCATAGCAGCGCGAACGGGTTGAGCAGCGCAAAGAAACTGCCGTCATAGAAGATGTGCATGTCCGGCGAAAAACGGAACGGCACGCCTTGCAGCACGTTGCCGATCGCCACGCCGCAGATCAGGGCCGGCACGAAGCCCCCCACGAACAGGGCCGTATCCCAGCGGGCGCGCCAGCGCGGATCTTCGCGCTTGCTGCGGAACTTGAACGCCACGGGACGCACGATCAGCGCCACGAGGATGACGAACATGGCCAGATAAAAGCCCGAGAACGAGACGGCGTACAGTTGCGGCCAGGCGGCAAAGATGGCGCCGCCGCCGAGGATCAGCCATACCTGGTTGCCTTCCCACACGGGGCCGATGCTGTTGATGATGACTCTGCGCTCGAGGTCCGTCTTGCCGGCAAACGGCAGCAAGATACCCGTGCCCAGGTCGAAGCCGTCCGTGATGGCAAAGCCCACCAGCAAGATGCCGATCAGCAGCCACCAGATCAGGCGCAAAGTTTCATACGAAATCATTTCATGCAAAATCATGGTCTGGTCCTCCTCAGGCGCATTGAGTATGAATGGCTGCGGCCGCTGGCACGGGGGCCGGCGCCGTCTCTTCCGGCCCCTTGCGGATGGCCTTGAGCATGAGCTTCATTTCAATAACCAACAGCACGGTGTAGATAGCGGCAAAGCCGGCAATGGTGATCAGCAAGGTCGAAGCGCCCAGGTTCGAGACGGCCACGGCCGTTGGAAGCACGCCTTCGATGACCCACGGCTGGCGGCCCACTTCGGCCACGATCCAGCCCGCCTCGATCGCCACCCACGGCAGCGGGATGGCGAACACGGCCAGCTTCAGCAGCCAGCGGTGCTTGTCCAGCGTACGGCGCGTCGACAGCACAAAGAACGTGCCGGTCAACAGGATAAAGAACATGCCCAGGCCCACCATCACGCGGAAGGACCAGAACAATGGCCCCACGGGCGGCACGGTATCGAGCGCGGCCTTGCGGATCTGCTCGGGCGTGGCCTGGCGCGGATCGTCGACATAGCGTTTCAGCAGCAAGGCGTAACCCATGGACTGGCCTTTCGACTCGAACACATCCTTCGCGTCCTGCGGCACGGGCGCGCCTGGCGCCACGCTGCGGATGGTTTGCAGCGCGTCATACGCCTTGATGCCATCCTGGATCAGCAGTTCGCCACGGTCGACCAGCTGCTCGATGCCGGGAATTTCCGTCGTCAGCGAACGCGTGCCGATCAAGCCCATCACCATCGGGATGTGCACGGCGTAATGCGTCTCGCGCGCTTGCGCATCGGGGAAGCCGATGGCCGTAAAGGCGGCAGGGGCCGGCTCCGTCGTCCACATGGCCTCGATGGCGGCCAGCTTCATCTTTTGATGTTCCGACGACAGATAGCCGCTTTCATCGCCGAGCACCACCACCGACAAGGTGGCGGCCAGTCCGAACGAGGCGGCCACCGTCATCGAGCGCTTGGCCAGCTGCACGTGGCGGCCCTTCAGCAGATACCAGGCGGAAATACCGAGCACGAAAATCGATGCTGCCGTGTAACCGGCCGACACCGTGTGCACGAATTTCGCCTGCGCTACCGGGTTCGTCAGCACGGCGCCGAAGTCCGTCACTTCCATGCGCATGGTTTGCGGATTGAAGGCCGCGCCGACGGGATTTTGCATCCAGCCGTTGGCGATCAGAATCCACAGGGCCGAGAAGTTCGAGCCAATGGCCACCAGCCAGGTCGTGACCAGATGGCCCCGCTTCGACAGCTTGTCCCAGCCGAAGAAGAATAGGCCGACGAAGGTCGCTTCCAGGAAGAAAGCCATCAAGCCTTCGATGGCCAGCGGCGCGCCGAAAATGTCGCCCACATAATGGCTGTAATAGCTCCAGTTCATGCCAAACTGGAATTCCATGACGACACCCGTCGCCACGCCCATGGCGAAGTTGATGCCGAACAAGACACCCCAGAACTTGGTCATGTCGCGCCAGATGGGACGGTTCGTCATCACGTAGACCGTCTCCATGATGGCGAGCAGCACTGACAGGCCTATCGTCAGCGGAACAAATATAAAGTGGTACAGAGCTGTCAGCGCGAACTGCAGTCTGGATAAAGCGACAATATCGAAGTCCATATGATTTCCTTGGTGTTTCCTTACTGTGTGTAAACTTGCTACCTTTCCAATACTGACCGGTTGCCCGTCAGTCCCCCCGCAAGCCCGCCAGAGCAGTCTCGAAGGCATCCGTGCCACGCCGCGCATCAGCCACGATACGGCCATCGCGCAAGCTGACCAGCCGGTCCGCCAGCGCCGCTTCGCGCCGCAAGTGGGTTGCGATCAGCAAGCTGCGCCCTGCGCTGCGGGCGCGCAGGCGCTGCAAGACGTCAATCGCCGTCTGCGCATTGAGCGCTTCCGTCGCTTCATCCAGCAGCCACAAGGTCGATTCATGCAGGAACAGCCGCGCCAGCGCCAATCGCCGCGCCTGGCCGCCGGACAAGCCCAGGCCGCCCTCGCCCAGCATGGTGTCCAGGCCGCCCGCAAACGCACGCACCTCGTCGTCCAGGCCGGCAGATTGCAGCGCTTCCCACAGCTGCGCATCGCTGGCGGACGGGTCGGCCAGGCGCAGGTTGTCGCGCAAGCTGTCCTGAAATAGTTCCGTCTTCTGCGTAAACAGGCAGGCGCGCGGCGCGGCCACCTTGCCCGACAGCGGCGCCAGTTCGCACGCGGCGATGGCCAGCAAGGTCGACTTGCCCGCGCCACTGGGGCCGATCAAGGCGACGCGCTCGCCATCGGCGATGTGCAGCGATACGTCATGCAAGATGGCATTATTGCTGCCCGCATGCGCGGCGCTGACGTGTTCCAGGCGCAGGCCCGGTGCGGCGTCGACAGGCGGCGCAGCGATCTCTTCAACATCGAGGCGCGGCGCCAGACGCCGTACGGCCAGCAGCATGCGCCCCGCTTCCAGCGCGCCGCGGCGCAGTCCGGCAAATGGTTCCACAGCCGTCAGGGCGATCAGCAAGGCCAGGGCCGCCAGCGGCAAACTCATCGTTTGCTGTTCCACCAGCGCAGCCACGGCCAGCAGCACGCCAGCCAGAGTCGCGCTGCCGGCCACACCATACGCGGCGCCGGCCGCCGTTTCCAGGCGCAGCAGGGCAAAATCGGCTTGCGCCAGCGAACGGTCGATCTGCCCCAGCGCCGCGCATTGGGCGTCGATGCGGCCTGCCATCACGAGATCCGTCTGGCCTGCCACGAGGTCGATGGTGCCAGAACGCAATTTTTCGATGGCGCGCGAGCGCACGATGGCGGGACGGCGGGCGCCGCGTGCCACGATCCAACTGACGCCTCCACCGGCGGCCAGCAGCCACACGGCCAGGCCCAGGCCCAGCTGCCACTGCATCACGCCCAGCGCCACGCCGGCCAGCAGGGCCACGCACAGGGCCGTGAAGGCCGGCACGAGCAGGCGCAAGTACAGCGATTCGAGCGCGTCGATATCGGCCGTCAGGCGAAACAGCAGCTTGGCGGGCTGGCGCAGCAAGCGGCTGGCCGCTTCCGGACGCGACCAGCCACGGAACAGGCGCACGCGGATGCTGGCCAGCGCGGCGAACGTGGCGTCGTGCGTGACGAGCCGCTCCGCATAGCGCGAACCCGTGCGGCCGATGGCCAGCAGGCGGATGCCGGCCGACGGGCCGAAGACGTCGAATACGATGGCCGTCGAGGCGTGCAAGCCGGCAATCGACGTGGCCGTGATAAACCAGCCGGACAAGCCCAATAACGCCATGCCGGCCACCGCCGTCAGGGCCGCCAGCAAGGCGCCCCCGATCAGCTTGCGGGGCTGGGCCAGCAGCAATTGCCGCAAGACGGGGTTCGATATGAGTGAAGTTTTCATGCGCGCAACTCCTGCACTTGGGCATGCGCATCGACCTGCGCCGTGCGCTGCAGCCGGCCAGCCAGCACCGGATCGTGCGTGGCGACGATCATCGTCTTGCCTTTCGCCAGTGCCAGCAGGGCGTCCGTCACGCGCGCCGCCGTTTCGCTGTCCAGGTGAGCAGTCGGTTCATCGACCAGCAGCAAGTCGGCATGCGGATGCAGGGCCACGCGGGCCAGGGCCAGGCGCACGGCTTCGCCGCCGGACAAGCCCTGGCCGCCATCGCTGAGCATGACGGCCGGCTGCGCCTGCGCCACCTTGGCCAGGTCCGCCAGGTGCAGCGCCTGCGTCACCTGCGCGGCGTTCGCCCCAACGCGGCCCAGGGTCACGTTCTGGCTGACGGAAGCGGCAAACACGTGCGGACGCTGTCCCATCCAGGCCATACGCTGGCGCAAGGTGTTGACCGTGCTGTCGGTCAGGCGCACGCCGCCGATGCGGATGTCGCCGCCGCTGGCGGGCAGCAAGCCGGCCAGCAGGGACAGCAAGGTGGTCTTGCCGGCGCCGCTGGCGCCCAGCAGGGCCACATGTTCGCCAGCGCGCACGGTCAGGTCAAAGCCGTCGAACACGGGCGCTTCGCCGGGATGGGCAAAGCGCAATTGCCGGAGTTCCACGGCGGGCGCCGCCGCCACAGCCATGGCGGCGGCGGAAACGGCCGCCACTTCCACACCAAAACCAGGCAAAGGCACGCCATCGGCCGCCAGGTCGTGCAAACCGGCCAGGCCCGCTTCGCCGGCCGCCTTGTCGTGCCAGACGGCGGCCAGTTCGCGCAGCGGCTCGAAGAACGCGGGGGCCAGCAGCAGGATGAACAAGCCCTGCCCCAGGCTCAGCTCGCGGCCCCAGGTACCGAAATTGATGCTGCCCAGCAGAGAGAAACCGATGAAGGCCGCCACCATGGCCACACCGAGCGCGGAAAACAGCTCGAGCACGGCCGACGACAAAAAGGCGATGCGCAGCACCACCATCGTGCGCCGGCGCACGGATTGCGACGAGGCATCGAGCCGTTCGGCCGTGGCGTCGACGGCGTCGAGCGCGCGCAAGGTGGCCAAACCGCGCAGGCGGTCCAGCAGGAAGGCGTTCATGCTGCCCATTTCCACCATCTGCGCGCGGCTGGCCGCTTGCGCGCCCATGCCGACGAGCGCCATGAAGACGGGAATCAAGGGGGCGGCGATGAGCAGGATCAGCGCGGCGATCCACGACAGCGGCGTCACCACGGCAAGGATCACGAGCGGCACGAGCATGACTTTCCAGCGCGCGGGTTTGTAGCGCACCAGATACGGCACGATGGCTTCGGCCTGTTCGGCGATGACGCTGGCCGCCTGGCCCGACTGGGCGCGCTGGCGGTCCAGCGGCGAGCGCTGCGCCAGCGCTTGCGCCACCTGTTCCCGCAAGGTGGACAGGTGTGCGCGCGCCGCCGCATACATACGCCGCGCGCCCCACGCTTCGCAGCCGGCGCGCAGCACGCCCAGCAGCAGCACGCCAGCGGCCGGCAACAGGGCCGCGCGCCAGGGTGCACCGTCTTGCATGGCTTGCACGGCCCAGGCCAGCAAGGCCGCCTGCGGCAGCCACAGCAAGGCGGCCCCGCCTTGCGCCAGGCTGGCGGCACGGGGAAGAATAAAGCGGGGCAAGGACAAGGACGTGGTCGGCATCTTCTATACTTCTTGAGTTTTCAGAATTTTCTGTAAATTCGATATTTTGTATAATACTGCGAAACATGACATATATCAATTGACCCCACCAGTATGGCGTGAAAAAATTCAGATAATTATGAAAACTCAACATATCCAAATGACGCCGCTGATCCTGACCTTTGTCAGCCATTTCGGCGAGATGGGCAGCCGCTGGGGCTTTAACCGTACGGTAGGGCAAGTGTACGCCTTGTTATTTGTCGCGGAGCACCCTTTGCACGCGGATGAAATCGCGGAACACCTGAGTTTTTCACGCTCGAACGTGAGCATCGGCCTGAAGGAATTGCAGGGCTGGGGCTTGATCCGCCAGTCGCGCATTCCCGGCGACCGGCGCGAGTATTTTTCCTCGCTGGGTGATGTGTGGCAAATCTTCCGCGTGGTGGCCGCCGAGCGCCGCCGCCGCGAAGTGGCGCCCACCCTGACGGTGCTGCGCGAATCGCTGCTGGCGCCGGCCACGGAACCCGTGGATCAATATGCGCAGGAACGCATGCGTGAAATGTATGAACTGGTCGACCTGGCCAATACCTGGTTCGACGACTTGCAGCGCCTGTCGCCCGAATCGATGGCGCAGCTGATGAAAATGGGCGCCAAGGTACAAAAGCTGCTCAACGCCAAGGATCGCCTGTTTGGCGTCAGCAACAACAACGACTGAAGCACCCGCCTCCCCCCTCCCAAATAAGCCGAGACGCCGCTAGCACAAGCTGGCGCGCCTTGTCACGCCGTTTCCTAACGTTATGTTGTCTATCGTTAACACAAGCAGACATAGCCGTATGCGATGTTGTCAACTGAACCAATAGTATTATTTAAATTGTATTAATTTATATCAAGAGTAAGCTTGCATTTGCGTACTCTCTACGCACAAGAAATAGATAAAAACGGGCAATGGGATGACTTCCCCGGTATGTAGGGACGCGTCCCAACACTATGAAGCGACTGTCTCAAGCACAAGGGGATTTTCATGAAAAGCGT
Organism: Janthinobacterium sp. NKUCC08_JDC; assembly: GCF_019345575.1. Taxonomy (NCBI): domain Bacteria; kingdom Pseudomonadati; phylum Pseudomonadota; class Betaproteobacteria; order Burkholderiales; family Oxalobacteraceae; genus Janthinobacterium; species Janthinobacterium sp. NKUCC08_JDC. Next base: position 233,370 of record NZ_JAHKQW010000003.1, on the reverse strand, counting down.
AAAGAGCATTGCCATCAAGGCATCCATGCTGGCCGCAATGACCGTACTGGCAAGTGCGGCCCAAGCCGCCACCTGGGTGGATGTGGGCCCGGCCAGCGGTTTCGTCATTGACGGCAGCACCGTCACTTATTCACCATCTCCGGCACTGCAGGTGAAATATTATGACGACAATCTCGTGCCACAAAGCCCCTCGGACATCCAGGGTTATATCAATGGCGTGTTCGGCACCAGCCTGGGCACCGCCGTCTCGTATTGCGAAAGCGCCACCTCGGGTTGCACTGCCGGCACCACGGCAGGCTTGAGCGGCGGCGTCAATTCGTATACGAGCGCGGCCGCCTATGACTACCTGGCCATCCACTTCGGCCAGGGCGAACTGGTGTTCCACTGGGCCGCGCCCGTGGCTGCCGGCACCACCTTCACGATCGAGGGCCTGCCCAAAGGTCTGAGCAATTACAGGGCCTTCATTTCAGCCGTGCCGGAACCTGGCACCTATGCCATGCTGCTGGCCGGCCTGGGTCTGCTGGGCTTCATGGCACGCCGCCGCCAGGGAAAGTAAGCCTCATCTGCGGCAGCGGCGCACCAGCGTCCGCTGCCGCCCTCAACGCCAGCGGCCTGTTTGGCCCGTTTACACCGCGCTTGCGGCGCAAGTCCCGCTTTTTACACCATCTTTAGACTCCCCTCGCTATGCTCGACGGCATCCATTGCTGACCGACGAGGGAGTACTCATGCATGAACAACCGCTTCAGTCACGCGCCCGCAGCGTGATCCGCCAGCACCTGCCCGTGCGGGAACGGCTGCGCCTGGCCCGACTGGCCAACAGGAAAATCATTTCGGCATGCTCGGCGCTGCTGTGCGCGGCGCCGCTGTTGTATTTGCTGAGTGTGGTGCTGTTTGCGCAGCCGTGACACGGCTTGCAGGCCAGCGAAGAACAGAGATGAAGAGTGATGGCAATGCGACAGGCTGTCGCATGCATGGCCAGCATGAGCTGGTCCGCCCAGAGGGAATCGAACCCCCATTCACGGTTTAGAAGACCGTTGTCCTATCCGTTGAACGATGGGCGGAAGGTGCAGTATTTTAGTCCATGCGCGCCAGCAATGAAATGCCAGCGCGGAATAGAAAACGGGCTGTCATTTCTGACAGCCCGCTTATGACTTTGGTCGGAGTACAAGGATTCGAACCTTGGACCCCCTGGTCCCAAACCAGGTGCGCTACCGGGCTGCGCCACACTCCGAAGACAAGATAATAACGCCCCCACCCAATTTCGTCAATTGCCATAGACGAATTAGATGGAAATAACTATCGTCCCTGCCCCGTGCCCGCCCCTTAAGCGCCGACTTTATCGGCGATGCGGCGCGCCATGCTCTCGGCCTTCTCCTTGTCTTTCGCTTCCACCATCACGCGGATCAGCGGTTCCGTGCCCGAAGCGCGGATCAGCACGCGGCCCGTATCGCCCAGTTCGGCTTCGACCAGCTCTTTCTCGGCCACCATGGCGGCATTTTTCTGCCAGTCGAAACCGGGTGCCACGCGCAGGTTGATCAGGGTTTGCGGGAACAGCACCAGTTCGGCCAGGCATTGCTGCAGGCTCTGGCCGCTGCGCTTGAGCGCGGACAGCACTTGCAGCGCGGAGACGATGCCATCGCCCGTCGTGTGGCGATCCAGGCACAGCAAATGGCCCGAGCCTTCGCCGCCCAGTATCCAGCCCTTTTCCTTCATGACTTCCAGCACGTAGCGGTCGCCCACCTTGGCGCGCGCAAAGCCAATGCCCTGCTGCTTGAACAACACTTCCAGCGCCATATTCGTCATCAAGGTGCCGACGGCGCCGGCCACGGGACCCGTCGCCAGGCGGTCCTTGACCATGACGTACAACAACTCGTCGCCGTTGTACATACGGCCCGTGGCGTCGCACATGATCAGGCGGTCGGCGTCGCCATCGAGCGCGATGCCCAGGTCCGCGCCGTGCTCGACGACGGCTTCGGCCATGGCCTTGGTTGCCGTGGCGCCGAAGCCCGCGTTGATATTGAAGCCGTCGGGCTTGTTGCCGATGGCGATGACTTCCGCACCCAGCTCATGGAACACGTGCGGGGCGATATGGTAGGCGGCGCCGTGCGCGCAATCGACGACGATCTTCAGGCCGCGCAAGTCCAGTTCGTTCGGGAAGGTGCTCTTGCAAAATTCGATGTAGCGGCCCTGGGCGTCATCCAGGCGCTTGGCGCGGCCCAGCTTGTCCGATGGCACGCAAGCCATGGGTTCGTCGAGCGCCGCCTCGATTTCCAGTTCCACGCTGTCGGGCAGCTTGGTGCCCTGGCCGGAAAAGAACTTGATGCCGTTGTCATGATACGGATTGTGCGAGGCGGAAATGACGACACCGGCCGCCAGGCGCAGCGCCCGCGTCAGGTAGGCAATCGCCGGGGTCGGCATGGGGCCGGCCAGCATCACGTCCACGCCGGCGGCCGACAGGCCCGCTTCCAGCGCCGCTTCCAGCATGTAACCGGAAATGCGCGTGTCCTTGCCGATCAGCACAGTCGGGCGCGCCTTGCCGCCTTGCGACTTGGCCAGCACCTTGCCGGCTGCATAACCGAGGCGCATGACGAAATCGGGGGTGATCGGAGCCGTGCCCACCAGACCGCGGATGCCATCGGTGCCAAAATATTTACGCGTCATAGTTTTCTCTTTTTGTTGTTTATAATGAATCTTACAGGCTCAGTGCGCCATGCGCCATACCTTCAGTGCATCGGCGGTTTCCGCGACATCATGCACACGGATAATTTCCGCGCCTTGCGCTACCGCAGCCAGCGCGCCGGCCACGCTGCCGGCCAAGCGCTGCTCGACGGGACGGCCCGTGACGGCGCCGATCATCGACTTGCGCGACAGCCCTGCCAGCACAGGCAGGCCCAGTTCGCTGCGCAGCTGGCGCGTGGCGCGCAGCAAGGCATAGTTCTGTTCCACCGTCTTGCCAAAGCCAAAGCCGGGATCAATGCACAGGCGTTCGCGGGCGATGCCGGCCACCGTCATCGTGTCGATGCGCTCGCGCAGGAAGGCAATTACTTCGCGCACCACGTCTTCGTACTGCGGCTGGTCCTGCATGGTTTGCGGCACGCTTTGCATGTGCATGATGCACAGCGCGCAGTCGCTGTCCCGCACGGCCTCGATGGCGCCCGGCGCACGGAAACCATTGATGTCGTTGATCATGTCGGCGCCCGCCAAGATGGCTTCGCGCATCACTTCCGGCTTGTACGTGTCGACGGACAGGGGCTTGCCGCAGTCGCGCAAGGCGTACAGCACCGGCATGACGCGCGCAAGCTCGTCCTGCAGCGGCAGCGGCGGCGCGCCGGGACGGCTCGATTCGCCGCCGATATCGATGATGTCGACGCCGTCAACAATCATCTGCTCGGCGCGCGAGATGGCAAACTCCAGGTGTTGATACTGGCCCGCATCGGAAAACGAGTCGGGCGTGATGTTCAGGATACCCATCACCAGCGCCTGCGTGCCTTGCAGGTTGAAGCCGAAACGGCCGAATTGCAAATAATGTCGCATGTGAATCTTTGTAGTCGTCAGGAAAAAACTGCCGCGGCAACGAAAAAGGGCAAGGATTGCTCCTTACCCTCGTTCTTGCCATACCCTTGCGTGTCGCCCGTCAGGGCGGCCTTTATCAGGCTGGCGCCGTTACGTTTGGCGAGATGCCGCCCGTGCCGCTGTCGCCCGCATTGCGGCGTGGCGGAATGACTTTCGGTGGACGCGGCTCCAGGCCGGCCATGATGTCATTGATTTGCTCGGCATCGATGGTTTCCCATTCCAGCAAGGCTTTGGTCATCATTTCCACCTTGTCGCGGTTGCTTTCCAGCAAGGTGCGCGCCAAAGCATATTGCTTGTCGAGAATGTTGCGGATTTCAGCATCGACCTTTTGCTGGGTCGCTTCCGAGATCGTCTTGGTGGCGCCACCGAAGAAACCTTCGTTTTCGCTATCCTCGTAGACCATCACGCCCATGCTGTCGGACATGCCGAAGCGGGTCACCATGGAGCGGGCCAGCTTGGTGGCACGCGAGAAGTCGTTCGACGCGCCCGTGGACATTTGTCCCACGAAAATCTCTTCGGCGATACGGCCACCGAACAGGATGGAAATTTCTTCCAGCATCTTGTCCTTGTAGGCGGACAGATTGTCGTGTTCCGGCAACTGCCACGTCAGGCCCAGGGCCCAGCCGCGCGGCATGATCGTGACTTTATGCACGGGATCGGCCTTCGGCAGCAGCTTGGCGACAACGGCGTGACCGGACTCATGGTAAGCCGTATTGCGACGCTCTTCCTCGCGGATGATCATCGATTTACGCTCAGGACCCATGTAGATCTTGTCTTTCGCATCTTCGAAGTCGATCATTTCCACCAGGCGCTTGCTGCGGCGTGCCGCGAACAGGGCTGCCTCGTTGACCAGGTTGGCCAGGTCCGCGCCCGAGAAACCAGGGGTGCCGCGGGCCAGGATATCGGCCTTCACGTCAGTACCGATAGGTACTTTGCGCATGTGCACGTTCAAGATCTGTTCGCGGCCGCGGATATCGGGCAAGCCGACGGACACTTGACGGTCGAAACGGCCCGGACGCAGCAAGGCTTTGTCGAGCACGTCGGCGCGGTTGGTGGCGGCCACGACGATCACGCCGGAGTTCGCTTCAAAACCGTCCATCTCGACCAGCAACTGGTTCAAGGTCTGTTCGCGCTCGTCATTGCCGCCGCCCATGCCGGCGCCGCGGTGACGGCCGACAGCGTCGATCTCATCGATGAAGATGATGCACGGCGAATGCTTTTTCGCGTTTTCAAACATGTCGCGCACGCGGCTGGCACCGACGCCGACGAACATTTCCACGAAGTCGGAACCGGAAATCGAGAAGAACGGCACCTTGGCTTCACCGGCGATGGCGCGCGCCAGCAGGGTTTTACCCGTGCCAGGAGGACCGACCATCAGCACGCCGCGGGGAATGCGGCCGCCCAGTTTCTGGAATTTGCTCGGATCCTTGAGGAAGTCGACCACTTCGTTGACTTCTTCTTTCGCTTCGTCGCAACCGGCGACATCGGCGAAGGTGACGGTGTTGCTGGCTTCATCCATCATGCGCGCCTTCGACTTGCCGAACGAGAATGCCCCGCCCTTGCCGCCGCCTTGCATCTGACGCATGAAGAATACCCACACGCCGATCAACAGCAGCATGGGGAACCAGGAAACAAAAATAGTTTGCAGGAAAGACGCTTCCTCAGGCGGGCGCACATCGAAATGCACGCCATTGTCGCGCAGGTCGCCGATCAGGCCCTTGTCGAGGCTGGTGGCGGTGGTACGCACCTTGGTGTCGTCCATCAGCTTGGCGGTGATCGACGAACCTTCGATCACGACATCCTTGACGCGCTTGGCTTTGACTTCATCCAGCAAATCGGAATAAGCGATGGCCTTGCTGCCGCCTGTGGCGCCATGACTGTCGAATTGCTTGAACAGCATGAACAACAGCAGCAATACGACTACCCAGATGGCAGATTTGGAAAACATGTTATTCACGAAGACTCCTTGGATGCAGTGCGCATCTCTTTACCTATAGCTAGAAACACGATTTTACTCGCAATAAGCGGGCCGTGCCAAAGCCCGCCGATCCGTGCGCGCGAAAAAATCGCGTTCACGCAAAAAAATGCAGTATAAACAATTTAGGCTTTTATACCATCAGACGCTACTGCACTTCTCGTTCCCATGTGCGGATTCCCGCTTAAATATCAAGGGCGGAATCATCTTCTTCAACGGCATTTTTCAGCGGATTCTTGATTCCACGGCCCATCAGGAAGATTTCCGACGATTTATCGCGGCTGGCCTTGGGCTTTTTCTGCACCACGACCTTGAATTCAGCGCGGAATTTCTCCACGATCTGGCTGAAACCCATGTCTTTGAAGCATTTCACCAGCAGCACGCCAGACGGCTTCAGGTGCAATTGCGAAAATTCGATGGCCAGATCGATCAGATGCTCCATGCGCGCGGCGTCGGCCGTGGCGATGCCCGACAGGTTGGGCGCCATGTCCGACAGGACCAGGTCCACCTTGCGGCCCTGCAACACCACTTCCAGCTGACGCAGCACGCGCGCTTCGCGGAAGTCGCCCTGGATGAAGTGGAAATCGGCGATCGGCTCCATTTCCAGCATGTCCAGGCCAATCAGGGTACCATTGACCCCGCCGCCGTCCTTGCCGGCCAGCTTGCGCCGCGTGTACTGAGCCCAGCTGCCAGGAGTGCAACCAAGGTCGACAATCACCTGGCCAGGTTTGATCAGTTTTTCGTCTTCATCGATTTCTTTGAGCTTGTATGCTGCCCGGGCGCGGTAGCCCTCTTTTTGCGCCAACTTCACATATGGATCATTTATGTGGTCGTGCAACCAGTTTTTGTTTAATTTCTTCTTTGCCATTCGCGTAGAATACTGCTTTTAAGGGAATTACTAAATATTATTATGCTAAAACTTACACCCGTAGAGCGCAGCGCACTGCGCGCCGAAGCACACGCGCTGAAGCCTATCGTCATCATTGGCGAAGCGGGCTTGACACCTGCTGTCCTCAAAGAGATCGACCTTGGCCTGGATTCGCACGGTCTGATTAAAGTCCGCGTGTTCGGCGACGACCGCGAAGCCCGCGTCGGAATGTACGATACGATTTGCGGCAATCTCGGCGCCGCCCCGGTACAACATATTGGCAAACTGCTGGTAATCTACCGTCCGAAAAAAGAAGTGGTTAAGGAGAAGGTCAGCGCCGGCAAAGGCATGCGCGAAGTGACCATCGTCAAGGCCAGCGCCAGCGGCACCAAGCGCCCGAGCGTGACGAAAGTCATGATCAAGGGCAATGAGCGCGTTACCGAAGGCGGTTCCATCAAGCGTGCCAAGCCACGTCAGAAAAGCGCCAAGAAAAGCGCACTGGGCAACAAGTAAGCCTGTCGTTCAGCAGCCGCAAGGCTGTTGAAACAAGAAGCGGAGCACGGGATCTTCCCTGCTCCGCTTTTTTATTGCAATTGCGCTTGTCGGATTACGCGACGCCAGGGCGCCGCTAATCCGACCTACCGCATCGATCGGTAGGTTGGATTAGCGCACAGCGCGTAATCCGACACACACGGCAACAATTACTGCTGTTTCCAGATCAATACGCCCGCCAGCACACTCTGCACGGCAAAGATCACGGTCGACACGCCATGCAGCATGCCGAAGCGGCTGCGCATGGCCTCGTCCATGATTCCCGACGGGGCTTGCGCCTTGAGTTCGGCCATCAGCGGCGAAATACCAAAATGGCTGAGCAGCGCACACACGAGCATCGACAGCACCAGCGCCCCCAGCAGGCGGCGGCGCTTGAGTTCCAGCGCGCCGGGCGCCCATTGCAGCAAGGCCAGCATTATCAGCGCACACGCGATGGACAGCCAGGCCTCGGCGCGGAACATGCTGCCCGCGATATTGCCTGCCAGCACGCGGTCGCTCAAGGTAGCGAACAAGGTCGGCGCCACGATGAAGCCGATGGTCCACAAGCTGCCGGCCCACAGGGTGGCAACGAGGATGCGCATGCGGGCGAGCATCAAATGTACAGTACTTCCAGGATTTCGTATTCGCGCGGGCCGGATGGCGCCTGCACTTCCACCACGTCGCCGGCGTACTTGCCGATCAGCGCGCGGGCGATCGGGGACGTCACGGACACCTTGTTCATTTTCAGGTCGGCTTCATCGAGTCCGACGATCTGGTACGTGACTTTCTGGCCCGACTCCAGGTCTTCCAGGTTCACGGTCGAGGCAAACACCACGCGGCCTTCCGCGTCGAGCGCGGTCGGGTCGATGATTTGCGCTGCGCCCAGCTTGCCTTCGAGTTCGGCGATGCGGCCTTCCACGAACGCCTGGCGCTCCTTGGCGGCATCGTACTCGGCATTTTCCGACAGATCACCGTGCGAACGCGCTTCGGCGATCGCATCGATGACGATGCGGCGTTCCTTGGTCTTCAAATGATGCAGCTCTTCTTTCAAGAGTTCTGCGCCGTATTTGGTCAATGGGACTGAGGTCATGTTATCTCTACTATCTGCTAGTTATCGGCGCCGTTGCAGTGTGTTGCCACGTTTAACGGCCTTACCAAGTGAAAACCACAGAGGCCGCGCGCTGCTCTGCACGGAACTCTGTGGTTGATAAGCATGCAGTGTACCGCCTAACGGCGGTCACTGCAAATGGCACACGGACTACGCTTGCTGCAGGGTCTTGTGCAGGCCTTGCAAATCGTACACACGCAGCTCATCCAGGTGACGGATGCCTTCGACGGCCGCTTCCGCGCCCGCGATGGTGGTGTAGGTCGTCACGCGCGACGCCAGGGCCGAGGTGCGGATGGCCCGCGAATCGACGATGGCGCTGCGCTTTTCTTCCACGGTGTTGATCACCAGCACGATTTCATGGTTCTTGATCATGTCGACCACGTGCGGACGGCCTTCGATCACCTTGTTCACTGGCGTGACGGCGATGCCGGCGGCAGCGATCACGGCGGCGGTACCCTTGGTGGCGACCACGGTGAAACCGGACTCGACCAGATCACGCGCCACTTGCACGGCGCGCGGCTTGTCCGACGCTTTCACGCTGATGAAGACCTTGCCCGATTTTGGCAGGTTCACGCCGGCGCCCAGTTGCGATTTCACAAACGCTTCGCCGAACGTCAGGCCTACGCCCATGACTTCGCCCGTCGATTTCATTTCAGGGCCCAGGATGGTGTCCACGCCAGGGAACTTGACGAACGGGAACACGGCTTCCTTGACACTGAAGTAAGGCGGCACGACTTCCTGCGTGATGCCTTGCGAGGCCAGCGACTGGCCGACCATGCAGCGCGCGGCGATCTTCGCCAGTTGCAGACCGGTGGCTTTCGAAACGAAAGGCACGGTGCGCGACGCGCGCGGGTTCACTTCCAGCACGAAGACGACGTCTTTCATTTCGCCATCGATCTCTTGCTTCTGGATCGCGAACTGCACGTTCATCAGGCCGACCACGTTCAAGCCCTTGGCCATCAGCGCCGTCTGGCGTTTCAGTTCTTCAATGGTTTCCGGCGCCAGCGAGTATGGCGGCAGCGAGCAAGCCGAGTCGCCCGAATGGACGCCAGCCTGTTCGATGTGTTCCATCACGCCGCCGATGAACGTCGTTTCGCCGTCGGAGATGCAATCGACGTCGCACTCGATGGCGTCGTTCAGGAAGCGGTCCAGCAGCACCGGCGAATCGTGCGAGACCTTGACGGCTTCGCGCATGTAGCGCTCGAGGTCGCGTTGCTCGTGAACGATTTCCATGGCGCGGCCACCGAGCACGTACGATGGACGCACGACCAGCGGGTAGCCGATTTCCTGCGCCAGCGCCAGAGCGTCGGCTTCCGTGCGCGCGGTGCGGTTAGGCGGCTGGCGCAGTTCCAGCTTGTGCAGCATCTGCTGGAAACGCTCGCGGTCTTCGGCCGCATCGATCATGTCGGGCGAGGTGCCGATGATCGGCACGCCATTCGCTTCCAGGTCCAGCGCCAGCTTCAAAGGCGTCTGGCCGCCGTACTGCACGATCACGCCGACCGGTTTTTCGATGGCGACGATTTCCAGCACGTCTTCCAGGGTCAGGGACTCGAAGTACAAACGGTCAGAAGTGTCGTAGTCGGTCGACACGGTTTCCGGGTTGCAATTGACCATGATGGTTTCGTAGCCGTCTTCGCGCATGGCGAGGGCAGCGTGGACGCAGCAATAGTCAAACTCGATACCCTGGCCGATACGGTTCGGGCCACCGCCCAGCACCATGATCTTTTTCTTGTCGGTCGGGTTCGATTCGCACTCTTCGTCGTACGTGGAATACATGTACGCCGTGTCGGTCGAGAACTCGGCCGCGCAGGTGTCGACACGCTTGTAGACGGGACGGATGTTCAGCGCATGGCGCTGCTGGCGCACGGCCGTGTCGGTCGTCTGCAGCAAAAAGCCCAGGCGGCGGTCCGAGAAGCCCTTCTGTTTCAACTTGTACAGGGTGTTCTTGTCCAGGTTTTCCAGTTTCTGCGTATCGAGCCACAGTTCCAAGTCGACGATTTCCTTGATCTGGATCAGGAACCATGGGTCGATCTTGGTCAGCTGGTGCACTTCTTCCAGGGTGAAACCCTGGGCAAACGCGTCGCCCACGTACCAGATGCGCTCAGGACCAGGCTCGCCCAGTTCTTCTTCGATCTTTTCGCGGTCCTTGGTCTTTTCGTTCATGCCGTCCACGCCCACTTCCAGGCCGCGCAAGGCTTTCTGGAACGATTCCTGGAAGGTACGGCCAATGGCCATCACTTCGCCGACGGATTTCATCTGCGTCGTCAGGTGGTGGTCGGCGGTGGGGAATTTCTCGAACGTGAAACGGGGAATCTTCGTGACGACGTAATCGATCGACGGTTCGAACGATGCCGGCGTGGCGCCGCCCGTGATTTCATTGCGCAGCTCGTCCAGGGTGAAACCGACGGCCAGCTTGGCGGCGATCTTGGCGATCGGGAAGCCCGTCGCTTTCGATGCCAGGGCCGACGAACGCGATACGCGCGGGTTCATCTCGATGACGATCATGCGGCCATCGACGGGGTTGATCGAAAATTGCACGTTCGAACCACCGGTGTCGACGCCGATCTCGCGCAGCACTGCCAGACTGGCATTGCGCATGATCTGGTATTCCTTGTCCGTCAAGGTCTGCGCAGGCGCGACGGTAATCGAGTCGCCCGTGTGCACGCCCATCGGATCGAGGTTTTCGATCGAGCAGATGATGATGCAGTTGTCCGCCTTGTCGCGCACCACTTCCATCTCGTACTCTTTCCAGCCCAGCAACGATTCTTCGATCAGCAGCTCTTTCGTCGGCGAAGCTTCCAGGCCGCGCTTGCAGATGGTTTCGAATTCTTCTTCGTTGTAGGCGATGCCGCCGCCGGAACCGCCCATGGTGAACGATGGACGGATGATGGTCGGGAAGCCCAAGGTGCGCTGCACGGCCCATGATTCTTCCATCGAGTGCGCCACGCCGGAACGGGCCGAACCGAGGCCGATCTTGGTCATCGCGTCCTTGAACTTGGAACGGTCTTCCGCCTTGTCGATGGCTTCCGGCGACGCGCCGATCAGCTCGACGTTGTATTTCGCCAGCACGCCATTGTTGAACAGGTCCAGCGCGCAGTTCAGCGCCGTCTGGCCGCCCATCGTCGGCAGGATCGCGTCAGGACGCTCCTTGGCGATGATGCGCTCGACCACAGACCAGGTGATCGGTTCGATGTAGGTGACGTCGGCCATTTCCGGGTCGGTCATGATGGTCGCAGGGTTGCTGTTGACCAGGATGACTTTGTAGCCCTCTTCGCGCAGGGCCTTGCACGCTTGCGCGCCGGAATAATCGAATTCGCAGGCCTGGCCGATCACGATCGGGCCAGCGCCAATAATCAGAATACTTTTAATATCTAAACGTTTAGGCATTTTTCTTTTTCTCCTCCGCAGCCATCAAGTTGATGAAGCGGTCAAACAGGTAAGCAACATCCATCGGGCCCGGCGACGCTTCAGGGTGGCCCTGGAAGCAGAAGGCCGGCTTGTCCGTGCGGGCAAAGCCCTGCAGGGAACCGTCGAACAGCGATTCATGGGTCACGCGGCAATTCGCGGGCAGAGTTGCCGCGTCGACTGCGAAACCGTGGTTTTGCGAAGTAATCAAGACCTGTTTCGTTTCCAGGTCCTGCACCGGGTGGTTGGCGCCGTGGTGGCCGAACTTCATCTTCAAGGTTTTCGCGCCGGAAGCGATCGCCATGATCTGGTGGCCGAGGCAGATGCCGAAGGTCGGGATGCCCTTCTCGATCAGTTCCTTGGTGGCCGCGATCGCGTAGTCGCACGGTTCCGGGTCGCCAGGGCCGTTCGACAGGAAGATGCCGTCCGGATTCAGTGCCAGGGCGTCGGCGGCCGTCGCTTGCGCAGGCAGCACGGTGACTTTGCAGCCGCGTGCCGTCAGCATGCGCAGGATGTTGCGCTTGACGCCGTAGTCGAAGGCGACCACGTGGTATTTCGCGTCCGCGTCAGCCAGCTGGCCATAGCCTGCACCCAGGGTCCATTCCGTTTCGCGGTATTCGTAGGCATCCTTGCTTGAGACTACCTTGGCCAGGTCCATGCCGGCCAGGCCGGGGAAGGAGCGGGCCAGTTCCAGCGCTTGCGCGGCGGATGGCTCGTTGCCTTGCGTACCGACGAGGATGGCGCCGCCTTGCGCACCTTTTTCACGCAGGATGCGCGTGAGCTTGCGTGTATCGATGCCGGCGATGGCGACGATATTTTCAGCTTTCAGGTAATCGGACAGGGAGAGGGTGGAACGGAAATTGGATGCCAGCAATGGCAGATCGCGGATGATGAGGCCAGCGGCGTGTACCTTGGAAGATTCGACGTCTTCCGGGTTGACGCCTGTATTGCCGATATGCGGATAGGTCAGGGTGACCATCTGGCGGCAATAGCTTGGGTCGGTAAGGATTTCCTGATACCCGGTCATCGAGGTGTTGAAAACAACCTCGCCCGTGGTATGACCGGCGGCACCGATCGAAAAACCTTTAAAGATCGTTCCATCAGCAAGCGCTAATATGGCTGGAACGGCAGGGCCAGAAAAAAATGGCGGCAAGGGCAACTCCTGATAAAGTTACCGTAGCTGCGCCACGTCAGACCGACCGCCTAGATACCCGAGCCAGATGCACTCAGGGTGTTTCAACGGTCATTTTGAATGAGGGGATGGGTAGTCGCTACGGTATATGTGTGATTGGCTAAACCTTTGAATTATAACCAAAAGGAAGCTTTTCCACAAGGAAGAAAATACAGAAGCCCCGGCATTTTTTTGCGCAGCAGCATAAATCCTGCGCCCCATGAAAAAAGCCGCCCGGCTTGCGCGAGGCGGCTTGCAAAGCAATATCGGTTACTACTTACACTAAGGCTGCAATGCCAGCCTTGGCGATTTGTGCGTCCTCGGCGGATTTCACGCCCGAGACGCCGACGGCGCCCACGTAGTGGCCATCGAACACGATGGGCACGCCGCCTTCGAGCAAGCCGTCGATTTCCGGCGCGCTCAGGAACGACACGCGGCCGCCATTGATCATCTCTTCATAGATACGCGATTCGCGGCGGCCCAGCGCGGCCGTCTTGGCCTTCGATGGGGCGATGTGCGACGAGATCGGCGCCACGCCATCCATGCGCTGCAGCCACAGCAGGTGGCCGCCGTCGTCGACGATGGCGATCGTGACCGCCCAGTTATTCTTGACCGCTTCCGCTTCGGCGGCGGCAGCGATTTTCTTTACGTCGTCCAGGGTCAAAATCGGTTTCGATTGCATGGTGCATCCTTGTTATGTTGAAACAAAATTGTATACGAAATGCGGCAGGCAACCAGCCCTTACTGCTCGCGTTTGGCTTTCAGCTTTTGCTTGAGCTGCGCCATCACGGCAAAGGTCGCCTGCTCGCCCGCCAGGATCGCCTGGTTGCGGCTGTTGAAATCGTTGCCCTTCATGGTGCCCAGGCTGGGCTGGATCACCACGTCCGCATCTTTCAATTCAAACTGATTGATGCGCTGGCCCATGATGGCGAACGTCTGCATCAATACTTCCATCGAGCTGATGGCTTTCTGGGTATCCGTTTGCGACGAAATATTCACGGCGATGATGAAATCGGCGCCCATGTCGCGCGCGAAGCGCACGGGGACGGGAGCGACGAGGCCGCCGTCGACATAGGTGTGGCCGGCAATCGTCACGGGCTGGAACACGCCAGGCACGGCCGACGAGGCGCGCACGGCCATGCCGGTGTTACCGCGCTGGAACAGGATCGGCTGGCCATTTTTCAGATCGGTCGCCACCACGCCAAATGGAATCTTGAGTTTTTCCAGCGGCACGCCGCCGACAGCCTTGTTGACATAGCTTTGCAGCGCTTCGCCCTTGAGCACGCCGGACGACTTGCCGAACAGGGGCAAGGCCCAGTCGGAAATGGCCGCCTCGTCCATGTCGAACGCCATCTTTTGCAAGGCAAAGCCGGAGTTGCCTGCCGCATACATGGCGCCCACCACGCTGCCGGCGCTGGTGCCGGTGACGATATCGGCCTGGATGCCTTGCGATTCGAGCGCCTTGATCACGCCGATATGCGCGAAACCGCGCGCCGCGCCGCCGCCCAGCGCCAGGCCGATCTTGATCTTGCGCGGCGTGACGACGATGGGTTCGGGTGGCGTCAATACTTGGATGGGTTTCGGGGCGGTGGTATCGCAGCCGGCCAGCACGAAGGCGGCCAGGGCAAGCAGGGTCAGGCGTTTAGGGAACATGGTGGAGAGGGGAAACCGCGCGCGGCAGTGGCAATAAAGGAGAGCCGATTGTAGCGCAAGCGAGGCCGCCCGCACTGAAGCCGGTCTTAAATGTTTACAAATGACAATGTTCCGAACCGTGCGCACCCCTGCGGCTGCTAGACTGGCGCCTGGTTTACCACCTACCCACCTCCATTTGGCGACTCATGAAAACAGACCGGTTCCGCCTCATCGCTCCCCCATGCCTGCTCGTTGCCGCCCTGCTGGGTGCGGCCTGCGCGAACGCCACTCCCATCGCGACAAAAATGGTGGGCTTTACATGTACGGGGAAGCTGCAGATACCCAATGATCAGGAGGAGCACACGATTGAGCTCAGCTTCGACGCTCCCGACCGGCACGGCGCGCAAGGCACCCACCTGGTTGACGGGCGCGGCAAAGCGGGGAACTTCTACGGCTGCCGGCAAAGCGGCGACAGCCTGTCTTGCACGTACGACGCGGGGCCGGCCAGCGGCCCGCTGACCATGCGCTTTACTGGCAACTTGACGCAGGTAAAGGGCGAGTTCAACTCCCCGTTTGAAAACAGCGCCACCATGCAATTTTCCGCACGCTGCCAAAAATCGGCGCCGTAGCGGCGTCCAGTCCATTTTACCGAAACGGACCTGCGGAACTTGCTCAAGGAAATAGCATGAATCGACAAGCCCTCGTGACAATCGACTTGAGCGACATCAACTCGCCACACCAGCTGCATGCGGCCCTGGCTACCGCGCTGGCTTTCCCTTCCGTCTATGGCATGAACTGGGATGCGTTCTGGGATGCCGTCACGGGCCTGGTGGACATGCCGCAACAGCTCGAGCTGCGCGGGTGGCCAGCCTTCGCCGCACGGCTGCCCCACGATGCGGCCATCCTGCAGCGCATCCTGGCGCGCATGGCACAGGAAATGCCCGACGAGGCAGCGCATGTGCTTTACATGTAGCACGGAAACGCTTGACAGCCCGGCCCGACTTCCCTTACATTGAGTGCATGTCCTCCTTCAAACATCCATCCCCTTCCCTGCTGTCGCTATCGCGACTACACCTAGCACGCGCATAAGTTTGCCGCTTTGCTTCGCCTGGCCACACGCCGGCGTGTTTCAAAAAACCCTGGAAGGTTTGATGATGTTTGCACCATCCCCATTCGTACACGTAATCCCCACTGCGACCGCCCCTGCTGGCATCGCAGCCGCTCTGCTACCGCTACCGATCGCTTGCCTGGCCTAGTGTCTCGTGGCCGCCCGGCAAGCTTGCGCCACAACCATTGATTTCCCCCTATTTTCAGGAGTACCCGATCATGATGTTGCAAAACCCAGCTTCCAAATACCGCGCCTTTCCTCCAGTTAAATTGACCGACCGTCAATGGCCGAACCAGATCATCAGCAAACCGCCGATCTGGATGAGCACCGACTTGCGTGACGGCAACCAGTCGCTGATCGAGCCGATGAGCGCGGAAAAGAAGCTGCGGTTCTTCGAGATGCTGATCGCCATCGGCCTGAAGGAAATCGAAGTGGGCTTCCCATCGGCATCGCAGACGGATTTCGATTTTGTACGCAAGCTCGTCGATGAAGGCCGCATCCCGGACGACGTCACCATCATCGTGCTGACACAGTCGCGTGAAGAATTGATACGCCGCACGGTGGAATCCGTCGTCGGCGCCAAGCGCGCCATCGTCCACCTGTACAACTCCGTGGCGCCCGTGTTCCGCAAGGTCGTGTTCGGCATGTCGCGCGAGGAAATCACGAACATCGCCACCACCGGCACCACCCTCGTCAAACAGCTGGTGGCCCAGCATCCGCAAACGGAATGGGGCTTTGAATACACGCCGGAGTCGTTCTCGACGACGGAACTCGATTTCTCCAAGCATATCTGCGACGCCGTCAGCGCCATCTGGAAGCCGACGCCCGCCAACAAGATGATCATCAACCTGCCATCGACCGTGGAATGCAGCACGCCCAACGTGTATGCGGACCAGATCGAATGGATGTCGCGCAAGCTGGCGCGCCGCGATTCCATCATCATCAGCGTGCACCCGCATAACGACCGCGGCACGGCCGTCGCCTCGGCCGAACTGGCCGTGATGGCGGGCGCCGACCGCGTGGAAGGCTGCTTGTTCGGCAATGGCGAGCGCACGGGCAACGTCGACCTGGTGACATTGGCGATGAACTTGTACACGCAAGGCGTGCACCCGGGCCTCGATTTCTCCGACATCGACAGCGTGCGCAAATGCGTGGAAGAGTGCAACCAGTTGCCCGTCCACCCGCGCCACCCGTATGCGGGCGACCTGGTCTTCACGGCCTTCTCCGGCTCGCACCAGGATGCGATCAAGAAAGGTTTCGCCAAGCAACAACCGGACAGCATCTGGGAAGTGCCGTACTTGCCGATCGACCCGGCCGACCTGGGCCGCAGCTACGACGCCGTGATCCGCGTCAACAGCCAGTCCGGCAAGGGCGGCATGGCGTACTTGCTGGAACAGGAATACGGCCTGGTCTTGCCGCGCCGCCTGCAGATCGAATTCTCGCGCGCCGTGCAAGCGGTGGCTGATGCCACGGGCCGCGAAATCGCCGCGCAGGATATCCATGAAATCTTCCAGCAGGAATACCTGGAGCAGACGGCGCCGTACGCCTACGCTTCGCACCGCATGGTGGAAGACACGAGCAGCGACGAATCCGTGCAGATCGACATCAGCCTGTCGCACCGCCAGGCGCCGCTGGCCCTGCAAGGCGGCGGCAACGGCCCCATCGACGCCTTCGTCAATGCGCTCGGTCTCGACATCAAGCTGATGGATTACCATGAGCACTCGATCGGCTCCGGCGCCAATGCGCAAGCGGCTTGCTATGTGGAATTGCGCCTCGATAACGGCCCTACCCTGTTCGGCGCCGCCATCGACAGCAATATCGTCACCGCCTCGTTCAAGGCCGTCTTGTCGGCCGTGAACCGCCGCATCAAGCAGACGGACGCCGAAAAAACAACAGCGGCCGACGTGGCTGCCAGCGCCGCCTGAACACGGATCAAGCATCGCTCATAGGGAGAAAAAGCGGTACGGCTTGATCGCCGTGCCGCTTTTTCATTTCTATAAGGCAATTAGTAGTGCAAATCAGGTATCGCCAGCCGTATAATCATTTCATAACAAGACCACCGGAGACAGATCACTAGCTACCGAGGGAATCAGTATGAAATTGACGGATATGAAGATAGGCGTGCGCCTGGGCGCCGGTTTTGGCGTGGTGCTGCTGCTGATGGCAGTGCTGGTAGGCACGGGCCTTTTCCGGCTGGACAAGATCGGCGCGCTCAGCGAAGCCATCATCGAGAAAGACTGGGCCAAGGCCGACGCCATCGCCACCATCCGCAGCACCACGCGTTCGAACGCGGCACTGGTGCTGGAACTGTTCATCCATGAAGATCCGGCCCGCGCCAACGCCATCCACGGCGA
This sequence comes from Janthinobacterium sp. NKUCC08_JDC, assembly GCF_019345575.1. NCBI lineage: Bacteria > Pseudomonadati > Pseudomonadota > Betaproteobacteria > Burkholderiales > Oxalobacteraceae > Janthinobacterium > Janthinobacterium sp. NKUCC08_JDC. Next base: position 215,645 of record NZ_JAHKQW010000003.1, on the reverse strand, counting down.
AATCGACGCCAACAAGGCCACCATCACCGATGCGCTGACCATCCTCGACCGCCTGATCGTGCTGCCTGAAGGCAAGGAACTGCTGTCCACCTTGAAGCAGCAGCGCAAGGCCTATGTCGTCTCGTTCAGCCAGGCCGACAAGCTGCTGGTGGCGGGACAGCGCGCGGAAGCGGCCACGCACGTGCGCGACGACACCCTGCCCGCCCTGAACCAGTTGCAAAAGACCGTGAACCGCCTGAATGAAATCCAGCGCGGCGTCGTCGTGCATGGCGGCCAGCAAATCCAGCAGAATATTTCCGCAGCCAATGTGCTGATGGCCAGCCTGGGCACGGCCGCCCTGCTGCTGGGCGTGCTCTTTTCCTGGCGGGTGACGCGCTCGATCACCACGCCGATCGCCTACGCCCTGCGCGTGGCGCAAGCGGTGGCCGGAGGCGACTTGAGCAGCAAAATCGTGGCCGACGGCAAGGATGAAGCGGGCCAGCTGCTGCAGGCGCTGCGCGACATGAACACCAACCTGGCCACCCTGGTGGGGCAAGTGCGCGGCGGCACGGGCACGATAGCCGTGGCGTCGAGCCAGATCGCCAGCGGCAATGCCGACCTGTCGGCCCGCACGGAAGCGCAGGCCAGCGCGCTGGAAGAGACGGCCTCGTCGATGATCGAACTGACGGGCACCGTGCGCAGCAACAGCGACAATGCGCGCCAGGCCGACAGCCTGGCCCGCTCGGCGTCGGCCATCGCGCAGCGCGGCGGCTCGGCCATGGCGGAAGTGGTCGGCACCATGGACGCCATCAATGCATCGTCGCGCAAGATCGTCGACATCATCGCCGTCATCGACGGCATCGCTTTCCAGACGAATATCCTCGCCCTGAATGCGGCAGTCGAGGCAGCGCGTGCCGGCGAGCAAGGACGCGGCTTTGCCGTGGTGGCCTCCGAAGTGCGCAACCTGGCGCAACGCTCGGCCGCGGCGGCCAAGGAAATCAAGGAACTGATCGCCGACTCCGTCGACCGGGTCGGCCAGGGCGCGCAGCTGGTCAGCCAGGCGGGCGCCACAATGGATGAAGTGGTGGCCAGCGTGGGCCGGGTCAGCGCCATCGTCGGTGAAATCAGCGTCGCCAACCACGAGCAAAGCGAAGGCATCGAGCAGATCAATGCCGCCATCATGCAGATGGACCAGACGACGCAGCAAAACGCGGCCCTCGTCGAGGAAGCGGCCGCGGCGGCGGCGGCCATGCATGAACAGGCGGGCGAACTGGAAACCCTCGTCAGCCAGTTCAAGCTGGAACAGAATGCCGGAGGCAAAGCGCCGCCACCTGCCGTCCCGCGCTTGCACTAAGCCGATTACTCCACCTGGCGTGCCAGGCGGATGCCGGAAAATTGCCAGCGCGCGCCGGCCGGGAAGAAATTGCGGTAGCTGGCACGCGCATGGCCGGCCGGCGTGGCGCAGGACGAGCCGCGCAACACATACTGGTTCAGCATGAACTTGCCGTTGTATTCACCGAGCGCCCCGGGCGCCGTGCGGTAGCCCGGATACGGCGCGTAGCTGCTGCTCGTCCACTGCCAGCAGTGGCCGAACATCTGCCGCAATCCCGTTCCCGGCGCGCCCGCCGCCGGATGCAGCTGACCCACTTCCACGGCGCCCCCTTGCGCCGCCAGCTCCCACTCCGCTTCCGTCGGCAGGCGCGCGCCAGCCCAGTGCGCATAGGCGTCCGCCTCGAACAGGGACAGATGCGTGGCCGGCGCCTGCAGGTCGAGCGGGCGCAAGCCGAACAAGGTGAATTCCTGCCAGTGTCCGGCATCATCGCGCTGCCAGTACAGCGGACACTCGAGCTGCTGGCTGCGTACCCAGTCCCAGCCTTCGGCCAGCCACAAATGCGCCGTGCGGTAGCCGCCCGCCTCGATGAAGGCAAGAAATTCGCCATTCGTCACCAGCGCGCTGGCCAGTTCGAACGGCGCCACGTATTGCGGGTGGCGCGGCAATTCATTGTCGAAACAGAAGCCATCGCCCGCATGGCCGATCTGCGCCAAGCCGCCGTCGAACGCCAGCCAGGCCGCCGGCTGCGCGTGTTCTTGCGCTGGCGCAGGCGCAGTGTCAAGGTAAGCGGGAAACAGGGCGCTCTGCGCGAGCAGGTGCTTGACGTCCGTCAACAGCAACTCCTGGTGCTGCTGTTCGTGCTCGAGGCCCAGCGCCAGCAGCATGGTCAGCCGTTCGCGCTCCTCGCGCGCCAGTTCGCCCGCCAGCAGGCACGCGATGCGCGCATCGACATTGGCGCGGTAAGCGCGCACCTGCGCCATGCCGGGGCGCGTCAGCAAGCCCCGCTGGGCGCGCGGGTGCTTCTCGCCCACGCCGTTGTAATACGAGTTGAACAGCACGCGGAAGGCCGGGTGGAATGGCGCGAACGCCGCTTCCATGCTTTCCAAAATAAACGTTTCGAAAAACCAGGTCGTATGCGCCAGGTGCCATTTCACGGGACTGGCGTCCGGCATCGACTGGGCGCCGCAATCCTCGTCGGACAGCGGTTCAGCCAGCAGCAGCGAGTGCTGGCGCACCTTTTTGTAGTGATCGATCAGCATCTTTTTCTTAGTCCCTGATGACCCGCGCATAGATGACCGCAAACCATTGCTGCGGGTCCGTCCAGACTTGCACGGTGGAAAACCCGGCCTGTTCCAGCAAGCCGACGAAGCTGGCGCGCGTGTATTTGTAGCTGTCTTCTGTATGGATGCGCTCGCCTTTCGCGAAACGCCGCTGGCCGCCTTTCCAATGGACAAGCTGCTCGCTGCGCGCTTCCAGGTGCATTTCGACGCGGCGCTCGTCGGCGTTGAAAAAGCCATGGTGCTGCCACGCGCGCACGTCGAAGTCGGCGCCGATCAACCCGTTCACGTGGCGCAGCATGTTCAGGTTGAAGGCAGCCGTGACGCCCAGCGCATCGTCATAGGCGGCGTCGAGGATGGCGTCGTCCTTGATCAGGTCGACGCCGATCAGCAGGCCGCCATCGCCGTCCGCATTCGCGCGCAGGCGGCGCAAAAAGGCGGTCGCTTGCTCAGGCGCAAAATTGCCGATCGACGAGCCGGGGTAGAAGAACAGGCGCCGCGCGTCGCGCACGCTGTCGGGCAAGTCCAGGCGGCTGGAGAAATCCAGGCCCAGACCCGTCATCTCGATGTGCGGAAAGCGCTGCTGCAGCCGGCTCAGCGATTCACTGAGGAAATCGTAGGAAATATCCACGGCCACGTACTGGGCCGGATGCAGCAGCGGAAACAGGCTGGCGGCCTTGGCGCAATTGCCCGCGCCCAAGTCGATCAGGGTGCTGCCCGGCCCCACGGCGTGCGCGATCTCGGCGCCGTGACGGGCGAAGATGGCCGCTTCCGTGCGCGTCGGATAGTACTCGGGCAAGGCGCAGATGGCTTCGAACAACTTCGAGCCGAGCGCGTCGTACAGGTATTTGGGCGACGTCCAGGCATCGCGCGCCAGCAGGCCGCTGCTGATCTCGGCTATCGTGGCAGGAGTGGCGCTGGCCGCTTCTGCGTTGCTGGTGGGATACAAATTGGACTGCTGTTGCGCAAGTGGCATGGTCATGGGCTGGCGTCGTCAATGTTAGGTTCACGAAGGGCTTGCACGGTCAGCCACCGGGCGCGCCGCCCCTGCCATAGCGGTTTGCAGGCGCCTTGCCGATGACTTTTTTCCATCATAACGGAATCCGCACAAGCCAGCCGTGCGGCAGGTAACTTAAGGTCAAACAGGCTGCGCACAGAAAAATTGGTATTACCAAGCAAAAAGCATAAGCCTGTCGTATACTACACATTGCCGGCCAAACAATCCGCGCGCCATTGCAGTTCCCAGGCCCCCCTCTCCCCCGCGTGCCTCCCTTTACGGTAACCGTTAATACCATGCTCGAATTGCGCCATCTGTCGAAGTCCTATGCCAATGCCCGTCCCGTGCTGGCCAACATTTCCTGCCGCTTCAAGGCCGGGGAATTCATCGCCATCATGGGCGACTCTGGCGTGGGCAAGTCGACACTGCTGAACCTGATCGCCGGCCTCGATACGCCCGATGCGGGTGCCGAAGCGCACCCTATCCTGGTGGACGGCATTGCCATGTCCAGCCTCGATGACGCCGCCGCGACCCGGCTGCGTCGCGCCCGCATGGGCTTTATCTTCCAGGCGTTTCACGTCTTGCCGCACCTGACCCTGCTGCAAAACGTGGCCCTGCCGCTGCTGCTCAACGGACTGCCCCAGGAGCGTGCCGCCAGCATGCTCGAGGCCGTCGGCTTGGGCGGACGCGGCGGCGACTTCCCGCAGCAATTATCGGGCGGCGAAATGCAGCGCGTGGCCATCGCCCGCGCGCTCGTCCACAAGCCGGCGCTGGTGCTGGCCGACGAGCCCACCGGCAACCTCGACCCGGACACGGCGCACAGCATCCTGCAATTGCTGCGCGCCGAAATCAAGGCCAACGGCAGTTGCGCGATCATGGTCACGCATTCGCTGGCCGCCGCCGAAATGGCGGACCGGACCATGATCCTGACGAAAAGCGGATTACAAAATACAACAATCGTCAACCAAATTGATCAAACAATCAGTTAATTTAACTGACCATCTGTCACAAGTTTTGTTATCGTAGTATTATTTAAAACACTTGCCTGGTTATCAATGTTGTAACGCGAATGTTGTCACGTCACCCAGACAGCCGTACTGCGATGACGAACTATAGCCGGGACCATATAAAGTGGTCTCGTCCCTTGCATAACCTGAAGGAGGAGTAAATGAACGTTCGGCAAAAGAAGCTGGAAATGATTGAAGCGATGAACCGGGCGCGTGCGCTCGAACCATCGAGTTTTGTGCCCAACAAGCTGCTCGATACCTTGATCGAGAAGTTGAACTTGAAAAATGATGCGGAACTGTGCCGTGTCCTGGAAGTTCAGCCTCCCATCATCAGCAAGATTCGGCACGGGAAACTGTCGGTCGGTGCAACGATTTTATTGCGCATGCATGAAAAATCGGACATCACCATCCGCGAACTGAAGGAACTGTCCGCCACGCCAGTCCATTGAAGCACCCGCTGTTGTAATGCCATGCCAGGCACCCAGGTTCCCGGCGCCATGAACTTTTGCCATACAATTCGCGTAGTTCGCTCACCGCACAACATCCGAGCACGATAGCGAAGAGACCCAGCCCAAACCATGCTGACCGTTTCTCTGCCCTCCCGCTCCGGCACGCCTGCTCCAGCTTCTCCCCTGCATTTCCACGCAAACTTGATCTGACACAACACGCATAGTCCGCGCAGGCATCAAGGTCAGCTTTTAACCAGCGATCCCAACCGCATGTCCAGCGATCCTCTTGCGCCGCCCGTGCTGCGCCTGACGCTCACGCGCGATCCCCTCGCCAGCGCCGGCGACTGCCCCGCCGCGCCCGGCTGGCACGCCGAAACCCATGTGCTGTCCAGCGCGCGCGGCATCGGCAGCTGCCGCACCGTGCTCGATATCGGCCCGTCCGACGTCGTGCAACTGCTGCTGTGCGACGGCAGTTCGCTGCTGGCGGGCAGCCTCGACCTGCCACGCTACCTGGGACCGGCCACGGTGGCGCGCGACGGCGCCCCCGCCAGCATCGAAGTGGGACTGGCCTTGCGCCCGCAGGCGGCGCGCCAGCCGCCCGGCGCCAGCCGCGACGGCCTGGGCGCCTGGATGCTGCGGGCCGTGCGCGTGTACCGCTGCGGCGCCGCCGCCATGACGGCGCTGGCGGCGGCGGGCGCCTTCCAGGACCGCCAGCTGGAACAGCGCCTGGGCCTGTACCGCTGCGGCATCGAGGCGGGCAGCATGACGGCCGCCGCCAGCCTGCCCGCCGGGCCGGAACCGGTGCTGCTGCTGTTGCACGGCACGGCCTCGTCGACCCAGCGCAGCTTTGGCGGCCTGTGGCGCAACGGCCTGGCGCCGCAACTGGCGGCGCAATACGGCAACCGCATCTACGGCTATGAGCACCGCAGCCTCAGCGACAGCCCCATCGAGAATGCGCTGGCCCTCGTGCGCCAGCTGCCGCACGGCGCCGTGCTGCACCTGCTGGCCCATTCGCGCGGCGGCCTGGTCGGTGAATTGCTGGCGCGCGCGCAGCGCATCGACAGCCGCGGCGCCGTCGACCTGGCCGGCGACGGCCTGGAGCGACTGAGCGAAAACACGGTGGGCGGCGAAGCGTTCAACAGCCACGATATCGAACACTTCACGGCGCAGGCGCGGCTGGGCGGACGCGGCGGCTACGACGAGGATGCGTCGCGCCTGCGCGCACTCAGCGTGGAACTGAAGACGCGCGCCATCCGCATCGCCCGCTTCGTGCGCGTGGCGTGTCCTGCGCGCGGCACCACCCTGATGTCGGGCCGCCTCGACCGCTGGGCCAGCGTGATGCTCAACCTGCTGCTGCACGGCGGCGCTCCCGATGGCGCCATGGCCTTCCTGCTGGCTGTGGTGCAGCAGCGCTGCGACGCGCGCATCCTGCCCGGCCTGGAAGCGATGATGCCCGACTCGCCGCTGGTGGCGCTGCTCAACGCGCCCGACGTGCGCGTGGCCAGTCCGCTGCACGTGCTGGCCGGCGCCTGCAGCGGCGATGGCTTGCTGGGCTGGCTGGGCGACTGCCTCGGCGACCAGCTGTACGGCGGGCAGAACGACCTGGTGGTCAATTGCGCCTCGATGGCCGGCGGCGCCACGCGCAGCACGCCGGTGCGGCAACTGCTGCTGCGCGGGCCGCACACGCACCACCTGAACTACTTCGAGCGCGCGCCGTCCAGCCAGGCCGCCGTGCAGGCGCTGACCGGCGACGAGGCAGCCTACCAGCCGCTGCCCGGCATCGAGCACGGCCCGCTGGCGCGCGGCGGCGAAGTGCCGAAACGGCGCGCGCACGCGCCCATCGTGCTGCTGCTGCCCGATATCATGGGCAGCCACCTGCAAGTGGGCAGCAACCGCATCTGGTTCGACCCCGTCAACCTGGTCGAAGGGCGCATCGAACGCCTGGCCGTGGGCCAGCCGCACATCGTCAGCGCCGGCTGGATCGAGTCCTGCTATGAACCGTTTGCCCGTTTTCTTGCGCAAAGCCAGGAAGTGCGGCCCTTTACCTATGACTGGCGCCTCTCGCTGCAGCACTCCAGCAGCGCCTTCCTGCCCGTGCTCGACGACGCCATGCGCGACGCGGAACAGCGCGGACAGCCGCTGCGCATCGTCGCCCACGGCATGGGCGGACTGGTGGCGCGCCTGGCCCTGAAGGACCGCTGGCAGCGCTTCGGCGCCCTGCCCGGCAGCCGATTGCTGCAGGTGGGCACGGCCAACCGCGGCACGCAGGCGATGGTGCAAGTGCTGCTGGGGCGCGACCGGCTGGTGCAGATGCTGGCCTGCTGGATAGGCTGGAAGCACACGCGGCGCCAGTTTCTCGGCTTCGTGCGCGCCTTTCCCGGCGTGCTGGACATGCTGCCGTGGCCGCAGGCGGGCGGCATCGATTATTTCGACCCCGAGGCCTGGGCGCAGCTGGCCGCCGGCGACGCGCAAGCGAACCTGCCCGGCGGCTGGCAGGCGCCCGAGGCTCAAGCGCTGGCTGCGGCGCGCGCCACCGTCGCCCTGCTGGAAGCGGCACCGCTCGACGCCCGCCTTTGCAGCTATCTGGCCGGCTGCGCCGACACGCCGGTGGCGCTGCGCCTGCGCGACGGCGGCATCGAGACGGCCTGGTCGCCCGATGGCGATGGCCGCACGGCCTGGCAAGGCGCGGTGCCGGACGGCGTGGCCGCCTGTTACCTGCCGGTGGCGCATGGCGACCTGCTGCTGCAAAAAGACTACTACCCGGCCATCGCGCAGCTGCTCGACAACGGCCATGCCGCCGCCCTGCCCCGCCACCCGCCGCACGCGCCCGGCGGCGCCCCGCCCCGCTTCCATCCCTACGTGCCAGAGGCAACGCCGCTGTACCCGCAGGCGCAGGAATTGCTCGACGCGGCCATCGGCGCCGCCGGCCCGGCCAGCGCGCCGGAAAGCCGCGCGCCGCAGCTGAGCCTATCCGTCATCCACGGCAGCATGGCTTCGGCCGACGCGCCCGTCATGAGCGGCTGCTACGCGTCCGAATCGCTGCGCGGCAGCATGAGTTTTCTCGACCGCCTGCTGGCGGGCAAGCTGCAGGAAATCCACGCGCTGGGCCGCTTTCCGCAGCGCCCCGACTCCGCCCTCGTGGTGCTGCAGCCCGATGCGGCGCGCCGGCCCGGCGGCGCCATCGTCATTGGCCTGGGCGCGCTGGGCGAACTGACGCCGGGCGAACTGGCGCGCGCCTTTGCCGGCGGCCTGCTCGAATACGCGTGCGTCTGCCTGCAGGTGCGCGCCGCCGGCCACGTGGCCGCGCCGCCGATGGGCGAACACGGCTTGCGCGTGGCCAGCCTGCTGTCCGGTTCCGGCTATGGCGGCTTGAGCATCGCCCTGTGCGCACGGGCCCTGATCGACGGCGCGCGCAGCGCCAACCGGCGCCTCGAAGACGCGGGCATGGCGTGCCGCATCGGCCACATCGCCATCTATGAACAGTCCGAGGCGCGCGCCATCGCCGCCGCCGTGGCCATCGAACAGATCATGGCCGAAGCGCGCTACCAGGGCAGCTTCACGTTCGAGCGGCGCATCCGCCACAGCCCCGGCGGCTACCGGCGCATCCTGCCCAGCCTGAGCGGCGACAATGGCTGGCGCCGCGTGCAAATCGTCGCCGCCGATCTCTCCGGCGCCCTGCGTTTCACCGTGCTGACGGACCGCGCCCACAACAGCGTCGACGAGGAGCCGAACCAGCGGCAGGCCGTCGATGGCCTGATCATGGACGCCACCGACAACACCACCGACCAGCCGGGCCTGTCGCGCGCCCTGTACGAACTGATGCTGCCCAATGGCCTGAAGGCGGCCATCCCCGAGATGCGCGGCCTGATCCTGGCCGTCGACCAGAGCGCCGCCATCTATCCGTGGGAGCTGATGCGCGACGAGGCGGGCAGCGAGGAAAGCCCGCTGTCGACGCGCATCGGCATGGTGCGCCAACTGGCCAGCCTGCGCGAGCAGCCGCCCGCCGTCAGCCCGCCCAGCAACAGCGTGCTGGTGATCGGCGACACCGATTCCGGCCTGCCCGAACTGCCCGCCGCGCAGGCCGAGGCGCAAGACGTGGCGCACATGTTCAGCACGTACGGCTACCAGGTGCGCGAGCTGCTGCGCCCGCAGGCCCAGCGCGTGCTCGTGCACCTGTTCGACGAGCGCTATTTCGCCATCCACCTGGCCGGCCACGGCGAAGTGGCCGGCCCCGGCATCGCCCATACGGGCCTGGTGCTGGGACCGAAGACGCGGCTGACGGCGGCGCAGGTGGGTAAATTGAAGCGCGTGCCGCAATTCGTCTTCATCAATTGCTGCCACCTGGGCGACATGCGCCCGGACGCCATCGCGCCATGGTCGAAACTGGCCGCCAGCCTGGCCACGGCCTTCATTGAAATGGGTTCGCAGGCCGTGATCGCGGCCGGCTGGCGCATCGACGACCAGGCGGCCAGCATCTTCGCGCACAGCTTTTATCACGCCATGCTGAGCGGCGAATATTTCGGCGACGCCGTGCGCCTGGCGCGCGAAGCGGCCTACCTGCAGTTCCCCGCCTCGAACACCTGGGGCGCCTACCAGGCGTATGGCGACGACCGCTACCGCTTTCCGAATACCCAGAGCCGACCCTGGCAAGCGCCCGACTACCACTACCACGGCCATTTGCTGGCCGACCTGGAAACCCTGCACGCGCGCCTGGCCGGCGCCGATCCTGCACGCCGCGCGGCCATCGAGGAAAAGCTGGCCAGCATCGAGGAAGCCGTGCGCGCCCGCTTCTTCGGCTGCGCCGACATCCGCGAAAACATGGCCGCCACGCGCGCCGGCCTCGGTGGACTGGAGAACACCCTGCGCGCCATCGAACACTACCGGGCGGCGCACAGCGCGGCCGACGGCAAGGTGGGCTTGCGCGCGCTGGCGCACTGGGCGGAACTGGAAATACGCCAGGGCGCGGCCCTGTGCGGCCTCGATGCAGGCGCCGGCATCGAGGTGCCGGCCTTGCCCGATATGGCGCAGGGACGGCAGTTGCTGCAGGATGGGAAACAGCATATCGACCTGCTGGTGGCGCTGGCGCCCACGGCACAGCGCCTGGACCTGCTGGGACGCTACTGGGCCTTGCAGGCGCGCCTGGCCTGCCGCGAAGGAAACTCGGGCGCGCCGGCCCTGCGCGCCATGACGGATGCCTGCCTGGCCGCGCTGGAAGAAGCGCGGCGGCGCAGCGGCGTGGCCGACTGCGACCTGATTTTCCAGGTGCTGGCCGGTGCCCTGCTGCTGAAAGCCCATGGCGACGGCGGCGCCTGGCGCGCGCTCGATCCGCAGCTGGGCGACTTGCTGCACGACGCCATCGCCTATGCGCGCCAGCGCCACGCGGACGAACACCGCGCCATCGACGCCGGCGCCCCCGTGCGCGCCGCCCTGCTGGCGGCCCTGTGGCAGGTGCCGGACGGCCAGCCTTTCGACGTGCCCGCGCGCGCCGCTTTCCTGGCCCTGTATCACGACGCCGTGCGGCTCCACGGCAGCATCGGCGAACCCGAAACGATCACGGCGCCGCTGCGCTTCCTGCTTGAACTGCTGCCGTCCGACAGCCCGGACACCGGCTTGCGCAGCGCCGTGCAGGCGCTGGCCGGCCAGCTGCAGGCCTCATTCCCCGCTATCAGCCGGGCACCACCCCGTAATGGCGCGCATAGCGTTCGTCCAGATTCGCCAGCGGCATCATCATGAACATGTCGGCGCTTTCGAAATCGGGATCCCACGCCGGTTCGCCGCAAATCCAGGCGCCCGAACGCAGATAGCCCTTGATCAGCGGCGGCACTTGCGGCTTGTGCGCCGCTTCCACCTGGTGGATGGGGAAAGGCAGGTGCGGCGTGACGCGGTATTCGCTTGGGGCCATGTGCTTTTCGGCCAGCGCCTGGTACACGGCGACAGCGTTATGGCCGCCATCGGCCAGGCTGATGCTGGCGCAGCCGACCAGGTAGTCGCAGCGCTCGCGGCGCATGTACTCGGCCAGGCCCGACCACAGCAGCATGATCACGCTGCCGCCCCGGTATTTCGGGTGGATGCAGGCGCGGCCCGCTTCGACCATGCGTCCGCGCAGGTTCTTCAAGCGGCTCAGGTCGAACTCGTTTTCCGAATACAGCCGGCCGATCTTGGCCGCCTTGGCCGCGCTCAGCACGCGGTAGGTGCCCACCACTTTCAGGGTGTCGGCGTCGCGCACGATCAGGTGATCGCAGTGCGCGTCGAATTCATCGCTGTCGAGGCCATCGGCGTTCGCCAGCGACGTCAGCCCCATGGTCTCGATAAACACTTTGTAACGCAAACGCTGCACTTCGCGCAATTCCGACGCTGTCGTGGCCTGGCTCAGCACCAGTTGGACCGGACGGGCCTTGGCTTCGTTTGATGCGATTATGTTTTGCATGGTTTCATCCCTGTGATCAAGACGACTCCAGCGTACTTGCCTAATATGTCAGGAAAATGACAGCCGAATGTCATTTCCGTGACGCAAGTCAATGTCATTCGGGGATCGTGCATAATTACCACACTCGCCCAGCCGAAAGAGCCCATGAAAGACCAGGACGCACCGCACATCACGCCCTACACCAAGCCGGCCGCCGGCTGGGACGCCCTGAAACACGTGGCCATCAGCCTGCGCCAGGAGCGGGTCGCGCCCGAGAATCTGAAGGCGCTGCTGGCGCAAAACCAGCCGGACGGTTTCGATTGCCCCGGCTGCGCCTGGCCCGACCGCAACCACGCTTCCACGTTTGCCTTTTGCGAAAACGGCGCCAAGGCCGTCGCCGCCGAAGCGACCAGCCGCCGCGCCGGCCCCGAGCTGTTCGCCAGCCACACTGTCACGCAACTGCTGGAACAGTCGGACTACGCGCTCGAACAGCACGGCCGCCTGACGGAACCGATGGTGTACGACGCCGCCAGCGACCGCTATGTGCCAATCGCCTGGGAAGACGCCTATGCCCTCGTGGGGCGCCACCTGCGCGCCCTGCCCGACCCGGACCAGGCCGCGTTCTACACATCGGGACGCGCCAGCAACGAGGCCGCCTTTTTGTACCAGCTGATGGCGCGCCTGTACGGCACCAACAACTTCCCTGACTGCTCCAACATGTGCCACGAGGCGACCAGCCGCGGCTTGCCGGCCACCGTGGGCATCGGCAAGGGCACGGTGACCCTGGCCGACTTCGAACTGGCCGACACCATCCTCATCTTCGGCCAGAATCCCGCCACCAACCACCCGCGCATGCTGGGCGAACTGCGCGACTGCGCGCGCCGCGGCGGCAGCATCGTCTCCATCAATCCCCTGCGCGAACGGGGCTTGCAGCGCTTCATGGACCCGCAAAGCGCGCTGGAAATGGCGACCCTGGGCAGCACGCGCCTGGCCGGCCTGTTCGTGCAACCGACGCTGGGCGGTGACTTCGCCCTGATCAAGGCCGTCGCCAAGCGCGTCGTCGAGCATGACGATGCGGCGCACGCGGCAGGCAGGCCTGCCGTCATCGACCACGCCTTCATCATTGAGCACTGCAGCGGTTTCGACGCCTTCCGCGACGACCTGCGCGCGGAAAACTGGGAACTGCTCGTGGCAGAATCGGGCGTGAATCGTGCGCAGATCGAGGCATTGACGGACATCTTCGTCAATGGGCAGCGCATCATCGCCACCTGGGGCATGGGCCTGACGCAGCACAAGCACAGCGTGGCGGCCATCCGCATGCTGTCAAACCTGATGATGTTGCGCGGGCAGATCGGCAAGCCGGGCGCCGGCCTGTGTCCCGTGCGCGGCCACTCCAACGTGCAGGGCGACCGCACGGTGGGCATCGAGGAAAAGCCGACGGCGTCCTTCCTCGACCGCCTGGGGCACGTATATGGTTTTGCGCCGCCGCGCGCGCATGGCCACGACGTGGTGGCCACCATCGCAGCCATGCAGCGCGGCGAGGTAAAAGTGTTCATCGCGCTGGGCGGCAATTTCGCGGCCGCCACGCCGGACACGCCGCTGACCTTTGCCGCCCTGCGCCAGTGCACGCTGACGGTGCAGGTGGCCACCAAGCTCAATCGCAGCCATCTGGTCATCGGCAAGGAAGCGCTGCTGCTGCCCACCCTGGGGCGCACGGAAATCGACCTGCAAGGCGGCGTGGCGCAGGGCGTGACGGTGGAAGACTCGATGAGCATGGTGCATATTTCGTATGGCCGCAATACGCCCGCTGCGCCGCAGCTGCGCTCGGAAGTGGCCATCGTGGCCGGCATGGCTGAAGCGACGGTGGGGAGCGTCCTGGTGAACTGGCGCGCCTATGCAGCCGACTATGCGCGCATCCGCGACGACATCGAAAAGGTGTTTGACGACTTTTACGACTACAACGCCAGGGTGGCGCAGCCGGGCGGCTTTCATCTGACGGTGGCGTCGCGCGAGCGCGTGTGGAAGACGGCCAGCGGCAAGGCCAGCTTCCTCGTCGCCCCGCTGGACCTCGATACGCCGCTGCACCGTGCTAGAGCGCGCCACGGCGAACGCCTGATGGTCTTGATGAGCACGCGTTCGCACGACCAGTACAACACCACCATCTACGGCATGGATGACCGCTACCGGGGCGTGTACGGCACGCGCAAGGTCGTCTTCGCCAATGCGGACGATATCGCCATGCTGGGCTTTGCCGATGGCGACATGGTGGACTTGATCGGCGCCTGGGACGATGGCGTGGCGCGCCGCGCCGATGGCTTCCGGCTCGTCGCCTACGACATCCCGCGCGGCTGCCTGGGTGCGTACTATCCGGAGACGAACGCGCTGGTGCCGCTGGCCAGCACGGCCGACGGCGCCGGCACGCCCACGTCGAAGTCCGTGCCCGTGCTGCTGCAACGCAGTGAAGTTAAAGCGTGATGCCGGGCGTGTAATCGACGTAGGCATCCTGGCGGCAGAATCCCACCAGCTTCATGCCCGCCTGCGAGGCGATGGAAACGGCCAGCGAACTGGGGGCGGAAATCGTCGCCAGCAGCGGAATCCGCATGCGCGCAGCCTTGCGCGCCAGCTCGTAGCTGCCGCGGCTGGACAGAAAGACGAAACCGCGCCGCATGTCGGCTCCGCTCAGCGCGAGATGGCCGATCAGTTTATCGAGGCCGTTGTGGCGGCCGACATCCTCGAACACGCACACGATATCGCCATCGGGCGTGCACCACGCGGCCGCGTGCACGCCACCCGTTTCCCGCATCAGTGCCTGATGCTCGCGCAAGCCGGCGGAGGCACGCGCCAGTGCGGCCGGCAGGTCGACGCGGATCAGGGATGGCGGCAGCGGCGCCGGCTGCAAGTCGAGCATGTCGATGCTGTCGATGCCGCACACACCGCAGCCCGTGCGGCCCGTCAGTTGGCGGCGCCGGTCCTTCAGCCGCACGAAATCTTCCTGGGCGATGCTCAACGCTACTTCGGCGGAATCGGGACGCAGGAACACTTCGCAATCGAAGATGGCATCGGCGGAAGCGACCACGCCTTCCGTCAGCGCGAAGCCGTAGGCAAACGCTTCCAGGTCGCGCGGCGTGGCCATCATGACGACGTGGGAAATGCCATTGAAGACCAGCGCGACGGGGATTTCCTCGGCGACGTGGTCGATGGCGGGGGTAGCAACGCCCGCCTGGTGGCGGACGATGGCGCGCTCGACGAAGCCGGCGCGTTCGATCTCTGTATCTTCTGACATGGCAACCATGGGGGAACTTTCACAGGCCCCATGGTAAACCAGAACGGCCAGGCAGGGGGCGGCCCCTGCCCGCGCCATCAATCCTTCTTCGGACGGCCCGTTTTCAGCTGCGGCAAGCCGGCCAGCACGTTTTGCAGGGTGGCCAGGTCGATCTGGCTGATCAGCGCTACGCCGATGCGCAGCAATTCGCTTTTCTTGATCTCGAAACCGGCCTTCAGGCAGGCTTTCTTCACCTGGCCCAGGACTTCGTATTCCGCCTCCGGCATGGTGAAGCTGTCGCGCACGAGTTTCGGCTTGCGGGCTTTTTCCTTGACGGCGACGACCTTGGCGGCCGGCGCTTTTTTCGCTGGCGCAGGCTTGGCGGCTGGTTTGGCTACCGCTTTGACGGCGGCTTTCGCTGCCGGCTTGGCGGCAGGCTTGGCGGCGGGTTTCGCAGCGACTTTGGCCGCTGGCTTGGCAACGGCTTTCACTGCCGCCTTGGCGGCTGGTTTGGCGACGACGGCCTTGGCCGCCGGCTTGGCGGCTGGCGCCTTGGCAGCGGCAGGCTTGGCGGCGGCAGGCTTCGCTGCTACTGGCTTCGCTGCTACTGGCTTCGCTGCTGCCGGCTTCGCTGCGGCAGGTTTGGCGGCCACTGGCTTGACGGCGGCTTTTGCCACCGGCTTGGCTGCGGGCTTCACTGCAGGCTTGGCGGCCGGTGCGGCTTTGGCCGCTGCCGCATTGATCGAGGCGCTGGTAGGAAACATCGATACGGGCGCGCTGTCGGGCTTTTTCGCTGGGACGGTTTTGGTCATGGATTTTCCAATCTAGTAAATAATATAAACAATATATACTGTTTTTAAAAATCTTGCTTGCTGCACATCAAGTCATGCGCATGGCATGACCCAATGATCCACTACGCGCTGGCGCGGATGGTGAAATCGACCCCCACCTCGTCCCAGAATTCCTGCTCCTTCTCGATCCAGAACGACACGGTCGGATGGTGCGCCACCCAGCCGCGCTTGATATCGAGCTCGATGCGGTTCTTCATGCGCAGGCGCAGTTCGCTGAAATCGGCTTCAATGCGCGCATGCATGAGCAAAATCGACAGGCGCAGCGCCAGCACGGCCTTGGCGAAATCGGGGTCGGACAGCACTTCGCCGATCTTGCGCAAGTTGCCCTTCTGCGCCAGGATCAGCCGGCTCATGGTCTTCTGTTCGCGCGTGGTAAAACCGGGCAAGTCCGCGTTTTCCACGATGTAGGAGGCATGCTTGTGGTAGCCCGTCTGCGACACGGCCAGTCCCACTTCGTGCAGCAGGCTGCTCCAGCGCAGGCATTTCACGAGGGCGTCGGACGTGGGCTTGAGCTGCGCGTACATGGCCAGCGCCTGCTCGGCCACCCTGCCGGCGCGCTGCTGGTCGATATGGAATTTCTCCATGCAGCCCTGCACCGACTGTTCGCGGCGGTCGCGCTTGGTCGAGCGCAGGTACAGATCCCACATCACGCCCATGCGCAAGCCCGCCTCGATCGGCGTCATGGCGGGAATGGCCAGTTCGCGGAACAGGCCGATCAAGATGGCCAGGCCGCCGACGATGGTGCTGGCGCGGTCGGGCCGCAAGCCGGGCATGTCGATGCGGCTCGTGTGACCGAGTTCGATGAAGCGGCGCGCCAGCGCGTCAAGGCTGGCGCTCGTGAGCAAGCCGTCACCGAGCTTGTTGCGGGCGATGATGTCGGCGATCGTGCGGATGGTGCCGGAAGAACCATAGGCCGTCTTCCAGTGCTGCGGATGGTATGGCGGTGCCGCATCCTCGAAATGGCTGCGCGCCGACAGGATGGCCGCCTCGAACGACGGCGCGTCGATGCGCCCGCCGATGAAGAACGACAGGCTTTGCTTGACGGTGCCCAGGCTGAACGACTCGACCCGCTCGATATCGTTGCCGCGCCCCAGTATCAGTTCCGTCGAGCCGCCGCCGATATCCATCACCAGCCGGCGTTCGCCGGGTATGGCCAGCGCATTGGCCACGCCCATGTAGATCAAGCGCCCCTCTTCCTCGCCCGAGATGATTTCGATCGGGTAGCCGATGGCTTGCTCGGCCAGCGGCAGGAAGACGGCGCCGTTGCGCGCCACGCGCATGGCCGACGTGGCCACCACGCGCACGGCATCGAGCTCGAAGCCCGCGAGGATGGTGCGAAAGCGCTGCAGGCAGGCCAGCGCGCCCTGCATGGCCGCCTCGGTCAGGTCGCCATTGGCATCCAGGCCGGCGGCCAGGCGTATCGGATCGCGCACGCTCTTGACCACGCGGATCGTGTCGCCATCATGCTTGCCGACGTGTAAACGAAAACTGTTGGACCCCAGGTCCACCGCTGCATACATACTGGCCTCTTGTCTTGTCATTGCTGTGCCAACTGAAAAAGTTGGCAAACTCAGTTGCTAAACTATATAAATCATTTAAACGATTTAAAAATCCTACCACACTACCGCCATCGTATGACAGCGGCGTGACAGGATTGTGACAAAACGGCGCGTAGCCGTGACGTTTAAGAACGTCTGACAAAACCGTAGCGAGCGGAAGGAAGTTGTGGTTGAGAAGCGCAACTGTACGAAGGTACAGTGAGCATCGCAAACCACAAATTCCGACGCGCAGTAGGTTTTGACAGGTGTTCTACGGCACGATGGTGGTAAATAAATATACGGCGAAAATCACCAGGTGCACCGTGCCCTGCATGACCGTGGTGCGGCCCGTGCCCAGCGACAGGGTGGCCACCATCAGCGACAGCAGCAGCAGCACCGTCGACTTGATATCGAGCCCCAGGGTAATCGTCAGGCCCGTGGCCAGCGACACCACGACAACGGCGGGTATCGTCAGGCCGATGCTGGCCAGCGCGGAGCCGAGCGCCAGGTTCAGACTCGTTTGCAGGCGGTTGGCACGCGCGGCGCGCACGGCGGCCAGGCCCTCTGGCAGCAGCACGATGGCGGCGATGACGATGCCGACCAGAGTTTTCGGTGCACCCATGGCGGCAATCGCCGTCTCCAGCGCGGGCGCCAGCGACTTGGCCAGCAGCACCACGGCGCCCAGGCACACCAGCAGCGCGCCGGCGCTGACCCAGGCGACTGTTGGCGTGGGTGGCGCCGCATGCACCTCTTCATCACCGACGGCTTCCTTGGGCAGGAAGTAATCGCGGTGGCGCACCGTCTGCACCAGCACGAAGGTGCCATACAGGACGAGGGAAATGACGGCGATGAAGATCAGCTGGCTGGAATTGTAGAAGGGGCCGGCGGCGCTCGACGTGTAGTTCGGCAGCACCAGGGTCAGAACGGCGATGGCCGCCAGGGTGGCCAGCGAAGCGCTCACGCCCAGCAGGCCGAAGGTCTGCTCACGGTGGCGCCCTGCGCCCAGCAGCAAACAGATACCGACGATGCCGTTCAGGATGATCATGATGGCGGCAAACACGGTGTCGCGCGCCAGGCCCGTCGTTTCCGGTCCGCCGGCCAGCATCAGCGAGACGATCAGCGCCACCTCGATCAGGGTCACGGCCAGCGCCAGCACCAGGGTGCCGTACGGTTCGCCGATGCGGTGCGCCACCACTTCCGCGTGGTACACGGCGGCCAGCACGCTGCCGATCAGGCCAGCGACCAGCAGGATCTGGTAGGCGCCGCCGACATTGAAGGTGGAACCGAACAGGAACAGCCAGCCGGCAATCGGGGCGGCAAGCGGCCATACAGGCAGGGATTTAAGCATTTTCATTATGGGCCTGGCAAGAGTAAAAAAGGGGAACTGCGGTGTGGACAGCAAAGGACAACAAGGGCAGCCTGGCGTGCATGCCACAGCATAACTTGCCTAGCTTAAATGAAAGTTAGGGAATGCACATGTTCCGGTGAAGGCGCTCCACGCCTGGCTCACCGTTCAATCACCTTGCCGTGGCGCACGTGCTTGCTACCAGCAACTATAGTCCCTTTGGTAACATGCCGTTGCAATTTCCTTGTCTTTTTGCTTCCGGCTGCCGTCATAATGCAGGATCCGCCTTCGCGGCACCGACCAAGGACCAACCATGATTTCCATAAACAGCACAGCCATGCGCACGTTCTTCTTCGCGGGCAGCCTGCTGTGCGCCGCCGCCCACGCGGACACGCCGCCAGCGGACGCCGCGCAAGTTGACGCGGACTGGGCCACTGCGGCCGCGCCTGCAACTGCGTCAGAGTCACGCTGGCAAGACAGCCTGCCGCCCGCGCCGCCCGTGGCGCCACGCGAAGAAAAGATACTGCCCAAAAGTGAATGGCTCACTGTCGAGCCGATGAAAGTGCCCGACCGGCGCTGCGATCCGGGCCTCGATGCCCTGTTCCTGCCCAAGGAATGCGGCAAGGAACCGAGCTGGCTGGGCTCGCACAAGAAGTAATCCGATTTAAATATCGAGAGTGCTGGCAGCTTGCGCCTCGACGACGCGGTTGCGGCCCGCCTGCTTGGCCGATTGCAGCGCCTCGTCGGCCCGCTTGAACAGGCTGACGGTGCTGTCTTCCGCGCGGATGGTGGTCACGCCCAGGCTGGCCGTCAGTTGCAGCACGGCGCGCTCCGTCTTGACGGGCAGCGCTTCGACAGCGGCGCGGATCCGCTCGGCCACCATCAGCGCATCGACCAGGGTCGTGCGCGGCAGCTGGATGGCGAATTCGGCGCCGCCCAGGCGGCCCATCAGGTCGCTGTCGCGCAACTGCTGGCGGCAGGTGTCGACGATGGTTTTCAGCACAGCATCGCCGACGGGATGGCCATAGCTGTCGTTGACTCGTTTGAAGTGGTCGATATTGAGCACCACCAGCGCCGTCGGCAAACCGGGCCGGCGCGCCAGCGCCATCCATGGCGCCAGCGCCTGGTAAAAGCCGCGCCGGTTCGGCACGCCCGTGGCCGCGTCGAGCACTTCCAGCCGCGCCAGCTCGCCGCCCAGTTTTTCACGCGACAGCAGCAGATAGCCGAAGGCGTTCGTCAGCATCATCAGGTACAGGGCGCCGAAGCCGGCCAGCTGCATCAGCTCCGCGTCAAAACCGGGGACGGCGGCGGCCAGCACGCCGCGCGCGGCGATCAGCAAGGACAGCAGGCCCATGCTGACGACGAGGAAGCGGCGCAGCATGCTCGCCTCGCGCCACTTCAGGCACAGGGCCGCCACGCCGGAGAGGAAGAAACCGGCCACGATCAGCGAACCGCCGGCGCTGCGCAGCAGCGGCGCCACGTCGAACAGGTAGCAGGCGGCAAACAGTCCCACCGACAGGCCCAGCGCCGGCAGCACGGTGCGGCGCCAGCCGTTGCGCCCGGCCGCCTGCCACAACGCGCCCGCATCGAGCGCCATGCCGGCAAACAGCAGGCTGTTGCCGAGCAGGATGGAGAGGAAATCGGGCAGCACGCCGCGGAAATACAGCAGACACCAGGCAATGGCCTGGCATTGCTTGGCCACCGCCCAGGTAGACATGCTGAGCGACTTCTTGCGCTCGTACTCGAAGAAGAACAGGGCGGCGCACAGGCTCAGGTTGCCGAGCGCCAGGGCCAGTACCAGGGTCTTGATATCCATGGGCTACGCGATCGATGCGCAGGCGCGGCGCGCCAGGTCAGATTTCGTGTTCGACATTGGTGCTGCCGTCGCCGATCTTGCTGGCCCACGCCTGCACGAAATACTGCTTTTCCACTTCGCTGGGCGCCTCGTGCCAGAACACGATCAGGGTGCCCTTGTGGTCGTGAATTTGCGCCACTTTTTCAATGAATCCGACATTGGCGGCCTGGTCGGCCAGCGCCGCCGCGTAACCATACACGCGCGTCAGCCGCTCGATGCGGTCAGGCTCCGTGAAACTGTTCGTCGCCGTAATGATGGGGTGATCCAAAAACATGCTTGTCTCCATGGTGCCCGACTGCGCGGCCGTGCCGCCGCGCGCCGTACATATACGCATGCTCGGCGCGGATTAATCGGGTATGCTCACGGGAGCTTATCAGATTTCTCTGAATGCAACAAAGCATCTCCCCCAGCCTACTCAGCGAAGTCGTCCCATGCCGGAAAACAGAAGCACCACCCCACTTGCCCCGCAGGTGCATACCTGTGGCGACCGGCGCCGCCTGGAATTCCAGCCCGGCATGATCCAGAGCGAAATGCTGCTGTCGCGCCCCGACCATCTGCTGCTGCGCTATGCGCGCGCCATGATGTGTTTTACGCTGTTCGTGCCGCGCCCGCGGCACATCCTGATGGTGGGACTGGGCGGCGGTTCGCTGCTGAAATTCTGCCACCGCCACCTGCCCGAGACGTGCATCACGGTGCTGGAATTGCGCGCCGACGTGATCGCCCTGCGCGAGCAGTTCATGCTGCCGCCCGACGATGCGCGCCTGCGCATCATCGAGACGGATGCCGTCAGCTACATCCGCCAGCATCCGGGCTGCGCCGACGTGCTGCTGCTCGACGGCTACGACGAAACGGGCTTGCCGCCCGCCCTCGGCAGCGCCCGCTTCTACGCGGACTGCCTGCGCGCCCTGCTGCCCGGCGGCGTGCTGGTGGCCAACCTGTTCAGCTATGACGAGCACTACCCCGCCATGCTGGCGCGGCTGATGCTCACCTTCCGCGGCGCCGTCTGCCACTTCGATGGCATCGCCGGCAATAACCGCATCGTCTTCGCAGCCAAGCCCGGGCAGGACCCGGGCGCCGGCGGCCGCGCCGTGCGCGTGGTGCGCCTGGTGCGCTGGCGCCGGATGGCCGGCCTGGCGTTCCTGAACCGCTTTCTGCCGGCATGGCAATTGTGGCGTTTGCGCCGCCAGTCCGGCGCGGGCAGCGACTGAAAGTCATCTTCCCCGGCCAGAGATATTGTTGCTTATTTGCAGTGTTTTGGTGCAAAATCAGCATGCTGGATGTGGTTTATGACAAACTACGGCCTGCGTGGGGCCGGCAGGCGCTGCGGAACCCAAGTGACCATGAAGTGAGATAGGAAAAACCATGCTGCGTGGCCGCCTGCCATTGTCGATTTCCGCCGCGGCCGCGCTGACCTTTGCCTGCGGCGTCAGCGTGACGGCCGTGCTGTTCGCCGCCATCAGCCAGCTCGAATACGACAAGATGAGCCTGAGCCTGCAGCAGCGCGCCGGCGCCAGGGTGGCCGCCATCGAGCAGGGACTCGACGATGCGGTCGAGGTGCTGACCACGACGAACCAGCTGTTTGCCGCCGTCGTGCCCGTCACGCGCGAACAGTTCCATGACTTCACCACGCCGCTGCTGCGGCGCCACCCGTTCATCCAGGCCTTCAACTTCCACCGCATCGTGCCGCATGCGCAGCGCGCCGCATTCGAAGCGGAGCTGCGGCGCATCGTGCCCGACTACGCCATGACGGAAATGCGCGACGGCGTCGTCGTGCCCGCGACGACGCGCGCCAGCTACCTGGTGGTGGACTACCTCGAACCCTTGCAGGGAAACGGCCCCGCCTTCGGCCTGAACGTCAGCCCGAACGGCGTGCTGGCGCGCGCGCTGGAACAGGCGATCATCAGCGGCCAGACCACCGCCACCGGCTTGCTGGCCCTGGCGCAGGGACCGCGGCAAGGTTTCGTCATGGTGCATCCCGTGTACCGCCACGGCGCGCCCCTGCAGACGGTGCAGCAGCGGCGTGCGGCGCTGATCGGCGATACGGCGGCCGTCATCCTGGCCGGGGAACTGGTGCAGAAAATCCTCGCCGGCGCCGACCTGCTGGGCGACCCGCAGCTCGAACTGAGCGTCTACGCGGACGCCGGCGCCGACCCGCGCCAATTGATCTTCCGGCATGGCCAGGCGCCCGCCAACGAAGCTGGCGGCGCCTGGGAATCCTTGCCGCGCTGGCTGCACTTTGCCTACCACGACCATTATGACCGGGCCTTTGCTTCCGCCGGCCGGCCCTGGCATGTGCGCGTGGTGGCCCATCCGCGCCCCTTCCTGGCCGACCATCTGGGCTCATTATTCACCGTGATCACGGGCTTGCTGTTCAGCCTGCTGACGGCCGCCTTCGTGCAGTCGCTGACGCAGCGCTCGCGCCGCGTACAGTTGCTGGTGGAGCAACGCACGGCCGACCTCAAGCGCAGCAACGAGCTGCTCAGTGCCGACGTGCGGGCGCGCCAGCGCACGGAACGCGCCCTGCAGGAAAGCGAGAAGCGCTTCCGCCGCCTGCTGGCCCTATCCTCGGACTGGTACTGGGAACAGGATGCCAACTTCTGCTTTACCCACATCACCAGCGGTTTCACGGACAAGTCGAACATGCCGCTGGAACGCTTCATCGGCATGACGCGCTGGGAAAACAATCCGGAGATGCGCAATTCGCGCTGGGGCAAGCAGCATATCGCCAACTTGGAAGCTCACCTGCCCTTTTCCAACCTCGAATATGCGATGCACGACCGCGACGGCCAGCTGCGCTGGTTCAGCATCAATGGCGAACCGCTGTTCAACGAACTCGGTGAATTCCGCGGCTACCGGGGCACGGGTTCCGAAATCACGGAACGCAAATTGGCCGAGCAGCAAATCCAGCACATCGCCCACCACGACGTGCTGACGGGCTTGCCCAACCGCGCCCTGCTGCGCGACCGCCTGGCGCAGGCGATGGCGCTGTCGCGCCGCAAGAACCGCGCATTGTGGGTACTGTTGATCGACCTTGACCGCTTCAAGTTCGTCAACGACAGCCTCGGTCACAAGGCTGGCGACCTGCTGCTGAAAACCATCGCCACGCGCCTGCAGGCCAGCCTGCGCGAAAGCGATACGGTGGCGCGCCTGTCGGGCGACGAATTCGTCGCCATCCTGTGCGAACAGGCGGACGAAGTGCTCAGCAGCGCCATCGTGCAGCGCGTGATGGATGCCGTGGCCCAGCCGGTACTGTTGGATGGCAAGGAATTTTTCGTCACCTGCAGCATCGGCGTGGCCGTCTACGACATGTCGCGCTACGATGCGCCCGGCGACGTGACCTTGAACGGCGAGACGCAGAACCTGATCGAGCAGGCCGACATCGCCATGTACTGCGCCAAGAAACAGGGCCGCAACAACATCAAGTTCTATACGACGGCCATGAACCAGGCCACCCTGGAGCGCCTGCGCATCGAGACAGCGCTACGCAACGCGCTCGAACGCGAACAGTTCGTGCTGCACTACCAGCCGCAGGTGGACCTGGCCAGCGGGCGCATCGTCGGCGTGGAAGCGCTGCTGCGCTGGCAGCATCCGGACCTGGGCATGGTGGCGCCGCAGCGCTTCATCGCGCTGGCGGAAGACACGGGCCTGATCGTGCCGATCGGCGCCTGGGTCATGCGCGAAGCGTGCGCGCAGGTGAAACGCTGGCATGCGGCGGGACTCGATACCTTGCGCCTGGCCGTGAACCTGTCGGCGCGCCAGTTCAACGAGCCTAACCTGGTGGCATCGATCGCCGAAGTGCTGCTGGAAACGGGCTTGCCGCCCGCCTGCCTGGAGCTGGAACTGACGGAAAGCCTGTTCATGCACGACGTGGCGCTGGCCGTCAGCCAGCTGCACGACATGAAGGCGCTGGGGGTGCAGCTGTCGATCGACGACTTCGGCACCGGCTATTCCAGCTTCGCCTACCTGCGCACCTTCCCCATCGACGTGCTGAAGATCGACCGCAGTTTCGTCGGCGACGTGGCGCGCGATGCGGACGACGCGGCCATCGTCGTCTCCATCATCGCGCTGGCGCACAACCTGAAACTGCGCGTGGTGGCCGAAGGCGTGGAAACGGCCGAGCAGCTCGATTACCTGCGCCGCCATGGCTGCGACGAGGCGCAAGGCTATTACTTCAGCCACCCGCTGCCCGCGCATGAAGTGGAAGCGCTGCTGCATACGGCGGTGCAGGACAGCGGCGTCCTGACTTGAACATATGGCGCGGGCCTTACAGCTTGTGCTGCAGGAATTCGAGGAAGCAGCTGATGCGTTGCGCCAGCTGCGTGTTGCGGTAGTAGACGGCGTGGATCTGCTGGCGGTAGCCCGTATAGAACGGCTGCAGCACTTTCACCAGGCGGCCGGCCGCGATGTCCTCCTTCGTCATGAAGTCGGACAGGCAGACGATGCCCTGGTCGTGCAGGGCAAGCTGGCGCAGGGTTTCGCCGCTGGACGCGGCCAGCGCGGGCACGATCTGCAGGCTGTTGCCCGTCTCGTGGCGCAGCGGCCAGTTGTTCCCCAGGTCATACTGGGCAAAGCCCAGCAGCGCGTGGCCGGACAACTGTTCCGGCGTGGCCGGTTCGCCGTGGCGCGCCAGGTAGGCGGGCGTGGCCAGCACGTGCAGCGGGCTGGCCGTCAAGGCGCGCGCATGCAGGGTCGAATCGACCAGGGCGCCGATGCGGATGGCGATATCGGTGCGGTGTTCGAGCAGGTCGGCGATCTGGTCGTTGCTGGTCAGTTCCAGGCGGATGTCCGGGTACATGGCGCGAAATTCGGCCATGTGCGGCACCACGCAATGGAGCATGAAGGGTGAAGCGGCATCGACGGACAGGCGCCCGGCCGGTTTCTGGCGGCGGATGCGGATCGATTCCTCCACGTCTTCCATCGAGGCGAGGATGGCGCGCGCCTTGTCCAGGAACAGCTGCCCTTCTTCCGTCAGCTCCATGCGCCGCGTCGTGCGCGTCAGCAAGGAGGTGGCCAGCTTGTCTTCCAGCCGCGACAGGGCCCGGCTGACGCCCGACGTGGTTTGCCCCAGGTGCACGGCGGCCGCGCTCAGGGTGCCGCTGTCGATGACGGTGACGAAGATTTTCAGGTCGTCCGAATTGATATCCATTGTTGCCTTATTGTTGCCCGCGTTTCACATATCGCGCCATTATAATGGAATCATGGCAACAGTGAGGGCAGACAACAACGTCAGGCAACGTAGAACAAAATGGCGACAAAATGGCAGCTACTGCCGGCCAGCACGAACAGATGCCAGATGCCGTGGCCATGGCGCAGCTTGTGGTCGGTGGCATAGAAAGCGATGCCGCCCGTGTAGCACAGGCCGCCCGCCACCAGCCACAGGAAGCCGTTCCACTCGAGTGCCGCCAGCAGCGGCTTGATACCGATGACGATCAGCCAGCCCATGGCCACGTAAATGACCAGCGACAGGATGCGCGCGCCTTTCGCGTACACATATTCCTGCACGATGCCAAACAGGGCCAGGCCCCAGACGACGCCGAACAGCGACCAGCCCCACGGCCCGCGCAGGGTCACCAGCATGAAGGGCGTGTAGGTGCCAGCGATGAGCAGGTAGATGGCGCAGTGGTCGAGCCGCTGCAGCACGGCCTTGGCCTTGCCGCGCACGCTGTGGTACAGGGTGGACGTCAGGTACAAGGTCAGCAGCATGGCCGCATACACGCTGCAGCTGACGATTTTCCACGGGTCGCCCGTGCGGGCCGCCACGACGATCAGGATGACGCCGCCGATGGCCGCCAGCGCGGCGCCCACCGTATGGGAGATGCTGTTGAAGCGTTCGCCGTGGTACATGGCTTAAGCCGGGCGTACAGGAACGCAGCAAAATGCCGGGGTCAGACCTTCAAGGTCCGACCCCAGTTCTTGCTTTGGGGTTTCAATCAAGCCGCTTCCGCCTTCTTGCGTGTCGGACGGCGCGCTGGCGTCTTGCGCGGCGCCTTGGCTGGCTTGTCTTCCGCTACAGGCGCGATTTCCACCGGTGCCGCTTCGACGACAGGAGCCGATTCCACGGCGTCAGCCGCCTTCTTGGCCGGCTTCTTCGCCGCTGCCGTCTTGCGGGCCGGCGTGCGCGGCTTGGCCTTCGGCTTCGCTTCGGCGACGGCTTCCACGATCGCTTCAACTACCGGCTCAGGCATGGCTTCCACAGCAGCGACTTCGACAACTTCGGCGCGCGCTTCGCGGGCGCCATCGCCATTCTTGCGGCCGCCACGGCCATTGCGGCGCGAACCGCGCTTGGCGTTGCCTTCTTCCGCCACCACTTCGGCGGCTTCTGCTACTTCGTGCTGCACCTCCGGCTGCGGCGCCGGCGCATACTGCTCGACGACTGCTTCGGCGTCGGCCACCGGCACGAAGGCCTGTGGCGCGGACTCGCCGCGGCGTTGTTCGTTCTGCTTGCGGCCGCCACGTCCATTGCGGCGCGAATCGCGGCGGCTGCCGCCTTCGCGCTGATTGCCCTCTTCCGCCGCCACGCCGGTCTCGCCGGTAACGATGGCTTCGCTGGCCACTTCTCCGTTTACGGGTGCGGCGACAGGCACCAGGCCGCTGCTGCGGTAGACATAGGCGCCTGATTTTTCATCGCGGCCAAATTCCAGCAAGCCGCGCGTCTGCGCTTCTTCCAACAGGTTGCCGAAGGTGCGGAAACCGTAGTACGACTCGCTGAAGTCCGGCTTGCGGCGCTTGATCGCTTCTTTCAGCATCGAGGCCCAGATCTTGCCGCTGTCGCCGCGCTCCGAGACCAGCGCGTCGAAGGTGGCAACGGCCATTTCGATCGCTTCCGTCTTGCGCGACTCGTATTTTTCCTTGCGGCGCACTTCTTCGTCGGGCGAACGCTTGGCCGCCGGGGTCTCGCGTGCATCGCGCTTGGCAGCTGTGCGGCGGCTCTCGCGCACCAGGTCATCGTAGAAAATGAATTCGTCGCAGTTCGCCACCAGCAGGTCGGAGGTCGACTGCTTGACGCCTACGCCGATCACCTGCTTGGCGTTTTCGCGCAGTTTCGACACGAGCGGCGAAAAGTCGGAATCGCCGCTGATGATGACGAAGGTGTTGACGTGGGCCTTGGTGTAGCACAGATCCAGCGCATCGACCACCAGGCGGATGTCGGCCGAATTCTTGCCGGACTGGCGCACGTGGGGAATTTCGATCAGCTCGAAGTTCGCCTCGTGCATGGTGCCCTTGAAACTTTTATAACGGTCCCAGTCGCAATATGCCTTCTTGACAACGATGCTGCCCTTGAGCAGCAAGCGTTCGAGGATGGGCTTGATATCGAATTTTTCGTAATTTGCATCTCGCACGCCGAGCGCGACGTTCTCGAAGTCGCAAAACACGGCCATGCTGAGGTTTTCTGGGGATGACGCCATAGGGGTGAATTCTCGCTGATGATAAGGGCGGACGGGAAGCGCAACGCCTCCCTTTTCCCCTAGTATATTCGCCCATCCCCCGTTTCGGCGACAACTATCGTGCGCGGCGGCCTATTGCGCGCCGCCGGCGGCGCTCGCGCTGGCGCCGTCGACGGGCCAGACGACGCTTTCATCGACCGAATACAGCTGGCACGGCAGGCTGCTGCGCCGCTGGCACGAAGCGAGGGCGCGCACGTCGGGGCTTTCGCCCTCCTCGGCCCAGGCCCAGGCACCGCTGGCCGACAGGGCAAAGGCGCGCGGCGCGGTTTTCTCGAGGAAGTCGCGGTAGGCGGCCCGGCCCTGCTCTTCCAGATACGGCACGGCGGCGATATCGTCCTGCGGCGCGAAATGCGTGGCGGGCGGCGACGGCGCATCAGCCACGCGGTAGACCTGGCGCACCGGCATGCCGATTTTCTGCAGGAAGCGCTCGGTCGCAGGCAGCCACACGGCCACCCCATCGCGGCTGCCCAGGGTCAGGTGGGCATCGCGCTTGAACGGGCCATAGGCGACCAGTTGCGCCTGGCCGCCGGAACCCGTGAACGAGCGAAACAGCCGCTGCGCCAGAACCGGCCCGAAATAGGAATCGTTGGCGCCATACAGCCACAGGCTGGGAATGTGGTTGTAGGCGCCCAGGGTGGCGAAGGTCTTGGCCAGCGCCCCTTGCCAGTCGCAGCCGGGCATGTCGACGCGCAAGCCGCCGGAAAAATTGAGCACGCCGCGCACGCCAGGCACCACCCGGGTGGCCAGCGCCAGCGCCGCCATGCCGCCATACGACTGTCCCGCGACGACGATGCGCTGCGGGTCGACCCAGCTCTGGCGGCGCGCATACGCGAGCGCGGCCAGCATGTCGCGCGCCTGGCCCTGCGCGTTGCCCAGCATGTCGCAGCCGAAATCGCGGTAGGCGCCCGTGGAACGGGCAAAGCCGGCGCGCATGGGCAGCATCACCGCATAGCCGCGGCGCACGAATTCGGTGGCCATATAGATAAAGCGCTCGCGCTGCTGCAACCGGGCCGGGCCGACCTGCTTGCCATGATTCATCAGCAGCAGGGGAAACGGGCCGGGGCCGGCGGGGCGGAACACCGTCGTCTCCAGCACTTCGCGCAAACCGTCACCTGCCGGCACCATGATGACTTGCTCGTTCAGGCGCGCATCGAGCGGCAACGGCGAGGGGACAAGCTGGGCTTTCAGTGGCAGACAAGGCAGGCTGAGCAGCAAACCCAGCAAAATGGGGCGAAACAGGTGAAAAATGGCGGACTCCGTGGATGACTTCCCTGCCAGTCTAGACAGTGAAATGCCACAGAACAATATAAAAAAATTACGTGACGCACATATTTTTTACGGCAACCACCTGGGGAAAAATTGTTGCCTTGCACCAACCACTTTTCCTGTTGACGGGAGTACACTGGGCGCATACTGAAGGAGTTGCCATGTCTATATCCGCCCTTACCACCGGTACCTCGGGGCTGACCGCCAACCAGCGCGCGCTGGATGTGGCCGCCAACAATATCGCCAATGCGAATACGCCGGGTTTCCAGCCGCAAAAGGCCGAATTCCAGGAAAGCAGCCCGGCCGGCACGGGCGTCAGCCTGTCCATCGAAGGGCGCAAGCTGGCCGCCAGCGAAAGCGTCAGCGGCGCCAATGCGAATGCGGCCAAGGCGGCCGAAAGCCGGCCAAACGGCGTGGGCCTCGCGTCCGAACTGACGGATAACCTCGTCTACAAGGCCGGTTTTAATTTATCGGCGAATGTCGTCAAGGCAGCCGACCAGGCCTTGGGCAGCCTGATCGACGTCAAGACTTGAACCTGAAGGCTATCGATTAGGTAGCCTGGTTTTTCATTTCCAGCACCAAAGGCGCCATCGCCGGCCGTATCAGCGCCAGCAGCCGCTCGGCGGGAATGCCGTCGCGCGCCTGCACCGACAAGCCATGCAGCAGCGCCGCATAATAGTCGCCCAGCGCCTGCACGTCCGCTTCGCCTTTCAATTCTCCCGCCAATTGCGCCGCGCGCAGGCGCTCGATGACGGCTTGCGTGCGCGCGCGGCGGTGCTGCGCCAGCCAGTCGGCGATGCCCGCGTTTTCCGCGCTCGTGTTGGTGGCGGCCGTGACCACCATGCAGCCTTGCGGCTGGCCGCTGCGCGTGTACAGCAGCACGGCTTCTTCCAGCATGCGCGCCACCGCGTCGCGCACATTCAGGCTGGCGGCCAGCGCGTGCACGGCAAACGCGCCCTCACCCGTTTCATACAGTTCCACGGCTTCGCGGAACAGCTGCTCCTTCGAGCCGAAGGCCGCGTAGATGCGCGCCGAGGCGATGCCCAGCGCCGCCACCAGGTCGGCCATCGACACGCCCTCGTAGCCGCGCATCCAGAACGCGTCGCGCGCTTTTGCCAGCGCCAGCGCGCGGTCGAATTCCCTCGGTCTTCCTGCCATTTTGATCCTCTGCTTGCGAACTGGCGGCCAGTATAACGCCTGGCACCCGCAGCGCATTCGCGATTTATTTTGCATGACCGCCTTGACCGCGCAAAAAATTTCGCCTATTCTTTGTCGATCGACAAACAATAGGAGCCGATATGAAAACCATTCAAGGACCGAGCCTGCACCTGGCACAATTCGCCGCCGACACGGCGCCCTTCAACACCCTGCCCGCCATCGCCGAGTGGGCGGCCGGCATGGGCTTCAAGGCCCTGCAGATTCCTGCCTGGGATGCGCGCCTGTTCGACGTGGCGCAGGCCGCACACAGCCAGCAATACTGCGACGATCTGGTCGCCATGCTGGCCGGCCATGGCCTCGTCATCAGCGAACTGACGACGCACATCTTCGGCCAGCTGGTGGCCGTGCATCCGGCCTATGACGCGCTGTGCGACAGCTTCGCGCCGGCACACCTGCATGGCCAGCCAGAAGCGCGCACGGCGTGGGCCATCGAGCAAGTCAAGCTGGCGGCCATGGCGTCGAAACGCCTGGGCCTGACCGACATGGGCACGTTTTCCGGCTCGTTCGCCTGGCCCTACCTGTTCCCGTTCCCGCAGCGCCCGCCCGGCCTTATCGAAACGGCCTTCGACGAACTGGCGCGCCGCTGGCTGCCCATCCTCGACGTGTGCGAAGAACAGGGCGTCAACCTGTGCTATGAAATCCACCCGAGCGAAGACCTGCATGACGGCATCAGCTTCGAGATGTTTTATGAACGCGTGGGCCGCCACCCGCGCTGCAAGATGCTGTTCGACCCCAGCCATTTCGTGCTGCAGCAGCTGAACTACCTGGAATTCATCGACATCTACAAGGACCATATCCGCATGTTCCATGTGAAGGATGCGGAGTTCAATCCGACAGGACGGCAAGGCATCTACGGCGGCTACCAGTCGTGGGAAAACCGCGCCGGGCGTTTCCGCTCGCTCGGCGACGGCCAGGTCGACTTCAAGGCGATCTTCTCGAAGATGGCGCAAAACGACTACGCGGGCTGGGCCACGCTGGAATGGGAGTGCTGCCTGAAGGACCAGGAGGTGGGCGCGCGCGAAGGCGTGGCCTTCATCAACGCCCACATCATTCCCGTGACCGACAAGATCTTCGACGACTTCGCCGGCGCCCCCGTCAGCGCGCAACAGATCCATCAATTGCTGGGCATCCGGCACAACTAATCAAGGAAACCCTATGAACGACTTCATTCACGACTACGTGCGCATCGATGGCCAGCGCCTCCATTGCGTCATCGCGGGTACCGGCAACGGCAAACCCGTGCTACTGATCCCCGGCTGGCCGCAGACCTGGTATGCGTGGCGCCACGTGATGGCGGCGCTGGCCGCCAGCGGCTACCGGGCCATCGCCATCGATCCGCCGGGGAGCGGTCATTCGGACCGCCCGGCCGGCGGCTATGACACGGGCGCCGTGGCGACCACCCTGCACCGCGCCATGCTGGCCCTGGGCCATGCGCAGTACGACGTGGTCGGCCACGACATCGGCATGTGGGTCGGCTATGCGCTGGCCAGCGACTTCCCGCAAGCCGTGACGAAACTGGCGCTGACGGAAGCCGTCATTCCCGGCCTGGCGCCGGCGCCGCCGATTTTTGTTGCGCCGTCCGACAATATCTTCCTGTGGCACTTCATGTTCAACCAGGTGCTCGATTTGCCGGAAATGCTCACGGCGGGCAAGGAGCGCGAGTACATTCGCTTCATTTTCGACCGCTGGTCGTACCGCCGCGACAAGGTGGCCGTCGACGTGTATGCGGATGCCTACGCCACGCCGGGCGCCCTGCGCGCCGGTTTCGCCTACTACCGCGCCATTCCCGAAACCATCAAGCAAAACCTCGAGCGGGCCAAGCGCAGCTTGGCCATGCCCGTACTGGCCATCGGCGCCGACCATGCGACCAACGACGCGCCCCTGCTGACCATGCAGGGCAAGGCGGACAATCTGCAAGGCGCCATCGTCGCCGAATGCGGCCACTTCATCATGGAAGAACAGCCGGAAGCGTTCATCGCCCACCTGCTGCCCTTCCTGGCAGGAGAGCTGGCGTGAGTCTCGATCCGAGGATCGCCGCCTGGCTGGAGGAAACAAAGGATGCGCCGCCGCCCGCCTCGCTGGCAGCGCTGCGGGCGGCCACGGAAACGGGACTGCGCCAGCTGCACGGGCCATTGGAAGACGTCACGGCCATCAAGGATTACGTGCTGCCCGGCGACAATGCGCTCACCGTGCGCGCCTATGTGCCGGCTGGCGCGGACACGGCCACGAGGTCGCCGGCCATCGTCTTCGCGCATGGCGGTGGATGGTGTCTGTGCTCGCTGGACTTGTACGATAATCCGTGCCGCGCGCTGGCCAACGCCACAGGCTGCGTGATCTTTTCCGTCGACTACCGTCTGGCACCCGAGCACAAGTTCCCCGTGCCGCTCGACGACTTTTACCGAGCCTTGTGCTGGGTCGCCGAACATGCGGCGGCGCTGGGCGTCGATGCGCGGCGGCTGGCAGTGGGCGGCGACAGCGCGGGCGGCAACCTGGCTGCGGCAGCGGCCTTGATGGCGCGCGACCAGGCCGGTCCCGCGCTGGCGCACCAGTTGCTGCTGTACCCGGCGCTCGATTTCGCCTTCGACACAGCTTCGTATCAGCGCCATGCGGAAGGTTTTTCGCTGACGCGGGAAGCCATGCGTTTTTGCTGGTCGGCCTACCTGAACGAACCGGCCGACGGCGCGCATCCGTACGCGGCGCCGCTGCAGGCAGCTTCGCTCAAGGACTTGCCGCCGGCGACCGTGCTCGTGTGCGAGTACGACCCGCTGCATGACGAAGGTGTGGCGTATGCGCGGCGGCTGCGCGACGATGGCGTGGCGGCCGAATGCGTGCAGCTCGACGGCATGATCCATGCGGCTATGCACATGCCGGGATTGACGCCAGCGGCGCGGGGATTGTTCGACGTGGCTGGCCAGGCGATGCGAACAGCGCTGGGAGTGTAAGAAAAATCCGCCGCCGGGAATGGCTCCACGGCGGCGGCCTGCTGGGCCGGCATCACGGCGTCTCCAATAGCCATGGTGTTCCCTTCCGACGTATACCGTCTAGTTTGGCGATGCTCAGGCGACAAGCGCCGAAACGCTTGCGTACGTCAATTTTTCAGACATTTCTCCCGCACCGTTCATGCACCGCACCATTTCGCTGTGCGAACGAATGTTTCACAAAACGGTTGACACGCACAATTTGGCTAGGCAAACTGGTTTCCAGGGAGCCTGAAAATGAATGCAAATATGACAAATATTCAGACCGCGGCAGATCCGGAACTGATCGTCTTCGGCGATGACGAGGAAGGCAAGGACCGCCAGTTCGTCAACGCGCTGGCGCGCGGGCTGGAAGTGCTCCGTTGCTTTCGCCCCGGTGAAGTCTATCTGTCGAACGCGGACATGGCCAAGCGCACGGGCATCCCGAAACCGACGATCTCGCGCCTCACCTACACGCTCACCAAACTCGGTTACCTGAACTACTCGGACAGCCTGGGCAAGTACCAGCTGGGCGCCGGCGTGCTGGCCCTCGGCTACCGCATGCTGTCGAATCTCGACGTGCGCAAGATGGCGCGCCCGCTGATGGAGGAACTGGCCGAACATGCGCAAGCCTCCGTGTCGCTGGGCACACGCGACCGTCTCAGCATGGTCTACGTGGAAACGTGCCGCAGCAGCGCCAACGTCACCCTGCGCCTCGACGTCGGCTCGCGCATTCCGCTGATGACGACGGCCATGGGCAAGGCCCTGCTGTGCATCCTGCCGCAGGCCGAACGCGACTACCTGATGGACCACGCCAGGGTGCACGAGACGGAACGCTGGCCCCGCATCAAGGCCGGCATCGAACAAGGCTTCAAGGATTACCAGGACAGGGGCTTTTGCATCTCGGCCGGCGAGTGGCAGAACGACGTGCATGCCGTGGGCGTGCCCATGCTGGGAGCCGACGGCGAACAGGTGATGGCCTTCAATTGCGGCGGCCCCGCCTTTTTGCTGTCGCGTGAAAAACTCGAATCGGACCTGGGACCGCGCCTGGTGGCCCTCGTCAAGACAGTGGAAAAAAACCTGGGCCGCGGTTAGACTGCGCGCCCCTCTCAACGACAGCTCAAATCAAAGCGCCGAGGAAACCGATGATACGCGACGAAGAAACCCTGAACATCCTGCTCGACAGCATCGCCCGTTTCGTGCGCGAAGTGCTGGTGCCGAACGAGGCGCTGGTGGCTGAAACAGATACGATACCACCTGCCATCGTGGCGCAGATGCGCGAACTGGGCCTGTTCGGCCTGTCGATTCCGGAAGCGTACGGCGGCCTGGAACTGAGCATGGAAGAAGAAGTGCGCGTCGCTTTCGAGATCGCCCGTACCTCGCCCGCCTTCCGTTCGCTGATCGGCACCAACAACGGCATCGGCTCGCAAGGCATCGTCATCGACGGCACGGAAGCGCAAAAACAATACTACCTGCCCAAGCTGGCGGCGGGCGAGATCATCGGCTCCTTCGCCCTGACGGAAGCGGGTTCCGGTTCCGACGCGGCCTCGCTGCGCACGACGGCCGTGCGCGATGGCGACTTCTATATCCTCAACGGCAGCAAGCGCTATATCACCAACGCACCCGAAGCAAGCATCTTCACGGTGATGGCGCGCACGGACCCCGTCAAGCGCGGTGCCTCGGCCATTTCCGCCTTCATCGTGGAAAAGGATACGCCGGGCCTTTCCTTGGGCAAGACCGACAAGAAGATGGGCCAGCAAGGCGCGCATACCTGCGACGTGATCTTTGAAAACTGCCGTGTCCCGGCCGCGAACATCATCGGCGGCAAGGAAGGCGTGGGC
This sequence comes from Janthinobacterium sp. NKUCC08_JDC, assembly GCF_019345575.1. Taxonomy (NCBI): domain Bacteria; kingdom Pseudomonadati; phylum Pseudomonadota; class Betaproteobacteria; order Burkholderiales; family Oxalobacteraceae; genus Janthinobacterium; species Janthinobacterium sp. NKUCC08_JDC. Next base: position 180,619 of record NZ_JAHKQW010000003.1, on the reverse strand, counting down.
TTCAAGACCGCCATGAAAGTGCTCGACAAGGGACGCCTGCACATCGCCGCCGTCTGCGTGGGCGCGGCCGAACGCATGCTGGCCGACGCCCTTGCCTACGCCATGGAGCGCCAGCAGTTCGGCCAGCCCATCGCGGAATTCCAGCTGATCCAGGCCATGCTGGCCGACAGCAAGGCCGAGATTTATGCCGCGCGCAGCATGGTGCTCGACGCGGCACGCCGGCGCGACAACAAGGAAGACATCTCGACGGAGGCGTCGTGCTGCAAGCTGTTCGCCTCCGAAATGTGCGGCCGCGTGGCCGACCGCTCCGTGCAGATCCACGGCGGCGCCGGCTACATCAGCGAATATGCGGCCGAACGCTTCTACCGCGACGTGCGCCTGTTCCGCATTTACGAAGGCACGACGCAGATCCAGCAAATCGTCATCGCCCGCAACATGATCAAGGCAGCGCAAAAGTGAAGGAGGCCGCGATGGACATTCCTTCCCTGCTGGCCGGCCTGCCGGCGCGCCTGTCGGCCATCCCCGCCTACTGGGCCGCGCGCGCGCCCGATGCGCCGGCACTGCATGAAGGTGGCCGCCACTGGACTTACGCGCAGCTGCAGCACTGTGTGGAACATGCGGCGCTGCTGCTGCGCCAGCTGGACGTGCGCGCCGGTGACCGCTTGATGGTGGTAGGCGAAAATGGCGCACTGCAGGTGGCGCTGATCTTCGCGGCCGCCAGCATCGATGCATGGATCGTCAACGTCAATGCGCGGCTGTCGGCGCGCGAAATCGACACCATCGCTACGCACAGTTCCTCACGGCGCGTGCTGTTCCTGGCCGGCGCCTCGCCGGAAGCGGCCGCTCACGCGGCGCGGCGTGGCGCCAGCCCCGTCACCGTCGATGGCATGGGCGAGCTGCTGGCGGGCGGCTTGAACGACGCTGCCATCGCGGAAGACACGGTTCCCGGCAACGAACAGGTGGCCGCGCTGATCTACACGACGGGCACGACGGGGCAGTCGAAAGGCGTGATGCTCACGCACCGCAACCTGCTGTTCATCGCCGCCGTCTCCAGCAACTTGCGCGGCTTGACGCGCACGGACCGCGCCTACGGCGTGCTGCCGATTTCGCACGTGTACGGCCTGGCCTCGGTGGCACTGGGCACGCTGTATGCGGGCGCCGCCTTATATCTGGTGCCGCGCTTTTCCGTCGATGGTTTGCTGGCCGCGCTGAAAGACGATGAATTGACCATCGTGCAGGGCGTGCCCGCCATGTACGCCAAACTGCTGCAAACCCTGGGCGGCGCGGAGACTCCCCTGCCGACGCGATTGCGCTTTGCGTATGCGGGCGGCTCGCCGCTGGCGCCATCGCTCAAGCACGAGGTGGAAAAGCTGCTGGGCACCGCGCTGCACAATGGCTACGGCATGACGGAAAGCGCGCCCACCATCAGCCAGACGCGCCTGGAAACGCCACGCCGCGACGATTCCGTCGGCATGCCGATCCCCGGCGTGGAAGTGCGCGTGGTGGACGTGGCCGGCCTTGACGTGGCGCCCGGCGAGCCGGGAGAGCTGTGGATACGCGGGCCGAACATCATGGCCGGCTATTACCGCGAGCCGGCCATGACGGCAGCCGCCATGCGCGACGGCGGCTGGCTGAACACGGGCGACATGGCGCGCCAGGATCCCGACGGCGCGCTGTTCATCGTGGGACGCACCAAGGAATTGATCATCCGCTCCGGCTTCAATGTGTATCCGCTGGAAGTGGAAACGGCCCTGAACGCCCACCCGTCCGTGGTGCAGTCGGCCGTGGTGGGACGCACCCTCGCCGATGGCAACGAGGACGTCATCGCCTATGTGGAACTCGACCCGCGCCAACCCGCCAGCGTGGCACAATTGCAGACCTGGCTGGCGCAGACCCTGTCGCCGTACAAGTGCCCGTCCGCCATCATCGTCATGGAAGCGCTGCCGGCCGCCGCCACGGGCAAGATTTTAAAGGGGCAGCTGCGGCAAATGGCGCAGAATACCCTGTGAATTAACCCTGCTGTACCAGACCCGACAATAAAACCAAGCCACATCACCGGAGGAGACACGATGAAACGCACCTACACACGCATCGCCATGGCAGCGCTGGTTGCCAGCGCCTGGATGGCAAACGCCAGCGCCGACGAATTCCTGGTCGGCGCGGAAATCCCGTTGACGGGCAACCTGGCGCGCGTCGGCGCCGGCATGCAGGAAGGGATCATGGTCGCGGCCGAGGTATTCAACAAGACCAACGGCAAGCACACGATCAAGATCATCACCGTCGACGACGAATCGGCGCCCGCCAAGGCCATCGCCGCCGTGGAAAAGCTGGCCAGCCAGGGCGTGGTGGCGATCACGGGCGGCTATGGCTCGAACAATATCTCGCCCGCCTCGGACACGGCGAATAAACTGGGCCTCGTCTACATCACTTCGGGAGGCGTGGACGACAGCCTGGTGACCAGCGGGCGCAAGAATTTTTTCCGCATTAATAATACAGCCGGCTACGAAAAAGCCATGCTGGGATTGCTGCAGGACGTGGGCGCCAAGTCCGTCTCCATCGTGTATTCGACCAAGGACGCCACCACGGGCCTGGCGAAAGACGTGGAAAAAGCCCTGGCCGCCAAGGGCGTGAAAGTGACGACGCACTCGTTCGACCCGGCCATTACCGACTTCAAGCCCATCATCAACAAGATCAAGCTACAGGACAAATCGGAAGTCGTGGCCATGGTCGGCTACGAAAACGATTACGTGGGCATCATCCGCGCCGCGCGCGTGCTGAAACCGAAGATCAAGGCCATGGTCGGCGTGTGGTCGCTGGCCACGCCGAAGATGGCGGCCGACTTCCCCGACCTGATGCCGAACGTGTTCGGCACGGCACTGCTGCCCTTCCCCACGGAATTCAAGACAGCCGACGGCAAGGCCTTCAGCGACGCCTACAAGCAGCTGTACAAGAAGGAGCCGGACTACCTGGGCCAGTTCGGCTATGTGCAATCGATGCTGCTGTTCGAAGCGATCGCGCGCGCGGCCGACAAAGGCACCATCAAGAAAGGCGGCGTGGCCGAGGAAATGCGCAAGACGGACCGCGAAACCCTGATCGGCCGCGTACAGTTTGCCGCCAATGGCGACAACCAGAACTTCGTGCACCGCATGGCGCAGCACCAAGACAAGAAAGTGGTCATCGTCTGGCCGAAGGAACACGCGACGGGCAAGCTGGCCTATCCAGCCCTGCCCTGGTAAACGGCAGCCTCCCGCTGCACACGCGCGCGCCCGCACGGACGCGCACCGATGAACGGCCACCCTGGCGCATCTTCGCGATGCGCCAAAGTGGCCTGACGGGATGACGACATGACAGAATTAATCTTGCAAGCCCTGTATTCGGGCTTGCTGCAGGGCGGCTCCTACGCCCTGATCGCACTGGGACTGGCGCTGGTCTTCGGCACCATGAAAGTGATCAACCTGGCGCACGGCGAACTGGTGCTGCTGGCCGCCTACATCGCCTACAGCGTGGAATCCGGGCTTGGACTCGGCCCCATGTTCGCCATTCCCATCGCGCTGGTGATCGTCAGCCTCACGTCCGTCGGCGTGTACCTGATCGTCAGCCGCATCAAGAAAGACCGCGAAATCAATTCGCTGATCCTCACCTACGGCATCGGCGTGATCCTCACCAATTTCATCCTGCTCGTATGGAAGGCGGACATCCGCTCGACGTCGTCGACCTGGCTGCAGGAAGGTTTTGAAATCGGTCCGTTTTTCAGCATGCGCAGCGAAGTGATTTTCTTTGGCGTCAGCCTGGTGCTGATGGCGGCCCTGTGGCGCTGGCTGTCGACCAGCTGGTATGGCCGCGCCGTGCGCGCCGTCTCCAGCAACCGCGACGCGGCCAAGCTGATGGGCATCGACCCGGGCCGCACGGAACTCGTGTCCTTTCTGGTCGCCGGCATCCTGGCCGCCTTCGCCGGCGTCGCCCTGTTCAGCTATGGCGTGATCCAGCCTGCCTACGGCGGCGCCCTGACGGTGAAAGCCTTCATCATCACGGTATTGGCCGGCATCGGCTCGATCCCCGGCGTGCTGCTGGCCGCCGTGCTGCTGGGCGTGGCCGAAGCGCTGACCGTCACCCTGGCCAGCTCCGCGCTGCAGGAATTGTCGGGCATGGTGCTGTTCCTGCTGGTGCTGTTCATCATGCCGAACGGCTTGTTCGGCGCACAACGGAGGCGCGGATGAAGCGCTCGACTTTGATTTCCACGGCGGGCCTGCTGCTGGCCGCCTATATTGCCGTGCCGCTGGCCCTGGGCACCAACCAGTACGTGATGAGCATGGTGGTGGCGGCCCTGATCATCGGCGGCGTGGCCATGTCCTGGGCCCTGCTCGGTAACTTGGGCGGCATGGTCAGCTTCGGCCATGCGGCCTTCTTCGGCGTGGGCGCCTATGTCTCCGCGCTGGCCACCGTGAAACTGGGCTTGCCCGTGTTTGCCGCCATGCTGCTGGGCGGCGCGGGGGCGGCCATCGCCGCCGTCATCATGCTGCCCGTGCTGCGCTTGCGCGGGCCGTATTTTGCGCTGGCCATCCTCGCCTACGCCCACATCTTCCGCATCCTGGCCACAGAATGGAGTTCGGTGACGGGCGGTGCCGGCGGCATCAACAATATTCCCGCCTTGCCCACCGTCTTCGGCTTCGATCTGGCCAGCAAGACTGGCGCCTACCTGGTCGTGTTGACCCTGGTGGTGGCATGCGCGTTTGCCTACAGCCGCATCCGCGCCAGCCACTACGGCATCGCCCTGCGCGCCATGCACGACAGCGAAGACGCCACGCGCGTCGTCGGCGTCAACAGCACCTTGCTGAAAGGCGCGATGCTGCTCGTGTCGGCATTCATGGCTGGCCTGTTCGGCGCCTTCAACGCCCATTACATCAACTTCCTGGAACCGGACTACGCCTTCAACAGCCTGTGGGTGACCTTGCCGATCGTGGCGGCCATCTTCGGCGGCTACCGCACGATACTCGGCCCCGTGCTGGGCGCCGTGGTGGTCTACCTGGTCGACCAGCTCATTTTCAAGTCGCTGATCCCCACGGGCCACCAGCTGGTGCTGGGCGTGCTGCTGGTGGCGATGATCGTCTTCAGCCCGAACGGCTTGCTGCCGCTGCTACGCAAAATGTTCAAAGCGAAGGAGAAAGCACATGCTTGAACTCGATAATGTGTCCGTGCGCTTTGGCGGCCTGACGGCCGTCGATTCCGTCACGTTGAAAGTGGCCAGCCATGACGTGATCGGCCTCGTGGGCGCGAATGGCGCCGGCAAGACCACCCTGTTCAATGCGATCTCGGGCCTCGTGCGCCCCACCAGCGGCAGCATCCGCTTCGAAGGACGCGACATCATGGCCACGCCCATGTACCAGCGCGCGCGCCTGGGACTGGGGCGTACCTTCCAGATCCCCCAACCGATGCATGAATTGACGGTGCGCGAAAACCTCGTCGTGGCGCAGCGCTTCGGCACGGGCAAGGTCGACATGCGCAAGATCGATGAAATCCTCGATTTCACGAGCCTGCTTGACAAGGCCGGGCGCGACGCGGCCAGCGAACTGGCGCTGACGGAATTGAAAGCGCTGGAAGTGGCCAAGGCGCTGGCGACGAACCCGAAACTGCTGCTGCTCGATGAAGTGCTGGCGGGTCTGGAAACGAACGGCAAGCGCCGCTTCATGGGCATGCTGAAGGAGTTGCACGCGGCCTTTGGCGTGGGCATCGTCATGATCGAGCACGATATCGAGACCATCAGCAATCTGTGCCAGCGCGTGGCCGTGCTCAATTTTGGCCAGTTGATCGCCGACGGCACGCCCGACGCCGTCTTCCGCGATCCGGCCGTCATCGAAAGCTATACGGGGGCAGCCCATGCTTAAAGTTGAAAACCTGCGCGCCGGCTATGGCGCCATCAATGTGCTGTGGGATGTGTCGCTGGCTATCCAGAAGGGCAAGCTGACCACCATCATCGGCCCGAACGGCGCCGGCAAGACGACCCTGCTGCGCGCCATCATGGGCTTGCTGCCGGTCGGCGCGGGCAGCATCGCGCTCGACGGCCAGTCCATCAACGGCACGCCGACGTGGAAGATGAGCGACGCAAGGGTCACCATGATTCCGGAAGGGCGCATGACGTTCCGCGACATGAGCGTGGAAGAAAACCTGATCATGGGCGCATTTCCAAAGGAGCACCGCAGCCACATGCGGGCGCGCCTGGCCGAAGCCTATGCCATGTTCCCGCGCCTGCACGAACGGCGCAAGCAGCTGGCCGGCTCGCTCTCCGGCGGCGAGGCGCAGATGCTGGCGATGGCGCGGGGATTGATGTCGGACCCGTCGCTGCTGATCATCGACGAACCTTCGCTGGGCCTGGCGCCGCTGGTGGTCAACGAGCTGTTCGAGATCCTCGCGCGCCTGAACGACGGCAAGCGCACCATCATCCTCGTGGAACAGAACACGGCGCGCGCCGTCGGCGTGGCCGATCACGTCTACCTGATGCAAAGCGGTAAAGTGGCGCTGTCGCAGGCGGCGCTTGACGTCGACCTCGAGCACCTGCACGAACTGTATTTTGCGCGCTGAGTGATATCAGCCGCACGCGGTTGCCATCAGTCCTCGTCGTCGGCCAGCTTGCCAAACGCCAGCAGGGCGTTCTTGTCGAGTCCGCTCGTCACGAAAGGATCGTCGGCGGGGAAGCGGCCCGTATCGGCCAGCATGCGCAGCTTGCTCAAGCGTTCGCCCAGCGCCAGCGCTTGCGCCTGCGGATCGGCATCGGCTTGCCCCACCTGCCCGATCGCGCGGGTCACGGACTGGGGGAACTCCCACAATTCGGCGATCCGCACCGACAGGATGCGCGCTTGCGCAAACACCTGGGCGATGAAGGCGTCCGATTGCGGGAAGACATCGGGCGCATGCATCTGGTCGATCAGCCGGAACGCCACCACCAGGCCGACATTGGCCATCAGTCCCGCGAGATAGGCGTCGAAGGCGTTGGCATGCATGGCCGGCGCGACGAGGCTGGCCGCCAGCGCACATTTCTCGGACTGGCGCCAGATCAGCGGCGCCGTGCGCACGGTTAGCCCGCCGCTTTGCATGCTGACGATGGGGCGGAAGGCGACACGGGCGAGCAGCATGCGCATGCCGTTTTGCCCGAGCAGCATGATGGCGCCTTCCATATTGTTGATCGACGGGCTGGCGTTATAGCGCGACTGATAGCAGGGCCGGTTCGCTTCGCGGTAGACCTCGGCGACCAGCAGCACGTCCTGGGCCAGCTGGGCCGACAGCTTGGCCGCGCTCATGTTTTCATCTTGCAAGGTACGCATCAACTGCGGAATGATGGCTGGAATGCGCGGTACCAGCGCAGCGCCAGCGATCGGTTCACGGACCAGGCGCGCCAGCTCGTCCAGAATCTGCTGTTCAGTCTGCTCCGGGGCCTGCGCCGCACTCGCGGCCGCCAGCCAGCGGTAGTACATGGCATCGATTTCAGTGATGGTGGCTGGCTGCCGTGCCGCTTCGGCAGCCGCCGCTGCCGAGACTGCCGCAGGCTTGCTTTTTTCGTCGCCGCCGTTCAGTAATTTTCCTATCCAGCCCATTTTGCTATCCAAGCCCTATCTGCATCACTATCGCGCAATCCGCCCCACGATTTTACTTGATGATGGCAGCGCTGGTGCGGCTGGCGTGAGCGCTTTGTCCATCTGCCGCAACATGCTAAAGTGGCATTGCAAAACCCTGCCCTGCCCTGCCCGACAAGCGATCCATCATGAACAATCCACTTGCGCACTACATCACCAGCCAGGCGTACAACAACGCCTGGGCCAACCACCGCCTGCTGAAGGCGTGCGGCCAGCTGACCCAGGCCGAATTCCAGGCCACGCGCGTCAGCTTTTTTCCCACCATCCAGCTCACCCTGAACCACATCCTCACATGCGACTGGTTTTATCTCGACGCGCTCGAACGCGAGCTGCGCGGCGAAGCGCCGCATGCCGACTGCTACGTCTTCTTTGAACAGGATGAACCGTTCAGCGATTGCGCGGCCCTGCATGCGGCGCAGCGCGCATCGGACCTGCGCCTGATCGCCCATTGCCGCAGCCTGTGCGATGCCGACCTGGCGCGGCCCGTGACGATATTGCGCGACACGCCGCAAATCGACACGCGCCAGCGCCTGCTGGCACACCTGTTCCAGCACCAGATCCACCACCGGGGGCAAGTGCACGCCATGCTGGCCGGCACGCGCATCGCGCCGCCCCAGCTCGACGAATTCTATTGCGCCGGCGAAGCGGATGAGCGGGCGCAGGATTTCCTGGAACTGGGCTGGACGGAAGACGATATCTGGGGCCAGCGCTGAATCATTCTTCGGCGTGGCAGCAGACGCACAGCTTGTTGCCGTCGAGGTCGCGGAAGTAGGCGCCATAGTAATGGGCGTGGTAATGCGGGCGCAAACCGGGTGGCCCTTCGCACACGGCGCCCAGCGCCAGCACGGCCTGGTGGCAGCGGTCCACCTGCGCGCGGCTGGTCGCCAGCAAGGCCGTCATCTGGCCATTGCCTGGCGCGGCCGGCAAGCCGTCATGCGGTGCCGTCAGCACGAACAGGGGCCGCGGCGCCTGCTGCGCCATCCAGCCCGCCCAGGGCTTGGCCGTATCATGAAATTTTTCGATCAGATCGAGTTCTCCCAGCAGGGCCGTATAGAAAGCGTAGGCGCGGGGAAAGTCGTTGGTGCCGAGGCAGATATGGGACAGCATGCTGCTCCTTCTTGAGTTCAAACGGGTGTGCTGCGCAATGCGCCAGCTGATTATAATGGCGCATCGCTTTCCGACACGCTCCCATGCCAGACCTAGACCGCCTTCAGCTGCACCCGCCCTCCAGCGCCGACCTTCCCGCTTTGCTGGCCTTCGAACTGGACAACCGCGCGTATTTTGAACACTGGGTCACGGCGCGCGCGCCGTCCTACTATCACCAGGAAGCCATCGCCGCCGCCATCGAGCAGGCGCAGCGCGAACGCGAACAGGACCGCGCCTACCAGTACCTGGCCAAGCTGGACGGGCAAATCATCGGCAGGGTCAACCTGACGGGCGTCACGCGCCCCTATTTCAACAAGGCAGCGCTCGGTTACCGCATCGGCGAACGGTTCGGCGGACGCGGCTACGCCACGCGCGTGGTGGCCCTGCTGCTGGACGAAGCGTTTGGCGCGCTGGATCTGTGGCGCCTGGAAGCGACGGCGCGGCCGCAAAACCTGGGCTCGGTCGCGGTCATGCAGCGCAACGGCTTTCATCAATATGGCAAGTCGGAACAAGCCATGTTTTTCCAGAATGCCTGGTCGGACTTGCTGTATTTTGAGCGGCGCAACACGCAAGCCATGGCCTGAGATGCCGCATTTTTCCGGCAGCAACGCCACTTTTATCCTATCAGGGGCGACTTTGTCACAGCGCAAAGCCGCACCATGATGGACTGATAACGTCAAGGCTCGGGAATCTTCCCAACCTTGCCAAGTCCAACATGAAACTGCGGCTACGCCTGTTCGAACATGTGCTGCTGGTGCTGGCCTTGGCCGTCGTCATCTTTGCCGCCGCCATCGTGCTGGCGCGCATGACACAGTGGGCGGAAGCGCGGGAGCTGCCCGCCTATCTCGTGCAGGGCATGCACCTGGTGGGCAAGGTGCTGTTTTTCCTGGACGGCTGCATCGTCATCGCCGTCAGCAGCATCCTGGCCGCCCGGCCGTTCCGCATGCTCACCAAGGAGGATTTATGAACGATCTTCACTACCTGCTGACGCTCCGGCATCCGCGCCGCTTCTGGTGCAGCGCCATCGTCATCGCCGTGGCCTCGGCCATCGTGCTGGGCCCTTGGCTCGACAGCATTCCATGGCTGGTGGCCATCCCCTTCGTGGGCGGCGGCTTGCTGGTGGCGCTCGGTGAGCTGTGGGATGACATGCACGGCAAGCGCCTGCACAATGGCGACGATACACAGTCACCGTGCCGCCATCCTTGAAACCGCCATGGTGATGCGTGCACGCAACAGCAATCACGCCATGCCTGCCATTTACCTGCGCAGTGCGCCTATTTAAGACTGGCTTCAGCCTCGCCGTGCATCGTGAACAGGTCGCCAGCAGCCGTGGCGTTTCCCTTCACCATCACGGGCACAGCCCAGCGAAAGAGCCGACATGAGCACATGGATGCGCGCCAACAAAGGTTTTTTGATGTTTCTCCTGCTGTTCGGCGTGTTCCGCACGGCCGTGGCGGACTGGAATCCCATACCGTCGGCATCCATGCGCCCCAACCTGCTCGAGGGCGACGTGGTCTTCGTCAACCGCCTCGCCTTCAACCTGAAAGTGCCGCTCACCGATATCGTGCTGCAGCGCCTGGGCGAACCGCAACGGGGCGACATCGTCACCTTTTCCTCACCGAAAGACGGCACGCGATTGATCAAGCGCATCATCGCCCTGCCCGGCGATACGGTGGAAATGCGCAATGAACAGCTGGTCATCAATGGCCAGCCCGCCCAGTACACGGCGCTCGACACGGCGCCTGAAACCATCGCCCACGTGGGCCAGCTGACGGCGCAGCGCATCAGCGAACGCAACCAGACGGAACAGCACCGCATCCAGGTCTTGCCGCAAATCGCAGGCGCGGCCCGCAGCTTTGCCCCCGTGACGGTGCCGGCCGACCATTTCCTCATGCTGGGCGATAACCGCGACAACAGCGCCGATTCGCGCTACTTCGGTTTCGTGCCCCGCGCATTGCTGATCGGCAAGGCCGAGCGCATACTCGTCTCGGCCAATATCCAGGAGCATTGGCAGCCGCGGCTGCAGCGTTTCGGCATGAAACTGGAGTAATCGCCGTCCCGTGCAACGGCGCCATGCTTTTCGGTTAGCATGGCGCATCATGCAAAACTTTTCCTCAGCCAGCCTGCAGCCAGCCAGTCAGCACTACGCTCTCGATCAACTGGCCCAGTTCCTGCAGCGCCATCCCGACGTGTTGCTGCTGACGGGCGCCGGCATCAGCACGGCGTCCGGCATACCGGCCTACCGCGACACGGAAGGCGTACGGCGCGGCAATGCGCCCGTGCAAGGCCCCGATTTTCGCCGCCAGGAAGCCGTGCGCCGCCGCTACTGGGCGCGCAGCATGGTGGGCTGGCCGACCTTGGCGCGCGCCACGCCGAATCCCGGTCACCTGGCCATCGCGCAACTGGCCCGGCGCCACCAGGTCGGCGGCCTGGTCACGCAAAACGTCGATGGCCTGCATCAGCAGGCCGGCAGCCCCGCCGTCACGGAGTTGCACGGCAGCATACATGGCGTCGTCTGCCTCGATTGCAGTACCCGCCATACGCGCCGCCTGATCCAGGAGCAGCTCGAACGCGACAATCCCCAACTGCTGGGCGCCACGGCCACGCCGGCGCCCGATGGCGACGCCTTGCTCGAGCCGTCCCAGCTGGCCATTTTCCACGTGCCGGTCTGTCCCCGCTGCGGCGGCACCTTGCAGCCCGACGTGGTGTTTTTCGGCGATGGCGTGCCCGCCGCCTGCTCGGCCGAGGCCGAAAGCAAGATGCACACGGCCAGCGCCCTGCTGGTGGTGGGCTCGTCCGTGATGGTGTATTCGAGCTTTCGCCTGTGCCGCATGGCGGCCGAAACGGGCAAGCCCGTGGCCGCCATCAACATGGGCAAGACGCGCGCCGACCATTTGCTGGCATTCAAGACCGATGCCCCGGCACAAGACATCTTGCCTGCATTAGCGGCCATGCTGGGCTGATCCCGTGCCGGCCCTGCGCCGGTCTGGCTATACTGTGGCATTAACGAGGAGAATTCATGCTGGAACTGTTGAGTGAACACGCCTGTTTTGGCGGCGTACAACGCTTTTATCGCCACGACGCGCAAGCCATCGGCTTGCCCATGCGTTTCTCGGCCTTCATTCCCGACACAGCGCCAGGCGCCACGGTCACTACCAAGCGCCCCGCCCTGTTTTATCTGGCGGGCCTGACCTGCACGGAAGAAACGTTCATGATCAAGGGCGGCGCGCAGCGCGTGGCGGCCGAGGAAGGCTTGATCCTGATCGCCCCCGACACGAGTCCCCGTGGCGCGGACATCGCGGGCGAAAGCGACTCCTGGGATTTCGGCGCGGGCGCCGGCTTTTACGTGGACGCCACCGAGGCGCCATGGAGCAGCCACTACCGCATGTACAGCTACCTGCTGGAACTGCGCGCCCTGCTGGAGCAGGAACTGGCGATCGATGCGCAACGCACGGGCATTTTCGGCCATTCGATGGGCGGCCATGGTGCACTGGTGCTGGCCTTGCGCAACCCGGAACTGTTCCGCTCCGTGTCCGCCTTCGCCCCCATCGCCGCACCGAGCCAATGTCCATGGGGCAAGAAAGCATTCACGGGCTACCTGGGCAGCGATGCGGCCAGCTGGCAGCAGTACGACGCCAGCGCGCTGATGCGCGGCCTGCAGGGCCAGCCGCCGCTGTTCCCCGAAGGCATCTTGATCGACCAGGGCCTGGCCGACAAATTCCTGCCGGAGCAACTGCACCCCGATGTCTTCGAAGCGGCGTGCCGCGACGCCGGCCAGCCATTACGGCTGCGCCGCCATGCCGGCTACGACCACGGTTATTACTTCATCGCCAGCTTCATGGAAGAGCACGTGCGCTTCCATGCGCGCAACTTGCGCGCCCTGATGGCATAAGCCAGCAAGGCACCGGAACACACGAATGCCATCAATACATGATTTTTTCGATTCCTCGCTCACGGCCCGTGGCGGATCGGATCAGCTTGAGCCTGGCTAGTCGAAGCAAGCTTGCATGTCAGACTGCCGGGACCGATTCGGCTGCCGCAAGCTATTTTCAAGATGCCTGATTGTGTAAAACGGTACACGCGAATAGCAAATAGACCGGCAATACCTGCGCTCCTACAATGCGAGCAGCAGTTCAGGAAAAGACCGTCTTTTTCTGCTCGGTTCTGCTCACTACATAGGAGAAGGTCATGGGTATGTTTGATTTTATTGGCGAGATCGTGGATGCAACCATGGATGCCATAGGCTCTGCCGTGGACACGATCGCGGAAAATCCCGTCAAGTCCATTGCGATCGGTGTCGCCACGGTCGCCTCCGGCGGTACCGCGCTGGCGTTTGCCGGCCCGATTGCCGGCGTGATCGGCACGACAGGCTTGCTGGGGGCCGCCAGTACCGGAACGCTCATCAGCACCACGGCTGGCGCCGCACTGGTCAACGGGTCCCTGGCAGCCTTGGGCGGCGGCGCTCTCGCTGCTGGTGGCGGAGGCATGGCGGCGGGTACCCTGGTTGTGGGCGCAGGCGGAGCGACGTTGGGAGCAGCGGTTTCCGGCGCGGTGGCGAGCGCTGCCACCTGAGCTTTATCGCGCCAAACCTTCATGAAATACAATCAGGGCGGACACTGAGCCGCCTTAACTTTGGAGCATGGGCATGGCCCGCATATCGGCATCTCACACGGCTGGCCTGGATCTGCTGGATCAATTATTCTTCAACCAGATTCTGGTGCATTGCCTTTTTAACCAGGAACGTCGCTGGCTGAAGAGTCTCGCCGAGGATCTGGATCGTGAGCTTACGGCCAAGGGCATGGCCGGCGTACAACGGCAGGTCGTCAAACATGGCGTCTTGTGCCTGATGGAAGCAGAATTGTCCGATTCGCTATTTCTACTGAAAGAGACTTATCCGGACAACGCTCCTCCGCTGCCCGAAGACACCACCATGGAGCGGCTTGAGGAAAGCGAAAGATACAAGCTGAACTTTTTTGAAGGGTATGTACTCGCCGTCCTGAGTAAGGCCCATGCGTGCGACAAGGACGTGATCATCGACATCATGAACAATTTGCTGGAAAAATACGCACAGGCACCGTCCACCGTGCGCTACCGTTTGATGGAGCGCATGTTTGCTTTTGAGTTTATTGCCGCGCCTATCGATTGCTTTGCCTGGCTGTCCAGGATGGGCGTGCTGAAAAGCGTCAAGCATCCCGGTGCCGCCTTGACATCCTGCCATGCGCCGGAATTCCTGCCACGCCTCGCACTGCTTTGCGAATTCAATGTGCTGCGCGACCACATACGGCGCCAGGTAAAACTGGGTACGCAAGCGGCAGACGTGAGCGTGGAAAACATCAGAAAAATCGTAGAAATCTCTGATAAAACGATACGCTTGTTATCCGAAAATAAGAGGAAAGAAACGGATGTCAATAACATGGCCAGTACGAAAAACAGCTTTGCCATCATTGATCTTGCGGAAATAGAAAACCCAGCCAAGGTGAATCTCTTCTTTGCCCGTTTGCATACGTACACCGTACGGCTCCGGGTTTTTCAAGGCTCCCTGGCTAGCTGGGTAGGCATGCTATGTGGCGGCACAGTGGAAGTCTTGCAGCAATCTCAGGATAAAAAAACCCCCATCTTTACGGGTGAGTTCAATGAGGGGACCTCGACGCAAGAGGTATACGAGCACATGAGCAAGCGCGGCTTCGAGATCACACCGCGTGCCATTTACGATCGCCATCGTGACTTCAAGGAAACAGCGCTGCGGGCCGTCACGATGTACTACAAGATGAAACTTTTCGAGAACGCGGCTCTTCCTCCCGACGTCAAGGATCTGACCTACGAAGCGGTTTCCTGGCAATTTGAATGCCTGACGCCCACCCCGCGGCGCAATGCCGGCTCGCCAAGCTGACAAGGCCTTGCCCTCACAGCAAGCGGACGGCGATCCCTACTGCGCCGTACTGGTATGCCCGTTGAAATGCCGCGTGTACCAGTCCGTTGCCAGCAGAGCGGCCTGGTGGCGCGTGTCGGGGCCGCTGGGCGCGGCGATCTGTTCCAATTGCTTGTCGCAGCGCAAGGTGGCAAATGCCATGCGGTTCAGGCCGGCCACGTCGGGGTCGCGTCCGCCCACGATCAGCAGAGACGGCACGCGCACGTTTTCCAGCGCCGCCTTGCCCGCCATTTCCACCTGCCCATCGCAAACGGCCAGCGCGGCGATTTCCGCGCTGCGCCAGGCCGCCAGCTGCATCACGACGGCCGCGCTGGTGCCATAGCCATACAGGCCGCAGGGCAAGCGCCGCGTGGACGGGTCCACTTGCAGCCAGCCCAGGGCTTTTTCCAGCTGGCGCGCGAGCAGCACGATATCGCCGCGCACGAAATACGCGTGGCCATTGCTGCCGCCGCCAGGCTCGATACCGCCCTGGTCGAAGCGCAGGGTAGCGATGCCCGCTCGCAAAAAATCCTGGGAGGTGGCGTGGCTGGAAGCGCCAAGGTAGTCGCTATCGGCGCCCGCGCCGTGGGCAAACAGGACGATGCCCACGGGCCGCTCGGGCATTTCAAGCACGCCGTCCATTTGAAGTTCATCGGCCGTGATGCTGACAAATTGTTCTTGCATGGCTGCCTCCGCTATCGAGCTGGAATGACGCTGACATCAAGCTGAAATCACGCTGCTAGTACGCTGATCGGCAAGCATCAGTGTACCAGCCTGCGCCCGTTCACGCGCGGCGCACGTCAAATTCGCCACGCGCCCGCATCAGACGGCGCCGTGCCGGTCCAGCCCCTTGAGCACGGCTTCCGGGCGGATCGGCAAGTGCCGCACGCGCGAGGCCACGGCGGCAAAGATGGCGTTGCCGATCGCCGGCGCCACGGCCGTCGTGGGCGGCTCGCCCATGCCCGTCGATGTTTGCGTGCTGGCAATAAATTCAATGTCGAGCTCGGGCACGTCGGCCATGCGCAGGGGCGTGTAGGTATTCAGGTTGGTATCCTTCACCTGGCCGTTGAGGAAAGCCGTGCCTTCATGCAAGGCCATGCTCACGCCCCACAGGGCGCCCCCTTCCGCCTGCGCCAGCGCGCCATCGGGATCGACGATGCTGCCCGCGTCGATCACCATGAACAGCTTTTCGACTTTCACCATGCAAGTGCTGCGGTCCACTTTCACTCTGGCAATGCAGGCCGTCCAGGTCGGCATGTCGCGTTCCTGGCCGAACGTGGCGGCGATGCCCAGGCCCGTGTCGGGCGGCATGGCCGTGCCCCAGCCCGCCTTGTCCGCCACGCGCTGCAGCACATGGGCCAGGCGCGCTGCGCCGCCGACGGCGTTCGGCGCGCTGCCCGCATTGCGCCCCGTCGCCTGCAACAGCGACAAGCGGAACGCCAGCGGATCGACCTTGGCCGCCTGCGCCGCCTCGTCCATGAAACTTTCCACAGCCCAATTCGTCCAGCCAGGCCCCACGGAGCGCAGCCAGCCGGGGCGGAAACTGCTGTTGGCCAGGTCGTTCGACACGGCCCGCACGCGCTGCGCACCCACCGAATACCAATGGTCGGCGCCGGCGATGGCGAACGGGTCATACGGATGGCCCTGCTTATCCTTGGCCAGGAAAGCGGGGATCATCGCTTGCGTGGGCCAGCCCGCGCTCGCTTCGTGCACCATCGCAGACACCTTGCCCGCGTCGTCGAACGCCATGCGCACGTGCTGCACGGACGGCGAACGGGGCGAATCGAAACGGGCGTCGTCGGCCCGCGTGCAAATCATCTTGACGGGCCGCCCCACGGCTTGCGCCGCCAGCGCGGCCGGCACGCAATAATCGCCATTCAGGCGCCGCCCGAAACCGCCACCGAGCAGATAGGTGTGCAGCATGACATGGCTCTCGGGCACCTTCAACGCTTGCGCCAGCACGGGCAGGATCAACGATTGCCACTGGTTGCCCGCATGAATGTGCCAGACGCCGTCGATTTCCTGCGCCAGGGCATTGACGGGTTCCAGCTGGAAATGCAGCACGGTACTGGTCGTGTAGTGGCGCTCCAGCTGCAGGCTGGCATCGTTGAACGCTTGCTCCACGCCATCGTCATCGACGACGCGGGCGCCCAGGCTCGCGTCGGCCAGCTGTTTGGTCGCGTAGTTGACAATATCCTGCTCCGCCACGTGGGCGGCCGCGCCGGCCCGCCATTTCACTTGCACGAGCTCGGCCGCGCGCATGGCGGCCGCATACGTTTCGGCCACCACCATGACCCAGCCGGGCACCGTGCCGCTGGGGTCTTGCAGGGCTACACTGCGCAGGTAGCCCGGCACCTTCCTGGCCGCCGTATCATCGATGGACACCACTTTCGAACCGTAGCGCGTGGGCGGGATCTTCGGGCGCGCAAACAGCATGCCCTCGACTTCCGCATCGATGCCGTACATGGCCGTGCCATTGATTTTCGCGGGGATGTCGAGCGCCTGCACGTTCTGGCCGATCAGGCTGCGCTGCTGCGGCGTCTTCAGCACGATGGCTTTCAATTGCTCGGGCGAGTACTGGCGCGCCAGCTTGCCACGGCGCACGATGTCGCCATAGCTGATCGACCGCCCCCGGCCATGCACGACGCCCAGCCTGGCGTGGCAGGCGGACACGGGCACGCGCAGCAGGCGCGCGCCCTCCTCGACCAGCGCGAGGCGCCCGGCCGCGCCGGCGCGGCTGAGCGGGTCGAAATTCTGCCAGACGGACCAGCTGCCGCCCGTCACCATCAAGCCCCATTTCGGGTCCGTGTCCACGTAATGCAAGCGTACTTTGCTCCAGTCCGCTTCAAGCTCCTCGGCCACGATGCGCGCCAGGGCCGTGCCGATATGCTGGCCCATTTCCGCCTTGGCGATGTTGACGGTAACGATGCCGTCGCGGCCGATCTCAAACCAGATGCTGGGATCGAACACGGGCGCGGCGCTTTGCTTAGACTGCACGGGCGCCGCCTTGCCTGCGGCCAGGGAGCTGTCGGCGCGCAGGAAGGCGAGGGTAAATCCCGTACCGGCGGCGGCGATCAGGAAACCGCGCCGTCCCAATGGGCTGGGGCGGGCAGCTGAATTTTCTTTCGGTAACTTAAACACCGGGCGCCTCCTGCATGCCGGCCGCCAGTTTGATGGCCTTGCGGATGCGCACATACGCCATGCAGCGGCACAGGTTGCCGCTCATGACGGCGTCGATATTCGCATCGGTCGGCTGCGGATAGTCTTTCAGCAGGGTGGCCGCCTGCATGATCTGGCCCGACTGGCAATAGCCGCACTGGGGCGCCTGCGTGGCGAGCCACGCCCGCTGCAACGGGTGCGTGCCATCGGGCGACAGGCCTTCGATGGTGGTGATGGCGCAGCCGGCCACGGCGGCAATCGGCGTGATGCACGAGCGCATGGCGCGGCCATCCACGTGCACGGTGCAGGCGCCGCACATGCCGATGCCGCAGCCAAACTTCGTGCCTTTTAATTTAACTTCGTCGCGCAGCACCCACAGCAGGGGCGTCTCGGCGTCGCTCTCGGTGCCGAAGGGCTGGCCATTCACGGTCATGTTGTACATAGAGTCTTTCAGTAATTACTTGCCGGCGCGGGCGCGTGCCACGGCCGCTTCCAGATTTGTCCAGGCCGGCTGGTGGCTGCGGCTGCGGCGCAGATAGGCGGCCAGCTGAGCCACGTCGTTGTCCGTCAGCGAGGCGGCAAAGCCGGGCATCAGCACGCCGGGCATGGCTTCGTCCTTGCTCAAGCCGTGCAGGATCACCTGGATCAGGTTGGCGGGATCGGGCGCGCTGACGGCGCTGTTCAGGCTCAGTTCCGGCCGCAGCGCCGCGGGCTTGCCATCGCTGTTCGAATGGCACGACGCGCAGGCGGCCACGTACAGGCTGGCGCCACGGTCGTTGTCGACCAGGCTGACGCGCTGCGAACGCTTGATGCCAGCTTTTACCACGGTATCGGTATCGACCTGGCGTTGCTCTGCACCGGCCACGCCCGCAAAATACACGGACAGCGCGCGGATATCGCTATCGGGCGAGGCGCCCATGCCTTCATGCACGACAGCCGACATGGGCCCGGCCGCCACGCCGTGCAGGGACGTCGCCCCCGTGCGCAAAAAGGCGTACAGCTCGTCCTGCGTCCACGGCAGCGGGGCCGTGTTGGCGCTGGTCAAGGCCGGCGCATACCAGTGGTCGATGGCCGCGCCCAGATAGGATGAGCCGGCAAGTTCGGCGCCCAGCGCATTGCGCGGCGTGTGGCAGGCGGCGCAATGGGCCAGGCCCTCGGCCAGGTAGCGGCCCCGGTTCCAGTCCAGCCCTTGCGCGGGATTGAGTTGATAGCTGGCCGGCTTGAAAAACAGCAGCTTCCAGCCTGCCTGCAAGGGCCGCAAGTTCAGGGGGAAAGGCACGCTGTTGGCGGGCGCTGCCGCATACACGGGCGGGCGCGTCATGAAATACGCGTACAAGGCCGCCAGGTCGTCATCCGAGACGAGGTTGAAATGGGTGTACGGAAAGACGGGATACAGATGGGCACCGTCGCGGCCCACGCCTTCGCGCATGGCCCGCTGGAAGGCGGCCTGCGACCAGCGGCCGATGCCCGTTTGCCGGTCGGGCGTGATATTCGTCGCATAGATCGTGCCGAACGGCGTGGCCAGGCCGTGGCCGCCCGCGTACTCGGCGCCGCCCTTGGCCGTGTGGCAAGCGGCGCAATTGCCCATGCCGGCCAGGATGCGGCCCCGCTCCACCACTTGCGGGGGAAATGCCGTGGCGGCAGGGGGATCGATGGGCGCCAGCGCGGGACGCCAGTAATACAGATACGCGGCCAGGGCCGCCACGATGAGCAATGCCAGCGACAGCAGCAAGCCGGTGAAGATTTTCTTGAGCAAAACAGGAGTCCGGTAAAAGGCCAAGCACGCGCCTGCCGCGCACGGACGGCGGCAGCAGGGCAGATTGTGGCAATGAATGGGAGAATCTTACCGCGATTGTGACTTGTTGTATGTACGCAATGACACGCAGGTGCCGCCTGCAGGCGGGCTGCGCCTTATAATCAGCGTTTCAGCACGCCGCCGCTCCTTCATGCATACCGTTACCATCATCCTCATCCTCGTGTTGACCGTCGTCCTGTGCGGCTTTCTCGCCCGCTCGCGCTGGGTCAAGCTGCCACTGCCCCTGATCCAGATCGCCGGCGGCACGGGATTGGCCGTGTTTGGCGTGCAAGTGCCGCTCGATCCCGACATTTTCTTCCTGCTCTTCATCCCGCCGCTGCTGTTTCTCGATGGCTGGCGCATTCCCAAGGGCGCCTTCTTTTCCGACGCGCGCTCGATCCTGATGCTGGCCATCGGCCTCGTGCTGTTTACCGTGCTGGGCATGGGCTTTTTCATCGACTGGCTGATTCCCAGCGTGCCGCTGGCCGTCGCTTTCGCGCTGGGCGCCATCCTGTCGCCGACGGACCCCGTGGCCGTCTCGGCGATCGCCGCAGGCAATCCGATCCCGCCGCGCCTGATGCACATCCTCGAAGGCGAATCCCTGCTCAACGACGCGTCGGGCCTCGTCTGCTTCACTTTTGCCGTCGGCGCCATGATGACGGGCGGCTTTTCCATCGGCGCCGCCTCGCTGAGTTTCCTGCAGGAAGCAGGCGGCGGCATCATCATCGGTCTGGCCATCTCATGGGGCGTGGGCCTGGCGAATAAATGGCTGGTGAGCAAGGTCGGCGAAGAACCGGGCCTGCAAATCCTCATCAGCATCCTGATCCCGTTTGCCGCCTACCTGGGCGCCGAGCAAATCCACGGCTCCGGCATCCTGGCCGCCGCCACGGCGGGCGTGTCCATGCATTATGCCGACCTGATCGGCCGCCCGCTGGCTGCCACGCGCACCCAGCGCAAGGCCGTGTGGGATACCGTGCAACTGGTCTTGAATGGCGTGATCTTCGTCATGCTGGGTGCACAGCTGCCCACCACCGTTGCCGGCTTGCCCGCCGCCTCAGCCGAGATCGGCGCCGGCAGCGCCTGGAAACTGCCGCTGTTCGTCATCGCCATCACGGTGGGGCTGACCTTCATGCGCTTCCTCTGGGTCTTCATTTCCATGAAGCTGACCCTGTTCAAGCACCACAAGAAGGTGGCGGGCGAACCGAAGGACGCGGCGCTGCTGGCCCGCCCCAGCCTGCGATTGCTGCTGGTGGCGTCGTTCGCGGGCGTGCGCGGCGCGCTGACCCTGGCCGGCATTTTGACCCTGCCCTTGTTCCTGCCCGATGGCACGCGCTTTCCCGCGCGCGACCTCGTCATCTTCCTGGCCATGGGCGTCATTTTGCTGTCGCTGCTGCTGGCCAGCGTCACCCTGCCCCTGCTGACCAAGGGCCTCGTCTTCGCGCCGCCCGCGCGCCGTTCGACGGAAGAGCGCAACGCCCGCGCCGCTGCCGCCGAAGCGGCCATCGCGCGGCTGGAAAAAGTGTGCGAAGGCATCGACAAGAATGACAAGCAGCAAGTCGTCACGGAAGCGGCCAACCGCCTGATCGAAGCCTACCGGCGCCGCCTCGCGTATGGCGAAAGCAGCAACGACGAGGCGATGCGCTTGCAGGAACTGGCCAAGGCCGAACGCTCGCTGCGCCTGGAAGCGCTCAATGCGGAGCGCGATGAACTGTTCCGCCGCCGCATCTCGGGCGAGCTGGACGATACCATTCACTTGCGCCTGCTGCGCGAAATCGACTTGCTGGAAGCGACACTGGAAGAATAGCAACACTCTGGCCCGCCTAGGCAGTGTTGATAAGTAATTCTCATGGTAAAGAATGCAAGTTTTCACATTCGTGTTTATAATGCAAGGTTTATGGCGTCATGCCGTGATTTACTTTCAACATGGACTTCCGTAGAGTCTGTGTTGCGAAGTAACTATTTGAATAGCCACCGACCTGCATAAAGACACCGACGCCGTGCCCTTCTCCCCTCGCCACCGGCAGCGCCCCGCGCCGCCCGTCATGCTCGCTGTCGTGCTGCTGGCCTCGCTGCTCGCCTGCGGTGCGCTGGCGCCGTGCGCGGTGTGGGCGCAAACGGGTGCGGCTGCCGACGCCAGGCGTCCCGCCGAAGTGGCGCAGGTCCTGTTCGGCATCATCAGTTATGTGCGCTGGCCCGTGGCGCGCCAGGAAGTGCGCGTCTGCATGCTCGGTGCGCCACGCTACGGCGCGTCCATCGTCGACACGCCCGCTTCCAGCCTGGGCCAGCGCATCCGCGTGAAACTCCCGGCGATGGCCAGCGCGGCCAGCGAATGCGACGTCGTCTACATGGGCAGCCTGCCCGAGGGCGAACGCGAGCATCTGCTGGCGCAGATCATCGGCAAACCGATTCTATCGGTCGCCGAACCGGGTACTTCCTGCGCCGTGGGCACGATGTTCTGCCTGCGCCTGACCGAGGCGCAGATCGGTTTTGACGTCAACCTCGACGCCATCGCCCGCAGCGGCCTGCGCGTGCATCCGAATGCCTTGCAAATTGCACGTCGCAAGGGACCGCCGCCATGAGCGCCCGCATAAGCAACAAGCACGCCCGCCAGCCCCGCCGCACGCTCGACAGCGTGCTGCGGCGCGCCCACCTGAGCGTGTCGCTGATCGCCGTGCTGGCGGCCGGCCTGACCCTGACGGCCGTGGCGCTGCTGGCCCTGCGCGTGTATTCGGACCAGAACCTGCGCCTGGTGGCCCGTTCGATGAGCTACACGGTGGAAGGGGCCGTCGTCTTTGGCGACTCCATGGCCGCCAGGGAAGCGCTGGCCCTGATCGGCGTCAATGAAGATATCGACCAGGCGCAGGTAAGCGACCAGGCCGGCAAGGTGCTGGCCCGCTGGGAACGGGGCGAACACGGCACGCGCTACTACATCGAACGCGCGTTGACGGGCTGGATGCTGCCCGATTCGCTGACCTTCCCCATCATGCGCAATGAGCAGGCCATCGGCAGCATCAAGCTGGTGCCGCACAGCCGCAGCCTGCTGCCCTTCCTGCTCAGCGGCCTCTCCTGCCTGCTCGCCTGCCTGGTGCTGAGTCTGGTCGTTGCCGTGCGCCTGTCGCGCAGCATGGAAACGGAAATCACGTCGCCGCTGCGCCACCTGGCGGAAACGGCCCACCGCGTGCGGCGCGACCGCTCGTTCGAACTGCGCGTGCCGCCGGCCAATATTGCCGAACTGAACCAGATCAATGACGACTTCAACGCCCTGCTCGACGAACTGGAAGCGTGGCAAAGCCATCTGCAGAAGGAACACGCCTCGCTGTCGCACCGCGCCAACCACGACAGCCTGACGGGCCTGTCGAACCGCGCCTTCATGGAAGCGGAACTGGAACGCGCCATCCTCGACGCGCGGGTCGGCAATGGCAAGGTGGCCGTGCTGTTCCTCGACAGCGACAGGTTCAAATACATCAACGACACCTTCGGCCATGCCTCGGGCGACCGCGTGCTGGTGACGATCGCCGCGCGCATCAAGCAGCAATTGCGCGAAGGCGACCTGGTGGCGCGCCTGGGCGGCGACGAATTCGCCATCGTGCTCAAGCCGCTGCGCAACAGCAGCGACGCCATGCACATCGCCGACAACATCATCGCCGCCATGGCGCAAGCCATTGAACTGCCCACTGGCAACAGCATCGTCAGCTCGCTGACCATCGGCGTGGCCGTCTTTCCCGATCACGCCATCGACGCCATCTCGCTGGTCGGCGCGGCGGACGAAGCCATGTACCGCGCCAAGCAGGCGCAGCGCGGCACGCGCCAGGTGGCGCGCCTGCCGCAACCCCATACTCACCCCTGAACCAAGGAGCAACACCATGCAATTCATCTACACCCAATTACGCCGCGGCTTACTCGGCTTATTCATGCTGGGCCTGCTGGCCGCCTGCCAGAGCACGCCAGAAATCAAACCGCTGTTCAATGCCGAGCAAGTGGCCACCTTGAAGGAGCAAGGCTTCAACCAGACGGACGAAGGCTGGGAACTGAGCTTTACCGACAAGCTGCTGTTCGAGTTCGACGCCGCCAAGCTGATCGCGCCCAGCCGGGGCGCCATCCAGAAAATCAGCGCCGCCCTGCTGAAAGTGGGCATTACCCACATGCGCGTGGAAGGCCATACGGATAACGAAGGCACGGAAGCGTACAACAACAAGCTGTCGCTGGCGCGTGCCAACGTGGTGGCCGACGCCATGAGCGCATCGGGCATTCCGCGCGAGAACATCACCGTCAAGGGCCTGGGCATGAGCAAGCCCGTGGCCTCGAACGCCAGCAAGACGGGCAAGGCGGAAAACCGCCGCGTCACCGTCATCGTTTCGGCGCCTTGACCGTGGGCGTGCCCGCCGTGCGCTGGGTCGTGATGGGCGTGTCCGGCTGCGGCAAGAGCGCCGTTGGCAGCCTGCTGGCCGGCGCCTTGCACGTGCCCTACGTCGAAGGCGATGAGGTGCATCCACCGGAAAACGTGGCCAAGATGGCGGCCGGCATTCCCCTCGACGATGCCGACCGGGCCGGCTGGCTGGCCGCCCTGCGCGAGCGCATCGCCATGGCCCGCGCGCAAGGCAGCGGCCTCGTCGTCTCGTGCTCGGCCCTGAAGCGCGCCTACCGCGACGTGCTGCGCGAGGGCGACCCGGCCCTGCGCTTCATCCACCTCGATGGCCCGCGCGACGTGCTGGAAAGCCGCTTGCAGCGCCCCGGCCATTTCATGCCGGCCAGCCTGCTCGACAGCCAGCTGGCCGCCTTGCAGCCATTGCAGCCGGACGAGGCCGGCATGGTGCTCGACATCCGCCAGCCGCTGCCCGTTTTGCTGGAACAAATCCTGCAGGCGCCCTGACGGGCGACCGCGCGGCTGGACAGCCCGCGGCCCCCTGTGTAGACTGGCGCGCACTTTCATGAGGGATTTCTATGAGCACACCAACGACAAAACCAGCACCGGGCCCGGAATTCTGGGAACGCGCCGACCAGGTCATCGCCCTGGCCAATGAGCAATGCATGCACAGCGGCGGCAATGAAGTAGCCACCTCGCTGCTGTACGCGGCCGCCCGCTTCAACGCCTTCCTCGTCGCCAGCAAGAGCAACGACGTGGCCAAGATGCAGGAAGAAAAGGAAGGCGCCGTGGCCTTCTTCACGGAACAGTACAAGCGCATGCTGACCGACAACTTCAACGACTACATCACCAACTTCGACAAATACACGCAACCATCGTCGGCCCCCAAGGCCTGATGACGGCGGCCAGCCTGGATGGCCACCGCGCCCGCGCCACCCACGCCGATAGCGTGCTGCACGGCACGGTGCGCTTTGCGCCTTTACCATCGGTATGGCTGACGGCCATGCTGGCCGGCGCCGTGACGGGCGCCCTGTACTTCTTCAGCTGGACCGGCCTGCTGCTGTTTGCGGCCGGCACGGCCATCGTCCTGCTGTTCGGCCACTCGCTGGGCAGCCACCGCAAGCTGATCCACGACAGCTTTGAATGCCCGCAATGGCTGGAATATCTGCTGGTGTACCTGGGCGTGCTGGTGGGCCTCAGCGGTCCGCTGGGCCTGCTGCGCCAGCACGAACTGCGCGACTATGCGCAGCGCCTGCCCGACTGCCACCCCTATTTGCGCCACGGCGCCGGTTTCTGGCGCGATGCCTGGTGGCAATTGTTCTGCCGCCTCGACCTCGACCACCCGCCGCACATCGCCATCGAGCCGCGCATCGCGCACGACCGCTTTTACCGTTTTCTGGAAAGAAGCTGGATGCTGCAGCAACTGCCATGGGCCGTGCTGTTCTTCGCCTGGGGCGGCTGGGGCCTGGTCTGCTGGGGCGTCTGCGCGCGGGTCAGCGCCGGCGTGCTCGGCCATTGGTTGATCGGCTACTTCGCCCACAACCATGGCCAGATGCACTTCCACGTCGACGGCGCCGCCGTGCAGGGCCGCAATATCCGCCTGACGTCGCTGCTGACGATGGGCGAATGCTGGCACAACAACCATCACGCGTATCCGGGCTCGGCCAGACTGGGCCTGCTGCCGGGAGAATGGGACCCGGGCTGGTGGATGCTGCTGCTGTTGCGGCGCCTGGGGCTCGTCTCCGGCCTGCGCCTGCCGCAAGACCTGGCGCCGCGGCCGGAACTGCGCGAAACGGCTGGCCGCAGATAGTTATTGACCAATCGTTCACCAATGCATATAGTGGTGCCAGAAACAGGGCATCCCGCCCCGTCGTACCCATCGCCTACCTACCATGGCCAGACCACGCAACTTTGACGAAGCGACCGTCACCAGCCAGGCTGCCGCCGTCTTTGGCAGCCTGGGCTACAACGCCGCGTCGATCGATGACCTGGTCAAGGCGACGGGTTTGCTGCGCGGCAGCCTGTACAAGGCTTTCGGCTCCAAACGCCATCTGTTTGAGCGCGTGCTGACACAAGCACTGCAGCCTGGCTGGCCGGCGCGGGAAGAAGCGGTCGATTTGCTGATCATCGCCTTGAAGGAACTGGCGCCCTCTGACGCCGCCATCACGGCGCTGTGCCGTGCCGCCGTACTGGACACGGGTGCCGATACGTCCCGCCTGCTGGGCGAACGCCTGTTAAGCCATCTGGATCAACCAACGAAGGAGACACCATGCCTAGCCTCGAATTGAACGACGATGCACTGACCATCCGCCTGGCCCTGTGGGAAAAACTGGCGTCCTTTCAGGGCAACCTGTGCATTCCCCTGCAGCATGTGCGTGGAGCCACCGACGATGACGGTTTCCGCGGCGCGGCCCTTGGCTTGCGCGCACCGGGCACCAACCTGCCGGGAGTCATTTCGGCAGGCACTTATCACAAGGGCGGAGACCGCCAGTTCGTCTTCATGACGCGCGGCATGCAGCCACTGGTCATCGAATTGCAAGGCGAAAAATGGGCGCGCCTGGTGCTGGGCGTGCCTGATGCACGCGCCATGGCGGCGCGCATCAATGCGCTGGCCATGGCGCCAGCCTGAAGCATCAGTCCGGTTCGCCAACCAGATAGTTGTTCTTCACGCGCACGTAGTGCTCGGCCGAATAGCGCAGGTAGGCGATTTCCGCTTCCGTCAGCGCGCGCACCTTGGCGGCGGGGCGGCCCATGTACAGGTGGCCGCTTTCCAGCACCTTGCCCGGCGACACCAGGCTGCCCGCGCCCAGCATCACGTGTTTTTCCACCACCACGTCATCCATGACGATGCTGCCCATGCCGATCAAACACTCGTCGCCAATCGTGCAGCCGTGCAAGATGACGGAGTGGCCGATGGTCACGTATTTGCCGATGGTCAACGGTGAACCGTCGGGCTTGGCCGCATTCCTGTGCGATACGTGACCCATGGAAAAGTCCTGGATATTGCTGCCTTCGCCGATGACGATGCGGTTGACGTCGCCGCGCAGCACGCTGTTGCACCAGATCGAGCAGTCGTCGCCGATCTGCACATCGCCAATCACTTGCGCCGTGTCATGCAGGTAGACGCGCTCGCCCACGACGGGGCGGGTATTCAGGTAGGAACTGACAGGCATCGCTTTCTCACTCTTCATTAAATTGAAACAACAGGATTCACACCCAGCCGGCGGCCAGCGCAAAAATCGCCAGGCCATGGGCCAGGGACGCGCCCAGCAAGCCGGCACGGCAATATACCAGCCCCGCCACCACGCCTTCGATCACGGTGAAGACGACGATGGGCGCACCCACCTGCGTGACGGTGGTGGCAAGAAAAGCGTGGCACAGGCCGAACAGCAGGCCCGACACCAGCGCCGCGCGCCAGGCCGGCAGCCAGGCGCGCAATTGCTGTTGCAGCAAGCCGCGAAACAGCAATTCTTCATAACAGTTGGCCGCCAGCGCAAAGCCCAGCAGCAAGGGTAGCAGCGATGGCGCGACGGGCGGCAGGGACGGCAAGCCAAACAACGCTTTCAAGCCCGCCGCCAGCGCGATGATCACGCAAGCGCCCGCCACGCCCAGCAGCACGGACAGGACCGGGCGCATGCCGAACCAGTGGATCTGGCGGCGCGCCTCGCTTTCCAGCCAGCACGTGCTGGCCACCAGCCCCAGCGACATGGCGCCCAAGGCCAGCAAGACCAGCGGCGGCGCCGTGAAGCGCAAACCGCCCGCCGCCACTTGCCAGTAGCCATGCGCCGTCATCGCGTCGCGCGCCAGCACGAAAAACACGATGTGCACGAGCACGCGCAGCAGCGGCACCATCCGCGGTACCGCCAGCAGCAAGGCGGCGCAGACGAGGAAGGCGGGCGTGATCGCCAGCAGATACTGCGCCAGGGAAGTCAGGTCGGCCATCGCTCACATCGGGAAAAGGACGGTGCCAACGGGCACGGGCGCAGCAATTGTATGCGGCGCCTGGCAAAATGGGCAAATATCCAGGCTATGCCGCCTTGCGCCCCCAATGCATCAGCCCGTGCGCCGCCAGTCCCGCCGCCAGCCCCCACAGGGCGCCGCCCACGCCCAGCAGGGTCACGTTCGCAGCCGTCGCCAGGAAAGTAATCAAGGCCGTTTCGCGCATGCGCACATCCGCCATGGCCTGTGCCAGGCTGTTGCCGATGGCGCCCAACAGGGCCAGGCCCGCCAGCGCCGTGATGAAGGGGCGCGGCAACACCATGAACAGGCTGGCCAGGGTGACGCCGAAGACGCCCACGAGGATATACAGCACACCGCAAGCCAGGCCCGCGACATAGCGCTTTGACGGGTCCGCATGGGCATCCTTGCCCGTGCAGATGGCGGCCGTGATGGCGGCCACGTTGAAAGCGTGCGCGCCAAATGGCGCCATGAGCAGCGAACCGAGTCCCGTCACCGTCAAGATAGGATTGGCGCTGACGTTGTAGCCGTCGTTGCGCAGCACCAGCATGCCGGGCATGTATTGCCCCGTCAGGGTGATCAGGAACAGGGGCAGCGCCACGCCCAGCAGGGACGCCACGGAAAAACGCGGCATCTCGAACACGGGCGCGGCCAGGGCCAGTTCGATGCCTTGCGCATCGATGCGCCCCTGCGCCAGCAGGAGGGCCAGGCCGATCAGCATGATGCCGACCACGGCAAAGCGTGCCGTAAAGCGGCGCAGCACCGCGTACGACAGCAGCAAGACCACCACCAGCACGGGATCGGCGCTGGCGCCGCCAAACGCGTTCACGCCGAACTGCAGCAGGATGCCGGCCAGCAAACCGGCGGCGATGCCGCCGGGGATCAGCCGCACGAGACGTTCGAAGGCGCCGGACATGCCCAGCAGAATGAAGGCGATGGCGGAAATCATATAGGCGCCGATCACCTCGGCATACGGCGTGTGCGGCATGACGGTGGCCAGAAAAGCCACGCCGGGCGTGGACCAGGCCGTGATGATGGGCGCGCGGTAGCGGTAGCTGAGCCAGATGCCCGTCACGCCCACGCCGATGCTCAGCGACCAGACCCAGGACGCCGTCTGCGCGGCGCTCAGCTGGGCCAGCTGGGCCGCCTGGAACACCAGCACGAAGGTGCCGCCATAGTTGACGAGGACGGAAATGAAGGCGGCCATGGCGGGGGACGCCAGGTCGCGCCAGCGCGCCCGGTCGGCCATGGCGGCGGTTGTAGTGGTTGTTGTCATGTATATGCCTCTGCCATTGAAAGCCAGCATATTAATGGCCGTATGGACTGCTGAAGCATGCCAATTCAAGCACATACAGCAGACCACTTTGACAGCATTAACCGAGCGCGCGGGCCAGGCGGACGATGCCGCTGTCGATCTCGTGCGGGGTCAAGGCCGCAAAGCCCAGCAGCCAGCCACCGCGCGCCGGCGGCGTCGCGTACAAGCGGCTCAGGCCCGGCAGCACGATGCCCGCCTGCGCCGCCAGGCGTATCGTTTCCAGCTCCACCCTGCCCTCGTGCAGCAGGCACGGCATCTGCAAGCCGCCCGGCGGCAGCTGCGCCGTGACCACGTGCGGCAGGTGCCGCTGCACGGCCTGCGCCATCGCATCGCGGCGCACGGCGTAGACCTTGCGCATGGCGCGCACATGCGCCGCAAAGTGGCCGTCGGCGATGAAACGGGCCAGTGTCAATTGGTCCAGTTGCGGCGTGTGACCGTCGAGGATGCTGCGTGCATGGGTCATCGCTTGCACCAGCGGGGGCGGCAGCACCATGTAGCCGATGCGCAGGCCCGGATACAGCGACTTGGCGAAGGTGCCCAGGTAAATCGTGCGCTGCTGCGTGTCGAGCCCCTGCACGCACGCCGTCGGCATGCCCGCGTAGTGGAACTGGCTGTCGTAATCGTCCTCGATGATCCAGCCCTGGCGCTCGGCCGCCCAGGCAGTCAGGGCCAGGCGGCGCTCGAGCGCCAGGGTGGCGCCCGTCGGGTACTGGTGCGACGGCGTGACGTACACCGTGTTGGCGCCGCTGCGGTCAGCCCGCAGGTGTGCGATGGACAAGCCATGCGCGTCGACGGGCACGGGCACGACGCGTAGCTGCGCCATCTCGAACGCCTTGCGCGCGCCGAAATAGCCGGGGTCTTCCATCAGGATCGGGCCATGTGCATCGGCCAGCACCTGCCCGCACAGGTACAGGGCCTGGCGCGTGCTGCTCAGTACCAGCACCTGGCCGGCCGTGGCCCGCGCGCCCCGCTCCAGGTTGACATAGTCGGCGATGGCCTGGCGCAAAGGCTCGGCTCCTTGCGGGTCGCCGTGCAGCAGCACATGGTGTTCGCTGGCCGCCTGGCGCCGCAAGCGCTCCCACACGTCAAGCGGAAAAGCCCGCGTTTCCGGCAAGCCCGTGGCGAAAGCTTTTACGGTCTGCTGGTCGGCCACGCCGCCGCTGGCGAGAATCTGCGCACCGCGCACGCTGAGCGCCACCGGCTGCGCCGGCATCGACAACGGCGCTACCGCCGGCTTGCCTAGCAAGCTCGCGCCTATCGTCGGCGAGACGAAACTGCCCGATCCCGCCTGCCGCTGGATATAACCGTCCAGGCGCAGTTGCGCGTACGCCATTTCCACCGTGTCGCGCGACACGCCCAGCGACTGCGCCAGCGCGCGCGTGGCCGGCAGGCGCAGGCCCGGTGCCAGCACGCCATCGAGTATCAGCTGGCGCAGCGCGCGCTGCACGCGCACGCGCAAATCGAGCGCCGCCAGTTCGGGCGCGGCGATGCGGATTTTCAGGGTGTCGAGTTCGAACTGCGGCGTCATGTGGCCTTGGCGCGCGCGGCATCCACGGCGGCCATGCTGCTGTCCAGCGAAAAACCGTGCTGCTGCAGCACGGCCACCAGCTGTTCGCCGGCGCAGCCCAAGCGCAGGTTTTCCGCCACCCAGTCTTGCCAGGCGGCGCCGATCTCCGGCATGGACTCGGGCGCCAACGTGAGGCCGAGTATGCATTTGGCCAGCAAGCCATTGATACGCTTCGTGTCGATCAGATGCTGCACGACCGCGTGGCCCGACTGGGGAAACGGGTGCAGGGTGCATTGACCATAGGCGGCCAGGCGCTGCGCGTGCATGGCGTCGAGGTTGACCGATTCGCTGGCGCTGGCGCCAGGGTTGGCCACATCCGGTCGGGCCGCGTCAGGCCGCGTGCCGAACACCAGGTGCAGCTGCGTATGCTCGGTTGCCCTGGCGCGGCACAGGGCAGCCAGGTCGTAGTAGCCGGAGGCTGGCGGGTCTTGCGCCAGCGACTCCATCACGGGCAGCCAGCGCAGCTCATGGTACAAGCGCGCCTGCTGCACGTCGAGGAAGGACAGCGGTCCGAAGGCGACGATCTGCTGCGCGTCCAGCAGCAAGCCATACATGACGGCCGCGTACGCGCCCATGGACTGGCCGACGGTCGTGACCTGGCTGGGCGCGATGCGGCGCACGAGATCGCGCAAGGCTTGCGCCGTCCCGTCGACATGGTTGCCCAGGCCAGCGATACGGCGGTGGTACCAGGCATTGCCCGAATCGCGCACGAGGATTTTGTTCAGGTGCTGGCCGCTAAGCTGCTCCAGCTTTCTCAGGCGCCCGTAAAAATCGAAGGCGGGACGCGTGGTCCACGAAACGAAGCCGAAGGCGATCACCAGCGGCGCGCCGGGCACGATGCGGTCGACCAGCACGTCGTCAGCAGTGGTGGCCACCAGTCGATTATCCAGCGCTTGCGCTTGCAGCATCGGCCCGGCTCCCCGATCAACGTTAAAAGAATAGAAAGCATGAGTTTAATGCCAGGACTGGCAAAATGGAAACAATGAACGCTGCCGTGCGCTGAGCGGCGCGAAAAACCTGCTAGTCTGCAGGCATTCCCCCTCACAGGAGCATCCCATGCCGCATCGCCTGAAATACCTTCCCCTCGCCGCCGCCATCGCCATGGCCGGTGGCTGTGCCGCCACCAGCGACAGCGCCAAGCCGAACGCCAGCCTGACGAATACCTACTGGAAGCTGACGCAGCTCGATGGGGCTCCCGTGGCGATGGCGCCGCAGCAGGAGCGCGAAGTGCGCATCACCCTTACCGCCGATGGCAAGGTCACCGGTTTCACAGGCTGCAACCGCGTCATGGGCGGCTATACGCTGGCCGGCACGGCCCTGCGCTTCACGCAACTGGCCGGCACGCGCATGGCCTGCCCGCCCCTTTTGATGCAGCTGGAAAGCGCCGTACTGACCAATTTGAACAGCGTGACGGGCTACCAGATCGAAGGCGAGAAGCTGATCCTGCTCAAGGATGGCGCGCCCGTGGCCAGGTTTGAATCGGTCTACCTGTAGGCTGTCATCCGGCAGCACGTCAGATGACCTTGAAGATTTCCAGCCCCCGCTGATTGCGCAAGCAGTACACTTGCTCAGATTGAAATGAGACGACAAATTTGCAGGGGCTCGATTCCACCAGGCAGGCAACGACTTCGCGCAAGGTGCTGCTGCAGGCATCGTATTCATCGCTGTTGTAGCGGAAATTGATCCTGTATTCCACCCGCCAGTCCTG
Organism: Janthinobacterium sp. NKUCC08_JDC; assembly: GCF_019345575.1. Classification (NCBI taxonomy): domain Bacteria; kingdom Pseudomonadati; phylum Pseudomonadota; class Betaproteobacteria; order Burkholderiales; family Oxalobacteraceae; genus Janthinobacterium; species Janthinobacterium sp. NKUCC08_JDC. Next base: position 148,076 of record NZ_JAHKQW010000003.1, on the reverse strand, counting down.
CGGCGACGGCAGAAATTCGGCAAGCACGCAGTCAGGGCTGGCGCTTCCCATACCTTGCTCAATGCTCCTGATACGGACATAAAAACTCAGGCCCGACTCGGGGAACCAGCCATTGAAGCCCCTGTCGCTCGGCTCGACGTCCTGCGCCCCGCAGCGCATCAATACGTCGGTCAATACCCATTGCTCCAGCTGCGCATCCGCTTCCAACGAAAACTCGATTGCCACTATCTGTCCTTGTCCGTATCTTGCCGGCCACGATGACCGGTGCGCTGAATGTAGCACAGCACGCATATTGCGCTTTCACCTTACAATGGGCGCTTGCAAAAAAGCCTCGACCAACCCGCCTGGAAGGAAGCCATGTCCGCACTGCCCTCGCCGTCTTCATCCCCGACACCATCGGCCGCCGGCCGCTACCGCGCTTTTCTGTTCGACATGGACGGCACCGTCATCAATTCCATCGCCGCCGCCGAACGCATCTGGGGCACGTGGGCGCAGCGCCAGGGCCTCGACGTGGCGGCCTTTTTACCCACCATCCACGGCGCCCGCTCGGTCGACACCATCGCCAAACTGCGCTTGCCCGGCGTCGACGCGCAGCGCGAGTCGCAAGGCATCACGGATGCGGAAATCATCGATGTGGAAGGGATTATTGAAATCGCGGGCGCGCTGCGCTTTTTGGAATCGCTGCCGCCCGCGCAATGGGCCATCGTCACCTCGGCGCCACGCGCGCTGGCCACTGCCCGCCTGAAGGCGGCCGGCATGCCGATACCCGCCATCATGGTGACGGCGGAAGACGTCAAGGCGGGCAAACCAAAACCCGATTGCTATCTGCTGGCCGCTGAAAAACTGGGCGTGGCGCCCTCCGACTGCCTCGTGTTCGAGGATGCGTCGGTCGGCATCGAGGCGGGCGAAGCGGCCGGTGCGAAGGTCATCGTCGTCACGGCCACGCATGCGCATCCGCTGGCAACGCGCCACCCGGCCATCGTCAATTATGAAGCCATCGTGGCAAGCGTCGATAGCGACGGCTTTATTGTCCTGGCCGAGACGGCTGCAGCACGCGCGACAAGATAGCCTGCTCCAGCGCAGCGAAGGCCGCATGGCCGCGCTGTCGGGGGCGCGGCAAGTCCACCGGCACGTCCATGGTGATCTGGCCATCCTCGATCAGCAGCACCCGGTCGGCCAGGGCCACGGCTTCGGCCACGTCGTGCGTCACCAGCACGGCCGTGAAACCGCGCGCCAGCCATAGCGACTCGATCAGCTGCTGCATCTCGATGCGTGTCAGGGCGTCGAGCGCCCCCAATGGCTCGTCGAGCAGCAGCAGTTGCGGCTCGTGCACGAGGGCGCGCGCCAGCGCCACCCGCTGTTTCTGCCCGCCCGACAGGGCAGACGGCCAGTCGTCCGCCCGTTCGGCCAGGCCCACCGTCCACAGCGAGGCGGCCGCCGCACCGACGGAACGGGGCAGACCCAGGGCCACGTTGTCGAGCACCGTTTTCCACGGCAGCAAACGCGATTCCTGGAACATGATGCGGATGTCGGGCGCGCCCACGCCGCTGCCGATGGCAACCTTGCCGTCATCGACGCTTTCCAGTCCCGCGATCGAGCGCAGCAAGGTGCTCTTGCCGCAGCCGCTGCGTCCGACGATGGCGACGAACTCGCCCGCTTCCAGCTGCAGGTCGACGTTTTTCAGCACCGGACGTTCGCCATAGGCCTTGCTCAATTGCGTCAGCTCCAAAGGCACGCCGCGGCGCGCCAAGGGAGCTTGCGGCGCGGCCTTGGCCTGCGGCGCGCTGGCCGGGTCGTACTGCACGAAGTGCGACAAAAAATCCGTTTCGATCTGGATGGGGGCGAGCAGCATGGTGTCTTCCTTCGTCATTTCGTCACTATCGGTAAGCGGGATTCCATCGCAGGCAGTGGCGTTCCAGCCGGCGCGAGAACAGATCGGCCAGCTTGCCCAGCAAGGCGTACAACAAAATCCCCACCAGCACCACGTCCGTTTGCAAAAATTCGCGTGCATTCATCGTCATGTAGCCGATGCCGGCCTGCGCCGAGATGGTTTCGGCGACGATCAGCAGCACCCACACGAGGCCCAGCGAAAAGCGCACGCCCACCAGAATCGAGGGCATGGCGGCCGGCAGGATCACGTCGCGGTACAAAGGCCAGCCCGAGAGGCCATAGCTTTTCGCCATTTCGATCAAGCCCTGGTCGGCCGAGCGGATGCCGTGGAAAGTATTCAGGTAGACGGGAAAGAAGACGCCGACGGCCAGCAGGAACAGCTTGGCCGTTTCATCGATGCCGAACCACAGGATCACCAGCGGAATCAGGGCCAGCGCGGGGATGTTGCGCACCATTTGCAGGGTCGTGTCGAGCAGGGTTTCCGCGTGGCGGAAGCTGCCCGTCAATAAGCCCAGCAGCAAGCCCAGTCCCGCACCGACGGCGAAACCGACCGTCGCGCGCCACAAGCTCGTTTTCATGTGCAGCCACAATTCGCCCGACACGGCCAGGTGCCAGAACGCCTTCGCCACGGCCCACGGCTCGGGCAGGATGCGGCTCGACAGCCAGCCCCACTGCGCCGCCAGCTGCCAGGCCAGCAGCAGCGCCACGGGCAAGGCCCATGGCGCCAGCGAATCACGCCATGGCGCGGCGCGTGCCCGTCGTATGGAGCCGGCCGCCATCTCAGGCCGCCTTTTTCTGCGGCGCGGCAGGCACGATATTGCTGGCCATGACTTCGCCGAAGGGCCCCGTCAGTGACTGCTCACCCACGGCCTTGCCCTTGCCCAGCAGCGGGAACACCAGTTCGGCAAAGCGGTACGATTCTTCCAGATGCGGGTAGCCCGAGAAAATGAAGGTGTCGATGCCCAGGTCCGCGTATTCCTGCATGCGCGCCACCACGGTCGGCCCGTCGCCGACGAGGGCCGTGCCCGCGCCGCCGCGCACCAGGCCCACGCCGGCCCACAGGTTGGGCGACACCTCGAGCTTGTCGCGTCGTCCGCCATGCAGGGCCGCCATGCGCTGCTGGCCCACGGAATCCATCTTGCCGAAGGCCGCCTGCGCCTTGGCGATGATGTCGTCGTCCAGGTGGCTGATCAGTTCATCGGCCGCGCGCCAGGCCGCCTCGTTCGTTTCGCGCACGATCACGTGCAATCGGATGCCAAACCGGACCGTGCGGCCTTTTTTTGCGGCGCGCGCGCGGATGTCGGCAATCTTTTCCGCGACGGCGGCCGGCGGCTCGCCCCACGTCAGGTACACGTCCATCTGCTCGGCCGCCAGTTCATGCGCCGGTTCCGACGAGCCGCCGAAATACAGCGGTGGATACGGCTTCTGCACGGGCGGATACAGGGTTTTCGCGCCCTTCACCTGGATATGCTTGCCCTCGAAATCGTAGCCGGCTGCGCCGCCCTCGCCCGCCAGCGTGGCGCGCCACACCTTGATGAATTCATCGGAGATTTCATAGCGCTTGGCGTGGTCGGCAAACAGGCCGTCCGCTTCCAGTTCGCCCTGGTCGCCGCCCGTGACGACGTTGATCAGCAGGCGCCCGTTCGACAGGCGGTCGAACGTGGACGCCATGCGCACGGCCAGGCCCGGCGTGGACAGGCCGGGGCGGATAGCGACGAGGAACTTGAGCTTTTGCGTCACGCTGATCAGCGACGACGCCACCACCCACGCGTCTTCGCAGGAGCGGCCCGTGGGCAGCAGCACGCCGTCGTAGCCGAGCGTGTCGGCGGCCACGGCCACCTGGCGCAAATAATCGGCATCGACGGGACGCGCGCCCTGCGACGTGCCCAGGTAACGGCTGTCGCCGTGGGTAGGGATAAACCAGAAGACATTCAATGACATGGTATTCGTTCCTTATTTTGTGCTGGTGGCCAGCTGGCGCGCCGGCAGCAGCGCATCCTTGACGATGATCGGTTTGGGTATCAGCTTCAGTCCGGAAAACGCATCGGCCACCCTTTGCTGCGAAGCGATGACATCGACGGACACGGGCTTCACTCCATACGCATAGCGCGAGGCGGCCAGCGCCACGACATCCTTGCCCAGCCCCGTCTGTGCCGACAGGATCGTCGCCACTTCCTCCGGATTGTTGCGGCCCCAGTCATCGACCTTGGCTACTTCATCGAGCACGATGCGCAGGATCTCGGGATTTTTTTCCGCATACGTGCGCGAAGCCAGGTAGAACTGGTAGTTCGCCACCAGGCCCTTGCCATCGGCCAGCACGCGCGCGCCCAGCTGCTTTTCGGCGGCCGCCAGGAACGGATCCCAGATGGCCCACGCATCCACGCTGCCCCGCTCGAAGGCGGCGCGCGCATCGGCCGGCGGCAGGAACACGGGCTGGATGTCGGCGTACGCGACACCGGCCTTTTCCAGCGCTTTCAATAACAGGTAGTGCACGTTCGAGCCCTTGTTCAGGGCGATCTTCTTGCCCTTCAAATCGGCCAGGGTGCGCAGGCCGGATCCCTTGGGCACGACGATGGCTTCGCTGGCCGGCGACGCCGGCTCATTGCCGACGTAGACCAGGTTAGCGCCGGCCGCCTGGGCAAAGATCGGCGGCGCCTCGCCCACGGTGCCGAAATCGATGCTGCCCACGTTCAAGCCTTCCAGCAGCACGGGGCCGGCCGGAAACTCCGTCCATTTCACGCCCACGCCCTGTTCGGCCAGGCGTTTTTCCAGGGTGCCGCGCCCTTTCAGCAGGGTCAAGGTGCCGTATTTCTGGTAGCCGATACGCACCTGCACCTGGACCTCCCCTTTGGCCTGCGCCTGCGCCGCGGCCGGCATGCCGGCCGCCATCACGCCGGCAGCGGCGGCAAACAGCAGGCCCAGGGTGGTACGGCGCGAAAGTCGTTGTGCGTGGCGGTGTGTCATGGCAGTTCCTTGGTCGGTGAATAATCAGGCGGCTTGGTAGTGGGGCGCATACGGCTGGTCTTGCAGCGAACGTACGGGGTGCGCAATATCGGCTGGCGCGGGCGGACGCTGTCCCTGCAGCACGAACAGGCCGGTGGAGAGTTCCTCGATGCCGGCCTGCACACGGTCGGCAATCGGCGCGTCCAGGCTCAGGCCCCCTTCTTCATGCCACGCCAGCTGCTGCGCATTCGCATAGATGCTGGTGAACACTTGCTTGGCACCCAGCGCATGGAGCACGGGACGCAGCGCATAGTCGAGCGCCAGGGTGTGGGCATGGCCACCGCCCGTGGCCAGCGGCAGCACCAGCTTGCCGGCCAGGCCATCTTGCGGCAGCAGGTCGAGGAAGGCTTTCAGCAGCCCTGTATACGATGCCTTGTAGATGGGTGTGGCGATCACGATGGCGTCCGCATCGGCCACGGCGCGCACGGCGCGGGCGATCGCCGCATCGTCGTAGTCGGCCAGCAGCAAGGCGCGCGCCGGCAAGTCGCGCACATGCAGCTTGGCGTAGCTGTGGCCTTGCAGCGCCAGCTGTTCGCCGATATGCAGCAGCAGGCGGCTGGAACTCGATGGGAGTTGCGGGCTACCGCCCAATAACAAGATGCTCATGTGATGCCCGTCCCTGTAGGTTGTCGAAAGTGGCGTTGCTCGGATGCTTGCAGCCTATCGCCATCAGAAGCCCAGTAAAACGAATGCTTTCGCGCTTCGATATGCGTTTTTTGACTATCCGGGCCTGACGCCCCGCAAGCGAAGGCACTCATCCCCGCATGGCTTTTTTCGCATATCCATGCGCGGTTTTCTTCGTGTACGGCGCACGCGGGGCGGTGCAATATCGGCGTCATCGTCTTTCTGGAATCTCACTCATGTCTAGCGTTTTTCTCCATGCCGCCCGTCCCCAGCCGCCTGTGCCGGAACCCCTGCAGGACGCCATCAGCATCGCCACGTCGCTGGCCGCGCGCCTGGCCGAAACGGCCAATGCCCGCGACCAGGCCGGCGGCCATGCGGCGCAGGAACGCGAATGGCTGCGCGAGTCGGGCTTGCTGACTTTGTCGATTCCCGTGGAATTCGGCGGCCAGGGCGCGTCGTGGCCCCTCGTCTACCAGGTGATCCGCATCCTGGCGCGCGCCGACAGCGCACTGGCGCATGTCTTCGGCTTTCACCATTTGCAGCTGGCCGGCCTGCAGCTGTATGGCAGCGCGCAGCAGCAGCGCCGCCTGCTCACCCTGACCGTCGACGAGCGACTGTTCTGGGGCAATGCCTTGAACCCGCTCGACAAACGGGTCACGGCCAGCGACAGCGATGACGGCTTTATCCTCGACGGCATCAAGAGTTTTTCTTCCGGTTCCGTGGGGTCCGACTGGCTGACCGTCTCCGCCTGGCATGCGCCCACGCAGACGGCGCTGATCGCCGCCCTGCCCACGCGCCAGGATGGCGTCACCGTGCAGGCGGACTGGGACGCCTTCGGCCAGCGCCAGACGGACAGCGGCAATGTGCATTTCCACGGTGTCGCCCTGCCACGCGACCTCGTGCTGCAGGCGCCCGCGCAAGCGGCCACGCCGCAAGCGACCGTGCGCTCGCAGATCGCGCAACTGATCATGAGCAACCTCTATCTGGGCATCGCCGAAGGCGCGTTCGAGGCGGCGCGCCAGTACACGGACGAGCAGGCAAAAGCCTGGTTTGCCTCGGGCGTGGCCAAGGCAGCGGACGACCCTTTGGTGCAGCACCGCTATGGCCAGCTGTGGCTGTTGCTGCGCCCCGCGCAAGTGCTGGCCGACGCTGCGGCGCAGGAACTGGAAAAGGTGTTCCGCAAGGGCGCGCTGGTGACGGCGCGCGAACGGGGCTTGCTGGCCGTGGCCGTGGCCGAGGCCAAGTGCCTGGCGCACAAGGCGGGACTCGAGATCAGCAGCCAGATGTTCGAACTGACGGGTGCCCGTTCCACCTCGGCCCAGTATGGCTACGACCGCTACTGGCGCAACGTGCGCGTGCATACCCTGCACGATCCCATCGACTACAAGCTGCGCGACCTGGGACGCTTTGCCTTGACAGGCACGGTGCCCGAGCCGACCGCGTATTCCTGATTCACCCACCAAGGAGCCACCATGACCATCGCCCGCCGCAGCATCCTCCTCACCGCCCTGACCCTGGCCTTGACGGCCAGCTTCGCCCACGCCAAGGACCCGAAAGACATCACCATCGGCACCAGCGCCGGGCCGTATGCGGACCAGATCAAGCTGGGCATCAAGCCTATCCTGGAAAAGCAGGGCTACAAGGTCAAGCTGGTCGAGTTCAATGACTACATCCAGCCGAACTTCGCGCTGGCCGAGGGTTCGCTCGACGCCAACGTGTTCCAGCACATCGTCTACCTGAAGAAATTCGCGCTGGAGCACAAGCTGGCCCTGACGGACCTGATCACGATCCCGACCGCGCCGATTGCCATCTACAGCAAGAAGCACAAGACCCTGGACGACGTGAAGGAAGGCACGACGGTGGGCTTGCCGAACGATCCGACCAACCAGGCGCGCGCGCTGGTGCTGCTCGACCAGCTGGGATGGATCAAGCTGCGCGCCAGCTTCGACCCCGTGCGCGCGTCGGAAAAGGATATCGCCGTCAACACGAAGAAAATCAAGCTGCTGCCACTGGAAGCGGCGCAACTGCCACGCTCGCTGGGCGACACCGATTACTCCTTCATCAATGGCAATTACGCGCTGGCCTCGGGACTGAAACTGACGGAGGCGCTGGTGGCCGAGAAAATCTCGCCCAACTACATCAACCTGGTGGCCATCCGCACTGCGGACAAAGACAAGCAGTTCGCGAAAGACCTGGCGGCGGCCTACCGCTCGCGCGAATTCCTCGACATCACGAACAAGCACTTTGCCGGCTATTCGAAACCCGATTACCAGCAAGCGTTGCAAACGGCAGCCAAGTAAGCCATGGCCAAGACGATACGCTTCAACGCCTTCCAGATGAACACCGTCGGCCACCAGTCGCCGGGGCTGTGGACGCATGCGCGCGACCGCAGCCACCGCTACACGGATCCCGCACACTGGACGGAACTGGCGCAGCTGCTGGAAGCGGGCCTGTTCGACGCCGTGTTCCTGGCCGACGTGCTGGGCGTGTACGACGTGTACCGGGGCAGCCTCGATGCGGCCCTGGAACACGGCGTGCAGGTGCCGCTGAACGATCCGCTGGCGCTCGTGCCCATCATGGCGCAGGCGACCACGCACCTGGGTTTCGGCGTCACCTGCGCCCTCACCTACGAACACCCGTACACGTTCGCGCGGCGCATTTCCACGCTCGATCACCTGACGGGTGGGCGCATCGGCTGGAATATCGTCACCGGTTATTTAGACAGCGCGGCGCGCAACCTGGGCTTGAGCCAGCAGCTGGGCCACGACGAGCGCTACGACCTGGCCGACGAATACCTGGACGTCGTCTACAAGCTGTGGGAAAAGAGCTGGGATGACGACGCCGTCGTCAACGACAAGGCACGCGGCATCTACGCCGATCCGGCCAGAGTCCATCCGATCAACCATGCCGGGCGCCACTACCAAGTGCCCGGCATCCATTTGTGCGAGCCGTCGCCCCAGCGCACGCCGCTGCTGTACCAAGCGGGCACCTCGCCGCGCGGCACGCGCTTCGCGGCGCGCCACGCGGAAGCGACCTTTGTCAGTGGCCCCAGCAAGACGGTGGTGAAACGCTACGCCGACGACTTGCGCGCCGCCGTGCGGCAAAGCGGACGCGATGGCGACGCGCTGCTGATCTACGCGCAGGCGCTCGTCATCACGGGCGCCACGGAAGAAGAAGCGCGCGCCAAGCACGCCGGCTACCTGCGCCACGTGAATATCGAGGCGGCCCTCGTGCTGCTGTCGGGCTGGACGGGCGTCGATTTCAGCCGCTACCCGCTCGACGCCACCATCGACTACATCGATTCCCCGGCCGGCCGCTCGGCGCTGGCCTCGTTCAGCCAGGCCGATCCGGATCGCACGTGGACGGTGCGCGAAGCAGCCGAATACATCGGCCTGGGCGGGCGCGGCCCCGTGCTGGTGGGCGATGCGCGCCAGGTGGCCGACCAGCTGGAAAGCTGGCTCGATGAAACGGGCATCGACGGCTTCAACCTCGCCTTCGCCGTGGCCCACGACAGCATGGCCGACGTGGTGGCCCACATCGTGCCGGAACTGCAGCGGCGCGGCCGCTACCGCACCCATTACGAGGAAGGCAGCTTGCGCCACAAGGTCTTCGGCCAGGGCCCGCGCCTGCCTGCCGATCACGCGGGAAGCCTGGTCAGCATCGGACCCGCCGCCGACGCCCTGGCAGCGGCCTGACATATCCAACTCCCCATTCAAGGACACCATGAAACGCAGAACCATCTTGCAACTGGCCGCCAGCGGCGCCGCCTTCACCGCCTTGCCCGGCCTCACCCGCGCCGCCGCGCAAACGCCGCTGAAGGAGCTGCGCCTCGATTACGCTTATTATTCGCCCGCCAGCCTGGTGCTGCGCCGCTTCGGCTGGCTGGAAGAAGCATTCAAGCCGGACGGCACCAGCATCAAGTGGGTGCTCAGCGCGGGCAGCAACCGCGCGCTCGAATACCTGAACGCCAGCAGCATCGACATCGGTTCGAGCGCCGGTCTGGCCGCCCTGCTTGCCCGCGCCAACGGCAATCCTATCCGCGCGCCGTATATTTTTTCGCGTCCCGAATGGACGGCGCTGGTAGTGCGCAAGGATAGCCCCATCCGCAGCCTCGCCGACCTGAAGGGCAAGAAGGTGGCCGCCACCAAGGGCACCGACCCGTATCTGTTCCTGCTGCGCGCATTGAAGACGGCGGGCCTGAAACGCGGCGATATCGAACACGTCAGCCTGCAGCATGCCGACGGCCGTGCGGCGCTGGAGCAGGGCAAGGTCGATGCCTGGGCCGGCCTCGATCCGCACATGGCCGCCAGCGAACTGGAAGCGGGGTCGCGCCTGATCTACCGCAACGTGGCCTTCAATACCTACGGCTTCCTGAACGTGCGCGAGGAATTCCTTGCCAGCCGCCCCGTCGAAGTGGGCAAGGTGATACAGGCCTACGAACGGGCGCGCGCCTGGATACGCGCCAACCCAGCCGAGGCGGCGAAGATCCTGTCGGAGGAAGCCAAGGTCAGCCTGCCGGTGGCACTGCTGCAGGTAAAACTGCGCAGTGACTTCAGCAATCCGCAGCCGTCGAACGAACATCTGAAGGCCCTGCTGGTGGCCGCGCCCATCCTCGTCGATGAAGCGCTGGTCAAGCCCGGCGCCGACTTGAACCGCGCCATCGCGGACCTGGTCGACACGCGCTTCGCCGCGCCCTTCATCGGCAAGGCGTAAGCGGCCATGGCCAGAGACACGCTCGCCGCGCCGGCACAGGCCCACGACACGGGCGTCCGGCGCAAGCTTCCTCCCTTGCCGCGCGCGGCGCTCGGCCTGCTGCTGCCCGCCCTGGCGCTGCTGGCGGCGGAACTGGGCGTGCGCACGGGCGCCATTCCCGCCAACCTGCTGCCGGCGCCCAGCGACATCGCCGCCACCATTGCCGGACTGGCACGCCAGGACCTGGCCGGCCATGTGCTGGCCAGTACCGCGCGCGTGGCCATCGGCTTTGCGGGCGGCGCGCTGCTGGCCATCGTACTGGGCGCGGCCGTGGGCTTGAACCGCACGCTGGAGGCGCTGCTCGACCCCACGTGCCAGGCCTTGCGCGCGATTCCTTCACTGGCCTGGGTGCCCTTGCTGCTGCTGTGGCTAGGCATCGATGAAGCGCCCAAGCTGGTTCTGATCGGGATCGGCGCCTTCTTCCCCGTCTACATGGGCGTGGCGTCGGGCATTCGCGACGTGGACCGCAAGCTGATCGACGCGGCCCGCATGTACCGTTTGAGCCGTCCCGCGCTGGCGCGGCGCGTGCTGCTGCCAGCCGCACTGCCCGCCATCTTCACGGGCTTGCGCAATGGTTTGAGCCTGGCCTGGATGTTCATGGTGGCGGCCGAGCTGATCGCCGCCAGCCGGGGCCTCGGTTATCTGCTCAGCGACGGGCGCGAAACGAGCCGCGCCGACATCGTGCTGGCCGCCATCGTGCTGCTGGCCGTGCTGGGCAAGGCCAGCGACAGCCTGATGCAGCGCCTGGAGACCCGTTTGCTCGCCTGGCGCGACAACTATGCCACCACCTGACGAAAGCACCCACGCATGACTGCCTTGCTTGACATTGCCATCCACGACAAATCCTATGGCGCGCGGCGCGTGCTGCACAATCTGCAATTGCAGCTGCACCGGGGCGAAATCGTCAGCCTGATCGGCGCCAGCGGCTGCGGCAAGAGCAGCCTGCTGTCCATCGTGGCGGGGCTCGATACGAGCTTTCGCGGCACCCTGCGCATGGGCGGCAAGCCTCTGGCCGGCGTGCACGCCGATATCGGCCTGATCTTCCAGGAACCGCGTTTGTTTCCCTGGCTGACGGTGGCGCAAAACATTGCCTTCGGCCTCGGTGCCGGCGGCGCAGACGATCCCAGGGTCGCGCAGCTGCTGGAGGAAGTGGGCTTGCAAGGCCATGCGCACAGCCTGCCCAAGCAGTTGTCGGGCGGCCAGGCGCAACGCGCAGCGATTGCCCGCGGCCTGTTTGGCCAGCCCCGCATCCTGCTGCTGGACGAACCGTTTTCCGCCGTCGACGCTTTTACGCGCATGAAGCTGCAGGACTTGCTGGCCGCCGTCGCCGCGCGCCATGGCTTGAGCGTGCTGCTGGTGACGCACGATATCGACGAAGCGCTGTATCTGAGCGACCGCATCGTCATGCTCGATACGCGCGCCGGACCGCCACGCGCCCATTACGACGTGGCCGCACCGCGCCCCCGCTTGCGCACGCCGGTGGCGCAGACGCAATTGAAGGAGACCATCCTCGGCGAACTGCACGCCGCGCACGCGATCTGAGGCTGGCTCGCCGCCCCAGTGACAAGCCTTGTCATTCATGTTAGCTTGCCATGTTGAAAACAAACAGGCGGCTACGTGCACCTTTCCCTACTTACCGTCCTCGCCATCCTGGCCCTCGGCCACAGCGCGGCGCACGCCGACGCGCCGGCCGACACAGGCCAGGCCGTCCACGTCAACAGCATTCGCAATCCGGAATTGAAATCCTACCGCGTGATGGCGGCGGGCCTCGATGCCTTTGACGAGTACCATGCACTGGCGCCCAAGGCGCGCGAAGTGCGCTTCCAGCTGATTCCCGGACCCGACGCTCCTGCGGACGCCATGCAGGACGTGGCCTTGCGCATCGCCGGCAACGACACCACGATCACCGTGCCCCTGTCGGCCGATGGCAGCTTTGTGCTGCCCCGCAGCGCGCAAGCCGACAGCGAAGATGCGGACTTGGTCACCAACAGGAAGCAAGGCCAGTTCCGCTGGCAGGCCAGCGTCCGCAGCGACGGTGTGCCGCCCGGCATGCGCCGCCTGGGCGACTTGCGCCTGCAATGCCAGGTGATGGTCGCCATTGCAAAGAAAGAGACGCCCTTCTTGATACGCACCCTGGTCGCCACCAAGCTGCGCACCACCGACTGGTGTTCCGCCGACGCGCTCAAGATGGGCACGCACAGCGATCCGGCCATCGCCAGCGCCACCCTGCTCGATGGGGAGCGCCGCGTCGCGCTGCAGGTAAAAAATGGCGGCACGTCCTTCCTGGCGCCCGTGGGCGATACCCGCTATGCGGACGATACCCTGATCGAACTGGTGTACAAGGACACTGGCGATGCGCCGCCCGCATCGTTGTGATGTTTGCGTCCAGCCCCGTTCCATGTCAGCATACGCCACCTTGGCAACACGGATAAGGATCGCAATGCCCCTCACACTTACACGCGCGCTGGCACTGGCGCTGCTGGCAGGCCATGGTTCGCTGGCATGGGCGCAGGCGCCAGTCACGCCGCCGACGCCGGGCTGCGACGTCTGCGCCACCTGGAACGCGGACCAGGCGCCGTTCCGCATCTTCGGCAATACCTATTATGTGGGCGTGAAGGGCCTCAGCTCCGTGCTGGTGACGTCGCCGCAAGGCCACGTGCTGGTCGACGGCGGCTTGCCCGAATCGGCGCCCAAGATCATCGCCAATATCGCCGCCCTGGGTTTTCGCATCGAGGACGTCAAGCTGATACTCAATTCGCACGGCCATATCGACCATGCGGGCGGCCTGGCCGAACTGCAGCGGCGCAGCGATGCGCTGGTGGCGGCCAGCCCGTCGGCCGCGCTGGACCTGGCGTCGGGCGAAGTGGGCCCGGACGACCCGCAATACCACGCGTTGCCCAAATACCCGCCCGTCAAGGACATGCGTCTGGCGCGCGACGGCGGCCAGTTCAACGTCGGCCCCGTCACCGTGACGGCGCACGCCACGCCGGGCCACACGCCCGGAGGCTTGAGCTGGACCTGGCAATCGTGCGACGGCCCCCGCTGCCTGAACATGGTCTACGCGGACAGCCTCAACGCCGTCTCGCGTCCCGGCTTCAAGTTCAGCGCCAGCAGCGAGTATCCGAACGCGGTGGCGGACTTGCGCCACAGCTTCGAGACCCTGGAAAAACTGCCGTGCGACGTGCTGATCTCGGCCCACCCGGAAGCGTCGCAGCTATGGGAAAGGCTGGAAGCGAGCGCCACGGCCGGCAGCGAGGCGTTCATCGACCCGCAGGCTTGCCGCGCCTACGTGGCGGCGGCGCGCACCGTGCTCGAGTCACGGCTGGAGCAGGAAAAACAGCAGTGAGCTTGTCAACCGTGCACGCTGGCGCGGCGCCGATCTGCTACGCTGGCGCCATTCAATTGAAGAAGGAAATGCCATGTTCACACTCGCCAGACTGATTCCTCTCGCCGCCATCGTCGCCATCACGGCCGGCTGCGCGCAAACGCCCGTGCGCAGCGACGCCGCCGCCGCCGCGCCAGGCGCCACCTCGCCCGCCAAGCCGGCGCCGAAGCTGACGGGCACGCAGTGGAAACTGAAGGAATTGAAGGGCAAGCAAGTGGTGCGCAAGGCGCCCGAGCAGCGCGAAGTGACCCTGCAGCTGGCTGAAGGCCGCGCCAGCGGCAACAGCGGCTGCAACCAGATGATGGGCGGCTACACCAGCGATGGCGTCAGCACCTTGAACTTTGGACAGATGGCCGGCACCATGATGATGTGCCAGCCGCAGGACATGGACCTCGAGCGCCTGCTGCTGGCCACCCTGGGCGAAGTCAACGGCTACCGCTACGCCGACCAGGAATTGCTGCTGCTGAAGGATGGCGTTCCCGTGGCGCGGTATGAAGCGCTGACGGTGAAGTAAAACTGTGGGGTCAGTCGCTTCGCGATCGGAATCCGCCCTTTGGGGCGCATTCCCCCGTCGGGTCTGACCCCAGCACTAACTCTGGAGTCAAGCCCCTTCCGCCGCACCTAATCGTTGCGCATCTGCGCCTGCGATACATTGCTGTTAGCTGGCACGCTCTGCGTCAGCCACACATTCCCCCCGATAGTCGATCCCGCGCCGATGGTGATGCGCCCCAGCACAGTCGCGCCCGCGTAAATGACCACGTCGTCCTCGACGATGGGATGGCGCGGCGTGCCCTTGATCAGCGCACCGGAAGCATCCGCCGGAAAACGCTTGGCGCCCAGGGTGACGGCCTGGTACAGGCGCACCCGCTGGCCGATGATGGCCGTCTCGCCGATCACGACGCCCGTGCCGTGGTCGATGAAGAACGAGGCGCCGATGCGCGCGCCCGGGTGGATGTCGATGCCCGTCAGGGTGTGCGCGATATCGGCGATCAGGCGCGCAAGGAATGGCGCACCGAGCGCGTGCAGCTGGTGCGCCAGGCGGTGGTACAAAATGGCGATGGTGCCCGGATAGCACAGCATGATCTCGGCCACCGAGGTGGCGGCCGGGTCGCCCGCGTAGGCGGCCTGCACGTCCGACACGAGCAAGGCGCGGATATCGGGCAGGCTGGCGGCGAATGCACGGGTGATGTCGCGCGCCTGCTGCGCCAGGGCCGCGTCGTCATTGGCGCCGCCCTCTTCATCACCGGCCGGAACGGCGTGAGCCGGAGCCGAGAACAGCAAACCGCGCCGCACTTGTTCGCTGAGGCGGTTTAATGTGGTATTGAGCGTGTCACCGACAAAGTAGTCGATGCTTTCATCGGTCAGGTTGGGCCGCCCGTAATGCGTGGGGAACAGGGCCGCCGACAGGCCGTTGACGATGGTGGTGAGCGCTTCGCGCGACGGTAGTTCGCGCACCCTGCCGTTATGACGGATCTTGTGCTTGTCTTCGCGCGAGCTGCGCAAGGCCTGGATCACGGGCCCCAGGTTCCACTGGGCCGTGTCGTCGGCGGGCGCCGCGGGATAAATGCTGTGCATAGGTATCGCTTCCAGAAAACGGCGAACAAGCCGGGTCGCCCCAGCTTAGCGGCCAGGCACTGCGATTCCAACGAAGAATTCCAAGATTACATATACGAAAAACGCATATCAACCGCGTGGCGGCCAACGATCAAACCCGATTGTTGCCACTAGCGTAAAATGACGGACTAACAAAAACACTGTTCAACATGACTAAATTATTAACATGGATCTTGGCGGGCCTGGCGATGGTCGGACCGCTTGCAATTGACACCTATCTGCCGTCGTTCCCCGCCATCGTGCAAGATTTCAATGCCAGCCCCCTGCTGGTGCAACAAACCCTGAGCTTTTTCCTGTTCACGTTCGCCTTCATGATGCTGTTTTACGGCACCCTGTCCGACTCGTTCGGCCGCCGTCCCGTGATTCTCGTCTCGCTGGTGCTGTATGTGATCGCCTCCGTGGGCGCCGCGCTGGCGCCGTCGCTGGGCTGGCTGCTGGCCTGGCGTGTACTGCAGGGACTGTCGGCGGGCGCCGGTTCCGTGATCGGCCGCGCCATCGTGCAAGACCGCTATTCGGGCGCCGCCGCCCAGAAAATCCTCTCGCACATCATGATGGTGTTCGCGCTGGCGCCGGCCATCGCGCCCGTGCTGGGCGGCTGGCTGCAAGTGGGCCTGGGCTGGCGCTGGATCTTCTGGTTCCTCACGGCGTTCGGCGTGCTGATGTTCGTCGTCGTCTGGCGCGCGCTGCCGGAAAGCTTGCCGAAGGAGCAGCGCCAAGCCTTCCACCTGGGCGACATCGCCGTCAATTACTGGAAAGTGCTGTGCCACCGCCAGTTCCTGCTGCTGTCGACGGCCATCGGCGCCGCCTTTGGCGGCTTCGCCCTGTACATCGGCTCGGCCGCCTACTTCATCATCAACATCCTGCACCTGCCGGAAACGGCGTTTGCCTGGCTGTTCATTCCCCTGATCAGCGGCATGGTGTTCGGCTCGGCCCTGTCGGCGAAAATCGCCCACCGCTACAGCCAGCGCCAGATGATCTGGGCCGGCTTCATTCTGATGCTGGTGGCGGCCGCCGCCAACATCGGCTACAACTATGTCTTTGCCGCCGAAGTGCCGTGGGCCGTGCTGCCGCTGTTCTTCTATTCATTCGCCCTGTCGATCGCCATGCCGCCGATGACACTGATGGCCCTCAACCACTTCCCCAACAACAGCGGCCTGGCCTCGTCGATGCAGTCGTTCATCCAGATGCTGCTGTTCGCCCTCGTCTCGGGCCTGGTGGCGCCGCTGCTGTTCGACAGCGCCTTGAACCTGGCGTATGGCGTGATGGCGGGGCTGCTGGTGAGTTTGGTTTGCTGGGTGTTTGCGCAAGGGAAGAGCAACGCGTAGGTCGGATTAGGCCCGGAGGGCCGTAATCCGACAACATTGTTGGCGGGTGGCGTCGGATTACGCGCAAGCGCTAATCCGACCTACGGCCACGGCGCAGGGGTGACGTCAACATATTGTGCCCCGCCCTGCTCCGGTTCCGCTTCATCCTTTTGCGACGGCTGGTTCAACGACCCGGCCGGCGAACGCAAACTCAAGATCTCCTTGCGCGTTTCGACGAAGTCGGCGGAACTGAGCGGGTGCTGCTGGTCGGGCCAGTGGCTGACAGCCCACTCCTGCAAGGCTTCGAAACGCCGCCACAGTTCGGCGATGAATTCGCGGCGCGCTTCCTCCTGTTGCTCGGGCGTCTTGTCGGCGCCTTCCCCGATAGGTACTTGCATGGCTGCTCCCTGGCTGATCAATCGTCCTGCCAGCCTACGCAGGAGCAAGCCATGCGTCTGTTCGCGAACGAACAAAGAACTTATTCCGGCATCTTGCGAAAGCCCACGGCCAGGCGGTTCCAGGTATTGATGGAGCCGATGGCCAGGGTCACGTTGACCATTTCCGCCGGCGTCAATTGTTCCGCCAACGCCGCATAGTCTGCGTCGGACGCGTGATTCTGCGGCAGCAGGGTCAGCGCTTCCGTCCAGGCCAGCACGGCCCGCTCGCGCGGCGTGAAGAACGGCGTTTCGCGCCATACGGACACGGCATACAGGCGGCGCTCCGTTTCGCCCGCCTTGCGCGCGTCGCTCGTGTGCATGTCCACGCAAAAGGCGCAGCCATTGATTTGCGAGGCGCGCAGGCGGATCAGCTCGAGCAGCGAGTGTTCCACGCCCAGCTTGGCAATCGCCGCTTCCAGCGCGTACATGGCCTTGATGGCATCGGGCGAGGCTTGGATGAAATCGAGTCGTTGCTGTGTCATGATGGCATTCCTTGATAAAGTAGAGATACATCATTGTAGAAGCGCAAGAAGAGCGTGCGGCAGGCCAATCTCCCCGAAAAACAGCAGACCACCAGCAGACACACCATGGAATTACATATCCTGATCGACGGCACGCACGACCTGGGCGGCCAGCTGTACCGCCAGCTCAGCGAAGCCATCCGCTCGGGCCGGCTGACGGACGGCCAGCAACTGCCGCCCTCGCGCCTGCTGGCCAGCCAGCTGGGCCTGTCGCGCAAGACGGTGTCCGACGTGTATGACAAGCTCGGTTACGAAAAGCTGCTGGTCGGCAAAGTGGGCGTGGGCAGCTTCGTGCAGACGCCGCACGCCTCGCCGCAACGGCGCCACGCCAGCGCGCCGCTGGCCAGCGCGCAGCGCATCGCCCGCTGGGAAGCGACGCCCACGCCCTTGCGCCGCGCCAGCCAGGAAACGCCGGCGCGCTACGCCTTCATCGGCGGACGCGCCACGCCCGCGCACTTCCCGCAAGATGAATGGCGCGCCTGCATGCTGCACGCGCTGCGCCAGGGTGGCCAGGCGCGCGGCCGTTATGGTCCTGTGGAAGGCTTGCCCGCCTTGCGCGCGGCGATCGCCGGCCATGCCGCCTTCAGCCGCGGCATCCATTGCACCGAAGAACAGGTGCTCGTCACCAGCGGCGCGCAGCAAGCTTTGCACCTGCTGGCGCAAACCTTGCTGGAACCGGGCGACACGGTTGCCGTGGAAGAACCCGGCTACCCGGTCGCGCGCGCCATGTTCGCCAGCCAGGGCGCGCGTGTGGTGGGCATTGAAGTGGACGAGGATGGCCTGATCGTCGGGCAAATCCCGGACGGCACGCGGCTGATCTATGTCACACCCGCGCATCAATTTCCGCTGGGTATGCCGATGAGCATGGCGCGCCGTCACGCCTTGCTGGAGCGGGCGCAACAGCTGGGCGCCATCATCATCGAGGACGATTACGACAGCGCGTTCCGCTACGAGGGCCGGCCCGAGGATGCGCTGCAAAGTATGGACCGCTACGGCATCGTCGCGCATGTGGGCAGCTTTTCCAAGATCATGCTGCCGGAACTGCGGCTCGGCTATGTGGTGCTGCCGCAAGCCATCGTGGCTGCCGTGCAGACGGTGAAATACCTGAGCGATTGCCATACGGCCAGCCTGGGCCAGCATGCGCTGGCCAAGTTCATCGGCGACGGCCATTTGCTGCGCCACATCCGGCGCTGCCACGATATCTATGCGGGGCGGCGCGAGCGTCTGCTGCACTGGTTCAACGGTCCGCTGGCGCCGTGGTTCCGCCTGGTGCCGGCCAGCGCCGGCTTTCACGTGGCGGCGCTGGCCCAGGCGCCGCTCGATATCGCCGAATTGCAGCGCCGCGCGCGCCAGGCCGACATCAGCCTGTATGCGCTGGCCAGCTTTTACCATGGCCCCGCCCGCCATGAAGGCCTGTTCCTCGGCTATGGCGCCATCAACAAGCTCGATATCGACACGGCGCTGGCCAAGGTGCTGGCAATCCTGCAGGAAATAGCGCCCGTATCCGTCAGCGCGGCTGCCAGCGGTAGTGTCCCGTGATCGGATAGCTGAACAGAATATTCTCCTCGCGCGCGCCCTCGCCGATGTTGTGGATGATGAGCGGCGTGCCGCCCCACGACTGTTTGTCGCTGACGATGCCGATGTGCGTGAGGTTGCCCGGCAAGCGCCACGTGACGATGTCGCCCGCGCGGTAGGCGTTCGCCTCCTTGCTTGGCGGCAGGCTGGTGCCGTGGCGGGCAAAGTAGGTGCCCAGGTTCGGCACGCGGCGGTGGTCGATATTGCGGTCCGGTCCCTTCATCTGCCAGCGTCCCTGCTGCTGGTACACCTGCCACGCCTTGCGCATGTCTTCGTGTACGAGCACCTGCAAATCCTGCCCCAGCTGGCGGTAAGCGCGCACGACCACGTCCGTGCACACGCCCCGCTCGAGCGGCACGTCGCCGCCCGGATAGGCAAGCCGTTCGTAGCGCGGATCGTACTGCACGGTCACGCCCACCTGCTTGCGGGCGGCGGCGACGAGCGCTTGCGGAGTGGCGGGGACTGCCGACGCCAGCATGGGCGCCAGGGCAAGCAACAGGGTGGAGAGCAGTTTGGTCGGCATCAACGTCGGTATTCAGATGGAAATGCCAACTTTACCTCAGTGGCAAGGAAAACGCCGTACGCTTAGATGGCCGCCAGCTGCGCCAGGTGGCCAGGGAAATCCACGGCCGTGCCAGCCGCGTTGATGGTGTCGAAGTAATCATGCCAGCCCGTGCCGGCGATGCCGGCCAGCAAGGCGTCCAGTGCCGCCTCGTCCGGGAAACGCCAGACGGCATAGAATTGCTGGGCAGCCGCATGCAGCTTGCCGCCATCGATGGCGCCCATGGCCAGCGCTTCGGCGCCCATGCCGGACAAGGCCGCCATGCCGGTGCCGACCGTGTCGAAATACGCCTGACGCGCGGCGCCATCGAGGGCCAGCCAGGCCGGTTTCGGGCTGTACAGTTCTAACAGATAATGCATGTTTTCCTCCAAAGAATTAAGAAAGCGAGCGCTGGGCGCGCTTGCAGATGCGTCGCGTCGCGGCAGCGGGGCTTTCCTGCAGCCATTGCGCGCACAGGCTGCGCACCCAGTCCGGCTGGCTCTTGGCCGCATCGTTGAGCCAGTTGGCCACGGAATCCTGCACGTAGATGGCCGGGTCGGCGCGCAAAGGCTGCAGCACGGGCAAGGCCAGCTGCGGCTGCGCCTTTAACCGGGCGATATGCGCGCACCACACGCCGCGCGGACGCAGCGCTTCGCAGGCAAAGCGGCGCACCCGCTCCGACGGGTCCGCCGTCCACGGCACCAGCAAGCTGATGGCCTCGTCAAGATGCGCCGCCAGATGGGGACGCAGCGCCAGCCAGGCCCATTCACGCACGCCGAAGTGGCCATCGTCGGCCAGCGGCCGCATGGCGGCCAGCCGCTGCGGCAAGCTCAATCCAGCCTGGGCGGCGATGGCAAAGCAGGCCCAGCCCCGTACCATGTCGGATGGGTGGGCTTGCAGCACAGCCAGATCGGCCTTGGCGTCCAGCAGCAATTGCGCCGCCAGCGCCATGCGCCTGGTGATGCCGTCTGCCGCCTGCGCGCGCATCTGCTCCAGGTGGGCGGCGCCAATACCAGGCACGGCCGCGGCAAGCAGCTGGGCGAAATCGATGGCCAGCCCTTCCGTCAGGGTGGCGCTGGGCACATTGCCCCCGTTCAGCAGGGCCAGGCGCGCTGGCGCGATGTCGGCGACGCCGCGGCTCATGCGGCACCCCGGTCTGTCTTGCGCCAGGCTTTTTCCAGCAGCGCACTCAATAGCTGCATTTCTGCCGGCGTGAAATCGGCAAACAGGCTGGCGATCCACTGCGCGTGCTCATCGACCAGGGTCGCGGCGGCCGCTTCTCCCTTGGGGCTCAGGCGCACCAGCAGCTTGCGCCGATCAAGCTGGTCAGCATGGCGCGCGAGGAAACCGTCGCGTTCCAGGCCGTCGAGCAAGCCCGTGATGGTGCCGCGCGTCACGCCTGCCCGCTCGGCCAGTTCGTGCGGCGAAAGTCCGTCGGGCACGTCGCGCAACAGAGACAGCAGCACAAATTTCCCTTCCGACAAGCCATGCCGGCCCAGGCGCACAGCGCAATCGCCATCGATGGCGGACGCCAGGCCCAGCACTTCAAAGCACAGGCGCAAGCGTCCGATCGATGCCTGCGTGTCCGCGCCGAGCGCGCGGCGCTGCACATCACCGAGCAAGGCCGTGTATTTCTGTTCGAGTTTTATCATATGGCGCAATATAATATGGCGCCATATTAAATGTCAAATGGAAAACCGTACTGGTTTTCCTGTCGGCTCAAAGGCGGGCTTTGTCCCTCGCCCACGCGACGATGGCATTGGCATCGATGGCGCCCGGCTGGCGCGCCACTTCCACGCCCTTGCGAAACAGGGCCAGAGTGGGAATGCTGCGGATATTGAAACGGCTGCCCAGGTCCGGCGACGCTTCCGTATTCACCTTGACGACGCGAAACGCCGGCTCCAGGGTCTTGGCGGCTTGCACATAGAATGGCGCCATGCTGCGGCACGGGCCGCACCACGGCGCCCAGAAGTCGACCAGCACGGGAATGTCGCTGCGTTCGATATGCTTGAGGAAACGGGCGCTGGCCAGGTCCACGGGCTGGCCCGTGAATAAATCCTTCTGGCACTTGCCGCAAGTGGGCTGTTCCGCGAGCCGCGCGGCGGGCAGGCGGTTGACGGCGTCGCAATGGGGGCACACGATGTGCAGGGAGTCTGGCGTGTTGGTCATGGCATTCCTGAAAAGCATAGCGTCAAGTTGACGGCTATTCTACGGGGAATTGCCGCGCGCCGCAGGCAGGCTGCGGCGCTTGTCACGCTTACAGGAACAGCGAGGCGGCGATGGCCCACATGACGAGGGCAATGATGCCGTCGAGCACGCGCCAGGCCATGGGCTTGGCAAACACGGGCGCCAGGTAGCGGGCGCCAAAGCCCAGCAGGAAGAACCACAGGGCCGACGCCATGATGGCGCCGCCGGCGAAGTAGAAGCGTCCCACGCCTTCATGCTGGCCGCCGATCGAGCCGAGCAGGATGACCGTGTCGAGGAAGGCGTGCGGGTTCAGCAGGCTGAACGCCAGCGCCGCGCCGATCACGGCCCAGTAGCCTTCGGGCGACTTGGCGGCCGACACCGTCAGGGCCGTTGGGCGCCAGGCGGACTTCGCCGCGCGCAAGCCGTAGGCGATCAGGAACGTGGCGCCGCCGGCCTTGGCCCACAGCAGGAAATTCGGGTTGTCGGCGATGAACGTGCCCATGCCGGCCACGCCGGCCGTGATCAACATCGCGTCGCACACGAGGCAGACCAGGATACAGGTGAGCACGTAGTGGCGCTTCAAGCCCTGTTTGAGCAAAAAGGCGTTTTGCGTGCCGATGGCCACGATCAGGCTCGCGCCGAGCCCCATGCCTTTCAAGAAGATTGCGCTGTCCATATCGATTCCTTTATTGCTTTCCATCACGCGCACGGCCGCCCACGCTCTGCCGGCAAAGGCAAAGTCATCAGAGGTAGGTGGAGGGTGGTGCGGAACCAGGAGGACCGCGCGGCAGAGTGGAGTTGTTACCCTATTTCAACAGTGTAAAGAAAAAGTAAATATAAGTATAATGAATGATTCTAACCATATATAAGAGAAACTTATGCGTGTCGTCGATTACCGTGGATTGGCCGCCCTCGACGCCGTGATCGGACTGGGCAGCTTTGAAAAGGCCGCGCAGGCGCTGGCGATCAGCCAGCCGGCCGTGTCGCAGCGCATCCGCACCCTGGAAAATCTGGAAGGCACCCTGCTGATCATCCGCAGCCACCCGCCCATGCCGACGGAAGCGGGCCAGCGCCTGATCGCCCACTACCGGCAAGTCAAGCTGCTCGAAGCGGCGCTCGACGCCCAGCCCGGCCCCACCACGCAATTGCCGGCGCTGGCCATCGCCGTCAACGCCGACAGCGCCGCCACCTGGATTCCGGAAGCGCTGGGGCCGCTGCTGTTGCCGCCGTCCTGCCTGCTCGATATCCGCCTCGACGACCAAGACCATACCCTGAGCCAGCTGCGCGAAGGGCGCGTGTTTGCCTGCGTCACCAGCGCCAACGACCTGGTGGCCGGCACCACGGCCACGCCGCTGGGCGGCATGCGCTACCTGTGCGTGGCCTCACCAGGGTTCGCGCAGCAGTGGTTTCCCCATGGTTTTACGGTGGAAGCCGTCAGCCAGGCGCCCGCCATCACGTTTGGCAGCAAGGATGCGCTGCACGAGCGCTACCTGCAGCACCGCCTCGGCTACACGGGCCGCTATCCGCACCATGTGCTCGGTTCTGCGCGCGACTTCGTACGCTTCATCGAAGCGGGCTATGCTTACGGCATGGTGCCTTTGCTGCAGGCGGAAACAGCGCTGGCCGCCGGCCGGCTCATCGACGTGGCGGCCGGGCAAGCGCTCGACGTGCCCCTGACCTGGCATGCCTGGGATATCCAGACGCCCCTCACGCGCACGCTGTCGGACGCCGTCATCGCCACGGCGCGCAAATGGCTGTTACAGGATTGATTGACGCATGCAACATTTATCTATGCTAGAGAGCAACTTTCCCGTGTGCGCCCTGCCCAGCCTGGCCTACACTGCAAGCATCATCCACCAACATCGGGAGCTTGCATGAC
Organism: Janthinobacterium sp. NKUCC08_JDC; assembly: GCF_019345575.1. Lineage (NCBI taxonomy): Bacteria > Pseudomonadati > Pseudomonadota > Betaproteobacteria > Burkholderiales > Oxalobacteraceae > Janthinobacterium > Janthinobacterium sp. NKUCC08_JDC. The sequence continues at coordinate 124,364 of NZ_JAHKQW010000003.1, read as the reverse complement.
GATCCTGCGCACCACCCTGCTCGGCGTGCTGGCGGCCATCCCGCTCGCTGCCGGCCTGGCAGCCTGCTCGCCCTTGACCGCCATCAATGCCTTGTCGTCCGGCAGCGCCTCGCAAGTGACGCGGGGCCTGGCCTACGGCCCCCTGCCACGGCAGAAACTCGATGTGTATGCCCCCAAGGCCCGCACGGGACCCGTGCCCGTCGTGGTGTTCTTTTATGGCGGCAACTGGACGACGGGCGAACGCGCCGACTATGCCTTCGTCGGCCACGCGCTCGCGGCGCGCGGCTACCTGGCCGTGATCGCCGATTACCGGCTGTATCCGGACGTGCACTACCCCGAAATCTTGCAGGATGCGGCCCGCGCCGTAGCCTGGGCCGCGATGGAATCGCGCCGCCATGGCGGCGACCCGACGCGCCTGTTCGTCATGGGCCATAGCGCCGGCGCCTACAATGCGGCCATGCTGGCGCTCGACGCCAGCCTGCTGGCGCGCCACGGCATGCGTCCGCACGACTTGCGGGGCTGGATAGGCCTGGCCGGCCCCTATGATTTCCTGCCCATCGAAAACACCACCACCCGGCCCGTCTTCTTTTACCCGGACACGCCCGCCGCTTCGCAGCCCATCCACCATGTGACGGCCGACGCCCCGCCCGCCCTGCTGATCGCCCCGTTGCCCGGCAAGGACAAGCTGGTCAATCCGCAACGCAACACGGGCGGCCTGGCCAGCGCCTTGCGGGCGCTGCACCGGCCCGTGACGGAAACCTATTTCGACCACGTGGGCCACGCCACCCTGGTCGCCACGCTGGCCGGCCCCTTGCGCAGGCTGGCGCCCACCCTGGATGCCGTCAGCGCCTTCATCGAGGCGAACAGCGGAACCGGGAGCGGTGACGCGGCCTCGTCCGCAGTCTTGTCCGCGGTCTTGTCAGATACAGCCTTGCCGGCAGGCATAGCCTTGCAGCCCCGCGTACCTGGCGCGGCCACGCGAGCGCCTGAGCCGCACGCCTACGACAAAACGCCCGCCCCGTGAAGGGCGGGCGTTCTGCCTGAACCAATACGCACGATACCGCGTGCCGTCTGGCCGCATAGCAAGGCTCGGCCCTCGCGATGCGGCTCAGCTGCAAGCAGCCTCGTGCTTACTCTTTGCGGCTGGCGCCGCTCTTGCTTTGTGCAGAGCCCGCTTGCGAGGCGCTGCCGCTGGCCGAGCCTTCGCTGCCCGCCGACTGCTGGCTGCCCTGGTGGCTGGCGCTTTGCAGGCTTTGACCGTCACGGCTTTGCGCCCCACGTTGCTGGTCGCGGTTGGCGCCGTTTTGCTGATAAGCCTGGAACGGTTCGGCCATGCGCTGCATCGCTTCCTGCTGCTTGCGCACGTTTTTCTCCGTTTCTTCCGAAGCGGTGCGGGCCACTTCTTCGGCCAGGGCCTTCGCGGTACGGCTCGTTTCATTCACATGACGCTCTGCCACATTGGCCAGTTCGACCTGCGTATCGGCTGCCAGGCGCGACACCTGTTGCTGGTACTTGCGCAATTGCTCGGCGGCTGGCTGGCCCGATGCGGCAGCCACCTGGAACGCATCTTCAGCGCGCTCGACCGTCAGCAGGTTCTGGCTGGTGACCGTGGTTTCTTCCAGCAAGCCTTGCGCCAGCTGCATGTTCAGGTCACTGAACTGCTGCATCGATTGAAACAGCGACTTCGACAGGCCATTGAAAAAAGCCAGTTGTGCTTCCAGGTGGTTTTTGGCGGCGGGGGTAACACTACGGGAATATGGATACATGGAGTTCCTCATTAAATAGCGGTTGGGTGGACATATGGCGGCACCACCGGCTGTCGAACGGGTGAGGCAGACGGCCGGGCTACGCCACGAAACGCGAAAAAACATATCCGGTTGGTGGGAAGATGCTTTGCAACGCGAGTCCCAAGGCTACGTGAGCACCGCAGGTGAGGGATGATCTGGATCAAAGGTGCGCCAGGCAGCGCAGAAAGTTTGTACTGGACAGCTTGCCCTTGGCAAACGTCAGTAACAGAGGGAGATATTTGTGCCAGGCAGGCTCAGCCAACGGCGCCCGTGCCTGGCACGACGGGCTTGTAGCCATGGCTGCGCAGCGAGGCTTCCAGCCAGCGGTTGCCATACCAGCCACGCGCCAGCAGGTAACTGAGTTCCGCGCCAGCCATCAGCAGCATCATCGGGCCGATACGCATTCCGGTGGCCAGATGGCTGCCAAACCACAGGCAGGCATCCATCGCCAGCATGAGCAGCAACAGCCACCAGCGGCGCTTGGCGACGGCCCAGAACGAGCCCAGGAACAGGGCCGGCCAGGAAAAACCCGCTTTGACGTAGGCATAGCGGCCGGCATCGTCGGCAAACAGGGTGGCGCTGTGCTTCATGCTGCTCTCTTCAGGTAATGCCCGGCGTCAAGGCTCGGGACGGTGGCAGACGGCTTCGACATTGTGGCCATCGGGCCCCAGCACGAAAGCGCCATAGTAATTCGGGTGGTACAGGGCGCGGATGCCTGGCGCGCCATTATCCTTGCCGCCCGCTTCCAGCGCGGCCTTGTAGAACGCGTCCACCTGGCCACGGTTGTCCGCCGCGAAGGCCAGATGCATGCCGGCATGCGGCTTGTCACCCACGCCGAACCAGAAATCGGGCTTGCCATCCTTGCCCATGCCAACCCAGCCCTGCTCTTCCATCACCACCGATACGCCCAGTGGCGCCAGGGCGGCCGAAAAGAAGGCCTTGCTGGCCTGTGCATCGCTGACATTCAAACCGATGTGATCAAGAATCATGGTGGCGCTCCCTGGAGGTAGTGGAATAGAAAATACAGTATGCGCCAATATTGCTTTTTAGGCAATCACGACTGTATATCCGCCGCAGTTACTCCAGGAAGCGCCATGCGCCAGCCTAGCGCAGGTTGCCCGTATGGCCGAGCGAATAGCGGCCCGGCTGCGGCCACACGGTCAGGCCGTGCGGCTCCTGGCCGACTTTGACCTTGGCAACGTCACCGCTGTTCGTATCGATGCGGTAGACCACGTCGTCGAAACGGCCGGACAGCCACAGATATTTGCCGTCGGCGGACACATTGCCCATGTCCGGGCTGCCGCCGCCGGGAATTGGCCAGTTCGACACGACTTTTTCCGTCGCGAAATCGATCACGCTGACGCTGCCCTTGCCCTTCGGCTTGCCATGGATGCGGTGCGTGCCGCGGTTGGCCACGTACAATTTCTTGCCGTCACGGCTAGGGTACAGGCCGTGCGCGCCCACGCCCGTCTGGATGAAGCCGATTTCCTTCAGGGTGGCGCCATCGACGATGTGCACGCCGTCGGCGTCCATGTCGGCGATAAAGAATTTCTTGCCGTCTGGCGAGATGCGTATGTCTTGCGGCATGCCCTTCTTGACGCTGCAGATTTCATTCGCCGGGCCGCCCACAGGACCGGACTCGGCAAAGCGCTTGGCCGGCATCTGCAATTTCAGGTAGCCGTCGACCTTGCGGCCCACCAGATCGATCTTGGCGATGGTGCCGTCGAACTCGCAGGTGAACATGGCGTAGCGGCCGTCATTCGAAAAGTCCGCATGGTTGATGCCGCCGCACTGGGGCGTGTCGATCGAATACTGCACGGCCATGGTCTTCGGATCGCGGAAATCGAGGCGGTGGCGCGCTTCGGCCACGACGATGGCGGACTTGCCATCGGGCGTGTAGTACATATTGTAGGGGTCATCGACGGGCACTTCCTTGCCCGGCTTGCCCGTCAACGGGTCGATTGGCGTCAAGCTGCCCTTGTCCGTGCGCTCGGCATTGTTCGCCACCCACAGGGTGTGCAAGTCCCACGACGGCACGACGTGCTGCGGGCCGCTGCCGACCTTGAACTTGTCGACCACTTTCAGGCTCTCCTGGTCGATCACGTACACATCGTTCGAGCGCAAATTGGGCACATAGACGCGGCGCAAATGATCCTTGACGACGGGGCTCATATTGCTGCTGGCGATGCTGCCGTACACGTTTTTCGGATCCACCAGCGGCGGCATGCCCGGCAGCGGCGAATAGGCGGCGGCCGGCGCTACGGCGGCCGGGGCCGGCGTGCTGGCGCCGATGACCTGGCTGGCCACGCCCAGGCCGGCCAATGCGGCAGCCAAGGCGGACAAGGTGACGATGGTGCGTCGTTGAGATTTTTTCATATAATTTCGCGTCGTTTCGTTGCAAAAGCCGGAAGTTCAGCACTTCCAGCGGAATTATTTAGTACGTTGCAGCAGCTGCCTGATGGCGGCCACCGACGTGTCCACCTGCAGCTTGATACCGATCTGGCCCAGTTCAGCCGTCGCCCGCGAGGCGTCGCCGCGCACGCCGTCCGCCACGCCGGGCTTGGGTCCGTGCGCCATGGCCTCGCTGCGCACCAGCGACGGGTCCGTCGCCAGCATCAGCGCCGCGTCCGCCAAGCCCGCATGCAGGCCGATCTCGGCGCTGCTGTGGCCGCGCTTTTGCAGCTCGGCAATATACGCCGATTGCGTGATGTCATAGTAGTCGAGCAAGGCGTAAGCGCGCGCATCCTTGGCGGTGGCGGCTTTGCCCCAGGCACGGTTGAGCTTGTTGGCCACGTTCTGCTCGTTTTTTTGATAGCCGCCATGGTCGCCGAGGAAGATGATGTCGCGGAAACCATGCTGGCGCAGGCTGGCGGCCGCCCCTTCCAGCACGGCTTCGAAAGCGGCGGGCGGAATCGAGATCGTACCGGCAAAGCGCATGTGGCCGGCCGGCGGAACAATCGCACCTTCGGGCACATAGGAAACGACAGGCGCGACAATGGTATTGCCCAGTTTTTGCGCAATCTGCCGCGCCAGCAGCCCGGCGCGCACATTATGCTTGCCCAGCGCGATATACGGCCCGCTCTGCTCGACGCCACCTATCGGCACCAACACGGTCGTGGCGCCGTGGTCGATACGGCTGCGCAACTCCGTGCTCGTCAGCTCTTCCAGCATGACGCTGCTGCTGGCGGGCGCAGCCGCCATCACGGACGCGGCTGGAATCAGGCAGAACAGGGTCAGGGCAAACAGGGAGCCGAGTGGCTGGGACCGACTCGATGGCGCGCAAGGCGCAAGAGGTACATTCGGCAGGGGGAACTGCAGAGTCATAAGCAAACATCTTTCCGAGGTCAAAGGCGCCGTGCCCGGCATTGCCAGGCAAGCTGGCTGCCACGCAAGAATTGTATTCCATCATGAGGGGAACGGCACGTTAATTTGACGCGGCAGTTTGCAAGGAATTGACGAGGGGAAACTATCTATCAGGCTGTTGTCGCGCTGGCCCCGCCGCTTCACCATCATGGGGAGTCTCGTTGCGCTTCTCGGCATAGGCCTTGAGCGAGCGCATCGTCCTGGGAAGCCCGTCCCGGACTTGCCTGGCAACGCCTGGCCCGAACAAAAAGGCAAGCGCTCCAGTGAACCACACGCGGTGAACGACTTCCGATCCGCCATCTGCGGCAACCACCGTGTGCTCGAAATGGATGCGGAACAAAGGGATGTAGCCTTCGACGGTAAACGAGCGGCCCGCGGAGCGCTCCGTGACGAGCATCGGAATGCCCATCCCCTTGCTGGGAACGATACGGCCATGTGTGCCCACCGCAAATGGCCCATTGAGCCGGGCTTGCTTGGTGTCCGGATCCCACTGATGCCATCGGTCGACCTCGCTCCAAATCTGATCGACGACCGTGGGCGGGACGGCAATGTGGATGCTTTCTTCGATTTGCATCAGTGGGGTATCTCCCTATTAATATCAATATAATTGCATTCTGGCTATACAAACAAATGACAAGGCATGTATCCACACCTGAGCACGATGCTACCCTAGAAACGCTGGCCAAGAGCCCTTAGATTTTGAAAATTATGAATGCAACACATTGGAGAGTTCAGGAGCTACAGCATCACTCGGCCGATATTGTCTGGCTGGATGCCGAGGAAGCTCGCCATGCCTATGATTTGGTCGGCCTTCATGACTCGAAGACGCATCTGGGCCTGAACGTTGACACCGTCGATTCAATCGAGCGGCTCGCCTTCGGAGACGATGTGGCCGCCGCAAGCAGCTGGTTACGTGCCCGTATGCCGGGAATTCAGCAGGTCGTCGTGGTGTTTGGAGAAGACGAATGCTTCGTCTGCAGCAGTGCGTTCCTGATCGAGAACTGGCCGGATATTTTTGTGCCCTCACGTGACGACGCGATGATCTATTCGAAGGACACGCCGCTTATCCTGTTTTATTGCCATGAGAATCAATTCGAGCTGGGGCAACGGATTGTCTTTGATTGAACGACCATAAGCCGTCATTGAAAGGAAAAAAATGAAAAGCACGGATGGAAAGTTACAAGGTTCATGCCATTGTGGATCTGTACGATTTCAAGTTCGACTTATCGACGGACTCAAGACAGCAAGGCGCTGCAATTGCTCCTATTGCCGCATGCGCGGTGCGATAGCGGTTTCTGCGGCGCTTCAGGATATAGAGATCACTTCTGGAGAGGAATTGCTCACCCTCTATCAGTTTCACACCATGCAAGCGAAGCACTATTTCTGCTCAAAATGCGGTATATACACACATCACCAACGCCGGTCAAAACCCGATCAATTCGGGATCAATGTAGCCTGCCTGGAAGGAATCAGTCCGTTTGACTTTGAAGAGGTAGCAGTCAACGAAGGCCGACTCCATCCAAAAGACAAAAGTGCTGGAGGCGGACCTGACATCGCTGGATACCTACGCTTTTTTCCTAATACCGCCCCTTAAATGAACCGGAGCGGTCAAAAGATTTAGCCGCGAGCACTACGTCCCGGCAGCGCCACCCGCCGGCTCGCGGCAGTTGTTGCCGGGGCCGGCAAGCCGCCCGCCACTTTCAACGCCGTCCCTTGGGCGTCGCCGCGCAGGCGGAACACGGCCACCACGTCGACCAGCTCGATGGCGCGGTCTTGCAGCGAGGAGGCCGCGGCGGCCGCCTCTTCCACCAGGGCCGCGTTTTGCTGGGTGACCTGGTCCATTTGCGAGATGGCCTGGTTCACCTGCTCGATGCCGGCGCTCTGCTCGTGGCTGGCGTTGGCGATGTCGCCCATGATGTCCGTCACGCGGCGGATGCTGGCGACGATTTCTTCCATCGTCGCGCCCGCCTGATCGACCAGCGCGCTGCCCGTGTTGACTTTATCCACGGAATCCTCGATCAAGCCCTTGATTTCCTTGGCGGCAGCCGCAGAGCGCTGCGCCAGGTTGCGCACCTCGGTGGCCACCACGGCGAAGCCACGGCCCTGCTCGCCTGCACGGGCCGCTTCCACGGCCGCGTTCAGCGCCAGAATATTGGTTTGGAAGGCAATGCCGTCGATTACGCCGATAATGTCGGCGATCTTCTTCGCCGACTCGTTGATCGAGCCCATCGTGCCCACCACTTGCGCCACCACGGCGCCGCCCTTGCGAGCCACGTCCGAGGCGGACACGGCCAATGAATTCGCCTGGCGCGCATTGTCCGTATTCTGACGCACGGCCGAGGTCAGCTCTTCCAGGCTGGACGCCGTTTCTTCCAGCGACGACGCCTGCTGCTCCGTGCGCACGGACAGGTCCGCGTTGCCGGCGGAAATCTGCGCGGCCGCCACGCTGACCGTATCGGCCGAGGCGCGCACGGTGGCGATCACGCCGACGATGCGCTCGAGGAACTTGTTGAAGGCCGTGGCCGTGCGGCCCACTTCGTCCATGCGCTCGACGGGCATGGCGGCGGACAGGTCCAGCGAGGCACTGACACGCTCCAGGGTGTGCTCGATATTGCCCAGGCCGCCGCTGATGGTGCGGTAGATATGCCAGGCCAGCGCGCCCGTCAGCAGCACGGCCACGCCCAGCACGGCCAGCATGGTGTTGAACGCCGTGTCGTAGGCGGCCAGGCTTTCCGCCTTCACGTCATCGACCAGCTTGTTGTTGTAGGCGATATGGTCATCCATGCTCTTTTTCGCGGCGGCGGCCGTGATGGCCAGCGGCGTGCCGGCCAGCAAGGTGGCGCGCACGCCATCCATGTCGCCCGCGTAGGCGGCGGCAAAGAATGGCGCCAGCGCGCGGCGGTAGGCTTCCATGGCGGCTTGGTCGGCGTCGAGCATCTTGCTGTCCGTCGCGTCATACAGGCGCTCGGCGCGGTAGGTGGCGATGACCTTGTCGAAATTCGTGTTGGCATCGGCCACGGCCTTGTCCAGCGCCGTCTTGTCGGCCAGGTTCGAGAACACGGACAGGCGGTAGCCGGCCAGGCGCGAATCGGCGAGGAAACCCTTGGCCGCATTCAAGCCCTGGATGCTGGGAATGATACGGTTTTGCACGGTGTCAAAACGCTCCTGGGCGCGCTGCAGCTGGATGGCGCCGCCGGCGCCCAGCAATAGCAGGGCCAGCAAGGCGATGGTGAGGGTCAGAATTAATTGCTTGGTGATATTCATGGTGTGTCACAGTAAAAAGGTAGCCTGGCAAGGCCAGGCGGGATAAGAGCTGCCGATCAGGTGGCCGGGATCGCTTGCAAGCGGCTAAGCCGCCATTGGGGCGGCGTCAGGTGCGCGGCGCAGCAAGTCGCCATGCTGTCGGCAAAACGCCAGCCCCGCCTTGTAGCCCACGTCGAACAGCAGTTGCATGTTCGAATTGGACCAGTCCAGGGTGTCGGGCCAGTGCTGCTCCGGGATGCCGCCCATCAAGTCGAGCTTGAGCAAACGCCGCTTGGGTTGGCCCGTGCGCGCATCCGTGTTGTGCTCGAGCTCAAACAGGCGCAGCTCGCTCTTGGAAATCTTCACGAGCGGCGTAATGATGGAGCGCACCCAGGCGTCGTACAGGTTGCGCGGCTTGCGCAGCAAGCGCTCGTCGCCGAGGATGTCGAGAATGACCAGGGTGTCGGCGTCATGGTGCTCGCCCTTGCCTTCGATAAACGGGTCGAAATTGAGGGTGTCGAGGGCCGCGCCTTCGATGTAGTCGTCGCCGGCGATGGTCGTCGGTGCATACAGGAACGGGAACGACAGGGCCGCACGCACGTGGATCGGTTCGATCTCGTGCTTGCCCCAGATTTGCATGCGGTGCTCGCTGAGGTTGTAGGCATTGATGTAGAAATCGGGGCGCATGCGCGCCACGCCCGAGAAATCCACGGCTTTTTCCAGGAAGGGCAAATGCGCGCACAGGCCCAGGCTTTTCGCCGACAAGTCCGATGGCGACAGCGACGACACCATCAGCTTGCCCCAGTCGGACCAGGCCGTGGGCACGCTCGCAAACGTTTGCTGGAACGCCTGAAAAAAAGGATTGTTGGCCGGCGGCTGGAAGGCATCGCGGAAAGTGCTCGCATGCATGCCCGGCTTCTGGAAGACCTTGTAGTTGATCGGGATCATCTTGTAGATGCTGTCGGCCACGCCCGTGTCGGCCCAGCTTTGCAAGGCCTGGCGCGGCGTGGCTTCGTGCGGCGTCGTGTAAAGCAAGCCCATCAACACACCGGCGCCCGAGGCGGAAATGACGTCGAATTCGATGCCCTCATCGAGAAACGCGGCCAGGGCACCGGCGATCAAGGTGGAATTTGGTGCACCGCCACCGAGCAGCAAACCCGTTTTGCGGGCCGGTTTCGCTGTCGCGGCTGATGCCGGATCCGGCGGTGTCGTCGTGACTGTCTTCATGCACACTCCCTGAACGGAACGGGACTATCATCCCTTAATTGTTGGTTACTACACGCTGATGGCGCCTAATCCTGCCCATGTCCCCGCAAGCGGCGAGCCGATGCAATGTTGCAGAAACAGATATGAAATTAACATAAATAAATTCCTTATGGCAATTTCAATAACGAATGATGGTTATTCAGAAAAGGTATAAGTTGATGCCGTGCGGCATAGCTTGATGCGGTGCAGCAAATATAAATTCGGCGACGTTAGGATTAATCGCTTTAGGGTAGGAATATTCCCCAAGCAGCCGCCAGCGCGGCGGCCAGGGGCATCAAGGAAGTGGCGCGGGGCCGGGAGGGAGCGAAGAGAAATGCAAGTGGGTACACAAATGGTCAACAAAGACGCGAATTTTTGGCGACAAGTGGCGGCTTGACGGCCACAGAACCCAGAACTTACTCGAGTGCAGCAAGTAGCCGGTCAGCACGGCTTGCAGTTCGCCGCGCGCGATGGCGTCGCGCACGATAAAGTCAGGCAGATAAGCGAGGCCCACGCCCTGCGTGGCGGCGCCGATCAAGGCTTCGATATTGTTGCAAGTCAAGGCGGTCGGCAAGCGCAACTCCCCGCCGCTGTCGCCCTCGGCGCGCTGCAATGCCCATTCCTGCAACTTGCCCGTGGTGGGAAATTTGTAGCGCACGCAAGCGTGCTCTTCCAGCGCGCGCGGCGTGGCCGGCACGCCATGGCGGGCGAAATACGCGGGCGAGCCGACGATGGCAAAGGCAAACGGCCCCAGTTCGCGCGCCATCAGACGCGAATCGGTAAGCGTACCGCTGCGCACGGCCACGTCGACGCCTTCGGCCACCACGTCGACGAGGCGGTCGTTGAAATCGAGGTCGAGTTCGATCTCCGGGTACAGCCGCGTAAATTCGGCCAGCAGGGGCAGGATGATGCGGTAGCCGATCACGGGCAGGCTGACGCGCAGCTTGCCGCGCGGCGCCTCGGCCAGGTGCGACAGTTCCGCCTCGGCATCGCCGAGGTCGGCCAGGATGCGCTGGCAACGCTCGTAGAACAGCGCGCCCTCGTTGCTCAGGCTGATGCGCCGCGTGCTGCGGTTGAGCAGGCGCACGCCCAGCTTTTCTTCCAGCCGCGCCACGCTCTTGCCCACGGCCGAAGCCGACACGCCAAGCAGCCGCCCGGCCGCTACATAGCTGGAAGTTTCCGCCGCGCGCACGAAGGCGGCAATACCATTCAGATTATCCATGCGATCTCACTAGGGAATATTTGTCCGTTATGAGAGGATTTTCAACCACTTTTTCACGGATTACGTCCATATTATCATCGGATTCCCTCTTTCTGGAATCATTCCCATGGATACGACTCTTCGCGCACAAGCCCCGGAACCAGCCACTGCACGGCGCATGCTGGTGCTGGCCGCCGTCTGCCTGGCCGCGCTATGCATGCCGCTCAGTTTTACGGGGCCGGCCATCGCCATTCCCGCCATCGCCGCCGACCTGCACGGCACGCCGCTGGCGCTGGCGTGGATCACGAATGCCTTCATGCTCAGCTTTGGCGGCTGCCTGATGGTGGCCGGCGCGCTGGCCGACCGCTATGGCCGCAAGCGCGTGTTCCTGCTGGGCATGGCCGTGTTTTCCGCCGCCGCGCTGGCACTGGCGACCGCGCCCGGCATTGTGTGGCTCGACGTGCTGCGCGCCGTCCAGGGCCTCGGTTGCGCCATGGCCCTGTCGAGCGGACTGGCGGCCCTGGCGCAGGAATTCGACGGCCCCGCCCGTGCGCGCGCCTTCAGCCTGATCGGCACGGCCTTCGGCGTGGGCCTGGCCTTCGGCCCCTTCCTGGCAGGCACCTTGATCACGCACACGGGCTGGCGCGCCATTTTTGCGGCCACGGCCGCGGCCGGCCTGGCCGCCCTGCTGGCCGCCGCGCGCGCCATGCGCGAATCGCGCGACCCACAGGCGCAAGGCGTCGATTGGCCGGGCGCCCTGACGTTTACCGGTGCGCTGTCCCTATTTACCTATGGCTTGCTGCAGGCGCCCGATAGTGGTTGGGGCAGTGCCGCCAGCCTGGGATTGTTCGGTGGCGCAGCCTTGCTGCTGGCCGTTTTCATCCGCGTGGAGCGGCGCGCGGCGCGCCCCATGCTGGACTTGACCCTGTTCCGCCTGCCCGCCTTTGCCGGCGTGCAATTGCTGGCGGCCGCGCCCGCATTTTCCTTTGTCGTGCTGCTGGTCTTGCTGCCGGCCCGCTTCATCGGCATCGAAGGCTACAGCGCGCTGGAGGCGGGACGCATGATGATCGCCCTGTCGGCGCCCATGCTGGTGCTGCCGATCCTGGCCGGCATGGCGGCGCAGCGCATCGCTGCCGCGCACATCTGCGCCAGCGGCCTGCTACTGGCGGCCGGTGGCTTGCTGTGGCTGTCCACCTGCGCACCGGGCCAGGCGCCCGCTACCTTGATCGGGCCGCTGCTGCTGATCGGCTGCGGCATCAGCCTGCCGTGGGGCTTGATGGATGGCCTGGCCATCAGCGTCGTGCCCGTCGAGCGGGCCGGCATGGCGGCCGGCATCTTCAACACGACGCGCGTGGCGGGTGAAGGCCTGGCGCTGGCCATCGTCAGCGCGCTGCTCGGTACGCTCACGATGGCGGCCTTGGGCAAGGTGCCCGGCCTCGCCCCCGAGCAGGCGGCGCTGGCGGCGCCCTTCCTGGCACTGGGAGAATTACGCCATGCAGGCGTTCTGTTGCCGCAGGCCGGCGCCGCCGAACTGGCGCAAGCGTATGGCGCCGCTTTCCGCCACTTGCTGTATGTGCTGGCCAGCATTACGACGGCCTCGGCCCTGCTGATCCTGGCCTTTTTGCGTCATCCAGCTGGTGCAGCAACGGGCACGGCCGCCCTGCCCGCCTGCAAGGCGCAGCAATAAGTCACGACCATCACCGTTCCTCCTGCCGTACACGGCGGCGTCCACGCGCCGCCGCCCGCCTTGATGTTTCTCCGCAACACCTCAAAAGTTTCAAGGAATAAAACTAGTTTACTGATCAAAGCGCTTTGAACTATACTCAAAGCGCTTTGAAACATAACTAAAGCGCTTTGGTTGTGCGAAATTACGCGCGCTAATCCCACACCTATAAAAACACTGGAGACACAATGAACAAATTTTTCTTGAAAGCGTTGCCAGCGGCAGTGCTCATGGCCTTGAGCGCGTCGGCCCAGGCCGCCCTGCCGATCGACTTCGGCGGCTACATCCGTTCGGGCTTCGGCACCAGCAGCGAAGGCGGCAAGGAAGCGTGTTTCGGCCTGGCTGGCGCATCGTCCAAGTATCGTCTGGGCAATGAGTGCGAAACCTACGGCGAGCTGAAATTCGGCGGCGAAGCCTTCAAGGCAGCCAACGGCACCACTTTCCGCATCAATACCCTGGTGGCGTTTTCCGTCAATCAGAACCAGGACTGGGAGCAATCGGACCCGGCGTGGCGTGAAATGAACGTGGTCGCCGACAAGATCGGCACGGGCGCCTTCGCCGAAGCGCGCGCCTGGGTCGGCAAGCGCTACTATGACCGCCAGGACGTACACATCACCGATTACTACTTCTGGAATAACAGCGGCCCGGGCGCCGGCCTGGAAAACATCGACCTGGGCGCCGCCAAGCTGGCCTACGCCATCGTGCGCACGGCCGACGATGGCGACAGCAATCGCATGGGCCTGTCCCACGACTTGCGCTTCTCCGGCATCAAGGTCAACCCCGATGGCGAACTGACCCTGGGCCTGCAATTCAACCAGAAACGCAACGCGCAAGGCGCGGCTCCCATCGCCAGCGGCCACTTGCTGACCGTCATGCATACGCAAGGCAATCTGCTGGGCGGCTTCAACAAGGTGGCACTGCAGTACGGCAAAGGCAGCGCTGCCAACACGGGCGGCTTCAGCCTGGGCGCCAGCAAGGATGACAAGGTCGTGCGCCTGACGGAACAGATCATGATCCAGCCCAAAGGCGCCTGGTCGGGCATGGGCACCTTCGTCTACGAAGACAAGGAAACGGCAGGCGTGAGCAGCAAATGGACATCGATCGGCGCGCGTCCCGTCTACCACTTCACGGACAACTACAGCCTGGCCGTGGAACTGGGCCACGACATCGTCAAGCCGGAAGGCGGCGAGAGCCGCAATCTCACCAAGCTGACCTTCGCGCCGCAACTGTCGGCCGGCAACAGCTTCTGGTCGCGTCCCGTGCTGCGCGCCTTCTACACCTATGCCAAATGGAACAAGGCAGCCCAGTCGGCCGCCGCTGCCGAATCGGCGCTGTCGTCGACGGGCGTGTTTGGTGGCAAGACCAACGGCAGCTCGGTCGGTTTCCAGGTCGAGTCGTGGTGGTAAGAGCATCTGAAAAACGTCCATGGCGGCGTTGCACGGTCTTGCCGTACTAGCGTACTGTCTGCGACCGTGCGCCTTGCCCTGAACGTTTTATCAGACGCTCTTTATTGACCAGAGGCATCCAACACTGGCTGACGCCGCAAGGCGCCAGCCAGTGGCAGCAGCACCGCCCGCATTTCGGGGCAGGTAGTAACCGGACCCACCATTTCGCCGCTGCACGCGATGGCCGGCAGCTTCAATGTAGTGATTCAGCAGTATCCTCTTTTAGCGCGGGCGCCCCTGGGTTTGCCCGCGTATTTTTTTGGGCGCCGCCGCCGCTTGCCATACCTCTGATCATTCCGGCATTTATCAGATAAACTACCCTGCATTGCACGGCACCGCACCGCTCCCGACCCACCCCGACTGCAGCATCCATGAACCTCAAAAATCTCGCCAAAACGCTAGGAATATCCGAAACCACCGTCAGCCGCGCCTTGAATGGCTATCCGGAAGTGAGCGAACGCACGCGCGAGCGGGTACTGGCCGCCGCGCAGGCGGCCGGCTACCGTCCCAATCCCATGGCGCGCAGCCTGGCCGTGGGGCGCACGAATATCGTCGGCATCATCTACCCGCTGATGCCGAACGACCTGGCCGACCCCATGTTCATCGACATCGTGGGCGGCATGTCGGAAGCGCTGGAAGCGCAGCAGATGGACATGATGATCGCGCCCGCTTCGGCCACCAATGAATTCCACACGTATGAACGCATGGTCAAGGGCCGCCGCATCGACGGCCTGATCGTTGGCCGTACAAAGCCGTTCGACGAGCGCATCGCCTACCTGGCGCAGCAGGGCATGCCGTTTGTCGCGCATGGCCGCACGCAGCTGAACCAGCCGCACGCGTGGTTCGACTACGATAACGAGGCGGGCATGCGCCTGGCCGTCGAGCGCCTGGCGCAGCTGGGCCACCAGCGCATCGGCCTGATCAGCGCAACGCCGGACCTGAACTTCGTGCGCCAGCGCGTCGAGAGTTTCCAGCACGCCATGCAGGCGGGCGGCCTGGCCGTCGACCCGGACAACCTGGTCGACAACGCCCACGACCGCCGCGCTGGCTACCAGGCCATGCAGCGCCTGCTGGCCCGCTCGCCCCGCCCCACCGCCGTCATCGTCGACAATCACATGTCGGGCGTGGGCGCCGTGCGCGCCCTGCTCGACGCGGGCATCGCCATCGGCAGCGAGATGTCGCTGATCGTCTGGGGCGTGATGGAAGATTCCCTGGCCGGCCACAACGTCACCACCGTCGTCCAGCCCGACCCGCGCGGCGCCGGCGCGAAGATGATCCACATGCTGCTGGCCCTGATGGACGGCACGCCCGTCACCGACCTGCAGGAACTGTGGCCGTGCGAACTGTTGCCGGGCGAGTCGGCGGGACCGGTAATTAGGTAGTTAAATATTGCATTGGCCCGCAGCAGAAAGCTGGGGTCAGTCACTGCGTGATCGGAATGGGTCCCACTGGGACCATTCCCCCTCAGGGTCCGACCCCGGCCTCCGCTGGGGGGGGTTCGTAAACGCCCTCTTCGCGCAGTTTTTCCCTTCCTGAATCACGCTCATAAAAAAATCGTATGTCTGGCACGTGTATCGCTTTACTTTTCAAAGCGCTTTGAACTATACTCATTTCATACCCAAAGCGCTTTGAATTTTAAAATAAGACGTTCGCCTACCAACCAGCAGCGCCGCCCTGATAGCCAACGCTACAGGCAACTTTTAAGAAATCATTCATGCCGACCATCCAGAACAATCTCGCCCATCTGCCCGCCGACTGGTGGCGCAGCGCCGTCATCTACCAGGTGTATCCACGCAGCTTCCTCGACAGCAATGGCGACGGCATCGGCGACTTGCCCGGAATTACCTCCAAGCTCGACTACATCGCCGCCCTGGGCGCCGACATCGTCTGGATCTCGCCCTTCTTCACGTCGCCGATGAAGGACTTCGGCTATGACGTGGCCGATTTCTGCGACGTCGACCCGATGTTTGGCACCCTGGCCGATTTCGACCGCCTCGTGGCGCGCGCCCATGAACTGGGCTTGAAAGTGATGATCGACCAGGTGCTGTCGCACTCGTCCGACAACCATCCGTGGTTCGTGGAAAGCCGCTCCAGCCGCGACAATCCCAAGGCCGACTGGTATGTGTGGGCCGACCAGAAACCGGACGGCACGGCGCCAAACAACTGGCTGTCCGTGTTCGGCGGTTCCGCGTGGCAATGGGAGCCGCGCCGCGGCCAGTATTACCTGCATGATTTCCTCGTCAGCCAGCCCGACCTGAACTTCCACAATCCGGCCGTACAGCAGGCCCAGCTGGACAACCTGCGCTTCTGGCTCGAGCGCGGCGTCGATGGCTTCCGCTTCGATTCCTGCAACTTCCCGTATCACGATCAATTGCTGCGCGATAATCCGCCAGCCGCGCAGCGCGACGCGAGCAGCGTGTCGGCCATCAACCCCTACGGCATGCAAGCGCACGTGTACGACAAGACGCAGCCGGAAAACATCGCCTACCTGCAGCGCGTGCGCGCCGTGCTCGATGAATACAAGGCCGTTTCCATCGGCGAAGTGGGCGACGACAATGCGCTGGCCACCATGGCTGCCTATACGGGCGCCGACAAGCTGCACATGGCCTACAGTTTCAACTTGCTGACGGCGGAGTTTTCGGCCGCGCACATCCGCAAGCAAGTGGAAGAATTCGAAGCGCAAGTGGCCGACGGCTGGGCTTCCTGGTCCGTGGGCAACCACGACAGCGTGCGCGTGATGACGCGCTGGGGCGGCGAGAACCCATCGCCCTCGCTGGCCAAGGTCGTACTGGCCGTGCAGGCGGCGCTGAAAGGCACGCCGTGCCTGTACCAGGGCGACGAGCTGGCCCTGACGGAAGCGGACATTCCTTTCGAAGCGCTGCAAGACCCGTACGGCATCCCGTTCTGGCCTCAGTTCAAGGGCCGCGACGGCTGCCGCACGCCGATGCCGTGGGTGGCCGAAGCGCCGCATGGCGGCTTCAGCACCACCACGCCGTGGTTGCCCGTGCCGCCCGAGCATCTGGCGCGCGCCGTCGACGTCGAAGAACACGATAGCGGCTCGGCGCTGCGCTTTGCGCAGAACATCCTCGCCTGGCGCCGTACCCTGCCGCAATTGCTGCGCGGCGATATCGTCTTCTTCGATGCACCGGAACCTGTGCTGGCCCTGCGCCGCGATTTGCCCGGCCAACCGTCCGTGCTGGCTGCCTTCAACCTGGGCACGGAGGCCGTCACCTTCGCCTGGCCGGACGCGGCGGCAGCGGCCGATCTTGCCGGTCACGGCTTGCCAGGTAGTAAAGATAACCAACAGCTCAGCCTGCCCCCGCATGGCGGCTGGTTCGGCACCCTGGCGTAAATCGCAGGCTTTGGCGGCCATGCCGCCAATTACAATAACGAGCCCCGCGCATCAGCGAGGACGGATTGACATAGTGAGGAAGACATGGCTGGACTGAAGTTAACAGGCCTGAAGAAGGCATATGGCGACGTGCAAACCCTGCACGGCATCGACCTGGAGATCGCCGATGGCGAATTCATGGTCTTCGTGGGCCCGTCGGGTTGCGGCAAATCCACCTTGCTGCGCAGCATCTGCGGCCTGGAAGAAATCAGCGGCGGTGACTTATTCATCGGCAAGACGCGCATGAACGACGTGCCGCCCGCCAAGCGCGGCATCGCCATGGTGTTCCAGAGCTATGCCCTGTATCCGCACATGAGCGTGGCGCAGAACATGGCCTTCGGCCTCAAACTGGCCGGCATGAGCAAGGTGCAGATCGCCGACGCCGTGCAGCGCGCCGCGCAAATCCTGCGCATCGAACCTTTGCTGGAACGCAAACCGAAGGACTTGTCCGGCGGCCAGCGCCAGCGCGTGGCCATCGGCCGCGCCATCGTGCGCAAACCCGACGTCTTCCTGTTTGACGAACCGCTGTCCAATCTCGACGCATCGCTGCGCGTGCAAATGCGCATCGAACTGGCGAATTTGCACCGCGAATTGCGCTCGACCATGATTTACGTCACGCATGACCAGGTCGAAGCGATGACCCTGGCCGACCGCATCGTCGTGCTCAACGCGGGCCGCATCGAACAGGTGGGTGCACCGCTCGAGCTGTACCACCACCCCGCCAACCTGTTCGTGGCCGGCTTCCTCGGTTCGCCCCGCATGAACTTCCTCAAGGGCAAGATCCACAGCTATGCCGACGGCGTGGCCACCATCGCCACCAACGCGGGCGGCATGCTGCAAGCCGTGTTGACGCAGCCATTGGCCAGCGGCACCCCCGTCACCGTCGGCGCGCGTCCCGAACACGTGCAGGCATGCGCACCCGGCGCCACGGCAGCCATCACGGCCACTGTGCAGGCCGTGGAAAAACTGGGCGACATCAGCTATCTGTATGTGCAAGTACCGGGCGGCGACGAGCCGCTGGTGGTGCGCGCCGATGCGGAAACGGACTGGGCCATTGGCCAATCCGTGGCGCTGCAGGTGGCGCCGGCCCGCGTCCACGTGTTCGACGAGCACGGCCAGACCCGTACCTGACACCCCGGCTTTAAGGGGCCAGGCGCTACAGGCGCCGCCTGGCCTGGTTGTATCGTTTCAGCCTTGATACTCAACATAAACTTAGCATAAAAAAAGACACTGGAGATTGACATGTCCTTCACGAATCCGAAACGCAGCTTCATCAAAACTACCCTGATCGCCGCCGCCTTGGCCGGCATCGGCAACCTGGCCGCCGTCAGCATGGCGAACGCGGCCGAAGCAGGCACCCTGCTGATCTGGATCAATGGCGACAAGGGCTACAAGGGCCTGGCCAAGGTCGGCGAAGAATTCACCAAGAAGACGGGCATCAAGGTCGTCGTCGAGCATCCGGAAGATGCGCCAAACAAATTCCAGCAAGCGGCCGCCGCAGGCAAGGGCCCGGACATCTGGATCTGGCCGCATGACCGCATCGGCACCTGGATCGACGCCGGCTTGCTGCAACCATTGACGCCAAGCAAGGAAGCGCGCGCCGCCATCCTGCCGCTGGCCTGGAACGCCTTTACGGTGAGCGGCAAGACCTGGGGCTACCCGATCTCCATCGAAGCCGTCGCCCTCGTCTACAACAAGGACCTGGTGCCGACGCCGCCAAAAACCTTCGAGGAAATCGCCGCGCTGGACAAGAAATTGTCCGCACAAGGCAAGAAAGCCATCCTGTGGGATTACACGAATACGTATTTCACGTGGCCTTTGCTGGGCGCGGGCGGCGGTTTCCCGTTTGAAGTCAAGTCCGACGGCCGCTACGATGCAGCCAAGACAGGCGTGAACAACGCCGGTTCGCAGGCGGGCGTGAATGCGCTGATGACCCTGATCAACAGCGGCGCCATGCCGAAGGGCGCCGGCTATGCCGAGATGGAAGCGGGCTTCAACCAGGGCAAGATCGCCATGATGATCAACGGCCCATGGTCGTGGGACAATGCGCGCAAGTCGAAGATCAACTTCGGCGTGGCAACGATCCCTACCGTGGCAGGCAAGACGGCCACGCCATTCGTGGGCGTATTGGGCGCGATGATTTCCAAGGCCAGCCCGAACAAAGATTTGGCGACAGAATTCCTGGAAAACCAGATGCTGCAGATCAATGGCCTGAAAACCATCAACGCCGACGTCCCGCTGGGCACGCCAGCCAACAAGGTGCTGTTCGCGGAACTGAAAGCCAATCCGAACATCCAGGCAACGATGGAAAGCGCGCAAGCTGGCCGCCCGATGCCGAACAACCCGGAAATGGGCCGTTTCTGGTCGTCGATGCAATCGGCGCTGGAAAACATCACGCAAGGCCGCCAGACGACCAAGGATGGCCTCGATGCGGCGGCGAAGCGGATTACGACGGCGAATTAATCAGTATCGCGCTGCATCACGTAACTTCACGAAATCCGGGGTCAGACCCGCCGGGTCTGACCCCAGCTCTCCGTTGCGTACAAGTTCAACGCAAACAGCATCCATCTTCACAGGTATCCATCGTGCGCAAGTTTATCGGCCCTACGGTATTGACCATCAGCATGGCGCTGGGTCTGTATCTGCTCTTCATGTTGTACATTTCCGGCCAGACCATGCTGGCCGCCGTTTTCCTCGGCTTGCTGACCCTGACGACGTTCGTCTTCACGTCGCCGCGCGCCTATGCCTACCGCTATCTGTTTCCCGGCATCACGGCGGTCATCGTCTTCGTGCTGCTGCCGATGGTGTACACGGTGTCGATCGGTTTTACCAATTTCAGTTCGCGCAACCTGCTCACCTACGAGCGGGCCACGCAATATCTGCTGGACGAAACGCAGCGGGTGGAAAGTGCCGGCTATGCGATGACCGTGCATGCCGACAATAAAGAATACCGCTTGCGCCTGGAAAGCCCGGACACGGGCGAAGTGCTCTTGACGCAGCCGCTGGCCCTCAAGCGCGCCGTGCCCCTGAACGTGGAGGTCGCGCCGGTCGACCCCGTGCAGGCGCCCGTGCTGGCCGCGCCACTGGGCATCAAGGACATCATCGCCCTGCAAAAGGATTTGAAACTGCTCACCCTGATCCTCCCGAACAAGATCGAACTGCGCATGGTGGGCTTGCGCGAATTCGGTCCCGTCGCGCACGTCTACAAGCAACTGCCGGACAAGACCCTGAAGAAGATCGCCACGGGCGAACTGGTGACGCCGAACTTCAAGACGGGCTTTTATGAAATGCCGGACGGCACGAAACTGGAACCGGGCTTCAAGGTCAATGTCGGCTTCGCCAACTTCGTCAAGATTTTCTCCGACGAAGCGTTCCGCGGCCCCTTCCTGCGCATTTTTGTGTGGACCATCGTTTTCGCCCTGATCAGCGTGGCCACCACGACAGGCCTGGGCATGGTGCTGGCCGTGCTCCTGAACTGGGATGCGCTGCGCTTCCGCGGCCTGTACCGCACCCTGCTGTTCCTGCCGTACGCCGTGCCCGGCTTCATTTCCATCCTCGTCTTCAAGGGTTTGTTCAACAATAACTTTGGCGAAATCAACCTCGTGCTCGATGCCCTGTTCGGCATCAAGCCCGCCTGGTTCTCGGATACCACCCTGGCCAAGGCCATGATTTTGATCGTCAACACCTGGCTCGGCTACCCGTACATGATGGTGGTGTGCATGGGCTTGATCAAGGCGATTCCATCGGACCTGTACGAAGCGTCGGCCCTGGCCGGCGCGGGACCGCTGACGAATTTCTTCAAGATCACGTTACCGCTGATCATCAAGCCGCTCACGCCGCTGATGGTGGCCAGCCTCGGTTTCAACTTCAACAATTTTGTGCTGATCAGCTTGCTGACGGGCGGGCGTCCCGATTTCCTCGACACCACCTTGCCGGCCGGCACGACGGACTTGCTTGTGTCCTACACCTACCGCATCGCGTTCGAGGATTCCGGCCAGAACTTTGGCCTGGCTGCCGCCATCTCGACCCTGATCTTCTTCCTCGTGGCCGCGATTTCGCTGGTCAACATGCGCCTGACGCGCATGAACAAAGCATAAAGGACAGCCATGGCTATCGTTGTCGACCGTTCCAACCGCTGGCGCATCCTGGCGGCCCACGTCGCCGTGATCGCGCTGATCGCGCTGGTGATGTTCCCCTTCCTGATGATCTTGTCGATCTCCCTGCGGCCCGGCAATTTCGCCTCGGGCAGCCTGATACCGCCCGAGATCAGCTTCGAGCACTGGCGTTTGGCGCTGGGCATGTCCTACCAGGCGCCCAACGGTGCCCTCGTCGAACCGGATTTCCCTGTGCTGCTGTGGCTGTGGAATTCCATCAAGGTAGCCAGCATGAGCGCCACCGTCACCGTGCTGCTGTCGACCACCTGCGCGTATGCGTTCGCGCGCATGCAGTTCCGTTTCAAGTCGCAGACGCTGTCCGCGCTGATGCTGCTGCAGATGTTCCCCGCCGTGCTGGCCCTGGTGGCCATCTACGCCATCTTCGACGTGCTGGGCAGCTACGTGCCATGGCTGGGCATCGACCACCACGGCAGCCTGGTGCTGGCCTACACGGGCGGCATCGCCCTGCATATCTGGACCATCAAGGGCTACTATCAAACCATCCCCATCGAGATCGAGGAAGCGGCCAAGGTCGACGGCGCCACCCAATGGCAAGCGTTCGTCTACGTGCTGCTGCCGATGACGGTGCCCATCCTGATGGTGGTGTTCCTGCTGTCGTTCATCGGTGCCATCATCGAGTACCCGATCGCTTCCGTGCTGCTGCATGAACAGAACAACCTGACCCTGGCCGTCGGCTCGAAGCTGTTCCTGTACGAGCAAAAATACCTGTGGGGCGACTTCGCCGCGGCCGCCATCTTGTCCGGTCTGCCCATCACGGCCGTGTTCCTGCTGGCGCAAAAATGGATGATCTCCGGCCTCACGGCTGGCGGCGTGAAAGGCTGACCATGCGGCGCACCCTGACTACGCTGGCCGCCCTGCTCTTGTGCGCTTCGGCGCAGGCAGGGAGCTTTGCCGAGAATCCGATTGTCTACTTCGCCGTGACAGACCGTTTCGCCAACGGCAATCCCGGCAACGACCACAGTTATGGCCGCGCCGCTGACCCGCAAGGCGGCGACGTCGGCAGCTTCCACGGCGGCGACATCGCCGGCATCACGCAGCAGCTGAAGGCCGGCTACTTCAAGGAACTGGGCGTCAACGCCCTGTGGATCACGGCGCCGTACGAGCAGATACATGGCTGGGTGGTAGGCGGCAAACAGCAATTCCAGCATTACGCCTACCACGGCTACTGGGCGCTCGACTACACAACGATGGACGCCAACATGGGCACGCGCGAGGAACTGCGCGAAATGATCAATACGGCCCATGCGCAAGGCATCCGCGTGCTGTTCGACGTGGTGCTGAACCATCCCGGCTATGCGGACCTGCGCACCCTGGCAGAGTACAAGGTGCCCGTGCTGTGGCCCGGCCACGAAAAGGCCGTGCTGCGCGACTATCACAGCTTCATCGACTACAACAACTTCGAATTCAAGCAATGGTGGGGCCCCGACTGGGTGCGCGCGGGCTTGCCCGGCTACCCGGACGGCGGCAAAGATGATTTCACGATGCAGCTGGCCTACCTGCCCGACTTCCGCACGGAAAGCGGCAAGGCCGTGGGCTTGCCTCCCATCCTGCAACGTAAAAGCGACACACGCGCCGTGGCCCTGCCCGACACCACCGTGCGCGGCTACCTTGTCCACTGGCTGGCCGACTGGGTGCGCGAATTCGGCGTCGACGGTTTCAGGGCCGACACCGTCAAGCATGTGGAGCCAGCGAGCTGGCTGGCCCTGCGCGCGGCGGCCACCGATGCCCTCAAGGATTGGAAGGCGCGCCACCCGCAGCAGAAAATCGACGACGCGCCATTCTGGATGACGGGCGAGGCATGGGGCCATGGCCCCGAGCGCAGCAGCTGGCATGATGCGGGATTCGACTCGATGATCAATTTCGATTTCCAGAATCGCGCGGGCGGCGACTGGAAAAGCATCGATGGCGTGTACCGCCAGTACGCGGGCCTTCTGGGCAAGGGCCCGGCCCCCCCGCTACGACATCCTGTCGTATATCTCGTCGCACGACACCAGCCTGTTCCCGCGCGATCGGCTGAAGCATGGCTTGTCCGCCCTGCTGCTGGCGCCAGGCGGCGTGCAGCTGTTCTACGGTGATGAAAGCGCGCGCCAGCCTGGCGCGGCGCCCATCGGCGACGAACAGCAGGCGACCCGCTCCGACATGAACTGGTCTTCGCTCGATGGGGCCACCCTGACGCATGCACGCAAGCTGGGCCAGTTCCGGCTGCGCCACCCTGCCCTGGCACGCGGCGAACACCGGTTCATCAACGACAAGCCGTATGCGTTCGCCCGCGTGATGCAGGATGACGCCATCATCGCCGTGCCCGAAGCGCAAGGCGCACTCGAACTCAAAGTACACGGCGTGTTCGCGGACGGCACCAGTCTGCGCGACGCCTACACGAATCAAACCTATTTGGTAAAAAATGGCACCGTCGCCGTGAACGCGGCCGGCACCGTCCTGTTAGAGAAGGCAGCACCATGAGCAACTATGACATCTTAGTGGTCGGCGGCGCCGGCATCGACACGATCGTGCGCGTCCCCGACCTGCAACTGCCCGTCGCCGACTCCGTCCACGTGCCGCCCATCCGCGATTACGTGGCGCACACGGGCAATGGCGTGGCGCTCGGTTGCCACGCGCTGGGCTTGCGCTGCAAGTTCATCGACTTCATCGGCGACGATGCGCAAGGCGCGGCCATCCTGCAGCGCTACAAGGAAGCCAAACTCGATTTCTCGCACATCGTCGAACCTTCGGGCACGCGGCGCAGCGTCAACCTCGTCGACCCGCAAGGACGCCGGCTGTCGCTGTATGACGGGCGCCACCCGGAAGACGTGCGCATGCCTGCCGCCTTCTATCTGCCCTACCTGGGACCGGCGCGCCACGCGCACTTTTCCATCATGGGCTGGGTGGCCCAGCTGTTTGACGATGCACTGACGTGCGGCACGACGGTATCGACCGACCTGCACGACTGGGATGGCGTCAACCCGCACCATAAAAAATTCGCACTGCGCGCCGACCTGGTCTTCCTCAGCACGGCGGCGCTCGGCGAGCGCCGGGACGACGTCATGCACGCGATTATTTCGGAAGGCCGCGCGCAGGCCGTCATCGCGATGGCGGGCGCGGATGGGGCCTACCTGCTGGAACGGAACGGCGCGTCCGTGCGCCACTATCCGACGGCGGGCTTGACGCTGCCCGTGGTGGACACGAATGGCGCCGGCGACTCGTTTGTCGCCGCCTTTTTGCATGCCTGGCTCGATGGTGCAGGCATCGACGCCGCCATGCGCCGCGGCGCCATCGGCGGCGCGTTTGCCTGCGCCCAGCATGGCACGCATGAACGTTTCATCGGACCGGCGGAGCTGCATGACTTATATCAAGACCGCACTAGCTTATGACTTAATATTCTATCAAGCGTAGCAACGCGCTAATGGTCGCATGGCACAATGGCTGCGGATTTCACCACACAGATTATTGAAACCGGAGACCACATGAGAATCGAAACCCTGGCCGTGCACGCTGGCTACACCCCCGACCCGACCACCAAGGCGGCCGCCGTCCCCATTTACCAGACGGTGGCCTACGCCTTCGACAATGCCCAGCATGGCGCCGACCTGTTCGACCTCAAGGTGGCAGGCAATATCTATACGCGCATCATGAACCCCACGCAGGACGTGCTGGAAAAACGGGTCGCCGCGCTGGAAGGCGGCGTGGCCGCGCTGGCCGTGGCGTCGGGCATGGCGGCCATCACCTATGCGATCCAGACGATTGCCGAAGCGGGCGACAATTTCATCTCCGCCAGCCAGCTGTATGGCGGCACCTACAACCTGTTTGCCCACACCCTGCCGCAGATCGGCATCGAAGTGCGCTTCGCCGACGCGCGCCAGCCGGAGACCTTCGCCGCCCTGATCGATGCGCGCACCAAGGCCATCTTCTGCGAATCGATCGGCAACCCGCTGGGCAATGTCACCGATGTAGCGAAACTGGCCGAAATCGCGCACGCGCACGGCATCCCGCTGATCGTCGATAACACGGTGCCGAGCCCCTATCTGTTCCGCCCCATCGAGCATGGCGCCGACATCGTCGTCCATTCGCTGACAAAATACCTGGGCGGCCACGGCACCACCGTGGGCGGCGCCATCGTCGACAGCGGCAAATTCCCGTGGGCCGAGCACAAGGAGCGCTTCAAGCGCCTGAACGAGCCGGACGTGTCGTATCACGGCGTCGTCTACACGGAAGCGTTCGGTCCCGCCGCCTTCATCGGCCGCGCGCGCGTCGTCCCGCTGCGCAACATGGGTGCCGCGATTTCGCCCTTGAGCGCGTTCCAGCTGATCCAGGGCATCGAGACCCTGGCCCTGCGCATGGACCGCATCTGCGACAACACGCTGGCCCTGGCCAAACACCTGAAACAGCATCCGAAGGTCGCGTGGGTCAATTACGCGGGCCTGGAAGACCACCCGGACCACGCGCTGGTGAAAAAATACATGCACGGCCGCGCCTCGGGCATCTTGTCCTTCGGCCTGAAACTGGCGGCTGGCGAGGATCCGCGCGCGGCAGGCGCCCGCGTGCTCGACGCCCTGCAGCTGTTCACGCGCCTGGTCAATATCGGCGACGCCAAGTCGCTGGCCACGCATCCGGCGTCCACCACGCACCGCCAGCTCAATCCCGAGGAACTGGCCAAGGCGGGCGTGTCCGAAGACATGCTGCGCCTGTCCGTGGGCATCGAGCATATCGACGACTTGCGCGAAGACCTGGAGCAGGCGCTCAACGCCGCTTAATCGCTGGCTTTGACGCCATAGCGCGATGCCGGCTTGCCGCGCATCGCGCCCGCGAACAGGGCCAGGCGGGCCGCGTCAAAACGCTCCCACAAGACCTGGTCTTCCACCGAAGGCAAGGTCACCAGCTCGCCCTGGTCCAGGCCCGCCAGCGCCGCATCGACGCAATCTTCCGCGCGCATGATGGTCGCCTGGTCCAGCTGTGCCAGCGGCACGCCGCTCAATTCCCAGATTTCCGTCGCCGTCGACGCGGGCAGCACCAGCTGCACCGTGATGCCCGTGCCGGCCAGTTCCTGCTGCAAGCCCCGCGTGAAATTCATCACATAGCCCTTGGTGGCGCTGTAGATCGTGCTGACGGGCAGGATGTGGAAGGACAGCACGGAGCCGATGTTGATGATGGTGCCCCGGTTGCGCTGCTTGAACTGCGGCAGCACGGCGTACGTCAGTTGCGCCAGCGCCGCCACGTTGACCTGGTCCATCGCGGCGATACCCTCGCGTGGCGAGTCCACGACGGCGCCCAGGGTCGAGACACCAGCATTATTCACCAGCATGGTGATGGCTGGGTTGCCGGCCAGTTCTTCGGCCACGCGCTGCAGGTCGGCCGGTGCGGCCAGATCGGCCGCCATGGCGCGCACGGCCACGCCATATTTTTCCGCCAGCGAGGCAGCCAGGGTGCCCAGGCGCTCGACCCGGCGCGCCACGAGGATCAAATCGAAGCCGCGCGCGGCCAGACGGTCCGCATACACGGCGCCCAGGCCGGACGAGGCGCCGGTGATGAGGGCCGTGCCTTGGGTAGTAACTGCATTCATGATCATTCCTTCTTCAGTATGGGGTGGGTTGAGGCCATCAAACATGACAGCCATCATGCTTCAACACATTAAATATGACGGTCATCATGTTTAATGTGTTGAAGCATGACGAACATCATGTATGATGTCAACCATTATTTTTTGAATCGTGATCAGGAGCTTGCCATGCGTTATCCCGCCGAAGAAACCGCCGAAAAGCACCAGCGCATCCTGACGCAGGCGGCGCGGCTATTCCGTGAAAAGGGTTACGACGGCGTCAGCGTGGGGCAGATCATGCAGGCGACGGGACTCACGCACGGCCCCTTCTACAACCATTTCGCCTCGAAGGAAGCGCTGATGGCGGAAAGCACCCTGCACGGTTCGGAACACTCGCGCGTGGCGCTCGATGCGGCAACGGCCAGCCCGGAAACGATGCGCCAGTACGTGCGCGATTACGTCAGCGCAGCCCACCGCGACGCACCGGGCGATGGCTGTCTGCTGGCGGCGCTGGCCGGCGACGCGCGCAAGCAGCCGGCCGTGCGCCCTGCCTTCACCTTCCACCTGAAAGCCATCATCGGCAAGCTGGCAGCGCATTTTCCGTGGCAGAAAAAGCGCAACGCGCGCCAGGAGGCCATCGTCATGCTGTCGGCCATGGTGGGCGCCGTGGCGCTGGCGCGCGCCGTCGACGATGAAGCGTTTTCGGATGAGATTCTGAAAGCCGTGAACACAGCTTTTACCGCGTAGGTCGGATTAGCGCGCGAGCGCGTAATCCGACAACATTGTTGACGCATGTGGTGATGTCGGATTACGCTCCGCTAATCCGACCTACGCGCGAGCAACTGGGCGACTTGTCCGACCCTGTCCGCGACCGTGCCTGACACATTGACATAGGCAATCCCTCGCCGCGCCAGTTCGGCCTGGTACCACGCATGCTGGCGCGCACGGAAATCCTCGTCGCGGCGCGTGCCATCCTGGATAAACGGGAAGTCGGGGGCGCACAGCAGCACAAAGTCATAGCGGTGTTCGGCCAGCTGCGCCAGTTCCTGCTCGGCCTTGCCGAACATCTCGACGCAGTAGAAATACGTGGTCATGGGCGAGGTATCGCAAAACAGCCAGCGCCGCGCGGCCAACAGCGCCTGCGCTTCGCGGCGCAGCTGCTCGCGGCCGATCTTGAGCAAATCATCATACGCCAACACGCCATCCTGGCTTTCCCACAATTCGCGGCCATACTCGGCCACCCAGGCCGTCTCGAAATGCGCCGCCAGCGCTTGCGCCAAGGTCGTCTTGCCGCTCGATTCGCCACCGAGCACGCACACGCGCGTGACAAAATCGGCGCGCACAATCGGCGACAGGAAGGCGCTGTGCGCATGCGGATCTTGCCGCGCCACGGTACCGGACGCGGGCACCAACGTTCTCGCCTGATCCACGCTCACGTGCGCCACAGGTCCGCTCGCATAATGCCGTTCCAGTACCTGTGCAAAACCGGGGCCATAGTCTTCGCTGGTAAACACGGCATCGACGGGCCGCTCCAGCACCGTCCAGCACAGCCAGCCCATGAAGTGGCGATGCGCGTCGCCATCGTCGTCGTTGTGCGGCAAGGTCAGCGCACGCACGCCGCGCGCCGCACACAGGGCAGCCAGGCGCGCATCGTCCAGCACGACGATGTGCGCCTGCGGGAACTGCGCGCGCAGCCAGCGTTCCCGGCGCGGCGGCTCGCAACCGGGAAATTCGGGCTTGGTGTAACTGACCACCAGCAGTTCTTCGCTGGCGTCTTGCGCACGATGGAGCAACAGTTCGTGGCCCTGGTGCAGCGGGCAGAATTTGCCGACCACGAGGCCGCGCTTGTAAAGGTTCATGCTGCCGCTTCCTGCAAATCCGAGGTGTATTGAATGATCTTGTCTTCCGCCAGCAAAGTCTCGACCGTGATGGCGCCGAAAAAAGGCGCGAGCAAGGCGCGCGCCCGGTCAGCCTGCGGCATGGCGCCCGGCGCCAGGCGCAGTGCGATGGCGCCATCGCCATGCTGGTGCACGCCGAACAGGGCGATGGCCAGCGGTTTCAAGGCGTGCGTGATGTCGATATTATTGATCCACTCGCCGTTGACCGTGCGATAGCGCAAAGGGCTGCGGCCCGCCAGCCCCACCAGCACGGGGCCGTGCGGGCCATGCGCCAGCGAAGCGTAGTCGCCCGTGCGGTAGCGCACGAGGGGCAGGCAGAAATTGAAGCCGCCCGTCACCGTGATTTCGCCGCGCGCGCCCTCCGGCACGGGCTGGCCCGCAGCATCGAGGATTTCCACGTACAGCCGGTGCTGCAGCAGCACATGGCCGCCCGCCTGTTCGTCGTAGACGGCGACGGGCCCCACTTCATTGAGCGAATAGATATCGAGCACGGGACAACCAAAACGCGCTTCCAGGCGCGCGCGCATACCGGGCAACAGCATCATCGACACGGACATCAGCGCGGCCGGCTTGTGCGTCATGGACAGGGTCAGCAGTTCGGCAAACGAGATGGGGTCGCCCGCGATCAGCTCGGGCGCCATGGCGTCGAGGTAGCGCGCGCGGTCGTCAGGGTCGCGCCAGTCGTCCACGTGCAGATTGATCTTCGCCAGGCCCGATTCATGCATCGTCGGCGTGACGGAGACATAGGTGAAGCAGCGGCGCTGGTGCCCCAGCAGCATGACGCCCACCTGTCCCGCGCCATGGCGCAGGGTCACGCCGAAGCGGCGCAGCGCGCGCTTGTGGAAGGCCAGGTAACGCCCTGCCACCAGCGGGTGCGAAGCGATCAGCAGCGGATGGCCCGTGGTGCCCGTCGTCTGGAAATTGATCATGCGCGCCAAGTCAGCATCGTCGGGCACGAAGGCGGCGATGTCGTGCGCCAGTTCGGCGCGGCTGATGGGCGCCACGTCCGCGAGACGCGCGGGTGGCGAGCCGCAGGCGCGGTAATGGGGCACCGTGGCGTAGACCGTCCCGAGAAAATCCGCCAGCCAGGGCGGCGGCGCATCGGCGCCCCAAGCGACTACCGCATCCATGACCTCCCGCTCGTAGGCGCGCAGTGATTCGACCTCCGCTGCCAGCAGCTTGTTGCCGCTGCGGTTGCGGTAGACAGGGGCGCTAGGATGATTGCGCAAGTGCGCCAGCATGCGCGCGCCCGCCGGCGTCAGGGTGGGACAGTAGTCGCGGTCCGATACCCAGGCGCCGCCAGGCAGGTTGACGTCAGGTTTGCCAGCGAGCGTCATTCGCGCGACCACTTGTCGGCCGATTCCTCGGCCGCCTTTTTCGCCAGCGCTTCGCGGATTTCACGCGCGCGCTGCTCGGCCAGCCGGCTCGCTTCGAGCAGGCGGCGGCGTTCCGTGCCGCTGATGGCGGACAATCTGTCCGTCGCCTGCGCCACGCTTTCGTCGCGGGGCCGAAAACCCAGGCGCGCCAGCACGATGCGCGCCAGTTCCTCGCGCCGCTCGGGGTCTTGCGTGAACTGGTGGGCAGGTGTGGCAGCGGCCAATTCGCGCGCCGCCTCGCCCAGCACCTGCAGCAAGGCTGGCTGCGGCAACTGCTGGCTGGTGAACCAGTCGTCGGCCAGCAGCCAGCACACGATCATGGCCAGCGCCAGCCGGTTGCGGTCCGCCTTCACTTGCGCGCCGATAAACCCGTGCAAGGACGCGGCCGGCGCGCGGGCGCCATGCAGCAGCAAAATGTCGTTGACCAGCGCGGCCACGGCCACGGCCTGCGCATTGGCGACGCCGGCGATGCGGGGCTCGGCGAGGAATTCGACGGGCGTGTCGGCCAGGCGGTGGGTCAGGGTTTCGAGGTGGGGACCAGAGATATTCATGGGCCTTTTCTTAATACAGTGATGCGCAAATTTAGCCCAAAAAGCAAAGGCTGGGGTCAGACCCGGCGGGTCTGACCCCGGATTTAAACATAGTGGCGCCGGCTGAACGCCCGCGCAAAGTCCAGCAAGTCCTCGTAGCGCTCGACGGCGTGGATATCCCAGCCCTGTTCACGGCGCGCGCGCTTCAAGTCGTCATAGGTTTTCTGCAGCCACTTGTTAGCCGCCGCGCCCTCCCATTCGCGCTCCAGGTTCAGGGCCATGGTGCCGCCCGCGCCCCCCTGCGCCAGCGCCTTGGCGGAAATATCCCAGCCGCTGTTGCCCAGTTCATCGTTGTCGAACATCGTGGTGATGCCATCGTCGGAAATCATCAAAATGTGCGCGGGCCGTTCCCGTTTGGCCGCATAAGTCTGGCGCAGGCGGTGGATGGGGAAGCAGGTGCCGCCGCCGAAAAATTCCGTCAGCACGCCCAGGATCATGTATTCATCGCGCACGAAACCCGGCGTTTGCATCACCTCGTTCTTGCCGCTCCACAGGGTCACCTGCACTTTCGCGCCGGCGCGCAAGGCCGATAGCGCGATGACTGCACCAGCCAGTGTCAAAAACGAAGTATGCGACTGCGGGTTCGGCATGGAACCGGAACTGTCCACGTACATGTCGAGGTCCACGGGCACGGCGTCGATGGCGCGCGCCGGTTCACGGCCATACACGCGGCGCACGGTCGTCACGCCCGGCACGGGGCGCGGCGACTGCATCACCGATTGCAGCCAGTCGATGTCTTCCAGCGGGTCGCCGATTTCCCACGGTTCCAGCCCTTCCATCTGCGGTTCCTGCGATTCGGGCGCGGGGCGGCTGGGGAACGCCACCAGGTGCGGCAAGGCCCGCTCGCGGTAATAGCGGATGGCGATTTCATGGTCGCTCAGGTCCACGCCCGACGCCTTTAGAATGTCGCCCAGCTCGAACGGTTCCCGCAGCTGGCCGCCGCCCTGCCTGGCCGCCGGCTCGGCAGGCGGCTCATCCCCATCGAGGCCCGAGATGCGCTTGTCGTGCACGGGATGGATGGCACCGTCCTCCTCGTCATCCTCGATCTGCTGCGCGCCATACGTCTGGCAGCCACGGGCCGCGTCGCGCGTGTCGAGCAGATAGCGGCTCGGGCTCAGAGCGTCAGTGTCTTCCACCAGGTAAGGCAGCAGCAAGGTGGCGAAGCGGCCCGCCGCCAGCATCCAGTCGTTCGCGTAGACGCGTATCAGGCGCGCGCCCAGCCAGGCATCCGTGTCCAGGCGTTCGTCGGCCTGGCCGCCACCGAGCTCGCCCTTTTCCAGCTGCCACAGGTTTTCGTAGATGCGCATGTACAGGGTCCATACGCCGCCGCTGGCCTTGGCGTCCACAGTGCGTCCCTGCTCCAGCTTGCGGTAGATATCGGCCATGCGCAGGTTCGCCTGGCGCTGCAAACGGTCGTTGATGAACAGGTCCGTGTACAGGTTGGCCACCATGGGCGCGTGCTGCTCCAGGGTGGGCAAGGCGCGGCGCATGCGCGCCAGCAGGCGGAACTGGTCACTGGCGCTGCCCGGCGCGAGGATATGGTGGCCGATTTCATGGGCAAGCACTTCCAGCGCATAGTCGTCCAGTCCCAGCTCCGTCACCAGCGGCAAATCCACCACGACGCTCTGATCGAGCAGCCGGATCATGGCGAAACTGCCGGACAAGCCCTGCTTGCTGGCCTCGACGCGGCTGGCGCACAGGCTGGGGTCGCGCAAGCGCGTAAATTTGCTCCACACGGCCAGGGCCTCGGGCCAGGCGGCGCGCCAGGCGTCGATCAGCGCAGTATCGGCGGTCGTCTTCATGCGAGCGGCAGCAGGCGGATCGCGTGCGTCCACGGCGACGTGATGGCCAGCGTATGCGCATTCGCGGCAAGCGCGATGTCGCCGGCCGGCAGGTCGAGCGCGATACTGCGCGCGCCGACGTGCACGGTCGCCCCATCGAGACGCACGGACGATGGCATGCCGGTAGTGGCCTGCTCATACTCGTGCGCCGTGGCGCTGTGCAGCACGGCGCCATGGGCGTCGGCCACCAGCAGGTAATGGCGCTCGGCGCTGCGCACGATAAAACCGTCGTTTGTTGCGCGCACTTGCGGCGGCGTGCCGAAGTCGCCACCGAGGCCGCTGAAGCTGCCGAACTCCCTGCCCTCGGCATTGCCGCGCCAGGGATAGTCCAGCAACTGCGCCCGCACCTGCGGCCATTGCGCACCCGGCTCGCCAAACGCAGCCAGCGCCAGCGCGGGCGGCAAGGTGCCGGCGGCGGCCAGCGCGCCCTGGCGGAAATGCGCGACGCCGGCGCGCCAGGCCAGCACCTGGCCCACGGCGCGCAGCTGCGCGACGCTGCCGACTTGCGGCGCCACCGCAGCCAGCTCGCGCTGCCATTGCGCGGGCCGCGCTCCGGGCACGCTCCCCAGGTGGATGGCGGCGTTGCTGAGCATGCCCAGCACGTCGACGGGGGCCGTCGCCAGCAGCGGCGCAAACAGCGGCGCCAGTTCGCACCACACGGTATTCAAGAACGGGTTTTTCGCCGCCGGGCCGGCCAGGCCATGGCCCACCAGTTCCAGTGCCATGTCGTAGGCGGCCAGGGTGACGCCGCCCACGCGCTCGGGCGCAGCGGAAGACACGGCCAGCACCAGCGGGTCGACGCCGTCGTGCAAGAAGGCGCCGAAGGCGGCCATGTCGAGCGAGGGGAAACGCCGGCGCGCTTCCGCTGCGCGCGCATTGAACTGGGCGCGGCCGCTGGCAAGTATCGAGGCAAAAGCAGGAGAAATCATCGCGGCCTGTCAGTCGCTGTGCGAAAAGTGCAGCAGATAGCGTTCGCCATCGCGCTCGAACGCGATCTCGTCCCAGTGGATCGCGTACCACATTGGCGGCGTCATCGTCACGGCGTGCGGGGAAAATCCACCGAGCGCGTCGTCGATCGATTCCATGAAGGAGGCCACCAGCTGCGCGCGGAAGCGCCCCGGTGGCGCCGCCTGCATGTGCCGAGACGAGAAAAACCAGCGCTGGCATACCTGCTCCAGCTGCGCGCGCCCGCACGGCGCCGTCTTGATGTGCCACAGCGCGGCCGGCAAATCGCGCGCGGGGGCGATGACGTGCAAGGCATGATCTTCCACGCGCAAGCCCAGCGCCGTGGCGAGATCGGGCGCATCGGGCAGGCGCTGCAACTCGTAGCTCGCGCACAGGTCGCTCGCTTCGCCATTGAGCAGGGCCAGCGCTTCCAGGAAGCCTTGACAACGCAGGACGCTCATTGCGAACGCAGCCAGCTGCGGTAGTTGGTGTAGCGCTGGTGCAGGTATTTGAGCTTCAACAGGTCGTCGTACAGGGGACCATACAGTTTTCTCCCCTTCGTGCGTTCGGCGATCAGCTTTTCGATGCGGTTCAAACGCGCCAGGGTTTCGCGTTCGCTGACTCCGTCGAGGCCAAGGTCGAATTCGGCCGACAGCACGCCGACAGGATCGTCGCGGTCCAGGTCCAGGCGGTTGAATTCATCGTTCGACAGATCGAACAAACGGCGCAGCCAGCCCAGCCTGTCGCTGCGGTAGGCGGCGTTTTCCGGCAGCGCGAAAAATGGCGCGTCCGGGTCCGGCTGCAGCTTGTTATGCAGGACGAATGGCAGCACCTGGCGCAAGTCTTCCAGCTCCACTTCGCCATTGCCGCGGAAATACGCCATGGCCTTGGCGTAAATCATCAGCGCCATCAGGGTGCGCACGGAGATACCGTTCAGGGTCTGGCAACCGAGGTCTTTCAAACGGTCGCGCCCATTGTCGGCCGCCTGCGCCTGCCCCCGGTCGGCGCCGGCCAGGCGGGCCGTATCCTTGGTCATGTATTCGAACTGGCCGCCGGCCGTCTCGAACAGCTCGAACTGGCTGGCAAAGAATTCCAGGCGCCGGCGCACGGCGTCTGGTATGCCCACCTGGCGGATCGCTTCGCCGATCTGGTCCACCTCCCCTTCCGTGAAGATGATATCGGGCGGCACCAGCTCTTCGGGGCGCACGTTTTCTTCCACGCGCAGCAGCAGTTCATTTAAAAAGCGGGGATTGAAGGCGAGCGCCTGCACCGTCACGTCAACCCGGTCGCGCAGCGCCTCGATCACCTGGTAGGTGCCGCCGCCCTGGTCGTCGTTGGCCGTCAGATACCAGGCAGCCTCCGGGCATTCGTAAATGTGGTTCAGCACTTCCGCATAATTGTCGCCCATGACGGTGAGCAGCGCGCTTTGCGTGCGCGTGGGGATGCGGTTGTATTCATCGACGATTTTCACGCGCATGCCCAGCCAGGCGCGCCAGGCGATGCGGATATCGTCCATGCTTTGCGCGTTGACCAAATCGGCGGGCAGCGGATTGCCGAGCAAGTCGGCCACCGTCATCTGCGGGTGGCCATGCTGCATGGCGCGTTTGACTTCCTTGACGGTGGAGCCGGCCAGCACGCCCATCAGCAAGGCGCTGGCCGTCTTGCCCCGCCCCGGCCCGCCGACGAACAGGCATTTGCGGCGCGTGGCGAACGTCAGCAGCGGCAGCAGAATGAAACTGGAATAGCTTTGCGCCGACGGCAGATTCAGGGTGCGCCGGCTGTCGCCCACGGAATACGTCTGCGACGGGCCGTCGTTGTATTCGATATCGTAATGGGGACTGATGATGGCGTGGTTGACGATCCAGAAGTAGGCCTGGCGCAGCTTTTCATCGAAAGGCCGCGCCTGCGCCTCGCCTTCCGCTCCCAGCGCGATGGGCCCCTGGTACAGGTCCGCCACGTCGAACTGCCGCGCAACGGGCGCGGACCTGGGTTTGGTGGGGGCCTGGGACAGGCGCTGGAACAGATTAAAAGACGGCATGGCAATACTCTTCCGTTAAGGAAATGAAATTATTGCACAAGCCGCCTGCAATTACCGGTTCGGATGAAAGCAGATTAGCCCGCCATCGGCGTAGCCAGAAACACCGGCTGCCGCTCGGCCAGCGCCGTCAGCGCGGCCACGGCCGGATAGTCGCCGGCCGCCATCACGTCGGGCACCATCTGCTGAGCAAAACTCCAGGCCACCGCAATGGTGATGCCGGCCATACTCAGGCAGTCCGGCGCCTCTTCGCGCAGTGACGCTTCCAGCTGCCGCCAGGCCCCATGCAATTGCAGCTGGATCCGGTCCAGCCAGGGCTGGTGCTGCTTTTCCTGCGGGCGCAAGCGCCGCTCATAGACGATCTGCACGGCTTTGTCGCAGGCCGCCAAAGCATAGCTGGTCTGGCACAGCGCGCGCAGGCGTGCAGGCTCCGGCTCCGGCCTGATGCGGGGAGCATGTGCGGCCAATTCCTCCAGATATGCGAGGATCAGGGTCGAGTCCATCAGCACCTGGCCGTCGCCGGTGACCAGGGTCGGCACTTTGACGGCAGGATTGATCGCTTGTACCTGGTCGAAATCGGAAAACACCGACAAGGGCCGGTGTTCATGTTCCAGGCCCAGCACTTTCATGCCAATGGCAACGCGCCTGACGTAAGGCGAATCGAGCATTCCGATCAATATCATGGCCCCCTCCTCTCCATCTGATGAATGAACGCGATCACTTGTGCCGCGACGGCCGCTGGCGCATCTTCCATCAGGAAGTGCCCGGCCTCGTCAAACAGGTGCAAGGTGGCGCCGGGAATATCGCGCTGCAGGCGATGGCCATACGCCACCGGCTGCCACTCGTCCTGCCGGCCCCATAAGACCTGTACCGGCAAGGTCAACTGCGGCAGTTTTTCGGTAAAGTCCATCGTATGGCAGGCGTTATAGTGCGCCACCTGATGCTGGTAAAACGAGGGCTGTCCCACCACGCCGCACAGCGGCTCCAGGTAACACCGCAGAAGCTCGCCCTGCATCCTGTCCTTGTGAAAAACGGCCATGCCCAGCTGGCGCGCCATCGTGGCGCGATGCTCGCTGGCCGGCGTCAACGCATAGCGGGCGAAGTCATCGCGCAGATGCTTCCAGGTAGGCGATGGCCAGGAATCGTAGCTGGGCGCGTCGGCGATGCTCAAGCTGCGCAGGCGCGCCGCATGGTCGAACGCCAGGCGCAGCGCAATGGCGCCGCCGATATCGTGGCCGAACAAGTGGGTGGTCGGCAGTTGCCAGTGGTCGAGCAAGGCCGCCAGCACGGTCACCTGCGCCGCTACCGAGGTATCGGCTTCGACGGGCCGCTCGGATCGTCCGAAGCCCAGCAAATCATACAGGTGCACGTGGAAACCGGCATCGACGAACAGCGGCACCAGTGCGCGCCAGATAATGCTGTGCGCCGGCGTGCCATGCACCAGCACCAGCGGCGTGCCTGCGCCATGGATGCCGGTGGCGATACGCTGGCCGTGGACCAGGGCGTGGCCATTCAACAGCGGTTCTTGACTCGTCATCAGATGTCCTTTTGTTTGCAGAACCTGCAGGCTAAGGCTAGACTGGACATGACGCCAGTGACATTCTTTTTACTTTCAATCCAACTTTTGTCATAACCCATGAATTTACGTCTATCCGTCGACGCCCTGCGTGTATTCAGGGCAGTGGTACAAACCGGCAGCATGAGCCAGGCCGCCAGCTTGCTTCATCTGAGCCAGTCGGCCGTCAGCTGGAAAATCAAGCGGCTGGAGCAGCAGCTCGATTGCCAGTTGCTGGCGCGCAGCGGCGGGCTGTTTGGCACGACCGACCAGGGAGCCGTGCTGCTGCGGCATGCGTTCAACATACTCGACGCCCACGATGACGCCGTCGCCCATTTTTCGCCATCGGCGATGCAAGGCCGGCTGCGCATCGGCGTGACGGAGCAGATTTCATTGGCCGACGTATGCACGGTGCTGTCGCAGTTCTCGCACCACCACCCCAAGGTCGATGTGCAGCTGGTGGTGGAGCAAAGCCAGGTATTGCGCGAACGCTTTGCCGACGGCGTGCTCGATGTGATTTTGCACCAGGATTTTGCCGGCAAGGCGGCGCCGGGTGACGCGCTGTTATGGACAGAAACGCTGCATTGGTGCGCTGCCACGGCAGAGCAGGCCTTGCCGGGAGAGACCGTCAAGCTGATCACATACGGGCCGCACTGCTTTTACCGCCGGCTGGCCGAGGAAAAGCTGGGCCAGGCCGGCATGGCCTGGAGCGTGGGCCTGGAATGCCCATCGGTGGCGGGCATGCTGACAGCGATTGCCGCCGGCCTGGGCATGGCGGTGGTCAATGAACGCAACTTGGGCCCGGGCGTGCACCGGCACGCGGCACTGGAACGGCTGGCACCGCTGCCTCGCGTCGACAGCCTGCTGCGGGCCAATGACAACCTGCCCGACCCCGTGCGTGACGGTTTTTGCCAGCTGCTGCTGGCGGCACTGCAGAAAGCTTGATGGATCCCGTCGCTAACGATACGGGCAGTTATGGCTCCAGCTCACTCCCTGGCTGCATGCTCAGCCTTGTTGGATGACGGGCACTGGCGCCTCGGCGCGCCAGCGCCACCAGCCCAGCGCCACGCAGGCTACCAATAGGGCCAGCAAGCCCGCCACTTCATGGCGGATTTCATACAGCGAGGCCCCCATCTGGTTCAGCGCGACAAAACCCTGGATGCCGGCCGTCGATGGCAGCAGCCAGCGCAGCCATTGCAGCACGACGGGCATGGACGACACGGGCCACGTCAGGCCCGCGAGGAACAGCACAGGCATCGAGGTGGCGATCATCAGCTGCGTGCCCCGTTCGCGCGTGCGGAACAGCATGCCCAGCAGCATGCCGAAGGCCGCTTCCGCCAGCGAAAACAGCACCAGCAGCAGGAGCATGCCGCCGAAGTTGCCGCCACGCGGGTAATCCTGGAACCAGAAGACGAAGCCGAAGAAATAGCAGCAGTTCAAAAACGCCACGCAGGCAAACGCCAGCAGCATGCCCATATATCCGCCCACCGTGCGCTTGCCCGCCACAGGGAAACTCTTGCGCTGGTACCAGGTGCCGAACAGCATGGTCATGCCGATCAGCAAGGTCTGCTGCACGATGAGAGTAGCCACGCCCGGCACGACATACGCGCCATAGCCTTCCTTGACGTTAAACAGGGGCAAGGCGTCGAAGGCGATGGGCGAGCGCTGCTCATTGGCCTGAATGCCCGATGGCGTGCCCGCGCCCAGACGTTTCAATTCAATACCGGCCGACACCGTGCCCACCACTTCGGCCAGGCCGTTCAAGGCCACCTTGTTGAGCATCAGATACAAGCCGTTGCCCGCCACTTGCGCGTGGGCGGCGCGTCCGGCCAGCACGTCCGTCTGCAAGCCGTCGGGAATGATCAGCACACCCATGACCTCATCGCGCCACAATAAATCCTGCGCGACGGGCAGGTCCGGCGTGACGGCGATCACCTCCAGCGACGGATGGGCCATGGCAAAGCGCGTCAGCTGGCGCGACATGGCGCTGCGGTCCTGGTCGACGACGGCCACGGGCACGCGCTGGACGATTTCCGTCGAGTATGGCAGCGGATAAAAGAAGGAATAGATGATGCCGCCGATGAACAGCAAGGTCAGCGCGCCCTTGTCCGTCAGCATGGCGCGCCAGGTGGCGAGGAAGGATTTCCACATCATGTGCGTCCCCAGGCGGCAGGCGTATTCGCGCGGCGCGCCAGCAGGAACACGCCCACGGCGCCGCAGCCGATGGCGATACCGGCCAGTATCAGCATTTCCTGTACGCCATAACGCCACGGCGCGCCGGCCAGCCAGTATTTCGTTTGCAGCTGCAGATAATGCGTGAGCGGCAAGGCTTCCGCCCAGGCGCGCGCCGGCGCCGGCATGGCCATCAAGGGAAAAGCCT
The DNA here is from genome assembly GCF_019345575.1 of Janthinobacterium sp. NKUCC08_JDC. Lineage (NCBI taxonomy): Bacteria > Pseudomonadati > Pseudomonadota > Betaproteobacteria > Burkholderiales > Oxalobacteraceae > Janthinobacterium > Janthinobacterium sp. NKUCC08_JDC. The sequence continues at coordinate 84,641 of NZ_JAHKQW010000003.1, read as the reverse complement.
GGCCCGCAAACGCGAAGGCCGGCGCCGTGATGAAGGCCGCGCCCGACAGCGCCAGACGCAGCGACAAGGTCGCGGCGATCAGCAAGGTGGCCAGGCCGCAATAGGCCAGCACCAGCAGCAGCATGCTCAGTAGTAACGCCGGCAAGCTGCCCGCCACGGCCCAGCCTCGCGCCAGGCTGAAGAACAGCAGGTACAGCAGCGCCAGCGCGCAGTAGGCGATGAGGGGAAACAGCAGCTTGGCGCCGATGGCGCGCAGCCAGTTGCCACGGGCCGAGGCCAGCCATTGCGGCACCGTGCCGTCGCGCAACTCGCGTCCTATGCTCGTGACGATGGCGACGACGATGAAAATCTGCAGCATGGCCGGCATCAGGGCCAGGGTCAGAAACGCTTCATAGCTGATGTTTTCATTGTATAAACTGTTCAAGGTCGTGCGTATCGGTTCGAACTGGGCGGCAGCCTGCACGCCCGACATGCCTTTTTTCACGCGCGCCGTCATCTCGATGCCGGCCGACAAGGTCGTGCTGACCGTGCGCACGTCGCGCAGCAAGGCGCCTGCGTGCGAGGAAAACTGCGCGTTGTACAGCCATTGCACGGTGGCTTGCCGGCCGCCCAGCAGCTTCCGCTCGAAATCGTCGGGGATCAGCAAATAGCCAAACGCCGTGCGCTCGCGCAGGCGATGCAAGGCTTCGTCGCTGGACACCACTTTCGCCGCCACCTTGATGCCGGGCGAGGCGTCGAGCCAGCGCGTGAGCTGGCGCGACAAGGTGGAGTTATCGTTGTCGATGACGACGATGGGCAAGTCGCGCGCGATGCCGGCGGAAAACACCAGCCACAGCATGCCGCATAGCACGACCGGAATCCAGCTGAGCATGCCAAAGTCCCAGAAGTCGCCGCGCAAGCGCCGCCACTCGCGTGCCAGCGCCGAAACCGGTTCTTTATCCGCTTCGTTCATCTAGTATCAGAGCGGTGGAAACACGACCGACATGCCAGGACGCAAGCCCTCGACCTTGATGGCGGGACGCAAGCGGATTTCAAACGTGCGCAAATCCGTGCCGCCCGGACGGGCCGCGCGCCACGTGGCGAAGTCCGGCAGCACGGCCACGGAGCTGACCTTGAAGCTGACCTGCTGTTTCAAGGCCGGCACATTGGCCGTATGCGTGCTGCCCATGGCAAACGCGGCCATTTCATCTTCGCGCACTTGCAGCACGGCCCAGGCGTCGTCGAGGTTCACCAGGGTAATCACGGGGAAACCTTGCGGCGCCAGTTCGCCCGGCTGTATCTGGATCTTGCTGACCTGGCCCGCCACAGGCGCGGCGATCTTCGTTTCGGCCAGGGCGACCTGCGCTTCCGTCAGCACGGCGCCCACCTGGCGCGCCTGGGCGGCGGCCGCCGTCTTGTCTTCAGGACGGGCGCCCTTTTGCGCCATGTCATATTGCGCGCGGGCAGCCTGCGCCAGCTGGTCGGCGGCGCGCCATTGCGCTTGCGCCTCGTCGCGTTTCTGCTGGGCGATCACGCCTTGCTCGTACATATTGTTGACGCGGGTGTACGTCGTTTTGGCGATAGTGGCCCCCGTCTGCGCCCGCTCCCAGTTGGCTTTCGCGGCCGCGACTTCTTCCGGACGCGCACCGGCTTGCGCCTTTTGCGCCACGGCATCGGCCGCCTGGGTGGCGGCCGTGGCCTGGGCGATCTTCGCATCCACTTCCGGGCTCGTCAGCTGGAACAGCAGCTGGCCTTTCGGCACCGTCTGGCCCAGTTTGACGTACAGCTCGCCCACCCGGCCCGGCACTTTCGACGAGACATTGACTTCCTGCGCATCCATCTGTCCCTGCAAAGGCAGGCGCTGCGGCTGGAAGGCCTGGTACAAGCCCCAGCCGACGAAGGCCAGCACGATGACGGCGGCGCCGATGGCCAAGGGTTTTTTGGAGGTACTCATTATTATTTGTCCACAGGTAATTGGATATCGGCCGCGGCGGCCAGGCTGCCCAGGCGTTGCGTCTCGCCCGTCGCTTCCAGCAATTGCGCCAGCCCCATCACATAGTTATAGGCCGTCTGCGCGCGCTGGGTCTCGACCTTGGCCAGGTTCAGGCGCGCATCGACCACTTCCAGCGACGTCACTTGCCCTTGCTGGAAAGCCACCGTTTGCAAGCGGATATTTTCGCGCGCCAGCTCCACCGACGAGGCAGTGGACAGGTACTGGATACGGGCGTTTTCCAGCGCGCGCCAGTTCTTCTCGATCAGGGTGGGAATGTCGCGCTCGGCCTGGCGGGCCACCACTTCCACCCGCTCCTGGTCCAGCTTGGCGGCGGCGATCATCTTGCCCGTATTGATGCGGTGCACGAGCGGCACGGACACGACGAGGCCGATGGCCCAGTTCGAGCGCACGAGTTTTTCGTTGCCGCGATTCAAATTGTAATTACCGATGGCAAACACGGTGGGTGCGTATTCCTTGCCATGCAGCTTCAACGCTTGCTCGGCCTGCACGCGCTTGCTGTCGATCTTTTTCCAGTTCGCGTTTTCCCGCATGCCCGTGCTGATGAACGATTGCAAGGTGCCGACCGGCAAGCTGTTGACGAACAGCGGCGTGCTGGGAAGCACTTGTGTATTGACGGCAAGCAAGCGGTCGAGCGCCACCTGGGCGATTTCCTCGTCGCTGCGTGCCTGCGCCTCGTCGCTGCGGGCACTGTCCAGGGCCACGTCGGCGCGCAGGCGTTCCGCGCGCGAAATCAGGCCGCCCTTTTCCAGCCTGGCCGCGTCGCGCTGGTGCTGCGTCACGCCGGCCGTCACTTCGGCCCGCACGGCCACCACTCTTTTGGCCAGCAGCAACTGGAAATAGCGCTGCGCCACCAAGGTGGCCAGCTGCTCTTCCGCTTCCGTGCGCTCGGCCTGCGCGGCCAGGGTCAGGCTCGATGCGAGGCCCTTGACGGCGTCCAGGCGCCCGCCCGTGTAGATGGGCCACATGCCCAGCAAGCCGAACGACGTCAAATCCGTCACCACTTCGCGGTTCAGGGAATTGGGAATGTGCGGCGTGGGCAAGCCGGGAATCGGCGGCAGCACGGATTCGATGCCGCCCACCACGCCGGCCAGGCCGCTCGTATCGATATTCAAGTCCGTCGACAAACGGCCGCGAAACGCCGTCAAGTCCACGGATGGACCATCGATATTCGATAGCGCCTCGGCTTTGAGTGTTTTTGCGCGCACGTCGAGCGCGGCGCCCTGCACGGCGCCCGAAGCCTTGGCCGCTTGCTGCAGCGCTTCGTTAAAGGTCAGCGGTTCCGCCTGGGCGGGCATGGCCGCGCCCAGCGCGCTGGCCAGCAATAATGATAAGTGTCCTTGCAATCTGCCCATGTAGCGTCCAGTCAATGAATGAGGGGAAAGCACGGGGTTGCCATGTTTATACTTTCACAATAGCAATTATATCTACGGATGTCCATTCCAGCCTGCACTATTGGTTACCGGGACTGGCACATGAAAACGGGCGCCTCTTGCGGGGCGCCCGTTGCGGTCAAGCCTTTACCAAACTAATTATTTCTTCGCCTTCTTGCCGCCCTTTTCTTTTTCCTTTTCAAACACGGCAAAGAACTCGGACGCCATGTTGCGGATGGCGCGGCCGATGTTGGCGTAGTCGTATTCGTTCAGGTTGGCCAGCGACACGCGGCCGGACGGGTGCGTCGTGCCGAAGCCGCGGCCCGGCAGCAGGATGACGCCCGTTTCCTCGGCCAGGCGGAACAGCGCTTCATTCGGTTTCAGCTTTTTCAGCAGCCACTGCGAAAACTCCACGCCATGCATTTGCGCGGCCAGCGATTCCATGTCCAGCAAGTGGTAATAGCGCACGGAATTGGCGTCGTGCACCATCGGCAAGCCCAGCTCGCGGTACAGCGCTTCCTTGCGGCGCAACACGATGCGCTTCATCGACTGCTTGTACTTTTGCTCTTCATCCATCAGCGAGAACAGGGAGAACAAGGTCATCTGCGCCTGCACGGGCGTGGACAGGCCGGCCGTGTGGTTCAGCGCCACCGTGCGGCTGTCGGCCACCAGGCGGTCGATGAATTTCAGCGCGCGCGGCTCCGTCGTGATCGAGTGGTAGCGCGCATCGAGCTGCTTCTTGATGGTTTCCGGCAACTTGGCAATCTTGGCGTCGAGCACATTGTCTTCATGCGTGGCCACCACGCCCATGCGCCAGCCCGTCGCACCGAAGTATTTCGAGAACGAATACACGAGGATGGTATTGAACGGGCAGATGGCGAACAGCGAGACGAAATTGTCGGCAAAAGTGCCATACACGTCATCGGTCAAAATGATCAGGTCCGGGCGCTTCTTGATGATCTTGGCGATGTATTCCAGGGTGTCGTCATCGATCTTGACGGACGGTGGATTGCTGGGGTTGACGAGGAAGAAAGCTTTTACTTTCGGATCGAGCAGCTTGTCCAGCTCCTTCTTCGTGAATTGCCAGTTGTTCGATTGCGGCGCATCGATGTGCACGGTGTTCAGCTTGTAATCGTTCAGCTGGGGAATCTCGATGTACGGCGTGAAGATCGGCATGCCCAGGGCGATCGTGTCGCCTTCCTGGATGATGTGGTTCGATTTCAGGCTGGCAAACAGATACGTCATGGCGGCCGTGCCGCCTTCGACGGCGTACATGTCGAAGTTGCCGACGAAGGGATGGTCGCCCACCATTTCGCGGTGGATATACTGGCCGACGATTTTCTCGGACAGGCGCAGCATGCGGTCCGGCACGGGATAGTTGCAACCGAGGATGGCTTCGCACATCTCGTAGAGGAAGTCGCCCGCGCTCAAGCCCAGCTGGTCGCGCACATACGACACGGCCGCCTCGATGAAATGCACGCCCGGGTTGCCTTCATGCTTGCGCACGAAGATTTCAAAGCGCGCCTCGATGCCGTCGCGCGTGGGAAAACCGCCCACGTCGTCCATATAGACATAGGAACGCTCCGCTTCCGTCATGGCGAACTGGCCGAACTGGAAGAAGCCGTGGCGCGGCGTGGTGGCCAGGAAATTCGGGTTGCCGCGGCCCGCATTGAGCATCAAACGGTTGCTTTGCTTGGCCGTCTGGATCAGCGCATCCTTCAATTCGAATGGGCTCAACAGGGCGAGTTTGCTTGGGTTACTGAAATCCATGTGTGCTACTCCTTTAGACAGACAATGTGCAGGGTTCTTGCAGACTCAGACGAAGGCCACGATGAGCGGCCCCAGCAAAGTCAGGAAAACGTTGGCCAAGGCATACGTGATGGCAAACGGTACGGTGGGAATCGAGTTTTGCGCCGCGTTCAGCACTTCGCCGAACGCGGGATTGGCGCTGCGCGAGCCGGACAAGGCGCCCGCAAACACGGCCACGTTGTCATAACGCAAGATGTAGCGGCCGATCAGCATGGTCAAAATCATCGGCAGGATGGTCACCACCACGCCGACGCCGAATAGTGTCAGGCCGTGTTCGCGCACGGTTTGCACGGCTTGCAGGCCGGACGTGAGGCCGACGACGGCAACGAAGCCGGCCAGGCCCAGGTCCTTGAGGATTTGCACGGCGCCGCTGGGCATGTAGCCGAACGTCTGGCGCTTGGCGCGGAACCAGCCGAATACCAGGCCCGACAGCAGCACGCCGCCACCGCTGCCCAGGGTCAGCGGAATCGAGCCGATGCGCGCCACCAGCAAGCCCACGAGCAGGCCGACGACGAGGCCGGCACCCATGTAGACAAAGTCCGTCTTGGCGCTCGGCACGATCATGTAGCCCACTTCGGCCGCCACGCGCTTGACGTCCTGCTCGGCGCCATAGATGGTCACCACGTCGCCCGTCTGCACGACGGTTTCCGCCTGCATGGGCAAGATCTTGCCCATGCGGCTCAGCTGCACGACAAAGATGCCGTGACGCACACCCGGCGCCGTCGCGCTGCGGATTTCGCCCACCGTCTTGTTGTGGTAAGCCTTGTTGGTCAGCACCATGTCGCGGCGCTGCATCACCAACTCCATGCCTTCGACGGCAAGCAATTCCTTGCCCAGCTGGGAAGAGACGCTGAGCATGGCTTCGCGCCGGCCCACCAGCAGCACGATATCGTCGGCCGCCAGCACCAGGTCCGGGCTGACGTCGATGATCTGGCCATTGCGTTTCACGCGCTCGATGGTAATGGCCGTGTTCGGATGGGCGCTTTCGATCTCCTCGACGGAACGCCCGGCACCGGGGCCCACGTCGTAGATGCGGCCAATCAAGTCGGGCGCGGCCGGCGTCTGGCCCGGTCCCAGCACCTGCACGCCCGCCTGCAGCGCCGTTTCCGCCTTGATCGCATCTTCGCGGATGGTACGGCCCATGAGTTTCGGCAAGATGTTGACGCAAACGATGATGGCGCCAAACGAACCGAACACATAGGTGACGGCATAGCCGACGGCCACGTTCCCCTGCAAGCGCGCCACTTCGTCGGCCGCCAGGCCCAGCTTGGTGATCGCGTCGCCTGCCGTGCCGATGATGGCCGACTGCGTCAAGCCGCCCGCCGCCACGCCGGCCGCCAGGCCCTTGTCCAGGTCGAACATCTTGGCCAGGATGACCACCGTCAGCAGCGCCGTCACGGCCAGCACGACGGCCAGGATGATTTCGCGCACGGACTGGCGCCCCAGGGAATTGAAGAACTGCGGGCCGCTTTCATAGCCGACCGCGTAAATGAACAGGGCGAACAGCACCGACTTGACGCCAGGATCGATGGCGACGCCTACCTGGCTGACGAGTACCGCCACCAGCAGTGAACCGGCTACCCCGCCCAGCTGGAACGAGCCGAACTTGATCTTGCCGATGTAGTAACCCACTGCCAGGGAGAGAAACAAGGCAATTTCAGGCGACTTCTTGAATAACTCATGCAACCATTCCATGCGGACCGCCTTTCATGTTGAAGGAATTCTTTACTGCTTATGCTCTTGCAGGCTGCTCATGCGTGCACCGACCCGGCCAGGGCCACGATCAGCGGCCCCAACAGGGGCAGCACCACGTTCGAGATAGCATAGGTAATCGTGTAGCCGAGCAAGGGCGTGGAATTGCCGGCCGCGTTCTGCACGGCGGACAGGGCCGGCGTGCTGCACTGCTGGCCGGCGATGGCGCCCAGCAGCACGGGTGCTTCCAGCTTGAGGAAAAAGTGACCGACCAGCAGCGACAGCGAAGCGGGGATGACGGCGATCAGCACGCCCATCAGCGGCAGCGACAGGCCGTACTGGCGGATCAGGTCGATCGCCTGCGGACCCGACGCCAGGCCCACGCAGGCGATGAAGGTGGCCAGGCCAATATCTTTCATCATGTCGAGCGCGCTGGGGTGGATGCCCGGCATGCCCGGTTTGCGCGCCTGGTACCAGCCGAACACGAGGCCTGTGAGCAAGGCGCCGCCGCCCGTGCCCAGCGAAAACGGGATGCCGCCCAGCTTGGCACTGAAGCCGCCGATATACACGCCCAGGACGATGCCGATGCTGGCGTAGACGATATTGCTGCGGTCGCCCGTCGGCACGCGCTTGCCGATGGCGGCCAGCGCCGTGTTCAGTTCGCGCCCTTCCGTCGTGCCGTACAGGCGCAGCACGTCGTCGCGCTGCAATGCCAGGTCGGGCAGCGGCGGCATGCTGTGCTCGCCACGGACGACGGCCGCCACGTGCACGCCCGAAGGCAAGGCCATCTGGCGCAAGGGCTGGCCGACGAGCGCGGCTTGCTGCAGCACCACTTCGACGGCGGAAACCGCCATGTTCAAGCCCGTCGTGTCGGCAAATTCCTCGCCCAGGATGGCTTCGGCCGCCACCAGCGCGGGACGGTGGCCGATCACCAGCACTTCGTCGTTGTTGCGCAGGCGCAGTGCGGGTTCCAAGGGCAATACCTTGCCATGCCGGCGCACGCGCGTGATGCTGGCGCGGCCCGCGAAAATATGCTGCAAGGCGTCGAGACGGCGTCCCGCGCCGCGGCTGATGCGATAGGCGCGCCCCACCATTTCCGGCGTCGCCTGCACGCCGTCGCCGTCGGTCTGCGCACCGCCCATCTTTTCCCACAATTTATCGGCTTCCTCGCGCAGGTTGACGCGCAGCAGCAGCGGAAAAATCTGGCTGGTGGCGATGACAATGGCGATCAGGCCGAAAATGTACGTGATGGAATACGCGGTGACCACGTTGGCCTGCAGTTCGGCGATGCGGGCGGCCGGCAGCGCCAGTTTCGAGATGGCGTCCGTGGCCGTGCCGACGACGGCCGATTCCGTCGCCGCGCCCGCCATCATGCCGGCCGCCGTGCCCTGATCCAGGCCCAGGAAACGCGTGGCCAGCAGCACCAGCGCCAGCACCACCACCACTTCGATCAGGCACAGCAAGCCCAGGCGCAAGCCCTTGGCGTTGAGGTTGGCAAAGAACTGGGGACCGCCCGCATAGCCGAGGGCAAAGATGAACAGCATGAAGAAGACGTTCTTGACGCTGGCGTCCAGGGTGATGCCCAGCTGGCCGATCAGCAGCGCGGCGATCAGGGTGCCGCACACGCCGCCCAGCTGGATGGGACCGAAGCGTATCTGCCCTACCGCATAACCGAGCGCCAGCGCCAGGAACAGGGCCAGTTCCGGCACCTGGTGCAATACCGACGTGATCGACTCGAGCATGGGCAAACCTTCGAAAAGATAACGGATGGTTACAAGGGAACAGAGCGTTCGGCGGCTGGCGGCAGCTGGCTGTTGAACGGGCGCACGGGTCCCGCACGACACCTGCGTATCACCGCTTGTGCTGGGAACGTATTGCAAAAGTGTTGCAACGTGGAATTATGTTCGGCGAAGATTCTATTTATGTCAACAGGTGTTCTGTTGAACTCGCTTTGCGTTTCATCAAACATCGTGCGCACGATTGAAGCGCTTGTTTGACACTGATCAATAAAACTATTAGTAATGTTTTGGACGATACCAAAGTGCCTTGCGCACCAAAGGCGTCTCTTCGGGCAGGTCGGGATTGGCCAGCTCCAGCACGTGGCGCCGGGACAATTTCAAGCCATCGGCGAAGCGGCCGAAATGGCGCTGGAACAGCTGCGCGAAACTGCCATCGGCCAGCATCTTCTCCAGCCCGATTTCAATATGGCGCGCCAGTTCCGGCCGGTGCTTGCCGACAAAAAAGTACAGCGCGGCCGGGTAGCGGATGACCAGGTGAGTATCGAGCGCCAGCGGCAATTGCGCATGGCTGGCCAGCTCGCTTTGCGCCTCGATCACGGAGCGGGGAAAGTAGTCGATGCGCCCGGCCGCCAGTTGCTGGAACAGGCCTTCATAGGTGCTCGAGGTATCGAGGCGCAAGCCGTTCGCCTGCAGGATGGTCGAGTCGGGCCAGTCGCGCATCTGGCCGGCCGACAGCCGCGCCAGCGCGGCGATGCTGCGCACATCGCGCAGCAACTGCGGCTGGCGCGCGTGGATCAGGGCCACTCGCCAGCCGATCAGGCCGCGGTCGATGGGGATGCGCACCGGCAGCAATTGCGTCTCGCGCGCGCGGCTCGTCATCGTCCAGACGACGTCGACGCTGCCCGACGCCGTGGCGATTTCCTGCATCGCTCGCGTCTGCACCATGCGCAGCGCGGAACGGCGCAAAGCATAGGCCCGGCCCGAACGGGCCAGCGCCTGTTGCAGCAAGGCCGTCACATAGCCTTGCTGCGGATCATCGATCGCCTGGTGGCGCGGATACACGAGCGGCAGCGGCGACGACTTGCCGGCGGCGGCAGCGCCCAACGGCCACAGGGCGGCAAGCTTGAGCAGGGGGCGGCGCTGCATGGGCCCTCCTTTCCAGCGCTTTCATCAGCGTACTTATCAGAATGACAGTATCACGCAGCAGAGCACGCTTGTCGACTGGAATACGGCGACCGTGTATAAAACAACAGCACTTTCAGGCTGGCCAGCAGCGGTTGGAATTAATCCAGATCAATAAAACCGCAAATAGAAAATAAATCTTGCGTGCGGCTCTGGACGGCATGCTTGCCCCTCGCCTACGCTGTTTTTTTATTTTAAAAACAAGAGGAACCCATGCAGACAGCGCGCTTGAATATTATTGGAATGGATCACGAAGGCTGCGCCGACAGGCTGACGGGCGCGCTCGAAGCCGTCATGGGCGTGGCCACCGTCTGCGTCTCGCTGGCGCGCCACGGCGCCACGGTGCAATTCGACGAACGCCTGGCCACGCAGGAACGCCTGCTGGCCGCCGTCAACGACGCCGGCTTCATGGGCGAAGCAACGGATGAAGTACAGCTGGCCTCGTGCAGCGGCGCCTGCGGCCACTGCCGCCATTGAGTGCCGCCACTGCGCGCCGCCAGCTCTCCGCTTACCCTCCCCGCGCGCCCCGGTCGCGCAGATGCGCCAGCACCCGGCGCGGTCCCAGCGCCTGCAGGTCGAACGGCGGCAGCTCGATGGCATCGAGCGTATTCTTGAACAGCAAGCCCAGCTCCGTATCACCTTCCAGGCTCAAACGGCGGCTGAAGAACAGCGTGTCCGGATCTTCCTGGCGCCGCGCCAGCAGCATCAAGTCATGCACGCTGGCGGCGATGCACAGGTCCGGTACGTCGACATAGCGCTCGGCCACAAACACCGTTCCCTGCCACTCGAAATCGAAGGCGATGCCCGCGTCCAGCAGCCGCAAGCGCAGGCTGCGCCCTTCCAGGCTGCTTCGCACGTCGTCGGGCAATTGCGGCGCCAGCAGGCGGTTCAAGCCTTGCACGAACAGCCACGAGGCGGGATACGGCGGCAGCTTGGACAGCAATTCGGCCAGCGGTTCGGGCAGCCGGTATGACGCGGCGGGCTTACTCATGGGAGGCTTGGCCGGGACGGGCAATCTTTCCAGTTGATCTTGCATGGTGCTTCCTTTCGATGCGTTCAATGGGCGGCGTGCTGGTGCTGTTCCATGCCAGGCTGGCCGTGCCAGTAGCCGTCGCAGGCGCCGGCCGGCTGGCAAGCCGCCAGCTGGGCCTGGGCGCCGATGCCGCTGACCTGGCCGCGGCGCGCGCGGTCGAAGATGGCGATGACTTGTTCCGTATGCATGGCTTGCGGGCTGATGCGCGCCACCGACACGCCCATGTCGCGCATGGCGTCGAGTTCGCGCACCAGGTTGTAGACGAGCGCCGACTGCGTCTGCGTGCCATTCAACACGAGGAACGGCACTTCGTCGCGCGTGCGCAGCAGCAGGCCATCCGGCTCTTCCAGGCAACTGTAGCCGCAATCATCCTTCGGCAGGTTGCGGTTGCGCGCCGTGAAGCAGCGCGCGGAAAACGCCAGCGGCATGCGGCCGTAGGCGAATACCTCCGTCTCCAGCCCTTCCGGTTTCTGGCGCTGCATCTCGGCCAGCGCCGTCTGTCCCATTTCCAGCGGCATCACCCAGCGCCGCGCCCCGAGGCGCGCCAGCAATTGCAGGCTGGGGCCATTGAACAGGTTCAGATGGGGGCCGGCGACGAAGGACGCGCCCTTTTCCATGCAGTGCACGGCGCCCATGTCGTTGGCCTCGACGCCGTAGCGGCCATTGCCCGTGATGCGGCGCAGGGTCGCCAGTTCAGCACCCGCCTCGATCAGCGCCTGCGTCGACAGCACCACTTCCTTGCCGGCGGCGGCCAGCATGTCGGCGATATCGAGCCAGTCGGCCAGGCGCACCTCGTGCCGGCGCGAACAGACGGTTTCGCCCAGGTACACGATATCGACGGCCGTGGTGGCGATCTGCTGGTAAAACTCGAAAACGGTGGCGCGCGGCCAGTAGTAGAGCAAAGGGCCCAAAGAAAGCTTCAGCATGTTCATCCTTTATTTCCAAGATCTATGGTAGGCACCCAAGGTGTGCTGCTGGCCCTCGGCCAGCTTGTCCATGGACGCCATCCAGGCCGGCTTGACGGCGTAGCGCGCATTGCCTTCGCGGCAGGCGTCGATCGCTTCGCGCCACACGCGCGTCACCTGCGCCACGTAGGCGGGGCTGCGCTGGCGTCCTTCGATCTTCACGGCGCGCACGCCCATGGCGATCAGCTGCGGCAGCAGCGCCAGCGTGTTCAGGCTGGCCGGCTCCTCGATCGCGTAATACTCTTCGTCGTTGACTTCGAAACGCCCCTTGCACAGGGTCGGATAGCTGGCGTTTTCGCCTGGGGCATAGCGGTCGATCAGCACGCCGTTCAGGCGCGATTCGAGGCCGTTCGGTGTTTCCAGCCAGCGCACGGATTTCGCCGGCGAGCACACGCCGTGGGTGTTCGGCGCCTCGCCCGTCGCATACGACGACAGCGCGCAGCGCCCTTCGACCATCACGCACAGGCTGCCGAAGCCGAAGACCTCGATCTCGACTTCCGTCTTGGCGATCAGTTGCTCGACCTGCGCCATCGACAGCACGCGCGGCAGCACGGCGCGGGCGATGCCGAAGTGTTCATGGTAAAAATTGATCGCTTCGTAGTTGGTGGCCGAACCTTGCACGGACAGGTGCAAACGCAGCTGCGGGTGGTGCTCGCTTGCATACGCCATCAGGCCCGGATCGGCCACGATCATGGCGTCGATACCGGCCTGCGCGGCGCGGTCGATGGCGCTGCGCCAGACGGCCCAGTTGTGCGGCTGCGGATAGGTGTTCAGCGCCAGCAGCACCTTGCGTCCATATTGGTGGGCGTAGCGCACGCCCTCGGCGATGGCCTTCTCGTCGAAATTGAGGCCGGCGAAATTGCGCGCATTGGTGGCGTCGCGAAAACCCAGGTAGACGGTATCGGCGCCATTGTCGATGGCCGCTTTCAAGGCAGGCAGGCTGCCGGCGGGGCAGACCAGTTCCAGCGGTCCGGCCACGCGGGTGGCGGTGGTTGATTCAAGCATCATGGTGTTCACAGTCCTGTATCGGCTCAGGGTGCAGACTATAGCCCCGCCCATACCGCCCAGTCCTTGACGCAGGTGAAGGAATGCATGCATGGCTGGCGCGCGTTCAACTTGCTTGACCTGGCTGTAAAATGCCCCACTTTTCTCCCTCACCGATTGCCCGCCATGCCCCGCAAACCGCTGCTGCTATTCCTGCTCACCCTATTCCTCACCGTGCTGCAAATACAGTGGGCTTCGCCCGCCGACGGCTATGTCGAAGAAACGCTCTCCGTGCTCTCGCCCGAGGCGCTGGGCGTCTGGGCCGGCGTGCTGCTGCTGTTCCTGCAAGCCGTCTTCGCCCGCCGCGCCATGCCCGTGCTGCGCCAGGCCGGCATCTGCACGGGCCTGCTGGCCGTCTACTGGCTGCTGGCGAACTACGTCACGTTCGACGCGCGCGTGGCCAGCTGGAGCACCTTCTCGGCACGGGAAATCTGGGCGCACGTGCTGCCCGCCTCCGTCGCCAGCATCGCCGTCTGCGGCGCCATGTACTTTGGCCTGAGCTGCTTCATCCCGCGCCTGGGGCGCGCGAAAAAAAGCCGCTGACGCGCTTTCTTCACCTGCATCAAGGATTCGTCACGCAACTGCACGCGCCCTTTGACGTCACTATATTTAGTGATTAATCTCCATAAAAACACCGCATGTTGTGTTTATTGGAGGTTTCATGACGACAAATGCAGTTTCCCCCACACGCGGCCAGGTCGATGTCGCCGCGTCCATCAATGAATACCTGGACCGGCGCGACTGGCGTGTCAACGCCAACGCCAACCAGGGTTACTCGCTGGGCGGCCTGATACTCAACGTGTCGGGCAAGGTCATCGCCAACTACTGGCTCGACCAGGTGTATCCGCCGGAAGTGGGCGCGGCGCACCGCGAAGCGGCGCTGCACATCCACGACCTCGACATGTTGGCCGGCTATTGCGCCGGCTGGTCGCTGCGCACCCTGCTGCACGAAGGCTTGAATGGCGTGCCGGGCAAGATCGAATCGGGTCCGCCGAAACACATGTCGAGCGCCATTGGCCAGATTGTCAATTTCCTCGGCACCCTGCAAAACGAGTGGGCCGGCGCACAGGCGTTCAGCTCCTTCGACACCTATATGGCGCCCTACATCCGCAAGGACAGCCTGCGCTACGAAGACGTGCGCCAGTACATGCAGGAGCTGATCTTCAACCTCAACGTGCCATCGCGCTGGGGCACGCAGACGCCGTTCACCAACCTCACCTTCGACTGGGTCTGCCCGGACGATTTGCGCGAGCAGATTCCCGTCATCGCCGGCCAGGAAATGGACTTCAGCTATGGCGAGCTGCAGACGGAAATGGACATGATCAACCGCGCCTATATCGAGATCATGATGGCGGGCGACGCCAAGGGCCGGGTCTTCACCTTCCCCATCCCCACCTATAACATCACCGAGGATTTCGACTGGCACAGCGACAACGCGGAACGCCTGTTCGAGATGACGGCCCGCTACGGCCTGCCCTACTTCCAGAATTTCATCAATTCGGAACTCAAGCCGAACATGATACGTTCCATGTGCTGCCGCTTGCAGCTGGACTTGCGCGAGCTGCTCAAACGGGGCAATGGCCTGTTCGGTTCCGCCGAGCAGACGGGTTCCCTGGGCGTGGTGACCATCAACTGCGCGCGCCTGGGCCACTTGTGGCGCGGCGACGAGCCAGCCTTGATGGCCGACCTGGACCGCCTGCTGGAGCTGGGCAAGACCAGCCTGGAAATCAAGCGCCGCACCATCGAAGAACTGATGCAGCAAGGCCTGTTCCCGTACACGAAACGCTATCTGGGCACCCTGCGCAATCACTTTTCCACCCTGGGCGTGAACGGCATCAACGAGATGATCCGCAATTTCAGCGGCGACGCTTACGACATCACGTCCGCCGAGGGCCATGCGCTGGCGATACGTCTGCTCGATCACGTGCGCGCCCGCATGGTGCAGTTCCAGAAAGAGACGGGCCATATGTACAACCTGGAGGCGACGCCGGCCGAAGGCACGACCTACCGCTTCGCCCGCGAAGACCGCAAGCGCTATCCGGCCATCCTGCAGGCGGGAACAAGCGACAACCCGTATTACACGAATTCGTCGCAGCTGCCCGTCGGCCATACGGACGACCCGTTCGAAGCGCTGGAATTGCAGGACGCGCTGCAGCGCAAGTACACGGGCGGCACGGTGCTGCACCTGTACATGACGGAAGCGCTGTCGGATGCGAATGCCTGCCGCGAGCTGGTAAAACGCGCGCTGAGCCGCTTCTCGCTGCCCTACATCACCGTCACGCCCACGTTTTCCATCTGCCCGCGCCACGGCTACCTGGCCGGCAAACATGAATTCTGCCCCACCTGCGACGCGGAACTGATCGCCCGCAAGCAATCCGATTTCGCTCACCCACTCAAGGAAACGCCATGAACGCACGTCCCGACTTCACTCCCGCCATCACCCTGCTCGATACGGAACGCCAGCGCTGCGAAATCTGGACCCGCGTGATGGGCTATCACCGCCCTGTCGCCTCGTTCAATATCGGCAAGCAGGGCGAATTCCACGAGCGCCAGTATTTTACGGAAGCGAGCGCCCGCGTGGGCCAGCCCGCCTGCCATGGCGTTTGAGCTGAAAGTGGGCGGCCTGACGCCCTTTTCCGCCACCGACTACCCGGGCAAGCTGGCGGCCGTGGTGTTCGTGCAGGGCTGCCCCTGGCGCTGCGGCTATTGCCACAATCCGCACTTGCAGGCGCGCACGCCGGAAGGCGCAATGCCCTGGCAGGACGTCCTGACCTGGCTGCGCCGCAGAACGGGCCTGGTCGACGCCGTCGTCTTCAGCGGCGGCGAAGCGTGCATGGACCCGGCGCTGGCGCGCGCCATGCAGGACGTCAGGGCGCTGGGCTTCGGCATCGGCCTGCACACGGCCTGCATCTATCCGCAGCGCCTGCAGGAAGTGCTGCCCCTGGTCGACTGGGTCGGTTTCGACATCAAGGCGCCGTTCGCCGACTATCGTCATGTGACCCGCGTGGCCGGCAGCGGCGACCCGGCACGCGCCTGCCTGGACGCCATCCTTGCCAGCGGCGTCGCCTACGAGTGCCGCACCACCACCCACCCGGACCTGCTGCCGGACGAGCAGTTGCTGGCCCTGGCCGCCACCCTGGCCGCGAAAGGCGTCGACAATTATGTGCTGCAGCAGTTCCGCGCCGAAGGCTGCACGGACGCGGCGCTGTCCGGCCGCCCCCTGCACGGCTATCCGGCGGCGACGACTTTGGCGCAAATCGCCGCCATGTTTCCGCGATTTACATTCCGTAATCATGGCAGTTGAGCCTGCAGCCACATACTTGCTGAAAATCCTACAAAATTCCCCGTTCTGCAACGCTGAAATGTCTTGCGTACTGTAATGTATCAACTGTGCCGCGCGCCATGCGCAGCCCATCAGATTCCTCACTCCGCATTACAGATAAGCGTCATCCATGAACGATTTCACCGCAGTCAGTCCAGGCATCCCTTCCACCCACGCCGACATCCTGTACGGCCCGACGCGACCGGATCTGCTGCGCGAGGAAGTACTGGCCGACCTGCTGGAAGCGACGGCCCGCCGCTGCCCCGAGCAAATCGCCCTGATCGATGGCGAACGCCGCATCACGTATGCGCAGCTCGATGCGCAAGCCAGCTTGGCCGCAGCGCGCCTGGTGGCGGCCGGCGTCAAGCCCGGCGACATCGTGGGCCTGTGGCTGCCGCGCGGTGCCCCTCTGCTGCTGATGCAGGCGGCCATCGCCAAGTCGGGCGCCGCCTGGCTGCCCGTCGATGAAGACACGCCCGTCGAGCGCCTGCAGGTGTGCCTCGATGACGCAAACGGCTTTGGTGTCGTCAGCTGCGCCCAATTCGCGCCGCGCCTGGCCGAGGCAGGCATCGGCCGCCCCGTATGGACGGCGGAAAGCCTGCTGGCCCCCGCCGCGCCAGGCGAACTGCTGCCCGCGCGCGCAACCGTGCTGCCCGAGCACCCGGCCTATGTGATCTACACGTCCGGCTCCACGGGCAAGCCCAAGGGCATATTGATCAATCAGCGCAGCATCTGCCACTTCCTGCGCAGCGAAAACGCCGTGCTGGAAGTGACGCAGTCCGACACCGTCTACCAGGGCTTTTCCGTCGCCTTCGACATGTCGTTCGAGGAAATCTGGATCGCCTACCTGGTGGGCGCCACCCTGTGGCTGGGGCCCAAGGAGATGTCGGGCGACCCGGAAGCCTTGCCGCGCGCGCTGGCCACCAATCAAGTCACGGTGCTGCACGCCGTGCCGACCTTGCTGGCCCTGTTCGCCGAGGAAGTACCGAGCCTGCGCCTGATCAACCTGGGCGGCGAGATGTGCCCGGAGTCGCTGGTCGAGCGCTGGTCACGTCCGGGCCACGCCATGTTCAACACCTATGGCCCCACGGAAGCGACCGTCTCGTGCAGCCTGGCGCGCCTGCGCCCCGGCGAGCCTGTGACCATCGGTACGCCGCTGCCCAACTACGGCTTGCTGGTGCTGCAGGTGGCCGAGCCGGGAGAAAACCGTCCATTGACTTTGCTGGCGCGCGGCGAGACGGGTGAGCTGTGCATCATCGGCCCCGGCCTGGCCGAGGGCTACCTGGGCCGGCCCGACCTGACGGTGGAAAAATTCCTGCCCAATCCCTGGAGCACGGGCCCCGGCGACGCGCGCCTGTACCGCACGGGCGACCTGGCGCGCATCGATGCGGACGGCCAGGTGCTGTGCCTGGGCCGCGCCGACGACCAGGTGAAAATTCGCGGCTTCCGCGTGGAGCTGGGCGAGATCGAAGCCGTGCTGGCGCAGCAACCGGGCGTGGGCACGGTGGCCGTCCTGCTGCGCAAGGATGACGGCATCGACCAGCTGGTGGCCTACATCGTCGGCAGCGACGAGGCGCCGGCCGACGCCCTGGCCGCGAAAACCCTGCGCACGGCCTTGAACCTGCACTTGCCGCCGTATATGGTACCGGGCCGTTTTGAATTGCTGCCGCTGATGCCGCGCCTGACCTCGGGCAAGATCGACCGGAAGGCGTTGAAGGCCATGCCGCTGTCCGCGCCGCCGCCGGGCGAGGCGGGTGTATCGGACGTACCGGAAACGCCGGCCGAAGCGGCCCTGTTCACGGCGCTGGCCAAACTCTTCCCGGGCCAGGCGATCTTGCGCCAGCTGGACTTTTTCAGCGACCTCGGTGGCCACTCCTTCCTGGCCGCGCGCCTGGCGTCCGCCCTGCGCGCCGATCCGGCCTACGCCCACATGACGGTGCGCGACATTTACCAGAACCGGCAGATCGGCAAGATCGCCGCCGTGCTCAATGAGGCGCCTGCGCTGGCCACGCCGGAAGCGCAATGGACGCCACCGTCGACCCTGAAGCGCTGGACCTGCGGCGCGGCCCAGGCGGCGGCTGTGCCGGGCCTCGTCACCCTACGCATGGCGCAGTGGATGGCGCCCTTCTTCACCTATCACTTCTTCACGGGCGACACGGGCGACACCGTGCCGCGCGCCATCGCCGCCTCGATCGGCGTGTTCCTGCTGGCGACCCTGGCCGAATTTGCCATTGCGATTGCCGGCAAGTGGCTGATCGCCGGGCGTCTGAAACCAGGCAGCTATCCGCTGTGGGGCGTTACCTACTACCGCTGGTGGCTGGCCGACCGACTGGTCGAATCGGCGCCCGCCTACCTGCTCAGCGGCTCATCCCTGAACAGCTGGTGGCTGCGCGCTCTCGGCGCGAAAGTGGGCAAGGAAGTCGTCATCGGCTCGATGACCCTGCGCGCGCCCGACCTGCTGGCCATCGGCGACAACGTCAGCGTGGGCAATGCCGTCAACTTTGAAAACGCCCGGGTCGAACGGGGCCGTTTGCTGCTGGGCCAGATCGACATCGGCGACGATGCCTGCATCAGCTCTTACGCGATTTTGGAGGGCAATACCACGGTGGGCGCGTTTGGCCACCTGGAAGGCCAGTCCGCGCTGGCCGATGGCGCCGCGGTACCGGCCGGACGCGTGTACACGGGGTCGCCCGCGCGCGACATTGGCGCGTTCGACCCTGCCAGCCACCCACCGCGCCCCGCCGTCTCGCGCCTGCGCCTGACGGGAGAAACCGTGTTCTTCTGCTTCGGCATGGTCCTCATCGCCGTGCTGTTCTTCATGCCCGTTTTCCCCAGCTTCGTGCTGATCGACTGGTTCGACGAGCGCGAAATGATGCCGTGGCTGCAGGGCCGCGACGTGACGACCCAGTTGGCCCGCTACTTCCTGCTGGCCTTCCCCGCCAGCGCCGTGTTGATCGTACTCACAGCCCTGCTGTCCGCCGCCATCCGCTGGGGCGCGCTGCCCCGCTTGAAGCCGGGCAGCTCGCCCGTGCACAGCAATATCTATTGCGCCAAGTGGCTGGTCAGCCATATCCAGGAATCTAGCCTGAACGTCCTGCACGGCATCTACGCCACCGTCTACGCGCCGTACTGGTACCGCCTGCTGGGCGCCAAGGTGGGCAAGGGCGCCGAGATTTCCACGGCCCTGGGCGTCGTGCCCGACATGCTGACCCTGGGCGACGACACCTTCATCGCCGACGCCGTCATGCTGGGCGACGAGCAGATCGACGGCGGCTGGATGACCATGCGCCCCACCGTCATCTCGCACCGCAGCTTCGTCGGCAATGGCAGTTACATCCCGGATGGCACGGTGCTGCCCGAGCACGTGCTGATCGGCGTGCACACGCATGCGCCGCGCAATGAGCAGATGCACAGCGGCGATACGTGGCTCGGCTCCCCGCCCATGCATTTACCCGCGCGCGAACAGGTCAGCGGCTTTGCCGAGCACCTGACGTTCAAGCCGTCGCTATTGCGCCGCCTGGGCCGCAGCCTGATCGAAGCGTTCCGCATCGTCGCGCCGCACGCCGTGGTGATCGCCGTCGGCTATACCCTCGTGCTGGACGTGATGCCGATCGCGGGTGCCGGGCGCTGGGGTGAAGTGGTGAGCGACCTGGCGATTGCCGGCCTGGCCTACGGCATCGGCAATTTCCTGGTCGTCGTGCTGTTCAAGTGGCTGCTGCTGGGTCGCTACCGCAAGCATGCAGCGCCCATGTGGACGCCGTTCGTGTGGATTTCCGAAGGCGTGACCAATCTGTACGAAGGCATCGCCGTGCCCAACTTCATGCGCTACCTGCGCGGCACGCCGTGGCTGCCGCTGGCTTTCCGCTTGATGGGCTGCAAGATCGGCCGCGGCGTCTACATGGACACGACGGACATCACGGAATTCGACTGCGTGAACATCGGCGACTACAGCGAATTGAATGCGCTGACCTGCCCGCAAACGCATCTGTTCGAAGACCGCGTGATGAAGATCGACCACGTGGAGATCGGCCAGCGCGTCTACATGGGTCCGCGCAGCTCCGTGCTGTACAGCGCCAAGGTGGGCGACAACGCGCGCCTGGGACCATTGACCCTGGTGATGAAGGGCGAGCACATCCCCGCCGGCAGCAACTGGGCGGGCTGCCCGGCCGCGCCTTTGCGCAACTGATCGTAGCTAATGGATGCTACGGTGCTCTTGTCAGGAGACGGCGTGCTGGTGATCGGCATCGCCGCCGTGCTGCCGCGCTTGGAGGCCCGGTTGCGCATCCGCGATGCCGCGCGCGAGGCGGCAGCGCACTGGCTGAAGCTGGATATCGAAACGATCTCGGTGGAGTCGACGCCGGGCGCCCCTCCCCGCTTGCTGCTGGCCGGCCGCGCGGCCAGCCTGTCGTTCAGCCATGACGAGGGACTGTCGCTGGCCGCCATCGGCCTGCATGGCGCTGTTGGCATCGACGTGATGCGCGTGCAGTACATTGGCGACTGGTTCCATCTGGCGCGCGATTATCTGGGGCCGCAGGTGGCCGAAGTACTGGCCGCCTGCACCGATGCGCAGCGCCCATTGGCGCTGGCGCAGGCGTGGACGGCGCGCGAGGCGGCGCTCAAGTGCGCGGGCAGGCAGTTGGCGGAATGGGATGCACGGCCCATAGACTGCCATTTACAGCCCCTATCCCTGCCTGCGCCTTACGTCGCGACCCTCGCCTCTTAGTCTTCCTTTCCTTTTCCAGCGCCTCCGATCTGGACGAAAATCAGTTTTGCGATAATACTGACGAGCAGTCCCAGCACCCCGATCAATTCCAGCATGGCCTTTCCTTTGCAGTGACAGCAGACCAGGCCACTGTAGCGCGAACGGCAGTGCCAGGCCAATATCAAATCAGGCAGTCTCCGATCTCGAAAAGGCATACGATTGATTTCCATCAGACAGTTCCGCTACTTTGTCGAAGTCGTCGATGCGGGCAGCTACTCGCGCGCGGCGGAAAAGCTGTACATCGCGCAGTCGGCCCTGAGCCGGCAAATCAAGGAACTCGAGGGCGAGATACAGGCACTGCTGCTCACGCGCGACGCGCGCCATATCGAGCTCACGCCCGCGGGACAAGTCTTTTATGAGCGGGCAAAACGCATCCTCGACGACATCGAGGAAACCGTGCGCCAGACACGCCACGTGGGACAAGGCGCGCAAGGCATCATCCGCCTGCTGCATTCAAGCTCCGTCACCCTCACGCCCGCCATCGGCGCCGTGCTGAACCGCCTGCTGGCGCAGTTCCCCGGCGTTTCGCTCGATGTGTCGAAGGGATCGTCGGAAAACCAGGCTGCCGACATCGAGGAAGGCCGCGCCGACCTGGGCCTCGTGCGCCTGCCCACCTTGCGCAAGCACGCCAACATCGTCGTGCGCGAACTGTTTGCGGAAAAGCTGGTGGTGGCCGTGTCGGCGGCGTCGCCGCTGGCCGCACTGGAACGCACGACGATTGCGGCCCTGCGCGACGAAGCGTTCGTCTCGATCCCGCACAAGGACCGGGGAGGCCTCAGCTACCTGGTGGCGGGCCTGTGCCTGGCGCAGGGTTTCTTCCCGAAGGCGGCGCGCGCCCTGTCGCGCAAGACGTCGCAGCTGAACCTGATCGAGGCCAACATGGGCATCGCCATCGTCCCCGACAGCATGCGCCTGGTGGCGCCGCCGGGCGTGCGTTTCATCGCCCTGCCGGACGAGGAATCGCACTCCGTCGTCGGCCTGATCTCGCCGCGCGCGGCCAGCGGCATGGTGGCCGCGTTTACGGAAGCGTTCGTGCGCGAGATGAATACACTCTAGCCTTCCGCATACAGCGCCGCATCGACGTCACGCACGGCCGCCATCAGCAAGGCCAGCTTCATGACGTCGAGCTGGCCATCCGTGCGCACGCGCGAACACAGGTCGATGCCGTAGGGGCGCACCTGGCGCAGCGCTTCCATCACATTGGTGTCGTCCAGCCCACCGGCCAGGAAAACGGGACGGGGGCTGGCGCGCACGAAACGCGCGCTGACGGACCAGTCGTGCGTGCGGCCCGTGCCGCCCAGCTCCGGCACCGCCGCGCCGGGACGCCCCGAGTCGAGCAGGAAAGCATGGACGTGGGGCGCGTAGGCGGGAATCAGGTCCAGCGCCTCCGGCCCCTCCACGTGGATCACCTGCACGCGCCGCACGTGCGGCAGCAAACGCGCCAGCTGTGCCACTTCGCCGGGATCGATATGGCCGACGATCTGCACGGTGGACGGCTGCGTGGCGCGCACGTGTTCGGCGATGGCTTGCGCCGTCGTCTCGGACGTCAGCAGGAAGGTGGCGACTGGAGGTGGTGTCCATGCGGCGATCTGCGCGATGCGCGCGTCGGGAATCGGGCCGGGGCCCGATGGCATGGCCGCCACCAGGCCCAGCGCGTCGGCGCCGGCGGCAATGGCCAGTTGCGCTTCGTCGATGGAAGCGATACAGCAGATCTTGATGCGGGTTCTCATGGCCTTGCGTGCTCAGTCGGGATGATCAACATTACAACACAGGGCGGCGCGCGCGCCAAGACACGCGGTCAAGGCCGCGCACGATTGTGTACCAGAATAGGGAGCGCCCACTTCGTCCAGACGGAAGGCCATTCATGCCGCCTGATCGTCAGCCGCGCTGATTGACACGCGCCAGGTGGCGGACGATACTTGACATCCGGGGTTGCTATTGGAAGCCGTACATGCGTATCGTCGACTTTGAAGTCCGCAAGGAGTGTCCGCCGCAGTTATGCGACTGCGAGCGCGAGCGCCTGCTAGGCGATGCGCAGGCGGACCTGTCTATCCTGCGCCTGAACCTGACGGAAGAAAAGCGCCTGCTCGCGCACATCGAGGGCATCGCCACGCTTGCCCAGCTGCGGAAACTGCAACTGCTGTTGCAGAAAAACCTGGGTGTGGAATTGCAGATTGCAGCGGGCAGCGGCGAAGTGCGCACCGTGCGCGGCTTCCAGATCCGCCTGCTGGAGCGGCCCGGCCTGTGCCGCAAGACGCGCGCCGCCATTCCGGCCGCCGTGCGCCGCTGCCTGGCCGCACACCCCGAGATCGCGTTTGCGATATTGAATGAAAACGATTTGCTGGGCGGGGTGTGAGCCGACACCATTGTTGGCGTATGCTCGAATGTCGGATTACGCTCCGCTAATCCGACCTACGCCGTCACGCTGGCGCGGATGGGAATGACCTTGCCCTTCGCTTCGCGCGCCCGCAACTGCCCGCAGCCACCTTCCACGGCCGAATCGCGCAATTTGCTCAGTCACGTAGGTCGGATTAGCGGGCACCGCGTAATCCGACACCATTGGTAGCGTATGCTCGAATGTCGGATTACGCTCCGCTAATCCGACCTACGCCGCCACGCTGGCGCGGATGGGAATGACCTTGCCCTTCGCTTCGCGCGCCCGCAACTGCCCGCAGCCGCCCTCCACGTCCTGCCCGGCCGAATCGCGTAGCTTCGTCAGCACACCGCGCGCGTGCAGGGCGGCGGCAATGGCGCGCGCCTTTTCCCAGCTGGGGCGCTTGAACGGCAAGTCGGCTATGGTGTTATACGGGATCATGTTCAGCACCGCATATTTTCCCTGCAGGAGTTCCACGAGGCCGTCCATCTCGTCCTCGCCATCGTTGATACCTTCCATCAGGGTCCACTGGTACTGCACCGGGTAGCCGGTCAGGCGCGCATACGACTCGCCAAAGTCCACCAGTTCGCGCGGAGTGAGCTTGGGCGCGCGCGGCAGCAGCTGTTCGCGCAGTTCCGGCTTGGTCGTGTGCAGCGACAGGGCCAGCGCCGGCTTGACCCTGCCTTGCGGCAGGCGCTCGAAGGCGCGCGGGTCGCCCACCGTGGAAAACACGAGGTTCTTGTGGCCGATATTGCCTTCGGTGCCCAGCAGCTCGATCGCTTCCATCACATTGTTCAGGTTATGCGCCGGCTCGCCCATGCCCATGAAGACGACTTTTTTTACGGGGCGCATGGTGCGCGCCAGTACCACCTGGGCGACAATTTCTCCGCTGGTGACTTGCCGGATCAAGCCGTCGCGGCCCGTCATGCAGAACTGGCATCCCACGGCGCAGCCGACCTGGCTCGAGACGCACAAGCCGTCGCGCGGCAGCAGCACGCTTTCCACCGTCTGGCCGTCGTGCAGTCCCACCAGCAGGCGCGCGGAACCGTCGGCGCCCGGATGGGTGCTGAGCAGTTTCAGCATGCCCTGCAATTCCAGGTCGAGCGCGGGCAAGGCCACGCGCACGGGTAGCGGCAAAAAATCCTCGGCGCGGCGCCGGCCCTGGTCGTGCGGCTGGCCCTGTATCCAGTCGCGCAGCACGCGCTGTTCGTGCAGAGGCTTGGCGCCCAAGGCGCGCAGGCGCTGGCGGATGGTATCGATTTGCATGGCGTCCGAATAAAAAAACGGCGCGCAGGAATGAAACCGGCGCGCCGTGTTACGGGTAAAAGCTTTAGACCTTCTTGACGAATTCCGTTTTCAGGCTCATGGAACCGAAACCGTCGATCTTGCAGTCGATATCGTGGTCGCTGTCGACCAGGCGGATGTTCTTGACCTTGGTACCCATCTTGACGACACCGCCGCCGCCCTTCAATTTCAAGTCCTTGATGACACTGACGGTGTCGCCGTCCTGCAGGATATTGCCGGCCGAATCGCGGTACACCTTGGCGCCCTCTTCCACCGCTTCGCCGGCCGTGGCCGACCATTCATGCGCGCATTCAGGGCAGATCAACTGGCTGCCGTCTTCGTACGTGAATTCGGATTTGCATTGCGGGCATGGTGGTAATGTGCTCATTTTCTTCTCTGTCTGGTGAACAGCGTGTGCTGTAAAAGCCGACATTATACTGCCTACGCCCCGCATCAGCGGGCTTGTTTCACCATCATTGTCAAGGCCGGCGAATAATCTCGATGGTGCTGTGGACGATTTCCTCGTGGATGCCGATGCGCGCGCGCAGCTCGGCGGCCGTCAATGCGGCATCGCGGCTGATGACGGACAAGGCGCACGAATACAGCTGCTTGCCGACTCGCCACACGTGCAGGTCGACGATGCGCGGCGTATCGCCGGCGCTTTCCACTTCCACGGCCTCGCGGATTTCAGCCACGACGGGGTGGTCCATCTCGCGGTCCAGCAAGACCTTGCCCGTCTCCTGCATCAGTTTTTTCGCCCACAGGGCCACCAGCACGGCGCCCGCGATACCCATCACGGGATCGAGCCACTGCCAGCCGTAAGCCCAAGCGCCGCCCAGCGCGACGATGGCCAGCACGGACGTGGCGGCATCCGCCAGTACGTGGATGTATGCGGCCTTCATGTTCAGGTCTTCGCCATGGCCATGGTGATCGTGGTGGCCAAGATGATCGTGATGATCGTGTCCGTGGCCATGGTGGTGGTCATGGTGCCCGCCGAGGATCAGCGCGCACACGAGGTTGACCAACAGGCCGAAAGCCGCCACCGCCATCGCCTGCGGATAGTGGATGGGCTGCGGCGAGAACAGGCGCTCGAGCGAGGCGACGACCATCAGCACGGCCACGCCCAGCAGCAGGATGGCGCTCGTGTAGCCGGCCAGCACTTCGATCTTCCACGTGCCGAAGGCAAAGCGGGGATCGCGCGCATAGCGGCGCGCGGCCGCATACGCAAACGCGGCCAGGCCGATGGCCAGCGCGTGCGAACTCATATGCCAGCCATCGGCCAGCAGCGCCATGGAGTTGTACCACCAGCCGGCGACGATTTCCAGCACCATCGTGGCCAGGGTGATCCACATGACGATGCGCGCGCGGCGTTCGGCCTTGCCATTGCTGCTGTCAAAAACATGTTCGTGCTGCCAGGCGGAGAGGTCTTCGCCGAGGGATTGCGTTTTCATGATGTTCGCCTTATTTGAGGTAGGTGCGCAGGATGCCCGCGATGTCGTCGGCGCCCCTGGCCCGCTCGTCGCCGGAGATATCGGGACTGGCCACGTGCTCGCGCAAGTGTTCTTCGATGACTTCGGCCATCAAACCATTGACGGCGCCGCGCACGGCGGCGATCAGCTGCAGCACTTCGCCGCAGTCGCGCCCCTCTTCCAGGCCCCGCTCCAGGCCTTCCACCTGCCCCCGGATACGCTTTACGCGATTGAGCAGTTTCGTCTTGTTGTGCGCCGTGTGTCCCATGATTTCACCTCGATTAATACTATAGGGGGGTATACTATCAGAAACGGCTACGGCCGCATCAAGGCGCCGGCGCGATCTTTTGCAGCTTGCTGGCCAGCGAGGCATCGGACAGTTCGCCCAGGTGCGTGTCGACCAGGCGTCCCCGCGCATCGTAGAACAGGGTGGTGGGCAAGGCCGAGGAACCGGCCGCCTTGCCCAGCGCCGCCTCACTGTCAAGCACCACATTGCGCAGGCTCACGCCGCTCCTGTCCAGGAAATTGCTGGCCGCCGCCGCATCCTCGCGCTGGTTCGCATACACGAAAACGATATCGGCGCGCGCCTGCTGCGCGGCGGCCAGCACAGGCATCTCGCGCCGGCATGGCGGACACCAACTGGCCCACAGGTTCACCACCAGCGGCTTGCCGCCAGCCAGCGCGGCCAAGGTCGTTGGCGCGCCGTCGAGCGCATGCAGGGCCACGGCTGGCAAGGCTGCCGGCTTGTCGTAGGCCAGCGAGATCCCCGCGCTCAATATGCCCCAGGCCAGCGCGCCGGCCGCCACGCTGATGGCCAGCGGTCGGCGCATGGCCGCCATGGCGGGACGCCTGCAGCGCCACGCGGCAATGGCCAGCGCGGCCGCGATACCGGCCGGCGCAAGGAAGCCGCCATCGCGGATATTGATGATGGACCAGGGCGCCGCCAGGTACTGTTCGTGCCAGCGCAAGACGAATGCCAGCCGCGCCGCCAGCAGGCCGGCGATCAGCATGTCGGAAACCAGGGGACCGGCATCCGGCAACTGGCGGGATCTGCGCAGCCACCACGCCACGCCGTAGGCGACGCACAAGGAAACGAACAGCAGGACGAGGCCCGTGGGCAGGGCCAGGGGACCGATTTGCAGGGACAGCATGGGCGCTTTCATCAACAGTCAAGGCGCCCATTGTGCCTCAAGCTCCGCCGGGCAGCGCCACACGGCAAAGACGAGCGGGCCTTTTTCCTACGCCAGGCACCGCAGCGCGCCTACCGCGCCAGCGGGCTGGCATGGGCATCATGGATGCCTGCACACTCGCACGGGAGCAAGAGATGAATAAAGACATCAACAACGCTGTGGCGAAGGGCGCGCCGGCGCCGGCACAGGCAAATACTGGCTGGGTCCTGGGCGCGCTGGCCCTGGGCGCGGTGTGGCTGTTTGTCCGCAGCCGCAGCCGGCAGGCGGAGCGCGCGCATCCGCCGGCAGGCCAATTTCTCGATGTGCACGGCACGCGCCTGCATTACCTGAGCCGGGGTGAAGGCCCCGTCATCGTGCTATTGCATGGAAACGGCGTGATCGCCGAGGATTTTCGCCATGCGGGCCTGTTCGATCAGCTGGCGCGCACGCACCGCGTGATCGCCTTCGACCGGCCCGGCTTCGGCTACAGCAGCCGGCCGCGCGGCACGCTGTGGACGCCGGCCGCTCAGGCTGCGCTGCTGGCGGCCGCGCTCGATCAGCTGGGCGTACACCGCGCCGTGGTGCTGGCGCACTCCTGGGGCACCCTGGTGGCGATCTCGATGGCCGTGCAGCAGCCGCAGCTGGTGCAAGCCCTGGTGCTCGCTTCCGGCTACTACTATCCCAGCGTGCGCTTCGATGTGCTGACGGCAACGCCGGCCATCCCCGTCATCGGCGACGTGCTCAGCCATACCGTGTCGCCCTTGCTGGGGCGCCTGATGTGGCCCCTGCTGGTCAAACGCGCGTTCGCGCCCTCGGCGGTGCCGGACAGCTTCAAGCGCCTGTCGCCGTGGATGATGCTGCGGCCCGGCCAGTTGCGCGCCGAGGCGGAAGAAACGGCCATGATGATCCCGAGCGCGGCGGTGCTGCGCAAACACTACCCGGAACTGCGCATGCCCGTGTCCATCGTGGCCGGACGCGAGGATGCGATCGTCAGCGCCAGCTACCATTCCGCGCGCCTGCACGATGCGCTGGACAACAGCGCACTGACCTTGCTGCCCGGCGCCGGCCACATGATCCAGCACCTGTCGCAGCCCACCCTGCTGCGCGAAACGGCGCGGGTCGGATACGACGCCGGCATCGGACTCGGCCAGGAAGAAACAGGCGTCAGGTAAGCAGCGCTTCCTTGCGCACGAAATGCATGGCTTGCGGCTCGTCCACCAGCACGCACTGCTTGCCCGTGCGCTTGCAGTGGTCGTGCACGCGCCAGTAGGCGTCGTGGCTGACGCAGCCCGTCTGGCAAATCACCAGATCGGCCGCGACCAGGCCCGCTTCCAGGGCGGCCGCGTCATCGGCGCCGTCGTCGCCGCCCGCATGGTGCAGGAAGCGCCCGCCGGCCTGCTCGATGGCCTGCTGTGCCACGTTGGCGCCGGCGGCCTGCTGGCCCGCATTCGGGTCCAGATAGCTGCCCACATACAGCACGGCTTTTTCGCGCACGTCGGCTTGCAAGGCTGGCGCGGGCAGCCACTGCAGGCGCAGCAACTCGCGCATCAGGTCCTGCACGCGCTCGCTGAGCCACTCGACCTTGCGCGCCAGCCTGGCACGCGTCGGCAAGCCCGGCACGCTGGCCGCCAGTTCGGCCAGTTCGTCGCGCGCCAGCGCCAGTTTGGTATCGCGGATCACGACCTGCGCCCGCGCGCGCATCAATTCCGATTCCAGCTGCGCGATGCGGGCCGCCTGCGCGGCCAGTTGCGCACTGCAGCGCGCCTGCGCGCGGCCATACTCTCCCATCAGCACGCGATGCTCGTGCGCGATCACATCCTCGTTGCCATACACACTGCCCATCATGCCTCCTTCACCGCCCGTGGCGCCATGGCGCCAGCCCATGCTACCCCATTGACCCGAATTATAAATGAGAATCATTATTATTTATGTATGCGCGCGTGCGCCGTAGGGGTATGTGGGGCCGCCGGCCAGCGATTGTGCGCATTCTTTATGGCAAACGATTCATTGAGCCACTGTACGTTCACCACTCCATGTCGGCATGGATGCTGGCCTGGCGTGGGGCGTGGGGCGTGGCGCCGGTGGGAGAGCTGGCTGCTAGTGCCTGGCTGGCCTGGCGTGGGGCGTGGGGCGTGGCGCCGGTGGGAGAGCTGGCTGCTAGTGCCTGAGATGAGGGGACGGCGCTGGCCGCTGCGCGGCCAGCGGGGCCGCGCGGGGCGCGGCAGAATGGCGATTCGAATAGCCTCGCACCCCTTAGGGCGATCCGTCTTCGCATCCCACCGTTCCGTCCAGACAAATAAAAAAGCCTCCCGCAGGGGAGGCTTTTTTATTTGATTCTGGCGGAGACGGTGTCCGCCTAATTGTCGTCCGCAAACCATCGCTTAATGCCTCTACGCCCTTGAATTCATGCGTTATTTTTACCAATTAGTCCGCTTGGTATCGCTTGAGTACGGTAAAATCCGCTCTCTGTATGTGGGTAGGAATGGGGGTAGGAGGTGGCGCGGACGGTTGAAAAATTGACGGCATTGGCCGTGAGTCGGGCAAAAACACCTGGGTATTTTGGCGACGGTGCAGGCCTATATTTGCAGGTATCGAAGACTGGAACCAAGAGCTGGATATTCCGCTACACGCGCGAGCGCAAGCAACGCGAGATGGGCTTGGGCGCCTTGCACACTGTAACCCTGGCCGAGGCGCGTGGCAAGGCGCGGGATTGCCGTGCGCTGCTACTGGAAGGCAAAGATCCACTGGAAACTCGTGCAGCGGACAAGCTCAGCGATGCGCTGGATCGCGCGCGGGCAATCACGTTCAACCAATGCGCCGGCGCCTACATCGCCGCGCACCGCGGCAGCTGGAAAAACGTCAAGCACGCGGAGCAGTGGGAAAACACGCTGGCGACCTACGCCGCGCCCTTTATCGGAGACTTGCCTGTGGCCGCCGTCGACACCAGCCTAGTGGTCAAGGTGCTCAGCCCTATCTGGCAGGAAAAGACGGAGACAGCCACCAGGTTGCGGGGGCGCATCGAGAGCATTCTGGACTGGGCGACCGTCAGCAAGTACCGCGTGGGCGAAAATCCGGCCCGGTGGCGCGGCCACCTTGATAATCTGCTGGCGGATCCCGGCAAGCTTGGGAAAGTGAAGCACCACCCTGCCCTGCCGTGGCAAGATGTTGGTGGATTTGTGAAAGAATTGCGCAGGCGCGAGGGCATATCAGCGCGCGCAGTGGAATTTGCGATCTTGACCGCCGCACGATCAGGTGAGGTCCGTGGAGCGGTGTGGGAGGAAATCGACCTGGACTGCGCGCTATGGACAATTCCGGCCGTCCGGATGAAGGCCGGACGGGAGCACCGTATCCCCCTGTCGGCTGAGGCGATTGCGCTACTCAAGCAGCTACCGCGCGTCGAGAAGCATGTCTTCCCAGGGAGTAAAAAAGCGACACCGCTATCCGATATGAGTCTCACGGCCGTGCTGCGCAGGATGGATCGGCACGATATCACTGTGCACGGCTTCCGATCGACGTTTCGGGACTGGTGCTCGGAATCGGTCGCGAACTCGTTCCCGCGCGAGGTTTGCGAGCACGCGCTGGCCCACAGCCTGCCGGACAAGGTCGAGGCAGCGTACCGCAGGGGCGACCTGCTGGAAAAGCGAATTTTGCTCATGCAGGTTTGGGCAAACTACTGCGGCACCGTTCAAGTTGCGGCGAGCGTTACAGCCATACATGTGGCCGCAATGTAAATCTAGCTCATCCTCATAGCTATGCGTAGGCGCAAAAATACCTTGCTTGCGAAGGATATTATCTCCTCAATCATCTTGAGGAAGTGAAAATGAGACGTTATTGGTGGATCGCGTTAGCAAGCATTGTCGGATGCGCCGGAAGCGGAGATCGTGGGCGATACATTTTGATTGGCCAAGATAGCTTCGCCCTCGCCGCCCACTACGGCACGCCCGCCAGTTATCAACACCTCGGCGAATATCTACAGCTGAACTATGGCAGTGAGGCTGCCGGCTGCCAGCTCGTCGTTCTGGTCGACCAGGCGCAGCGCGTAGCTGGCTGGGCAGCGGCGGGGAAATCGTGCCCGCCCCGCTGAGCGGCCGGCGGCTCATGCGGGTGGCTGCATTACAACAAAGCATGGCTGGCCGTCCAGTTGTACCCGAAGCGAAGCACGGATCAGTCCAGACATGCCTACGCGCGGGCCCAGGCTTCGATCTAATTCGTCGGCCGTAGCGGCAATCTCGCGCAGGCGGCGCACCTCCCACAAGAGCGCGATCACGTCGGCCGAGTCGTTGCGATCTTGGATTTCTTTCAGCTGCTCGATGCTGAGGGGCGAACGATACCTGCCCATGATCAACCCCCACCTGCCGTTGCCGCAGAAAATGGCATAGCCTCCTGCGGCGCCCGCATGGAAATAATCTCTACACGCCATTCCTGCAGGTAAGTCGGACCGTTTTTATCCTCCTGATTACCTTCGCGCTGCCAGCCCCGCCATACCAGAAAGCAATCGCGCATTCCAGTGCAAACTGCCTCATGCAGACAAGGGTAAAGGTCCTTCCCATCCGCAAAACCACCAGGCGCATGCACTTGCAAGACGGGGTAGCCGCCAACGCGAAACAGGGTTATCTCGCCAAAAACACCCGGCTCGTTGGCGAGATCTCGCTCTGATTTGCGGACGCCACGGCGCCGCACCTGTTTAACATTACTGTACATGCATACAGTATATTAACGAAAGTGAGAGTTGGGAAGTTGAAATTTGTAACTAGAAGAGCCCGCTCTGTTCCGCCGCTGCGGCCGGCGTAGGCGCTTTCGCACGGGTTCGCGGCTGCATCGGATCGGGATGGGCGACGAGCAGGTCGGCAGAGAACCGCTGGCCAGCCCTGGTCCGGGCTTGGGCCCGGGGTCATGAGATTCATTACCCTGCAAGGGGCACAGCTAAACTAATCAAACAATGTATGCCAAATAATCAATTTATTTGCCCCAACGCTACTTACAAGGTAGGATCGAGGTATAAATACAGAAATCCCCGATATAGATGAGGCCCCACGATGCGCATATTTGACGTTTTCACGCCAGGTAAAACACCTACTTACACGTTTGTCAATGACCACCTACTGGAAAAGAAGCAGGCATTCGAAGACGCACTTGAGCAAGGGGGAATGCTCCTTAACATTTCAGGCCCATCAAAATCCGGGAAAACAGTTTTTGTAAAAAACATTATTGGTGCTGGGAATTTGATATCAGTTTCAGGAGCCGGAATACTTTCGACGGATGAATTATGGTTGAGAGTTTTTCATGTGGCAGGAATTTCAATTGATTCGTCCGAAGTAAATGAACAAAATCGCACCGAGACCTTAGGGGGATCTGCGAAAATTACCGGAAGCATCGCTGTAGTTAAAGGCGAAGGTGCAATAAATGTTTCTGGCACCACTGGAAGCAAGAGCTCCAGCACGACAAAAGAGGCCATTGATTATCTTCAACTTTTAATTAAGGAGTTGAAAGATACAAAATTTGTTATTTTTGTTGATGATTTTCACTATATTGCACGTGAAACACAAGACGACGTTGCGCGTCAAATTAAAGAAGCAATAGACAAAGGCGTGAAGTTTGTATGTGCGTCAGTTCCGCATCATTCAGAAGATGTACTTCGTGCAAATGCAGATTTAAGGGGGAGAATTGTCAATATCGACTTCGATTATTGGCCAGTTAGCTCGCTAAGAAAAATTCCTGAGCGCGGCTTTAAGGAGTTGAATCTCAAAGCCGACAGTCGAACCTTAGATGCTTTAGTATCTGAAGTGGCGGGCTCGCCGCAGCTCATGCAAACACTGTGCTTAAACGTGTGTCTCGAACTTAATATCCGAGAGCAAGTTGCGCAACCAACAGATATACCAGTCAGTGTTGACTTTTACTCAAATGCATGTGTTCGCACTGCCGTTACAACGGACTACTCGAGCACACTTGAAAAGCTCCAAGATGGGCCGAAAACGAGGGGAACCGAACGAATTCAATACCGGTTAACTGATGGCGAGGTTGGAGATGTATATACCATCCTGTTACAGGCAATTGCTTTGGATCCGCCAAATCTTCACTTTAGATATGCAGAACTTCTTGATCGCATTAAAACTGTTTGTGAAAATGATACCCCTGTTGGATCGAGTGTTACTGGTGCATGTTTGCATATCGCACAATTGGCAAACGATGGACAGACTCGTGCCATTATGGCTTGGGATGCGGCCGAGGACATTCTTGACATTAGAGATCCCTATTTATTGTTTTATATTCGGTGGAACAAATCGAAAAATTAATTTAATAAAAATCGTACCGACTAGCACTAGATGCTTGGATCGGTGCCTTGATCCGTGGAGCAAGTCTGAATGTCTCTTTTGATGCAGCGACAATCAGCGCTCTGCCTTTTCATCTGGCAGAATGCAGCCCGCAATTACTGCCTCCAGTTCTACTTCATACTTCCGGCCGCGCGGCCAGTCTCGTGCCAACGCTAGGATGATGGCGCCATCCGTCGCCGCCGACGGCAGCTTGTCGAATTCGTAGGCGGGGCGCTGCGGCAGTTGGCTGATGCATGGCACCATCACCGGCACTTCGACGCGGATTGGCGCAGGTGGCACGCTGGCGCAACTGGCCAGCGGCAGGACAAAAAAAATGGCGAAATATCGAAATTGCGAAATATCGAAATTTTTTCGGGATTTCATCGCACACTCTCCAGCATCTGCCTGACGGCCGGCATGGCCTCGCCGCAAGTCGTGGCGCGCGCGCCAGTGACTTGCACCAGCGCGGCATCGTACTTCTTGCCCTTGGCGGCGGCCGCCGACTGAGCTGCTGCGCCGCGCTCTTGGGCGGCCAGCGTTGCGGCGGCCATGCCCTCGACGGCGCGGTTTTGTTCGGCGATCGAGGCGCGCAGCGCAGCGCTGACGCCCTGCTCCTGCACCAGCGCAGCCCGTGCGGCATCGCGGTCGTCGGCCGCCAGCCACCAGCCGGTGCCGATGGTGCTGGCCGCCACCAACAGCGCACCGGCCAGGACAACGGCCGCCGCCTTCCAGATCCCGCTGACGGCGCCGGCCGCCAGCGTGCCCAGGGCGCTCATACGATGCCCGCCACGTAGTTGACGCCGCCGCCGGCGAACTTGGCCGTCAGCACCTGGCGCCGCGGCGCGCCCGCCGAAAGGCCGATATGCACCCACGTGCCTTCGTAGATCAGCTGATCGAAGGCGATATCGCTTTGCCGGATCAGCAGGGCCAGCGCTTTGGGCGCCAGCTTGGTCGTGCTGATATCGGCGGCCAGGCCCAGCACGTGAGCGCTGTTGCCTGCCCCGCCCACGACCTTGTTCAGCGCTGGCGAGCGGTAGCCGCTGGAGATCGCGATGGGCATGCCCACCAGCGCGCGCACCTGCTCGAGCATCGCGGCCAGACGCGTGAGGTTGGCGACGACGGCCGCCGCCGGCGTATTGTCGATGCCTTTGCGGGTGGCCACCTGCGAGGCGACCAGTTCTGCCAGGCTGAAATGTGGGCTCAGGTTCACAGGCCACCCCGCACATCTTTGACGACGGCGACCGCGTCGCGCGCCAGCTCGCCGATATCCTTGTCGCGGCGCTTGTCGAACCAGCGCACCGTGGCGCCCAGCACCCACCAGGCGGGCAGGCCGGCGGCCACCATCAGCGGCGCGGCAATGAACAGGAAGCCCAGCGCCGGGTCGCTGCCGTACAGCACGGCGACGGCGCGCGCGCTGTCGAACAGGCCCGGCATCCAGTTGCGCACGACCACGACCAGGGCCGGGCCCATCAAGGCGGAAAAGAGAATGGTGACGAAGAAGCGCACGCCCGCCTCCTTGGCAGTTTTTGGCCACATAAACATGAACCCCAGTGAAGTTGCGGCAGCGCCGGCCAGAACCGGGATGCCAAAAATTTTAATCAGTGCGCCGCCGGCGGCGGTTGTTTCGATGGCCATGTAGTGCCTTTCAGGTGGTGGAAATGAAAAAACCCGCCGAAGCGGGTTTATGGGGAATACTGTTTTGCTATACGACCTTGACCATCACATAGGCCCTGCCGTCGGGTTCAATCGAGATCACGCGTCCGACGGCGTCGAGATACTGCGAATGCGTGAGGTCAGCCTTGCGGATGGGAATACCCTTAATGCCGGCACCGTCCTGGACCGGCACGATGTAGTCGCCCGGCTGGGCGCCCAGCACGTTCACCGGCACGCGGCCGGCGATGGCGATGCGGTCGACTTTCTGGCGCTCGACTTCCAGAGCCGCGTCGAAGGCGGCCATGGCTTCGGCGTCCCGCAGCACGGCAAGCTCATGTGCGGCCAGCGCAGCTGCGAAGGCAGCCTGCTTCTCGGCCCATGCATCATCGCTGTCGCCGGGTTCGGTTACCACGTCCTCATATTCCGGTGGATTCGTGCCGGGCACGGGCTGCTGCGCGACCACGTCCTCACGGCGCAGGGGCTGGGTCGGTGCCGTCCCGGCCTTGGGCGATGGGCGTGGCCCGACATCGACGGCCCACGAATCACCGCCCACAAACGACGGCGCCGTCGATTTGATCGAGAACATCACAGCGTCAGCCCACTTGTCGGTGATTTCATTTCCCGAGGTGATGCCGACTATTTGGCCAGGTGCAACAACGCCACATGCGCTGGATTTGAGGATATATTCAGCGTAGTCGTTGCCGCTAGTGCTCACTGTGCCTGCGGCGGCAACGCTACGACCGGACACAGAATTTTTACCCACATAAAAAACACTTGATGCGCCGTTCCATCCGCCTGCACCGTCTGCGGCGAGAACAGCGATACTGGGGTTTGTCGCTCCATCCCTACCTACATATAAAATTTCGTCCCCCTGCGCTGCCCCTCGGCTGATGTTATGACGCGCACTAACGTCCGCGCTCCCTGCTTTCAATAGCTGAAGATATACCAAACCACTTCCGCTAAACCTTGCGATGTCCGCTGATGTGGTACCAGAATTTTTATCATAGGCTCTCAGAATGTACCGATAGCCCTCCTTGCCAGCAAGGGCCCCGTTGCCGCCAGATACATACCAGCTAAAGCTGCCAGCCGAGTACATCCCGACTAGTCCGCCAATGCCCGACGCGAAAACGCTATTCACAGTCCCCGCCGGGGCGCCGACAGGGCAATTCAGAATGTAAGAGCCCCCAGCGGTCCAGTCTCCAATGAACAACCCGTTGTTAATCTGCACTGCGTTTTGCGTGCCTGAATACAGGCCGGCTGAGGAAATCCCTCGAATGCGTGGCGGATATACAGCAGCATTGCCTGAGTCATAGACCAGTGTTCCAGCGGGCATCGCGGTCACTGAGGCAGGCTGCGCGTAAGTGGTTGCGTTATAGCCTAGAAGGCTAAACGAAGCCGCCCCAAAAGTGCTAGCCCGGAAGTTCAAGTACACCTCAAACGCCCCATTTACCAGCTGGAACACCTGTATTCTGGCGTTGATCGGAACTGCTCCATTAAAGGTCGAGTCATAGTAAAACCCGCCTCGAACGCCCAGCATGAGCACGAAAGGGGAGCTGGCATTTGCCGCCCAGCCATCATTCAACACCCCATCAATACGCAGATGCTGCGCATTGCTGCTGCCATCCGCAGCAAATGTGGCAATCCGATACCAGAGGCCAGTCGGCGGATTTTGTCCGAGATAGGCATAACCATATTTGCTGGTTATGCCCACCGTCACCGGAAATGTTGTTGTAATTGGAATGCTGGGGTCCAACCATGCGGGCGTCATATAGCCATTCGGGCCACCAAGCGGCGACATACCCACGGCTGGCGCATACGACGCCACCACAGCGCCACGCCCGGCCAGTTCATTCAGGCGCCGGATCGTGTCCTGCTGGCCATAGTAAAAAAAGTTGCCCATTACATTTCCTCGATTTCGATGTTGGTGGCGTATGTCTGGTAATACGGCGCCGTGATGGCGGAATTGCTGGCGAGGCGGCCATACACCTGGTGCGCCTGCTCGAGCTCGCCGTCGACGCTGTCCGGATACAGGCTGACCAGCACAGGGAGCGTCAGGCCATTACCCCGCACAATGCGCCACAGTTCGGCCCGGTCCAGCGGCGTCATATGCTCGAGCGCGAGCGACAGCTTGCGATACATCGCGCCTCGTTCGACAGTCTGGCTGCCGGCGCCGGTGCGGTTCTGGGTGCTGGTATCGAATGACGTGACGCCAGCACCGTAGGAGGCGTTTTGCTCCGGACTCCAGTAGGGACCGACCACCAGGCGCGCGGCCTCGATATAGCCCGCCGGATTGTCTGGGTCCGCCAGGTCAATGACCAGTTTCTTGATGCTGACCATCGGGAGCCAGCAGCGCGCATACGTGCCGCCGCCATAGCTGAAGGCGTTCACGCCCAGCGGCAGCGCACCCCAGTCCCACATGCCCAGCCTGGCGTATTCGCACGCCGGCACGACGCCGGTATCGAAATCGGGCATCGCATCCCCTGGCTCGACGTAGCCGCGCACGCGGATCGTCGCCGTCGGTGTCAGGTTACAAAATGGCAGGGCCGCGCAGCCGACAATCTGGGGAGAGGGCCAGGTGGCCGTGATGGTCAGCGCCAGGCCTACCGAGCGCAGTAGGTAAAACTTGTCTTCGAGTTGCAGGTTGGCCGGGCCCAGCTCTCCGGTCTGGCTCGAAGCGGTCAGCACGGCCCGGTCGGCGGCGTTGTCGTAGACGATACGAAGATTGGTCATCAAAACCCCTGCAAGGCACGAATAGGCCAAGCCACAGCTGCCACCTGTCCTATCGTTGTGGCCGCCTCCAGCTCACCGCGCAACGCCTGGCCCTGATCGATGACGGCTTGCACGTGCGCGCCGGCCGCCGCGCCCAGGGCCATGGTGTCAGCGGCATCCAGCTCGCGTGTCGTGTTATCGGCCAATACCCATGTCACCTTGTACGGCGTGGCGGCAGAGACCGCCATCATGGCCAGCATGGCGGCGCCGGTGATGCGCGAGATCGACACCGGGTCGCTGTCGAACATACTGCCCTCAAACGCCATACCGCCAGCGAGCGCCGCATCGCGCGCCACCTTGATCTGGTCCCACTGGCGCATTTTCATCGCCTCCAGGCCTTGCGCCTGGTCCGTCGTAATCACGCCGCCCGCAAAGATGCTTTCCTCAGCAGCTGTAAGCCACACCTCAGCCGAGGCCAACAACGGCGCGGCACATGCCGTCGCCGGCACCAGGACAGGAGTGGTATAAATCGGCCCGGCGCCGGCCAGATATGCTGCCTCGTTCGGATAGCTCAGCACCGACAGCATGGCAATCGATTTGACAAAATCGACTTCCAGCCGCCGGGCCACGTGAAATTCGCCAACAGCATGGTTGGGCAAGGTAATAGTTTTAAGAATGGGCATGGTAACTTTCAGGCAAGGCCACTTGCATCGATGAGAATGGCGGAAATTTGGCGGATGGAGTCGACTGCGGAAGCGCCGCCGTCTTCACGCCGCCAGCGGTTTTGGAAAATATTGCGTTGAATCGTGCCGGCCACAAGCTGCCAGCCGCGCGCTTGGTTCCTGATGATGTAAAAGGCGCCGTCCCGAACAGAGGTCACGTTGTAATCCATCGGCGTGCCAACGATGGCAGGGATCGCTACGCCAGCAGGCATGCCCCAGGCCAACGACCCCGCTGCGATATTGATGCGCGCACGGTATGTCAGCGGCTGCCGTGTGAGATCGGCGCAAACACTGGTGTCGTCGCCATACAAGGCTGCGGTGAAACCGGGTACCAGCACCGGGGCGCCGAACACATAGACCTCGGTCGCTTCCTGGATATCGAAGCCATTGGCATCGAAAGCGCCGTTTCCCTTGTGCACGTTGATGGTCCAGGTGTTGCCGGATTTGCTGATATTGCGCAGCGCCGTGGTGCCGTTCGCCTTGACCGGCAGGGCGACGACAATGTCGCCCGCCCAATCGATGGTATAGACGCTCTGCCCTGGCGTTTTCGTGATGGTGCCGCCCCCGGCCTGCGCCACCCCGAACAGTTGCGCGCGCCCGATGTAGCCGTAGGTGATGCCGCGGTCGGAGATCACCAGCTCATCGGTGTCATTGACGATTTGAACAAAGGTAGACATTAATACACCTCCACGGCAAACCGCCTGGTCGTGCTGGCAACGGATACGGTGACGCGCGGATAGCCCAGTGCGGTATCGGCCACGACGCCCATCGTGCCCGCCTCAACCCACAGCAATAAAGGCACGATCTCGACCGAGCGGCCGGTAAAAATGGGATAGGTCAACACTGCAGTTTCGGTGCTGGCATATTGGCGGACGTCGGCAATGATGCCGCCGGCAACGGTCCGGGAATCCCAGTTCTTGGTGCCGTTATCGTTGAAAAGCTGCAGCGCCGTGGTCATGCGTCACCCATTTTCAGCTTCAATGTATTGGCGGAATTGAAAAATGAGAAACCTGAACCAGTAAGGTCGTACCCGGCGCCGGCGCCAGTGGCTGCGCGCGCTGGACTGCGAATCAGCTGAAAAGAACCAGTAACCGCAGATAATGTGCCGTAAAACGTTGCGACACTATTAATCACGCTAAACGCCGGGGCATACACATTGCCGTCCCCATCAACGCCAAAATATCGGTTATTTTGTGGGTTGCCGATATAGAGGCCATTCGCGCTAAGGTGAAAGCCAGAACCCATGTTTCCTGCGGCCGGCCACCCGTGCGCGTTCGTAGGATAGCCAGCTCCACCGTGCAGCGTCGTGCCGTACAGGTCGCCAGCTGTCACATTGCCCAGAATCGCGGTGATTGCCGCCAGGTTATCCACCGACAGGGCCTTGGCCGCCACCGATCCATCCACCAGCAAGTTGCCATTCAGAACCGTGCCCAGCACCAACCAGGCGCCGTTATCAAAATATTTCGTCACTGCATGCGTGGCGTCGTACAGCGTGACCACGTCGCGGTTGATCGGCGCGCCGTAGCCGGCGTGCCCCAGCTCATAGACGGCCGAGGCATCCGACCAGGTGGAATAGCCCGGCGCCGTCACGGTGACTGTGCCACGCTGGCCAGCCGCGCCGTCGGCAGCCAGGCGTGCAGCGGCGGCCCATTCGCCGGGCGCGATGTCGTCGGTCGCGGTGCGCGAAGCGGCCGTGGCGCCCGATGTGAACAGGTAGGCGCCGCCTGCCGTTGGCACCTGGGTCGACCAGCCATTATTCAGGCCCGTCAGCGTGCCAGTGGCAAAGGTGAACGTGCATGCCGCGCTCGGCAGCGCCGGCGCGATGTTGGTGGCACCGCGCTGGTAGATGCGCACGGGCGCCACGTTCAATCCGTCGGCACCGTCCTTGGCCAGCTGCACCGCCCCCGCCCACTCATTGGCGGCGATGCTGTCCGTGGCATTGCGCGAACTGGCGGCGGCCACGCGCACGTACAGCGGCGCCGTGCCGGCAGGGATATTCTTCGACCAGCCATTGGCCAGGTTATTGCCGGCCGGCGTCGTGATACTGGCCGTGGCAAAGGTGAAGATCACGTCACCCGGCGAATCACCTGGCGCGGCATCAGCGCGCTTGTAGGCGAAGGCCTGGCCCGTATTCAGCCCGGACAGGCCCGTCTCACCGGCGACGCCGTCGAAGACCTTGCTGATCATGTAGTTGGCGACGTAATCGACACCGAATTCACGGATCGTGGCTTGCACCAGAGCGGTATCCGTGGTCATGGAGGCAAAATTGACCGTGGCCACATTCCCGTTGACGGTGATCTGCGTGCCGGCGGATACCGAAAACACGATATCGCCCACCACGTTCACCGGCTTGGCGGTAATGGCAATCGAACCTGGCGCACCGGCGCCGGCACTGTTCACGCGAAATACCGGCGTGCTGCCAGCCAGCAGGATCGCCTTGCCATCGGCCGTCGTGCTGAAGCGCTCCGCCGAAGCCTGCAGCAGCGTATCGCGCGCGCCCCCGATGGCCGTCATACCAGCACCCCCACCGTCACGCGCCCGGCCAGCCATTGGTGCGACAGCAGCACCACCACACCCGGCGCGCCGTCCTGCAGGCCGAAACGATCATCGCGCAGCACCACGGGCTGCCCCAATTCCAGCATCATCATCTCAGGCTCCCCATCAAATTCGTAAATCGTGCGCTGCACCTTGTTCAGGGCCAGGCGCCGCGCTGCTTCCGCTTGCGCGTCCGCATTCGTCTTGAGGCAAGTTTCAATCTGCGGCGGGTCGTCCGTCAGTCGGTACCGCGCCTTTACAGCGACATCGACAGCCGTTTCCGTCAGCCACTCCGTCGCGTACAGCTCGGCGTGCGCGGCCGGGATGCTGGTGGTCAGGCTGGCCTGCACCGTGTAGTTGCGGTCGAAGGCAATTTTGACGGCCGCCACGACCGGCAGGCGCTGCACGACGTGCAACGAGCCCACCCGCATTTTCTCGGGGCCGATTGGCACCGGCACGCCGGCGGCCGGCAGAGCGATCTGCACCAGGCGTAGCTGGCCGGTGCGCGACATGAGCGCCTGGGCGCCCACGCTGGCCGCCAGCTGCTGGATGGCCTGCGCCTGGTTCGTCCGGTCCGCAACGTACAGGCCCACCAACTGCGGGTGGGCAGCATCGAACGCGGCCAGGTTGAGCAGGTCGAGGTCCGCCAGGGTGAAGCGATCCGATGCCTTGCCATAAGCGGTGGCAATGCGCTGCACCAGCGGCGCGATGCGCGGCGCGTAGCCGCCGCCCTTGTCGCCCTGCACGCTGACCGTGATCGCCGCCGAATACGGCGGCGTGGTCAGGTTAAAGCGCCCGGCCTGGTCGTTGAGCGCGACGGCAATCGGCTTGCCGTTGGTGCGCACCTCGAAGCTCGACTCGACGGCGCCCAGGAAGCCATATTCCATGGTGACCGGATCGGTCAACAGCGGCGTGACGTTGTGGCATTCACCGAACGGAATCGGCAAGGTTGCGTCCTTATTTGGTGAGGTGCCGCCCAGCTTGGCCTCGGCAATCGGCGTGTCCAGGCGCTGCAGCTTGTCCCGCAGGG
The DNA here is from genome assembly GCF_019345575.1 of Janthinobacterium sp. NKUCC08_JDC. Taxonomy (NCBI): domain Bacteria; kingdom Pseudomonadati; phylum Pseudomonadota; class Betaproteobacteria; order Burkholderiales; family Oxalobacteraceae; genus Janthinobacterium; species Janthinobacterium sp. NKUCC08_JDC. The sequence goes on along the minus strand of NZ_JAHKQW010000003.1, from coordinate 42,474 downwards.
ACAAGTTGAGCGTTTCCCGGCTCGAGCTGCCGATGTCAGCAATGATGCCGTCAAACACCAGGCGGAAATCGGCGCGCGGCCAGCGCGGATCGCCGGCCCAAGCCTTGACCGGACGATTGCGCCACACGTCGCCGAGCCAGCTGTCGAGCTTGCCGTCAGCGTTGCCCAGCTCGATATCGCCGCCCGACAGCCCGGCCTCACCGGTCAGGCTGACCTGCTCGGTGAAGGCCAGGCCGCCGGTGGCCAGCGGCAGATACACGGTGTTGGCCGGCACCTCCGCTGGACCGGTGACATACGGCCGCGAGGCAATATAGCGCGTGACCTCGCTACTGGCCACGTTGACCTGGGCCTCGATCAGCACCATGTGGATGGCTCGCGGACTTCTCAGCCACGCCAAAAATTGCGCATCTGTCATTCGGAATACTCCACTTGTTTCGCCCAGGCGGATGCCTTGGCGGATTTGTCGATGCCGGCGACGACCGTTTTGGCCGCATGGTCGTTCGATTCGACGGTAGCCTGCATGACGGCGCCGGTTTGCTTGGCCTGATCGGCGCGCAACCCTTTGACTTCTTCCCGCAGGCCCTTGATCTCGGCTACCAGGGCATCGGTGTTGCCACCGCCCTGGCTCGGTGCGCCACCGAAGTAACGGCGCATAACAGAGGCAGCTTGCGCGTCCATCACCACTTCACCGCGGTGCAGCTCGGCCGCGTAGCCGTCAAACGGCACATTGGCCAGGCCGCCGGCATGGGAACCGTCGAACTGCACACCCAAGCCTTTGGCCGTACCCATCGCCGCCTGCAGGTTGGCGATGGCTTGCGCCACCGTCAGCACGCTGTCGTTGATGGTGATCAGGCCCGACACCTGAGCCTTGAGGGCATCCAGGCTGGCCTGCTGCACGTCGACCTGCGCCGAAGCCCATTTCAGCGCCTCGTTGTTGGCCGCCACCACGCGGGCGTAATCTGCCGCGTAGCGGGCATCCGAGGCGTTGACCACTTGGGACGCTGTCAGGAACGCCTGCTCGGCAGCCGACAAGCCGGACTGCGCCGTCGAGTCGCCGGCATTGGCCGCCGCCAGGGTTTTCTCGAACTGGGCGCGCGCCTCGGCGTATTTCTGCTCCGGCGTCAGGGTGGACTGGTTGCCCAGGGCCATGCTGTCGTTCAAGCTGTTCAAGGTCACCACCCACGACTTCGATTTCTCCAGCGCCGCCTTGGCCGCTGCTGATTCGGTGTCGTAAGCTTTCGCCAGCGCATCCTTGGTAGTAACGACTGCCTTGGCAGCCTGCACCTGGTCGAACAGTGCACGGTTGACGGCGGCGATGCTGGAGCGCTGGATAGCCAGTAGTTCCGTTTCGCTTTTCGTCAGTTCGTTCAGCTGCTTTTGCAGGTCCATCCGCTCGCTGGCGATCTCGCTGGCGGTTTTGACCACGGCAGCATAATTGCCTGTCGCAGCAGCCAGCTGGCTGCTGTAGTCGGCGGCCGCCTTGAAGGCAGGCGCCAGGGCCAGCAGCTTGATGTACAGCTCCTGGTCTGCCGCGCTGGCCAAGTTCAGACTCAGCACCTTCTTCTTGTAGTCGTCCATGGTCGTGGTGCCGGCCATGCCGAGCTTGCCCAGCGTATCGGCCACGGTCGACAGCACGGGCGCCATTTGCTCGGCTTCCGTGAGGAAGTTTTCAGCAAAGAAGCTGGTCCCGCTGGTGAGCGAGTCCAGGCTGCCGGCCAGCTTGATCAGATTCTCGCGCGCGCCGATAGTGGCGACACCCACAGCGCCAAACGCATCCTGCGAAGTGCGGCCAATTAGCAGCAGTGCAGCATCGACTGCAGCGTAGTTTGTGCCAACGCGCTGCAGTGTCTCGCTGAGTTCCTCCGTTCCGACCTTGAACTGCGCCAGAGTGGGCACGACTTCCAAGGCAATGGAATTAGCAACAGTGCCAAAGAACTTTTTGACAGCCTCCTCATTTTTGGCGGCATCGCTTGTCAAAGCGATATTGAGAGACTGGGAACGGGTCTTGATGCCAGCGGCATCTACGCCAAGGGTGGTCGCCATGGCAGCAGACACATCTCGGATCGCCGCGTACGTGCTTGAGAACGCACTCGCCGTAGCCGCGTCGACCGCGCCAATATCCGTGTCGGATTTGTTGCTACGGAACAAGCCACCTTTTTGAGTCCAATCCGCAAAGGTCTCGCCCTTAAACGAGCTGTCAGCCCCCAACGTGCCGCGTATACCGGATGACGTGACCTTTTTTTGCGACATACCAAAAGCGCGATTAATCAAGCCGCCAACGATGCCGCCAAGAATCGGCACAGAATTTGTTAGCGTGGAGAAATTAATAAAGCCACCGCCATTCCCACCGTTGACGGAATAGCCATTCGAGATTTTATTCCCCAGCGCGCGGCCAATTCCCGCAGCCGCGAGCCAGGCTGTCGCTACGGTAAGAGCAGAGCCGGCTGTCGATCCACTCGTCAACGAACTGGCCGTGCTGGAATCGCCGGCCTTCAGGTAGGTCTGCGCTGCCGTACTGGCTTGGTCGCCCGACAGGGTCATCCCCTTCCCAAAACTGGAAATCGAACCTGAATTGAAGAAGTTCCCTGCCGAACTCAGGGCGTCACCCAGCGACGACGTCATACTGGTAAAGCCATCTGTGGCGATGGAATAGGCAGTCTTGGCGCTCTGCGCCAGGCTGGCAATACCGCCCAAGCCTCCGCCGGCTGCGCCGCCGCTCATGCCCAGGCCATTGGATGAGACCAGGCCAGCAGCCCCCCCCCCGGACACCGACGTGCCAATATTCAGAATCCATTTCTTGATCGTCATCTGATACAGCAGGTCGAGCAAGCCATTTTTCAGGCTGTCCCGCAGGCGATCGAACGCCGACTTGCCCGAATCGAAGATCGACACGAAGGTATCGTGGGCGGTAGAGTCGATCGATTCCCACATTTTGCGGCTGGCTTCGATCTCGGGCTTGGCCAGCTGGTTGCTGTACCAGGTCGAGTATTCTTCCTGCAGGCGCTTCTGCGCGTCCGTGCCGGCGCCGGCCAGTGAAATGCGCTCTTGCCACATGGCGGATTCGATTTTCAGCAGCGCAGCAGCGCGCGCTTTCTCATCGAACAGCGATTCAGCAGCGAAGCGACGGTTTTCGTCGGCCAGCTGGGCGGCATAGCCCAGCGCCTTGGTCTGCGCCAGCGTGGCCTGCTCAACGCGCACGCGCGCGGCCGCCTCTTCCGTCAGGCGCTTGATCTGGTCCTCGGTGACCGCCTTGCCGGCCAGTTTTTCCTGAAGCAGGAATTTCTCCAGCGCCGTCTGCTCGCGCACCGCCACCATGGCCAATTCACGTGCGTCGCTGGACTTGCCCATCATTTGGTATTCCACCGCCAGCGCCGCCGCGGAGTCCTGGCGCGCCAGCGTGCTTTCCTGAATGCGCGCGGACACGTCCTTTTCCGTGGCCCGAGCCTTGGCTACCTTTTCAACGGCCGCCAGCTCGTCCAGCGCCGCGTGGGCCGCCGTCAGATGAGCATCGGCCAGTTTCAATTTATTGGCCTTGCTTGCCTCTTCCAGCTTGATGCGCAGCTTCTGGCTCTCGGTCGCATCGACGTCGGTGGCGTTTTCCAGGCGCCCCGCCTCGGTCTTCTCGCGGATGCTGGCGATCAGCGTGGCATAGGCTTGCTCTTCTTTCTTCAGGCCCGCTGCCGCGCCCTTGTCGGCGTACTTCAAATTGATTCGGCCCAAGATGTCGGCGTACTGCTCCGCATTCAAATTGCGCGATTTCAGGTCGGCGATCTCGGCGGCGCGCTGCTCTTCACGGGTGGCGTAGGTTTTTTTCCACTCGTTATAGGCTTCTTGCCCCATCAGTTTCTCAGCGGCCGAGCCAGTCTCGCGCTCCTTCGCGATCTTCCCCCTAGTTTCAGCGATTTCCTTGTCAATTTCTCGCATCAGGTCCAATGCCACGCTCGCGGACGTTCCCCTTGTCCCTTGTTCATACGCCGCACGACGGCGCTCCAAATCAGCCAAGTGCGTGTATGCGTCTACCTGCTTCTGCGCGTCCTCTTTCTTCACCCCCTTTGCTTTAAGGTCAATAATTGCCTGATGTTTTTCAATTTGCTTGTCGAGCGCCTTGTTGATGCGAACACTCGCCTCTTCGAGAGACTCTGCAGCTTGCTCATTCGATTGTTTGGCTTTTTTCCCAAAAATTTCCCATGCCAAAGCAGCGGCGCCAAGCAAAAGAATAATCGCGCCTATAGGGCCGCCAAGGAATGCGGTGGCAGCGCGCAGTGCGCCCATTGCACGTGACAGGAAACCAGTTGCAGCGGCAAGCCCGGTTTTCGCTGCAGTCTGCGCCACATCGGCAGCAGCGATTTGCGCACTGATTCTGGTCTGCTGCTGCCCTAGGATCGCCAGCTCGGCCAAGGTCGCTGTGCGCGCGGCCTCAGCTACAGCAAGTTCGGCCGTCGACCTGCGCAGGATCAACATAGCGTAGCTTTGCGCCCCTGCCGCTGCTGACGCCGCCATCGCGGCCTGTGCCGCAGTGATGTTCGCGTTCGCCTGCGCCAACCGAGCGATCATTTCGTTACGCGCGGCCACGATGGCCAATTGCGTGGTCGCCAGCTGCGCCACTTGTGCATCGGCACGCAACACTTCCGACTGTAGCGTCGCCATGGTGGCCGCCTTCAGTGCAAAATGCGCTGTTACTTGCCCATACGTCTTGGCCGTCCATCCCGCCAGCCAAGTACCGATCTGGTATGCGGTCAAAGTTTTAAGAACAATAACAAGCGCGCCTAAATTTTCGGACAACAAGCGGATCGCTGTAGTTATAGCCCCTACCGTGCCGTTCGCCTGGGCCTGCATGCCGAAAAACTCCAGCATTTCATTTTTCAGCACGGTAAAGGCGCCGGAAATCGTCTGGATATTCTTGCTTTCCTCGCGCAACGACTCCAAGGCCTTCGGCAACACCGTGGCCATGATGTTGGAAGTAATCTGCCCCTCGCCTGCCATCGCCTTGAGCGCGCCCACCGGCAAGCCCATGCCGTCGGCCAGTGCTTTCATCAGGCGCGGCGCCGCCTCGTTGACGGCGTTGAATTCCTCGCCGCGCAGCGTGCCCGACGCAAATGCCTGCGACAGCTGCAGCTGGGCCGACGCCGACTCGGTCGCCGTGGCGCCGCTCACGCGCAGCGCCAGGTTGACGGTCTCAGTGATATCGGCCACTTGCTTTTGCGTCGTCCCGAGCTCGCGCGTGCCGTTGGCAATTCGGGCATACAGCACCCCCGTGCTGGCGAGGTCCTGCTGCGAAGTTTTCGCAATGCGTTTGACGGCATCGTAAGACGCGGCATAGTCTGCAAGCGACGTCGACGCCAGGCGCAGCTGCGCCGTGAACTTGGCGTATTCATCGGCCATCTTGATGATTTCGGCCAGGCCGGCGCCGATGCCGATGCCGGCCAGCGCCGTCTTCATGGCATTGGCGGCCGAGTTGATCTTGTCCTGGGTTTCCGTGACGACGCGACGCGCCTGGTTCATGTCGGCCTGGAGCCGAGCAATGTCGGCGCGAAGCCGGATTTCCATGTCGCCAACGATCATCGCTTGTCCAATAAAAAAGCCACCTCATGGGCGGCAGACGAAAAAAAAGACCGCCACGTGGACGGTCTATGCAAGAAACAACTCAAGGGCCCGTGCTGATGCGCGGTCGGCGCTGACGCGAATGGCGACAGATCCACCCCACGGCGGAGGGCAATCCCGCTTGGTAGCGCGGTGCGACTCTGCCAGGTAGTCGATCGACAAGCGCCGCAGCAGGCGCGCCTCCCATGGCTCCAATTCGAAGCCGCGCGCCGCCTGCCATGCGGCAATCTCGGCAAATGTCACCGGGCCAGCGCCCATGCCGGCCGCCACGGTAGGCCCCACCTCGTAGAAGTAGCCAATCAGGTAATCGCCCTGGTCGAACGGCGGCGTTTCAATTTCGCCACCGTCGCGCTCGATCCGCTCGCGGCGCGACAGCTCGGCGCTGTCCGCCCGCGCGCCCTCCTTTGCCTCTGGCACAGCGCCGAGCCAGGCGCTGTGCCGCACGAACAGGCTTAGTTCTTCGCCGAGGTCTTCGTAAAATTTGCCCAGTCATTCAGATGGGCGTTGACCTGGACAGGAATGAAGCCGATGGTTTCGTCCAGGTACACGGCCTTGTGCAGTGCTTCGCCTGCCAGGTCGTCGTAGCTGATGTTCTCGAACGAATGCGTGAGGGCTGCCAGTTTGTCGGCACCTTCCTGCGCCTGGTCTTCCGCCGACTGGTCTTCCTTGCCCTTTTTCTTCAGGCGGGTGAACAGCTTGTTGTTGCTGGCGGCCTGCACCTTGGCGTACTGCTTGGAGCCGGGGCCGTACAGCTTGATGCGCATGGGTTTGTTCTTGTCCGGGTTGCCGTCTGCACCATCTGCGTACATCAGGTCGTCATTGGCATCCTTCAGGTGCAAGGTGCTGGTTTCGTCGACTGCGAATTTTTTGATATTGGACATGGTGAAGCCTTTCTTCGAGGGAATAAATGCCCGTGCCAGGCCCGCCCGCCCCTCGAAGGGCGAAGCGGACCAAGCCGGTGCTGGGGTGGCCGAGGCCAGGAGGGTTGCCGCAGTTACGCGGTGAGGGTGTCGCTCTGGCGCAGCAGGGTGAAAGCGCCCTTGACGGTGTCGTTGCTGCCGCCCAGGTTTTCGACAAACTTCATGACCTGGGCCGTGAAGTAGCGAATACCGCCGCCCTGCTTGACGACCTTGAACGCAGGGATGGTGTAGTCGTTGGCCGCCGCTTCGATCAGGATCTGGCCGGCGTCGTCTTCGACCCAGGCGCATTCCATTTCAGCGTTGGGCAGCTTGTAGGAGCCCTTCTTTTCGCGGTCGTGGGCGTTGCTGACGGTCGCCAGCGTGGAAGTGCTGTATTCGCGTCCCTTCACGCCGCCGACGGTGGTAATGTCGCCTACCTCGACCCAGGTGAGCGCCGCGAAGGCCGCTACCGTGTTGTCGGCCGGGCGGGTCGCGCACACATACAGCTTGGTGCCGGCGACTGTCTCGAAGTCATTTTCGAATGCCATTTTGATACCTTTCAATAAAAAAGCCCGCACGCAGGATTGCGGTGCGGGCGGGCTGATAAAACCAGGGAATACTAATTTGCTTCGACAAAAACCACCTTGAAATCACGGCACTGCTCGAAAATGCTGGCCGCTTCATCCTTCAGGTCGGGCCCGACGATGTCGCGCATCACGCTGCGCACCACGACTCCGGCTACGGTGCCGGTATGCGCGCCTGGCCCCAGCCTGGCTGCCTGCAGCACGGCCTTCTGTTCCGGGTACGTTCTGGCGTGCACGGTCACCTGCACACGCGCCGTCACCTGAACGGCGCGCTGCGAAAGCGACGCTGTAGGCATCTCATCGCGACTGATCTCCGTCAGCCCGATGGCGGGCAACGCCGTACCCAGCGGCACGGTACCGGCCACGACGCGCGCTTCTGGCACGAGGGCCAGCACTGGCGCATGCGCGGTCAGCAAGGCGCGGATGACTTTGACTGCGCTCATTTTTTGCCGCGCGCTTGCGGCACTGGTACCGCTGCCGCCTGGTCGCCGCCAGCGGCGGCGATGACTTCGACGGCCTCGCCGCGGCGGATGTAGGCAGCAGCACGGCGTTCGCCGCGCGCGGCGTCGGTCATGCGGTATTCGGTACCGGCCTTCAGCTCGATCACGGTCACGCCGTCGGTCGAGCCCGGGATAGTTTTGAACATTTTGATTTTCATGGTCGTCCTAATCGGTTTCAGCCGCTGGCACATTGATGCCCTCGGCGGTCAGGCGCTTGCGGATCTGCGCGCCCACGGCAGCGATGGCGGCGGCAGGCTTGGTGTCAAACGCCGGCCGGATGAACGGATGGGGCTTTGCGCCCGGGTGATCGACCACCATGGCGCGAGTCTGGCCAATGACTAGGGCGCCCTTCTTTTTCGGCACGATCTTGTGCGGCTTGGTGCCGAACTCCACCATGTGGCCATACCAAGCGCGCTTGTTGCCCACGCGCACGGATGCCGTAACCCGACCGCCCTTTGCCTTGGTGACCACGCGCACGCTGCGGCGCAGCTCGCCGCTGTCGACGGGAATGTTTTCGCGCACCTCGGCCTTGAATACGTTGGCGCCCTGGCGCAGTGCCGAGCGCATGATGTTGCGCTCGATCTTGGCCGGCAAGGACTTGAGGAAATCGTCCAGCGCCTTGCCTCCGGTGATATTGCGGTCGTCAGCCATCATTGCCCCTGGGTTGAATATTGCTCAATAGTTATTTCCAGCCATTCCCGGCGGCCAATCTCGGCCGGGCCGCCAACGATCTGGAAAAGCTCGTCGATGTCGCCATGCAGCGTGATGCGCATGTCGGAAGTGATGCCGCGCAAATAGCGCATGCGCAGCCGTGCCGGCCGGGTGGCCATAGCCATACCCTCCTTCACCGTTTCCGACTTGCTGGGCAGGGCATCCTTGACCTGGGCAGGCACGCGTGCGGCAACCGACACCCAGCCGCCAGGCTGAGGCCCGTACTCGCCCTCCACCATGCCCGGGCGCTCGATGGTGATTCGACGGTCCAGCTGGCCGGCGCGCATCAGACGCCGTTCCCGACGCGATGCGGGCGCAGCAGCTCGCGCGAGCCCAGCGGCAACCGCGCCACCGAAACGGCCAGCACGCTGTCCTCGCGGTTTTCGTACATGTCGCCGAACAGCTTCAGGATGCCGAGCTTGATATCGTCCTCGATTACCATAGGAAACTCGCCGGCGGTACCGGCCGTGATGGCCGCTTCCATGGCGGCAATGTCGGCGAACACCTGGCGGTTCAGGTAGACCAGCGCGTTGCGCTCGGCAGCCGAAAGAATCAGGGCGATCACGTCGTCCTCATCGTTGCCGACGATGCGCTGGTAGCCCTTGGCCAGTTCAGGTGTCAGGAACATGGATTACTTGTCCTTTTTCTTCGACTCGACCGCTTCAGGCACTTCGAGCACTTCCAGGCTCAGCGCCGCGTCGACCAGCTCTGGTGGGCATTCATCGCCCGGCTGGAACGTTTCGGGATAGATTTCGCCGTCGCGCACGCCACGGAACTCTTTGTTGAAAATCATGGTGATTCCTCTCAAAAGTTGCGCCGGGCCAGCCCGGCCCAGCGCATAGGGTTTTTAGGCTGCGACCGTCAGCGCTTTGAAGACGTCCGGGTTCAGCAGGCCGCCGCCGACGCGCTTGGTGGTGTAGAAGTAGATATACGGCTTCTTGGTGTACGGATCGCGCAGCACGCGCACACCAACGCGGTCAACGATCAGGTAGCCGCGCTTGAAGTCGCCGAACACAATAGGCTTCGAGTTGGCCGCGATGTCGGGCATTCCAGCGATTTCAGTAATGCCATAGCCCAGCATCGTTGCGGGCTCGCCAGCCTGGAACGACGGCTGCCACAAATAGTTGCCTTCGCCATCTTTCAGCTTGCGAACTGCCTTTTGCGTATTACGGTTCATCGTCGCACGGGCGTTGCCCGTATATTCGCCCGGCAGCTCATACACCAGGTCGATCAGGCCATCGGCAGTCAAGGACGCTGCCGCGCCGCTCTTGACGGTCTTGATGTCACCCCACGGGTGCGCCGCTGCATTCGAGCCGCCAGTAATATAGGTCAGCAGACCGTTTGGCTTGTTGGTGCCATTGCCAGTCAAAAAGGCGACACCCTCCTGCAGCGCAAACTCGGTTTCGACTTCGCCCGCCAGCCATGCTTCCAGATTGACAGCCGAATCATCCAGCATCTGCTGGGTGGCCGCCGGGTTGGCGTACAACTCGCCCGTGTTGTAGGTAAGCATGCCGAACGTCGACGTATTGGTTTCGGGGCGCGGGTCGGTTTCGCCGACCCAGCCGGAAGTTGTACCGCGGCTACCGAACAGCTTACTGAAACCGGCGGTGCTGATCGTCTGACCGGCGCACAGGCCGCGCATCGGCGACAACACCACCAGGCGATCTGTGATGGTGCGGTCCCATTCAACAGGAGCCAGAAAGCCGCCTTCGCTGGCCGTTCCCTTGTTCAGGGCTGCCTGCACATCGCCACGCTTGAAGTGCGCGCTGAACGCTTCGGTATATTCCTTGTCCTTCAGGGCGCCGGTGGCACTGTTCATTTGCGCGGCAACGATTTTTTCATTTGCGGCATCGACGGCGGCCTGCAACTTGGCGATGTCGGCATTGATGTTGTCCACCTTCAGTGCCTGCAGCGCGTCGGCGTTACCCTTCTTGATTTCGTCCAGCTGCTTGGTGTGCTCGGCCTTGAAATCATGGAATGCCTTGTTGACGCCTTCGATCAGCGCATTCACGTCGCCGTCGGCGCGCACGGCCACGATGCCGCGCGGAACGGGTTGGCTGGTCTGGGCAGCGTGCGCCGCTAGGGCGCTGGCGATCATCGCCGTAGCGATGCTGGTCATCATTACTTTTTTCATTATTTGCCTTTCAGATTGTTGATCAGGGTTTGCAGTGACGCTGCTACTTCTTTGGTGCCAGCGCTCGGCGTGGCGGTTTTTCCAGCAGCGCCCGGCGTGCCAGAAAACAGGGACTTGATGGCTTCGCGGCGCACGGAGCGAGAATGCCCCGCCCGGGCCATGGCCGCTTCCACCATCGCAAGATATTTCGTGTCGGCGCTGGCCTCGGGATCGTGACCCATCTGCTCGCGCGCCAGGATGCCGCTGGCGAAGCCTTGCTCGACGGCCTGAGTCGCGCCCAGCCAGCTTTCCTTGTCCATCATGGCGGCCGCTTCCGCCACACTCAGCCCGGACCGGGCGGCGTAGACGGAGGCCATGGCCGCATCGAAGGGAGCCAGTTGCTCGGATGCCTTGATCATGTCGTGGCGGTTGCCGATCGCCATGGCCCAGGCGTTGTGGATCATCAAGAAGGCGCCGTCACCCATCAGGATCTCGTCACCGGCCATAGCGATGACGGACGCGGCCGACGCGGCGATGCCCATCACCTTGACGGTGACCTTGGCCTTGTGCTCGCGCAGCAGGTTGTAGATGGCCACGCCCTGGAAGAAATCGCCGCCGGGCGAGTTGACGTTCACCGTCACGGCACGCGCGCCGATGTTGCGCAGGGCGGCGGAAATGCGCTTGGTGGTCACACCCTCGCCGTCGTACGACTCGCCGATGCGGTCGTAGATGGAAATGGTGGGGCCGTCGTCGTCGGCCGCCGCGCGGATGCCCGGCTCCCAGCGCTCGAGCGCGTCAGGGCGCATGTCGAACTGGATGTTGCCCAGGCCCTGGGCGGCGTTGATTTCAGGCAGTTTTAACAGGGTCATTGGTTGTCTTCGCTTGGTTGGCGGGCGCGCGCAGCTCGTCTGCGCCCTTGTCATTGGAACGGGCCAGGTCTTGCAGCTCGCGCACTTCGTTTTGTGTCATCCACGGCGCGTGGCCGCCGCTGCCCAGCGCCTTGGTAAAGAATTCGGCCTGGTCCTTCAAGGTGCCGCGCAGCAGCGCGCGTTCGTTGAATTTGGCGCGCAGCTTCTTGCCGTCATCTTTCGACAGCAGGGTGCGCTCGATGCCCTGCTCCCAGATCGTGAACCAGTGTTGCAGCGAGAACTGGATGAAAAGGATGGCCAGCTGCTCAATGCCGCTGCCCCAAGACGTGTCGTCCATCATCAGCAGCGGGCGCGGCACGCCCATGGCGCGGGCGATTTCCTCGATCTGGTGGTTGCGGTTTTCGATGTGCTGGGCGTCGGCGGCGGTGTTGGCCCATTGTTCAGCCTTGAGGCCCTCTTCGAGGATCATCCACTTGCCAGCGTTTTCGGCGCCGGTCTTGTCGGTGATCGAATCCTGCAAACGGCCGAAGGCCTTGTCAGTGAGCGCGTTGGGCGCAGACAGTGCACCGCCGGCCATGACGCCGTTCTTGAACAGACGCGCGGCGGCCTTTTCGGCCTGCTGGGCAATGCCGATTGCTTCATGCGCTAGGCGCACGCGGGACAGTCCCGTCACACCATCTTCGGACAGGTCGCGCAGGTGGAATACCTCCTCGGCCGGCAGCGGGATCTGACGACCATCCTTGCGGGTGTACGTGTAGACCATGTTCCAGCTATCGTCCAGCTCTGCCTTTACGCGTTTCGGGCACATCGGGATCAGGCGCAGCACCTGGTTGCGCGACCAGATCACGCGGGCGTAGGCGTTGCCGTGCATCATGACGCGCAGTTGCATCAACGCCTTGAACTCGTACGCCGTCTGCCAGTTGTTCGGCTTGGCCTTCAAAATATCGTACAGCGGGTGCTCGGTGGCATAGCGTTTCTCGTCACCACGCTCGACCAGGTTGAGCGGCAGCATGCCGATCGATTCCGAGATCAGCGTGACGCAGCGCAGCAGGGCCATGTTCTGCAGCGCCTTCGATGCATTGACGTAGGCGCCCGAGGCGGTTTCGCCACCGGTACGCATGAAGGCCAACAGGTCGGGGTCGTCCAGGCCAGCGAACAGGGTTCCTGTCGATGCCTGGACGGTCGGTGCCGACGGCGCGGCGGCGGCCGGCATCGGGGTATCGCATGTCTCGTCGGGGCGTGACTGCGCCTCCGGCGCTGCAGATGGCCGGAAGAAATCGAATAAACTCATGGGTTAAACAGTCCTTATGCCGCGCGATTCGTACACCGAGCCACATTGCGCCGGCGGATTTAGTTCCATCAGGGATACAGCGTCGAAGGTCGCCATCAGCGGATCGATCTTGGCGGAACCAGAAGCCTGCTTGGTAATTAAAATGGCATTGCCCCGCGGTTCGACCTTGGCATTGCCTACGCACCAGGCCATCATCGGCTGGCCGCCGTGCTCGATCACGCCCTCGGCCAACTTGCGCTCGGTGGTCTTGATCGAACCGCCCAACCGCCAGCCCTGCGAAATAGCAACAATTTTTTCCTGTGGAACGCCGGCCTCGACCATGGCATCGAGAATGGCGCCAATGCCGGCCGAGTCGGCGCCCACCTTGTCGAGCAGCCCGGATTGCTCCACTTGCAGCACAGCCGCTGCCACCTGCTCCACGTCCTCGCCGATGCGCTTGACCAGCACCAGGTCGCCCTGCTTGGCGAAGTCTTCGAAGCGGGCGGCTTCGAGTTTTCGCCGTTCCATCACGGAAGGGTGAGCCCAAGCCTTGGTCCACAGCAGCCAGCGGCGCGTTTCGCGCTCGCGGCCGATCACCGCCAGGCCCAGCAAATCGTCCAGGCCGCCGCCATCGATGCCGACGGTGGCCACTTCGCTGCGCGCCAGCAGGTCTTCCAGGGTCAGCGCTGGGCGCAGGCCCTGCTGCTCCCAAAAATCGGCGCCCGGCCAGCGATTCGACATCAGCGCCAGGCCAATCTGCACATTCAAGTGCTTGGCCAGGAAGCCGCGGAACTCGACTTCGCCTTTTTCCTGCGCCTGCCGGAAGCCGCGCTCGATGAATTCCTCGTCGACCGACGTGCCCATGTTCGGGTTCGTCACATAGGCGTTACTCACATCACGGTGCGCGCCGGCCTTGAGCATGTGCTCCGGGAACTCATACAAAATGGGGTAGCACGCCGGGTCATGGATCGTCCCGTCTCGCACGCCGCGCGCATACAGCAGCCGGGATAGAAACGCGCCAGCTGGAGGATCGTCTGATTGCGTCGTCGCGAAAATCACGAAACCCTCGGGACGCGAGGCCAAGCCCCCCGTCGCTTCCAACAGCATGGCGTCGGCGCGCGGGTTTTTACCGAACAGCCACAGCTCGTCGATAAATACACCGATAGCCTTCTTGCCGGACACCGTCTCGCCATCGGCTGCCACCACCTTCAATGTCGCATTGGTGGTCAGGTGGGTGATGGTGCGGATGTGGTCCTGCACCTTCAGCATCACGGCCAACTCGTCATCAGCCTTGATCATTGCTGCCATCGGCTTGTAGCTGTTGTCGGCGATCTCCTTTGTAGGCGCTAAGACGATGTATTCCCCCTCCAGACGCCAGTTCAGCAGCAGCGCCGTCAGCATGATCCCTGCGGCGATGGTCGACTTGCCGTTTTTCTTGCTGATCAGGAGCATGAACTCTTTGATCAGCCGGCGACCGGTCTCCGGATTGTACGCACCGAAGATGGCCTCAACAAACTCGCGCACCCACGGCTTGACCACCTCGCCCATCTTCGGGCTGCCGGGCGCGTCCACCATGCGCAGTTCGGAAAAAATAGCCCACGCCGCGGCAGCCTGGTCAGGATATAGCGGTGGGCATGGCGTGAGCGGCTGGCCAGCAATAATGCGCGCCTCCCAATCGTGGCACGCGGTGCTCCACTCCGGATACGGCGTCATTTACCGCCGCCAGACACCAGACGTGGCGGCGGTGGCGGCGCGCTGAAGCGACCACCGGCGGCTTGCTGCGCGGCGTCCAGCTTTTCCTGTTTCTTTCCCACCTCGCCCGGCTTCTTGTGCACGAAGGGCATCAACGCCTTGGCGGCATCGATGCGCAGCTTCTCGCCCAGCTCGATATCGTTCATCGCCGCCATCAGGAACGTTTTCGGGTCGGTGTGCTGCAGCGCACGGTTCAAATCGAACGTAGCACGCGGCGGTGGGGCGGCTGGTACCGCTGCTGGCGCACTAGGTACGACATTGGCGCGCGCCACCTTCAGGTATTCGGCCACGGCCGGGTCTTTAACAAGACGAGAGCCAGCGGCCGAGGCCGTCGCCGGACTGTACCCGGCTATGATCGCTGCGTCCTTATTGCTACGGCCGGCCAAAACGGCATCGGCGAACGCACGCTTTTTGCCTGTTAAAGCCATTAACAAAACCCTCAGTGAAGGAAAAATTCTGCGCGTGGGAGAGGACGCGGTCTAGGTCGGCGAGGGGCCGGGAACTTTTCGCCCCCCCCTCCCCTGATATTGCCTTTTTGAAATGTTCCCTGATGTTGCTTTGGTGCCATCTATTCGCCACGCAGATGAGCCGCCTCTTCACGCTGCTTATCTGCGCTGTGGTGGGTGCCGCACAGCGACTGCCAATTGGTCTTGTTCCAGAACAGCACTTGGTCGCCACGATGCGGTTCAATGTGGTCGACCACGGAGGCCATGGGCGCCGCCAGGCCCAACTCGGCACAGCGCAAAATGGCCGCGCTAGGCGCCATGTCACGGACGCCCGCATAGGCCGGATCACGCAGGCAATACACGCAAAGCGGATGGCTGCGCAAATGGCCGGCGCGGGCCTTCTGCCAGGCGTAGCCGTAGCCGCGCTTGGTGCTGCTCGTTTGATCGGTGCGCCATGACCCTGGCTGCATCACTGGCGCACGGTTCATGGCCTGCTGCTGCAAGCGTGGCTTGAGTGCCTTCAGGCGCGACATCAAGGATTCTGCAGCAGATAGAATGGCACCGCCTGTGCCGCACACAAAGCGTCCCACTCGCGCACAGCTTGGACAAACGCGCTGTCGGTTGCGGCAAATTGGGGCATCCTTGCCGCATCAGCCGAACACCCAACGTGCTGGCAAACCGCACGCGTTCGCATCGATATTGTCGGTACCAAAGCGGCCGTCGCACTAGCCGACAACCCTGTCATACCGTAGCCGTTGGCGCGCAGGATCTGCTTCGCGCGCTCGGCATCGATGACGTGGCTGACGATCAGGTCGAGAGTTTGGCCGTCGGGCTCACCCACTGCGCGGATGATCATGTCTCGGTAGTGGCGCGGGTTCATCGAACACCTCAAATAAAAAGGCCGCCGGCGCATGGTTGCGGTCAGCGGCTAAGCAGGGGAAGACGGAGATCTGGAATGCAAAAAGCCCGCGTCGGTGAAGAGGCGGGCTTTCATTTTTTTGGTGGGGGCGGAGGGACTCGAACCCTCAGTGACTTTCGTCCACGGCTTTCAAGGCCGCTGTGTCTACCAGTTTCACCACACCCATTTACTTTGACGGAATCATCACGTGTATATGAATTGAGACTATACCGGACAGAATTGTCCAGTGCAAGCCTATTTGGTGATCTGGATAAGTTCGTGCTCAATCACATCCCTGAGTAGATCTCTCGCCACAGAGAGGGTCTTTGCTCCATCTTGATCTAACTTCGCCTGCTTACCATGCACAAGTTTGCCCCGCAGACTCAAGACTGCCCTATATTGCTCAGAAAAGATGCGACGCTGATCGCGCGATTTGCCCAATAAGAAACCCAAGCGGTCACAAAGGCGATTGGTCATATCCTTTATCTCCCCGTCATCCCCGAGAATAGCCTCTAGTCCAATACACACTTCCAGCAATGCTACCGTCTGATTTTCAACTAATCGTGAATCCATGTACCAATCAATAGCAGTCGCAATTGCAGCATTTTCCTCAAGCTGAAGTAGTTCTACCACTTTCCCTGCTTGGCTAAATGAAGTGGACAATATTGAAGCCACATTAGTGTTTTTGACACCCATCTTTCTCGCTTCCAAAGATACTGATAAACGAGATCCTCCGATAAGTCGCGACAAATCTGATTTAAGAAATTGCTTCTTTTCAAGCCCCAAATAATTATCAAAAACAATTACTTTAAGGTCATCAAAACTATGAGTTTCGTGGACAACTTTGCTCCACTCCAATACAAAGATAAGACTTTTTATAGCTGATAGCATTTTCACTACAGCAGGCTGATTGAAATCAGTGCCGCAGTACCCATAAACTTTTAATACCAGATCAGGAAATTTTCCGGTTTTAAAATCAAAATACATATCTTTGTTAACTTCGATCTTGGAATCTGGAAGACGATAAAAACGCGGAAATTCAATGCGCCATTCGTAACTACGGGGGAATCCTGAGAGATCCTCAACAATTGTTCTTACAATAGAATCTCTCGCCGTCGCCTCATCTATTTCACCTCCAGCATCAATTGTTTTATGGATTTCATCCTCTGCAACCACAACAGAAGCGTATACATGTTGGTGAACCGCGACCTCGCTCATGTAGTCTTTAAGCACCAATGCAATTGGTTTGATAGCTTCATCGTAAATTTCATCAAACTGACAAAACACGTCAAATGAGTACGTGATTGGAGACTGAAAATAGCTGGTAATTTTGTGTACTGATTTCCCTTTTAATTCAATTCTTTTTCCATCCGACATTTTTGACTCCGAGCGATTAATAATCCCGCTTAGACTATAGCATGCACATATCTTCGATACTGGTGGCGACTGCCCGCTGCGCTATCACATCGAATTCTTTAAGTGCCCTATGAATCCGCGCCTTTTGGTCGTAAGCAGTGGCCTTTGGAACGTTGAGTTGCCTAGCCGCTTCGGAGATCGATACGCCGCGCTCGAAGAAAGATCGGATGATGGCGCCGCGCATATTGCGCAGCGTGATGCCAGCGCAGTGACCAATGGCCCATTCGGTGAGTGTAGCTACTGCTTCACGGTAATCGTCAGTCAGCTTGTCGCGCCCTTGGCAACACGGGCACTCCTCGAAGCGCGGAGCGTAGCGGGCGACAATACACGCCGCTTGTAGCGCCGGAAGCCGAGCGATACGCGAGCGGATGATACCTGCTTGAGCGGCGCCGTCGATAGACACCAGCCCCTTCCCTGTCCCAGATCCGTTACCCTTCATCAGCTTAGACATAGGCGACAACGCATATTGCTGAGACGAATAATTGAATGCGAATATCAGCGCATCATGTGTGTTTTTGAATAATTCTTGCATTTCTATCCCTTTGCTTTTGCTTGCCTGCAGGTACTGAATTTGGTAATGACCGATGATTCACAATAATCATGAACATGAGGAAATATGCGGCGTTGCGGGGTGGTCTTCGCCACTTTCCCGCCAACGTTTTTGCCATTTCCTATGCTAGGTGCAGCGTCACCGCCAGGCTCAACTGCGTGGCGATGTGATGCTCCAGAGTCGCGCCGCGCGATACCTCCCAGCCAGGCAGCAGGTGGATGCGGTCACACGTCACCAGCTCGGCGATATCGCGGCGCATGCACGCTTCCCACGACGTCGTCTGATCTGGGTTCACCTCGGCCGGGTTGATCACGGTATGGCCCTGGGCGCGCAGCTCAGCGGTGGCTGCATGGAATGCGTGAAAGTTGAGGCCGGGCATGCCGGTCATCGGGCCTGCGATGTAGATTTTCATTCTGCAATTTCCAAAAAGGTGATTTCGTTCGGCTGGCGCGGTGTCGCGTCGCCCATCAGGTAAATAATTGTCGACACGCCGCCACCCAGCACCTGGGGAGACATGCTGTGCAGGAAGTGCTGCTTGCCGTCGAACAGCACGGGCTGGCAGGTGTAGAGCGCGCGCAGCAAGGCGCGGTCGCGCTTGTAGGCCGCTTCAGCTGGAGTTTCCGGCGCCGGTGCTGGGAAGCGGCGGCTCATTCGGCGTCGCCCAATTTGCCATCAGCTGATGACTGATGATAATCATGAAGATGTGTATCCATGCGGCTTTGCGGGGTGGCTCCCGCCACTTTCTCGCCACGCCCAAAACCGATTTTCTCGGCGATATCGTTCTGTGCCTGCGCTGCTGTCTCCCGGTTTTTCTCCAGGTAGGCCATGGTGGTCATCGGCGACTTGTGACGCATCACGGCCTGGATCGTCTGGATCGGCACGCCCTGCTCCGATAGCATGGTGGCGAACGTGCCGCGCAGCCTGTGCGGGGTGATCCCCTTGATCTTGCAGCTCAGGTTGGCAGACTTCATGGCCTTGCGCGCGAAGCCGGGCGGGTGCTGCTGGGCGCCGCCGCGCTTGCCGGCGATCAGGCCCTCCACCTGGCGGTGAGGCGCCAGCTGCTCGACCAGCCAGGCCGGAACAGGCACGGGCTCCGCCTCGCGGCCCTTGGTAATACCGGGCGTGTAGGTGGCGCGCTGCCAGTCCAGCCATTCCCAGCGCGCGCCTGCCGCCTCGGACTCGCGCAGGCCCAGGCCGAACATCAGGCGGATGGCCGTGGCCACCGATGGGTCTGCGCGCGTGACTTGGTCGACCGCGGCAAACCATTCGGCCACGGCGGCGATAGGAAGGATCGAGCGTGGGCGCTTTTGCACCTTCAGCATGCGCACCTGCCAAGGGATCGACCTGATCAACTCGCGCTTCACGGCCCAGTTCGCAATCAGCTTGAGCACGCGCAGCCAGTGGTTTGCGCTGGCCGGCTTGTGGTCGACTAGGTGCCGGTTGCGCGCCAGCTCGACGTGGCTGGTGGTGATCTGGTTCAGCGGCAGGTCGCCCAGGCCGTAGAAGTGCAGCCGGGCAGTGGTCTCGACGCTGCGCTGGTGCGCGGCGCTGCTGATCGGGCCGTTCACCTCCAGCCATTCCTGCGCCATGGCCGCCAGCGTGGGCACGACTTTTCCGCCGTTGGTCAGGATCAGCGCCTCGTCGAACGCCCGCTGCGCCACCAGGCTGGCCTTCGCCTTGCTGCTCTCGCGGGTGCTGCGCTGCACGCGCGCGCCTGCGATCTGGAAGCGGTAGTGGTAATTCTTGGCCTTGCCGGCGCGGAACAGGTGAAAAGTCATTCGTATCTTTCAAATAATGCCAAGGGCGGTCTTGGCGTTGGTGATCTGCATGGCCTGCAACGACTTGTCGCCCTTGGCCAAGCGCGCCATGATTTTTCGCGCCCACGTCTTGTGGTCGAAGTGCGTTGCTCGTGGCGACTTGGTCACGCCGCTGGCCTCCAGTTCGGCAAGCATGCGGGCCGCATCCTCGCGGGAAAGGCTGCCCTTGCCCGGCGCCGGCAGCGCTGGCGCAGGCGCCGGAATCTCGGCCCATTCGCCGCGGGCCAGCTGCGCGCTCAGCGTGGCCGCCCAGCGATCCTTGACCTGGCCGTACGACTGCATCATCAGGTCGCGCGCCAGCAGCGTCGCCGACCAGTAGACCGCCGGATGCGACCAGACGCCCCACTCGCCTTTGCGGCGCGCCTCGATACCGACGATGGCCTCGTGGTACGCCGGTACCGGGTCTGCGAACGGCTTGCACGCCTGGATGAATTCGGCGCAGCTCGGCGGCTTCTGGTAGCGCAGACGACAGGCCTTCAGGCCGACGGCGACGTCCTTGGGGCTGATCCCCTCTTCCTCGAAGGCCTCCACCCACGATTCGGCCCAGTTCCGCAGCGCTACCTCGCTGGCGAAATTGGACGACCACCAGTGCGGGTATGCGCCGTCCAGGCGGTTGTACAGATGCTCGATCATCGACACCTTGAGGGTCGGATGCACCTCGAACCAGCGCGAGTTTGGCGCCGTGCTGGACTGGCCCAGGAAGCAGCTTTGGCTGCCAGCAGTTGCAAGCGCGCTCATGTCGGGCTCCCAGGTTGCGGCCGGCCACGATTGACGAATGCGGTCGGGTCAAACTTCGCCGTGCGTCCGGCTGCTCCATGCGGCGCGCGCTCGTTGCGTACCCAGTTGCGCCAAGTGGCCGGCCAATCCGCCTTGCGGCCCTTGACGCCGGGCTGGGCGATCCAGTAATCACGGAAGCGCTGCTCGGTCTGCGCCGGCACCAGGTCGGGCCGCTCGGCTTTGCAAAATTCGATATCGTCAGCCGATGCAGACCAGTCCGCAGGCAACCGCGACGCGGTGGCTTCTGCTTTTGACGTTGCCTTTGCTCTTCTCTTCTCTTCTGTATCTGTATCTGTATCTGTATCTAGGGCGTTACTTTTCTGTTGCGGTAACGTTACATGGCCGTTTCGTGCGGCTTCTTCGGCTGCTTTCTTGGCCGCTCGGTGCTTCGCCACCCTCTGTGCGCTGGTGTCTGAGCTGAACTGGCGCTTTTCCCAGTTCAGCAGTTCCCACGCCTCGTTGATGAAACCTTTCGCGAGGAAAAGCGCCTTCGTTTCTTCAAGTTGCGCAGCGTCGATACGCAGGTGAAACGCAATCTCATCTGCCTGTAACGTTACAAGCGCGTTACTGCAACGCATGCACATCAACATGACGTAACGACGCTGCATTACCTCGGGCAGCATCTGCACCTTTGGGTCGTGCGCGAACTCGGCATACATGCGGAACCAGGGGTTGGACATTATTGCCACCCACCCCGTCCGGCATCGACGGCGCGTATTACATGCGCCTGATCGTTATTCAATGTCATGTCCAGCCTTCCATCCAGCCGTGAATGGGTCGGGGCGTGACCGGCGGGCTGGAATCGCCTGGTCGCAGCTGCGCAGCCGCTGCCCCGTTTGAAACTTGTTCCGGACTTATTGCCGGATATTTGGGTGGGATTGCCTACAAGTGCTAAATTGCCAATTCCACTCAACAATTTTTAAAAGGCAATCCCCGTGAGACTTGACCGTGCACTCCAACTTGAACTGCTATCAAAACTTGCCGATGCGTACCCAGACATGGTTAATGTGCAAGAATTGCAACGTCAAAATCCTGCTGTAAACTCCACCCTTCAATACCTAATGGAGCACGGTCTTATTTCAGGCAAATCAGCCGGCGCGATTGGCCGACCAAATGAGTTCTTTCTCGCAAAAGCTACGGCAGCCGGCATGGACTTTTTGGCGGACGATGGTGGACTGTCGGCAATTCTGGGCGTCGTGACAATCAAACTTCACGACGACACCATTCGCCAGTTGATCGAGGCCCGCATTCAGTCGGCTGAGTTGCCAGAGACGGCCAAATCGCACCTGCTGAAATCACTTCGAGAAGCTCCCGGCGAGACCATAAAACTCCTGACAGAGAAACTATTGGATGCGGGACTGGCGAACTTGCCGGCAGCACTTCCGTTAATTCAAAGAGTCCTTGGCGGGATCCTGTGATGGATGTTTCTTCGCCACAGCGCACCCATTTGATATAGCCAAGGGGCTGGGAGCAGCCATACGGGCCGAATGCCAGCCAAAATTCAGGCAGATCGCTTTCGGATCTGATAAACATTTCCGTAGAGTCGGGGAATGCCCGTCCGGCAATCGAGACCAGTCCGGAAGGCTTAATATCGCCATCGAAAAACGTCTTCATCACACCTTCTCCCTCGCCCCGCGCCCCGGATGCAACACGCGCTGCAGTACGTCCTTGGTGCGGGACATGGCCCGTCGCGCGCCGGTGAGGATGCGCACGATGCGCGCCTTCTTCTCGGCTGCCCGTGCGGCCTTGCGCAGCGCGATTTCGTAATTGGCTTGTGTGGGTGCGGCCACAACGGCCGCAAGCGACGCCATAGCGTCAGCGTCGGCGCTGGCCAAGTCGCAGATATCGCCCAGGCCCAAGCCGCCCTCGTCTTGCGACTCGATGGCACGCACGCACAGGCCGAAGCGGCGCAGCATGTCGTTCAGGCAGTGCACGCGCGCGTCATCTGGCATGCCGGCGAGGATGGAAAAAACGAAGTTCGCCGGCAGGAAATTGGTGTCCTTGGTTTCGTCGTCGAGCCAACGCAGCACGCGGTCGCTGTTGTTTTTCATGCGCTGGAACTCGTCCGTGTGCGCATCGAAGCGAATACCGGTGATGGCCGGGCCGCTGACGTGAGCATGCGCCGCGACGATCATGTCGACGGCGCTTGCGCTCGACAGCCCAGCGGCGCGGCGCCAGTCGGCGACGTGCTCGCGCAGGATGCCGATCAGGGTTTTGTGCGACTCGTTACGCATGCTTTATTTTTCCTTCGTGGGTATAGTCAAAAGCACGTCACCGCAAACCTCGTGATGAAGGGCCTGGATCGAGCGGAGCGTCTTGCCTTTGCAATCAGCCTGGCCGTTCAAAATTCGATTCACAGTGGGCTGAGAAATGCCCAGTTTTTGAGCGATAACAGGTTCACTCAAGCGTGTTCGTGTTTTGATTTCGCTAAGAAGGGTCGAGATATTTTTATCCATACGCGCAATATATACGCGAATGGATAGATGCGCAATACCCGAATGAATAGGCACTTGTGCCTAAACTATACATAGACGTATATTGGATTATGGATATAGCAAGCCGATTAGACGAAGCGATGAAGGCAGCGGGTTACGACTCGCAAAGTGCGCTCGCGCGCGCGTCAGGTGTTCCTCAACCGACAATAAATCGAATTCTCAAAGGGGTGGGTAAGCGCGGTCCTGAAACTCAGACGCTTTCCAAGCTCGCGCAAGCCTGCAACGTCGCGTTCGAGTGGCTTCTCGACGGCACTGGAAACATGAGTCGCACCGCCAGTGTGCAAGAAGCTCCAACGGTCTACCATGAGGTAGTTACGGCCGGCCCAAATGACCCAGATTTTTACGAAATACCCAAGGTGAAACTTAGCCTATCAGCTGGCCTTACTGGCTTCCAGACCGTCCCAGAAATCTATGACGGAAGCAAGCTGAGCGTGCCGCGCAACTGGGCGGACCGCAACGGATACATCCCGAGCAAACTACTTGCCTTGACCGTCAAAGGGGAAAGCATGGAACCAGGGCTCGGCGAAGGCGATCTAGTTGTCATAAATACGGCAGACACGAAACTCGTAGATGGCATGGTGTATGCGATCAACTACGAAGGCGAAGCAGTTATTAAAAGATTAGTGCGCGATTCGGGCGAATGGTGGCTTACATCAGACAACACCGATCAAAGACGGTTCCATCGAAAATCCTGCCGCAGTGGTGAGTGCATCATTGTCGGCCGCGTTATTCGTAAGGAAAGTGACCGCATATAATCATCGGAGAAAAAATGGCAGGAGTAAAATGCGCCAACTGTAAAGCGCACATCACGGTCCGAGGTCTTAGCAAATGCCCAATTTGCCAAGGGCCAGTAGAGCCTGTTGCCGACAGCCGCCTCGGCCATTTGCACGCAGGAAAAGCATCTAAAAGCAAGACTACCTCGCCCGCCGCGCCGACAACAACTCTGTCGATCGGACAGTGGATCGGGCTAATTTGCATATGCGGAATTGTCGGTTCAGTTGCCGTCATTATCTGGAGCATTGCCAATCCTTCACCAGACAAGCTTCGCAAACGAGCTCTCGCAGAGGCGCTTGTTAAATGCCAATATGCAATAAAGAGTACAGCCGCACATGGCGGGGCAGAACTGCCGCCGTATGCGAAAAATTATGGGACGGCAGCAGATGAATTCTATTTTGCCTGGCCGCGCGGGGCATTCGAATTTCAAAATGGCTTCGGTGGCAAAGAGCAGATGTCTGCTAGTTGTATAGGTGTTTTATCGACGGGAACGATCACTCAACTCACGGTCAACGGCAAAGATATCATCTAGCATCACCCGAATCAAAAACAAAAAAGCCATTCACGAATGGCTTTTTTTTCACACAAACTATCCATTCGCGTATTGACATGTCTATTCATTCGCGTATAGTTCAATCCATCGACGCACCACCTCAACCGATGGAGAGAAAATGTCACACACCACCAGCACTGCCGACTTGCACAAAATGCACGTTGCCATCCCCTTCGTGACCAGCGCCGCGCCAGCTTCGGCAATCGATGTCATCGCCGACAACCTGCTCGACGCCGAACTGTGGCCCGAGGACAGCGAGCTCGTCGCCGAGATCCGCGCCATGTTCATGCACAACTGGGGCATGGATCAGGCCCAGGCCGACGCTCGCATGTCCCGCTTCAACTTCAAGACCGCCCTCGCAGCGCTGGAAGGCGGTGCAGCATGAAATTCAAGATCAACATCTACCTGCTGATCGCTGTGGCCATCATCGGCGCCATCACCGGCAGCCTGGCCATGACCTTGGGCGAAATCGAGCCAGCGGCCAGCGCGGCCATCATCCTGGTGTCCGTGCTGATTCTGGGCTGGGGCGCCGGCAGCGTGTCTTCGCAGGCCGAGATCGACCGCCTCACCAGCATCGAGACGGCCCGCCGCATCCAGGCCAACTGCGCCATCATCACGCGCACTCACCTTGAGCGCGATCTCCAGCAGTTACTGGATGTGAAAGGCGGTGCCCTGTGAGCGCGTCGACCAAGACTCCTGACCAGCTGCCGGTGGGCACGCCGGCGACCAGCTCGCCGGGCGCCGAGCACGACAGCCTGGTGCTGACCGCTAAGTTCCTTCCGATCGTGGCCCATTTTGTGGCGCAAGGCGACATTCGTTATTACCTTAACGGTATCAATGTTCGTCCGTTGGCAGGCGGCGGCGTGACCATCTGCGCCACCAACGGCCACATATTGGGCGTGTACCGCGACCTGGCCGGCGTGTGCTCGCAAGAGGTCACGCTGTCCTTCGGTAGCAAAGTTATGGCGGCGTGCACCGAACAGATCGATGCTGAGCGGGTGGTGGTGCTGCGCCACGGGCGCCTCACCGTACTCGACCAGTGCGGCAATGAGGTGTGCATCCAGGCGGGCAACCCTGTAATCGATTCGCAAACTGCCTTTCCCCGCTTTGAAAAGGTCGTACCGGCCGCTGAAGACCTGCGCCCAGGCCTCGTGTCGTGCATCAGCGGCAGGCTATTGAAGAAACTGGCACGCGCCGCCAACAGCGCTCGCAAGGCACTGACCTCAAATTCCAGCCGCGTCGGCCTCGACGGGCTGCACTTCTTCAACGTCAACGGCGATGTCAACAAATGCACGGTCGCCCACATTGACGTCGCGCCTGACTTCCTTGCAATCGTCATGCCGCTGCGGCCAGTGCGGGATATCACGCAGCCGCTGCCATCCTGGCTGCAAGCCGAGCGAGGCGCAGCATGAAGCGCCTACCTGAAGAGCAATTCCTGCGCGACGTCGCCGAGCATGCGATGACCGTGATCCGTGAAGACGGCGTGAGTCGACATATCCGGTTCGCCAAGCCGGGCACGAGCTGCATGCACTTCGACCTGATCACCTGGCCGGGCTACCTCTGCTACACCGGCGACATGGGCACCTACGTGTTTCAGCGACTGACCGACATGTTTGAGTTCTTCCGCGCAGATCGGGAGTACAAAAAACGCAACGGCGCCAAGTTGGCGGTCAACCTTTCGTACTGGGGCGAAAAGCTTCAGGCGACAGATCGCGATGGCTACCGGAAATACTCGGCCGAGAAATTCAGGGCGAATGTCATGGACTGGGTTGAGCAACGGGGGCTGACTGGAAAGCTTGGGCATGGTCTGCGCGATGAGCTCCAATCCGAAGTACTGGATCAATCCGACGATGGCCCCGACGCGGCCTACCGCGCGGCGCGGGATTTTGTTTGGAACGGCAAGCAGGTGTTCCCCGATTTTTACGAGGTGGATAGCGAGGATTATTCGCACCGCTTCCTCTGGTGTTGCTACGCGCTGGCTTGGGGCATCGAGCAGTACGACGCATCGAAATTGCAGACCGCTCCTGAAGGAGTAGCAGCATGAAGCGCTTGCCGCTGCGAAAATTAGACAGCCGCTCCTACGCCCTGCTGCAGGCGCTGATCGCTGGCCCCGGCACCTTCTACCACATCGCCGAGCGCGCCGGCTTCGATATCGAGGAAGCTGGCATCGAGCACCGCCTGCGTATTATCTTCGCGCGCGGCATCCAAGGCCACGTGCGCGTGTCCGGCATCCTCTACGAGCTCAAGGACGCGTCACGCGAGGCCATGCTGGGCATTAAGCCAGTGCAGCAGGGCCAAGTAGCTGCGCCGCACTTCCGCGGCGTGGCGGGCGCCATGCCGGTGTTGGTGGTTCGTCGCAATCCAGCAGAGGTGCGCCCATGAAGCGCGACCTCTTCACCATGGCGCTCGACCTGGGCAACGAGCTGATCATCGATAACTTCGCCGGCGGCGGCGGGACCAGCACTGGGCTGGAGCAGGCATTCGGCCGCCCGGTCGATATCGCCATCAACCATGACCCCGAAGCGCTGGCCATGCACGCGGCGAACCACCCGCACACCACGCACCTGTGCGAGAGCGTATGGGACGTCGACCCGATAAAGGTCACGAACAATCGCCCCGTCGGCCTGGTCTGGCTGTCGCCGGACTGCAAGCATTTCAGCAAGGCCAAGGGCGGTAAGCCCGTCGAAAAGCGCATCCGTGGCTTGGCCTGGGTGACGCTGCGCTGGGCGGCCAAGTGCAAGCCGCGCGTCATCATGCTGGAAAACGTCGAGGAATTCAAAACGTGGGGCCCGCTGCTGGTCGAGGCCGACGGCAGCGCCAAGCCGGATCCGGCCAAGAAGGGCAAGACCTTCGACAGCTTCATCCGCCAGCTGCGCGCGCACGGCTACACCGTCGACTACCGCGAAATGCGCGGTTGCGACCACGACACGCCCACCATCCGCAAGCGCTTCTTTCTGGTAGCGCGCCGCGACGGCATCGCCATCAAGTGGCCTGAGCCGACCCATGGCGCGCCCGACAGCATCGGCGTGCGCGCCGGCAAGCTGCTGCCGTACCGCACGGCGGCCGAGTGCATCGATTTCAGCCTGCCGTGCCCGTCGATCTTCGAGCGCGACAAACCGCTGGCGCCTGCCACACTGCGCCGCATCGCCAAGGGCATCATGCGCTACGTGGTCGATGCGGCTGATCCGTTCATCGTCGGCCAGGGTGGCCCGATCTATGGCGGCAAGCCGGTGTCGGCCAATCAGCCATTCGGCACGCTGACGACTGAAAACCACCGTGCCGTGGTGCTGCCGACCATCGTCCCGGTAACACACCAGGGCGGCGACCGTACCGAATCCATCGGCGAACCGTTCCGTACCATCACTGGCGCGCATCGCGGCGAGAAGGCGCTGGGCGTGGCCACGCTAGTACAGGTGGGCTACGGCGAGCGTCAGGGCCAGGCGCCGCGCGCGCTGGATATTGAGAAGCCGCTGGGCACGGTGGTGGGCGCGGCCGCGAAGCATGCGCTGATCGAGGCCGAGCTTGCGCCATTCGTCATGACCAATACCACCGGCCACCCTGGCGCGGGCGCTGATATGCCCGTTCCGACTATCACTGCCGCGGGCAATCAGGCGGTAGCTACAGCCTTCCTGGCCAAGCATTACACGGGCGTCGTGGGCTCGGACCTGACCGATCCTATCGGTACGGTCACCGCATGCGACCACCACAGCCTGGTGACGGCATTCTTGACCGAGCATGCCAACGCGAGCAATCAGCGCGTGATGCCGGCCGACGAGCCGCTGCGTACCATCTGCGCCCAGGTCAAGGGCGGCCATTTCAGCATGGTGTCGGCACACATCACGAAGTTCCGCACGGGCGCTACCGGCAGCCCCCTCGATGAACCATTACACACGGTGACGGCTGGCGGCCAGCAGGCCCGGCCCGGCACCGGTAATGCCATGGGTATCGTCACGAGCAATTTGGTCAAGCTGCGCGGCACCAGCACGGCGGCCAGCACCGACGAGCCGCTGGGCACGGTCAGCGCCGGCGGCCAGCACCACGCCGAGGTGCGCTCGTTCCTGCTGGCCTATTACGGCACCGATCAGTCGCAAGGGCTGGAAGACCCGCTGGCGACCGTCACCAGCCGAGATCGTTTCGGCCTGGTGACGATCCATGGCCAGGATTACCAGATCGTGGATATCGGCCTGCGCATGCTGCAGCCGCGCGAACTGTTCCGGGCCCAGGGCTTCCCCGACGATTACATCATCGGCGACGACCCGGCGCAGGGACTGAAACTGACGAAGAGCGCTCAGGTGCGCATGTGCGGCAATTCGGTTTGCCCGCCCATGGCCAAGGCCTTGATCCTCGCCAACTTCGTGCATGAGCGCGAGATTGCGAGGGTCGCATGATGTACGACCTCGCCCGCGTCGAACGCCAGCATCAAGCAAATAACAAGGGACCAGTGTATTCCTTGATCCGCAAGCGCTGCGCCTGCGGCAAGGCCACTACGGCGCGCCAGCTGCGCCAGTACGGCCGCTGCATCACCTGCGTCCGGAGCGCACCATGACGAAATGCATCACCAGCGATAAATGGCGCGGCGAGCGTGACGAGCCGGTCAACCCGTCTACCGTGCGCTACAAGGCGCAGGAAGCGACCGCGCCCAGCTGCGAAGGCTGCCTGTTCGAGCGGTCCGTGGGCGTTTGCTCGACGGCCGCCGCGCTGGCCGTCGCCAACGACCAGCCGGATTGCGACGACCGCTCGCCGGCCGGCATGACCTACATCTACGTGCTGGACAAAAGCGACCCGCGCCAGCTCGACCTGATCAAACCCCTGAAACAACTGGAAAGCACATCATGAACACCACGACCGAAGTACGAAAATTCCTGCGCCTGCCCTCGGTGATCGACATCGTCGGCATCCAGCGAACGGCCATCTACGACCGTATCAAGAAGGGCACCTTCCCTGCACCAATCAGCCTGGGCCCACGCGCGGTGGTGTGGGATTCGACCGCGATCGCCGACTGGCAAGACAAAATTATCGCTGAAGCGCAGGGGCCAGCGGCAAAATCGTAATGGGGGTAGAGATGTGGGTAGGGGAAAAAGAAAAAGCCCCTTCACAGGGGCTTTTTCAGAAAACTGGCGGAGACGGTGGGATTCGAACCCACGATACAGGTATAAGCCGTATGCATCCTTAGCAGGGATGTGCCTTCGGCCACTCGGCCACGTCTCCTAGCTGATTACTCAACTATGTCTCTGTAGCTAACTGCGCTGCAGCGACGAACGTCATAATATCGATTGCCCCCCCTTTGGTCAAGGGCGTGGGGCAATATTTTTGGATATTTAAGCTTTTTCCAGCTCGAACGCTTTATGCAGCGCGCGCACGGCCAGTTCCATGTACTTTTCGTCGATCAGCACGGAGATCTTGATCTCGGAAGTGGAGATCATCATGATGTTGATGCCCTCTTCCGACAGGGTACGGAACATTTGCGATGCGACGCCAACGTGGCTGCGCATGCCCACGCCGACGACGGACAGTTTCGACACTTTCGCGTCGCCCGTAATGCTGGCCGCGCCCAGCGATTCGCGGTTCGCTTCCAGCACGGCCAGCGCGCGCGTATATTCGCCGCGCGAGACGGTGAAGGTGAAGTCCGTTTTACCGTCGACCGACTGATTCTGTATGATCATGTCGACTTCGATGTTCGCGTCCGCCACCGGTCCCAGGATGTGGTAGGCCACGCCTGGACGGTCGGGCACGCCGAGCACGGTGATTTTGGCTTCATCGCGGTTAAAGGCGATGCCGGAGATGACTGCTTGTTCCATGTTTGTATCTTCCTCAAACGAAATCAGGGTGCCTGAATTGGCTTCTATTTCCAGCGGCAACATCGGGTCGGTCAGCGACGACAGCACGCGCGTGGGCACGCGGTAGTTGCCGGCGAATTCCACCGAACGCGTTTGCAGCACTTTGGAGCCCAGCGAAGCCAGTTCCAGCATTTCTTCAAAGGTGATGGTCTTCAGGCGGCGCGCCTCGGAGACCACGCGCGGGTCGGTCGTGTAGACGCCGTCGACGTCCGTGAAGATCAGACATTCGGCCGCCTTCATGGCGGCGGCGATCGCCACGGCCGAGGTGTCCGAACCGCCGCGGCCCAGAGTCGCGATGTTGTCGTGTTCGTCGACGCCCTGGAAACCGGTAATGATGACAATCTTGCCCGCATCGAGGTCGCGTTTGACTTTTTCGTCATCGATCGACTGGATGCGTGCCTTGGTAAAGGCGGAATCGGTCTTGATCGCGACTTGCCAGCCAGCATAGGATACGGCTTGTTTGCCGATCGCCAGCAGTGCCATCGACAATAGGCCGACGGACACTTGTTCGCCTGTCGAGGCGATCATGTCAAGTTCACGGGGATCGGGTTGATCCATGATTTCCTTGGCCAGTCCAATCAGGCGGTTGGTTTCGCCCGACATGGCGGATGGCACCACCACGATTTGATGCCCAGCGTCGTGCCACTTGGCAACGCGCTTGGCGACATTCTTGATACGGTCAGTCGAGCCCATCGACGTACCGCCATATTTGTGGACGATTAAAGCCATAAGAGTGAAGTTTCCGCTCAAGAAGAATAAAAAAGGAGGGCTTTACTCTACATGCCGCAATGCAAAATAACAAGCTAAAAAGCGCATTAGCTCATACCGATTGCGCATATGGAAATAACCAATCCATGCAGTCCAGCTGGCTTGGGCGGCCGCTTGGCGGCCACCCCGGGAGTGGCCGTGGCGGCTGCCCCTGCGCTCAGCAGGAGACCCAGCGCAAGGTGACGCGGGGACGATCCAGCAGACTCAGGCAATGGCAATCGAGGCCAATACCGGCCGCGAACAGCAATTGTTGCGCCGCACAGACAAGCGGCAGGCGTTCGCGCTCCCAGGCGGGCACGTCAAACGCCTGGTAATGGTATTTCAAGCTCTTCGTGGGACGGTTCAAGGCCAGTTTCAAGCGCTCGCCACCCTGGCGGAAATCGATGGTCAAGGTTTGAGACTGCAGCCAGGCAATATCGATACCCTGGCCGCCCTCTTCCACCGCATCGAAATGCAGCACGCCGCCATACGCGGGAAAGGCCAGGCTGGCCTCGCCTTTCCACACAAATTCCTGGCTGGCTTTTTCCAGGCCGGGAATGCCCGCATCGCTCTTGTCGCGCATGCCGGCCAGGTCATCGAGCTTCGGCGTCAGGTACAACCGGTCGCGGTGGCGCCGCACGTGGCATTCGGGATGCGTGACCAGCAATTGCGCATCGGGCCGCGCTTCCAGCATTTGCGCCAGCATTTCCGCCAGCCACGCCGTCGACGGCATGCGCAAGCCGCGCGTGCCGAACCAGTGGCGCAGCAGGTTGTAGCAGCGGTCCGCGCTCAGCTCGCGCAATTTCGCCAGTTCGATGCAATCGCCATCGAGGCACGCCGCCAAATCCTGCGTCGCCAGTTCCGTCAGCAGGCGCTGCGCCGATTGCGCATGCTGGGCGCTGCGGGCGAAACGTTCCTGGAAACCGGGAAAGGCCTGCGCCAGCACGGGCATCACCTGGTGCCGCAGGGCATTGCGGGCAAAGCGGGGATCGTCGTTCGATTCGTCATGGATGTGCGCGATCGCATGTTTTTCCACGTAGCTTTCCAGCTGTTTGCGCGACACGGGCAGCAAGGGGCGCGCCATCACGAGGTCCGGATTGCCCAGCAGCTCGGGCGCGCTGTTGGCGCCATCCATGCCGGACAAGCCCGCCGTGCCTGAGCCGCGCAGCAATTGCAGCAGCACGGTTTCCGCCTGATCATCCTGGTGATGGGCAGTGAGCAGCAGGCGCACGCCGTGCGCGGCGCACAGCTCGCCCAGGGCCGCGTAACGGCGCTTGCGGGCCGCCTCTTCCGTGCCCGTCTTCGCATTTTTCTCCAGGGTGACCTTGCGCGCCTCGAAAGCGATGCCCATGCCGGCGCACAATTGTTCGCAGTGGGCCAGCCACGCGTCCGCGTTCGGGCTCAGGCCGTGGTGCACGTGAAACGCGTAAAGAAACACGCCGTGCTCTTGCGCCCAGGCATGCGCCAGGTGCAGCAGAGCCGAGGAATCGAGGCCGCCGCTGAGGGCAATGCCGACCGTCTCGCCGGCTTGGGGTCCGCAGGCGTCCAGCGCATGGGCAAAGATATCGGCGACGGTGGCGGTTTGTTGCTTTTTCAATCAGGACTCCGGGAATGCAAAGAGGGACAGGCTGCTAAACGGATGGGTTCGTTTAGCTGGCTGTCCCTGGTGTTTGAATGCTATGTTGGCTTACATTTGGGGTCAGACCCGACGGGTCTGACCCCAGCCTTACTCGCTCGGCGTCGTTTCCTTGAACTTGCCGTAGCTCAGCAGTTTTTCATGGCGCGCGGCCAGCAGGTCCTTGGTTTTCATGCCGTGGAACTGGCGCAGGGTGTCGGCCAGTGCGCGCTTGAGCAAGGTGGCCATCTGCTTCGGATCGCGGTGGGCGCCGCCCAGCGGTTCGTTGATGATCTTGTCGATCAGGCCCATGGCTTTCAGGCGGTGGGCGGTCAGGCCCAGCGCTTCGGCCGCGTCGGAGGCGCGCTCGGCGCTCTTCCACAGGATCGAGGCGCAGCCTTCCGGCGAGATCACGGCATAGGTCGAGTATTGCAGCATCAGCACGGCGTCGCCCACGGCAATGGCCAGCGCGCCGCCGGAACCGCCTTCACCGATGATGGTGGCGATCAGCGGCACTTTCAGTTCGGCCATCACGTACAGATTGTGGCCGATGGCTTCCGACTGGCCGCGCTCTTCCGCATCGATGCCGGGGAAGGCGCCTGGCGTGTCGACGAAGGTGAAGATCGGCAAGTTGAACTTTTCAGCCACTTTCATCAGGCGCATGGCCTTGCGGTAGCCTTCCGGTTTCGGCATGCCGAAATTGCGCATGGCGCGCTCTTTCGTGTCGCGGCCCTTCTGGTGGCCGATGACCATGCAAGGCTGGCCGTTGAAACGGGCCAGGCCGCCCACGACGGACAGATCGTCCGCGTAGCTGCGGTCGCCATGCAATTCGTGGAAATCGGTAAAGATCTCATTCACGTAATCCATGGTGTAGGGGCGCTGCGGGTGGCGCGCGATCTGCGCCACTTGCCAAGGGGTCAGCTTGGCGTAGATATCTTTGGTCAGCTGCTGGCTCTTCTTGGCCAGGCGGTCGATCTCTTCCGAGATATCGACGGCCGAATCGTCTTGCACGAAGCGCAACTCTTCGATCTTGGAATCGAGTTCCGCGATCGGCTGTTCAAAATTGAGGAAAGTCGTTTTAGTCATTGTACCTCCAGGTTTTACCGGCCACGGCGCCAGGGCGCGCGGCGTCATCTATGTTTATTTTACCGTACCGGCTGGTGCGCCGGGGGCTGCATCGGGTGCGGCAGGGGCGGCTGCAGGGTCGAGACTGCGCCACAAATACCACGTCGCCACGGTGCGCCACGGTTCCCAATTGGCGGAAACTTCGCGCGCATCGCTGCGGGAAACTGGTTCACCGGAGAAATAATTGACGCTGATGCCCTGGATCAAACCGGGGTCGTCGAGCGGCAAGACATTCGGCCGGAGCAGATTAAATATCAGAAACATCTCGGCTGTCCAGCGGCCGATGCCGCGGATTTGCACCAGTTCGGCGATGACGGCTTCGTCATCCATCTGATCCCACTGGCTCGCGTGCACGCGTTTGGCCTTGAAATGGTCGGCCAGGTCGAGGATGTATTCGGTCTTGCGTTTGGACAAGCCGCAAGCGGACAGCTGCTCGGCGCCTGCCTTCAATACTTGCGACGGCGTGCATTTCGGGCAAGCGAGCAGCAGCTTTTTCCAGGCAGCATCGGCCGCCTTGGGCGTGATCTGCTGCCCCACCAGCGAACGGGCCAGGGTCGTAAACGGGTCGCTGTGGCCAACCAGGTGCAGGTCGCCAAATTGCGGGATGAGCTTTTTCATGATGCGGTCGCGCTTCATCAGCTCGATCTTCGCCTCTTCCCAGTAATGTGGCACCTGGATCACCTGCGCAACTACTGGCGCTTCCCCGTTTTCCCTGGACGTTGGCATCATGCGCGGCGCCAGTTGGTCGAGCCGTCAGGCTTGTCTTCAAGAATGATGCCCGCCGCCAGCAAGTCGGCGCGGATCTTGTCGGACTGCGCAAAGTCGCGCGCCTTTTTCGCCGCGCTGCGCGCCGCGATGGCCGCTTCGATGCCGGCCGCTTCGTCCTGGCCGCCAGCGGCGGCGCCGACAGTTGCTTGCAGGAATTGCTGCGGCGTGCGTTCCAGCAAGCCGAACACGCCCGCCAGGCCCTTCAATTGACGCGCCAGAACCGGCGACTTGCTCTTGTTGACTTCTGTTGCCAGGTCGAACAGGGCGGCCACGGCCAGCGGCGTGTTGAAATCGTCATCCATCGCTTCGCGCACGCGCACGGCATGCGCTTCGTTCCAGTCGATGGCGCCCTCTTCCACCACCACGTCGGCCAGCGCCGTGTACAAGCGGGTCAGGGACAGGCGCGCATCATCGAGGTGCACGTCCGAGTAATTGAGGGGGCTGCGGTAGTGCGCGCGCAGGATGAAGAAGCGGATGACTTCGGCATCGAACTTTTGCAGCACTTCGCGGATGGTGAAGAAATTGCCGAGCGACTTGGACATCTTTTCATTGTCCAGGCGCACGAAGCCGTTATGTATCCAGTAATTGACACTGGTATGGCCGAACGCGCCTTCGGATTGGGCGATCTCGTTTTCGTGGTGCGGGAATTGCAAGTCCGCGCCACCGCCATGGATGTCGAACTGTTCACCAAGCAAGGCGCATGACATGGCCGAGCATTCGATATGCCAGCCCGGGCGGCCCTTGCCCCACTTCGAATCCCATTTGACTTCTTCCGGTTCGGACTCTTTCGACGACTTCCACAGCACGAAGTCGAGCGGATCGCGCTTGCCCGTGTTCACGTCGACACGTTCGCCCGCGCGCAGGTCGTCGAGCGACTTGCCCGACAGCTTGCCGTAATGGGGGAAATTGCGCACGGCATAATTCACATCGCCGTCCGCGCCCTGGTAAGCGAGGTCCTTCGCTTCCAGCTGCTCGATCAGGCGCAGCATCTGCGGCACGTATTCAGTGGCGCGCGGCGTGTGGTCGGGCGTCAGGATGCCCAGCGCGGCCGTGTCTTCATCCATGTAGCGGGTGAAACGCGTCGTCAGCTGGGAAATCGTCTCGCCGTTTTCCACGGCGCGGCGGATGATCTTGTCGTCGATGTCCGTAATGTTGCGCACATAGGTGACGTCGAAACCGGAGGCTTTCAGCCAGCGGTAGATGACGTCGAACGCCATCATCATGCGCGCATGGCCGATATGGCAATAATCGTAGATGGTCATGCCGCACACGTACATGCGTACCTTGCCCGCTTCCATCGGAACGAATACCTGCTTCTCGCGCGCCAGGGTGTTGTAAATCTTTAGATTGCTCATCGTACTTTGCAAGTGGAGCGGCCGCCAGCCTGGCATAACGACAGACAGGCGCGGACACCGGGGGTGCCGCGCCACAGAACTGCCGTGTGCGCCGAGACGGGACGACCCGCTGTATTGTTGTTCTTGTTTGTTAGAATTAGGGCGTTAGCGGTCAAGTATAACATTGATAAAAACCATACTGGCCCGATATGAATCAGGTTTTTACGATGTTCAACCGAATTTTCATTTCTTTACAATTAAAGCAAGTTTAGAGAAAAATAACGATCAAGGACGCCTTCATGCAAGAAATCAAATCGAAACGCCTGTCTTTCCTGGCCCGTTTTTGCACCCTGTTTGCCGGCCTGACCCTGGGCAGCGCCGTCGTGGCAGCCGCTCCGGCGACCGCCCTCGACCCCACGCCCCATGTGGCCCTGAAAACCAGCATGGGCGAGATCGTGCTGGAACTGAACCAGGAAAAAGCGCCGCAAAGCGTGGCCAATTTCTTGCAGTATGTCAAAAGCGGTTACTACAAGGGCACGGTGTTTCACCGCGTCATCGACGGCTTCATGATACAGGGCGGCGGCTTCGACAAGAACATGAAGCAGAAAGCCACCAAGGCGCCGATCAAGAATGAAGCGCAGAACGGCTTGCAAAACGTCACTTACAGCATCGCCATGGCACGCACGGGCGACCCGCATTCGGCCACCGCGCAATTCTTTATCAACGTCAACGACAATGGCGCGCTCGACTACCCTGGCCGCGACGGTTTCGGCTACACGGTATTCGGCAAAGTCGTCAGCGGCATGGACGTGGTCGACAAGATCAAGGCCGTGCCCGTTGCCGACAAGGGCCCGCACCAGAACGTGCCGGTCACCCCCGTGGTGATCGAATCGGCGACTTTACTCAAATCCGCGCCAGCAAAACTGTAAAATAGCGTTTTTGCGGCGCCGGCCTGCCTGGTGCCGCTGAATCAATTATTCATCCAATTTATTAAGGATCATCATGACCTCCGTCATCATCACCACCAATCTGGGCAAGATCACCGCTGAACTGGACGCCGAAAAAGCGCCGAAAACGGTTGCCAACTTCCTGGCCTACATGAAAGCCGGTCACTACGACAACACGATTTTCCACCGCGTCATCGACGGTTTCATGATCCAGGGCGGCGGTTTCGAGCCAGGCATGAAACAAAAGCCAGCCGACACCACCGTGGAAAACGAAGCCAAGAACGGCCTGAAAAACGATACCTACACGCTGGCCATGGCCCGCACGTCGGATCCGCATTCGGCATCGGCCCAGTTCTTCATCAACATCAAGAACAACAGCTTCCTCGACTATCCAGGCCAAGACGGCTGGGGCTACGCCGTGTTCGGTAAAGTCACCGAAGGCAAGGAAGTCGTCGACGCCATCCGCGCCGTGAAAACCTCGCGCGCCGGCATGTTCGCCGACGTGCCAGTGACGGACGTGATCATCGAGAAGGTAGAAGCCGCTTAATCAGGCTTCAGCATCATGAATAACAGGCATTGCAACGTTTTCGCCTCTCCATGCACATCACTTTTTGGGAGCGTTGAACGATGACAATGCCTGCCGCACTCTTTATTTCCGACCTGCATCTGCAGAGCTCGCACCCGCGCACCAGCGCGGCGTTTCTTTCTTTCCTGGAACACCATGCGCAATATGCGCAAGCGCTGTATCTATTAGGCGACCTGTTTGAATACTGGGCCGGCGACGATGACCTGGAAGACCCGTTCAATGCGCGCATGACGGCCGCCATCCGCGCCGTCAGCGATGCTGGCGTGCACGTCTACTGGATCGCCGGCAACCGCGACTTTCTCGTCGGCTCCGGCTTTGCCGCTGCCGCCGGCGCCACCCTGCTCAGCGAACCGCACGTGGCCACGATAGCCGGCCAGCGCATCGTCCTGCTGCACGGCGACGCCGAATGCACGAAAGACGTGCAATACATGGAGTTTCGCGCCATGGTGCGCCAGCCCGCCTGGCAAAAACAGTTCCTGTCCATGCCGCTGGCGCAGCGCAAGGCCATCATCGACGGTTTGCGCAAGAGCAGCCGCGAGCACAATGGCGAAAAATCCATGGACATCATGGATGTCACGCCCGATGCTGTCGCGCAAGTGTTTGCCGAACATGCGAGCACCGTCATGATCCACGGCCATACGCACCGCCCTGCACTGCACCAGGTCGGCCATACCCTGCGCTATGTCTTGCCCGACTGGGAATGCGATGTCACGCCGCCGCGCGGCGGCTGGATCGCCATCGATGCGCGCGGCAACATCACGCGCCACGACCTGAACGGCAACATCATCGACTAGCTCTGCGCCGACGGCGGCACGGGCGTTTGTCCGATAGCCGCGCCCGCCTGGCCTTGCTGTAATGGCGCCATGCATACTGTTTACATCGGCACGGCCGGCTGGAGCATTTCCAGCGCCGCCGCCAGCCACTTTCCCCTCGATGGCAGCCACCTGCAGCGCTATGCCCAAGTGCTCAACTGCGTGGAAATCAACAGCTCGTTCTACCGCCCGCACCAGCCCGCCACCTACGCGCGCTGGGCAGACAGCGTGCCCGACCACTTCCGCTTCAGCGTGAAATTGCCGCGCAGCATCACGCACGAACGGCGCTTGCGCGATGGTGAGGCCGAACTCGATCGCTTTGCATCGGAAGTGGGGGAATTGGGAAACAAGCTGGGCTGCGTACTGGTGCAGCTGCCGCCCAGCCTGCGATTCGAAGCGGACGTGGCCTTTGACTTCCTGACTGCGCTACGGCAACGCTTCGACGGCATGCTCGCGTGCGAGGCGCGCCACCCCAGCTGGTTCGAGCAAGGCGCGACCGAGCTCTTGACGATGCAGCGCATCACGCGCGTGCGCGCCGATCCGCCCGCCGGCCAGCCAGGCCCGCACGTACCGACGACCAACGTGGCCTACGTGCGCCTGCACGGCAGCCCGAAAATATATTATTCCGACTACCCGGCCGATTACCTGGCCGCGCTGGCCGCTGAATTGCACGCATCGGCGCAGACGGACAATTGGTGCATCTTCGACAATACGGCGGCCGGGGCCGCCCTGTTCAATGCGCTGGACTTGCAGGCGCGGCTGACCTGAAAATACGTGTTAATTTTTTGGGGTTTAGTGTTATAGTTAACTACAACACCAACTCAATACATCACGGAGCTTCGATGCCTACCGCATTTTTCACGCGCCGCGCCGCACCACCCTTATGGGAGCGCATTCCATGAGCGCGGAATGGAACGACAATAGCCCCATCTACCGCCAGCTCAAGGCCAGGGTGGTGGGCATGATGCTCGATGGCGTGCTGCAGTCCGGCGACGCCCTGCCTTCGGTGCGCCAAGTGGCGGCCGACTATCAATTGAATCCCATCACGGTGTCGCGCGCCTACCAGGAACTGGTCGACGATGCCCTGGTGGAAAAACGCAGAGGACTCGGTATGTATGTCTTGGAAGGCGCCCGCGACAAATTGCTGGCCAGTGAACGCGAGCGCTTCATGCGCGAAGAATGGCCGGCGATGCTTGAACGCATCACGCAACTGGGCCTGAACCTCGAGCAACTGCTGCAAGCGAGCCGCGACAGCGGCGCACACGGAGAGAGCGCATGAATGCATTGAACAAGGATAGCGTCATCAGCGCGCGCGGCTTGCGCAAGCAATATGGCAAGCAGGTGGCCATCGATGGCATCAGCTTCGATATCGCGCCGGGACGCATCGTCGGCTTGATCGGGCCGAACGGTTCCGGCAAGACCACCACCCTGAAAGCCATCCTGGGCCTGACGGGCTTCGAAGGCGACTTGTCGGTGCTGGGGCGCGATCCCCGTGTGCAGCGCGATGCGCTGATGGACGACGTGTGCTTCATCGCCGACGTGGCCATCCTGCCGGGCTGGCTGCGCGTGGCCGACGCCATCGATTTCGTTGCTGGCGTGCATCCACGTTTCGACCGCAGCAAGGCCGAGCGCTACCTGGCCCACACCAAGCTGTCGCCGAAGATGAAGGTCAAGGCCATGTCGAAAGGCATGGTGGTGCAGCTGCACCTGGCGCTGGTGATGGCCATCGACGCCAAACTGCTGGTGCTCGACGAGCCGACCCTGGGCCTGGACATTCTGTACCGCAAGCAGTTCTACCAGAACTTGCTGGAAGACTATTTCGATGAAAACAAGACCATCGTCATCACCACACACCAGATCGAGGAAGTGGAACACATCCTCAGCGACCTGATGTTCATTCGCGACGGCAAGATCGTGCTGGCCTCGAGCATGGAAGAAGTGGGCGAGCGCTATATCGAGGTGATGGTGGGCCCGCAACACGTCAATCCGGCGCGCGCCCTGCAGCCGATCAGCGAACGCAGCGTATTCGGCAAGTCGGTGATGCTGTTCGACGGCGTCGCCCGCACCCAGCTGGCCGCCCTGGGCGAAGTACGCACGCCCAGCCTGGCTGACCTGTTTGTCGCGACCATGAAAGGATCGTACCAATGAGTATTTCCCCTGCCAACAAGCTGCAATGGCTGATCCGGCGTGAACTGTGGGAACACAAGGGCATGCTGGTATGGACACCCGCCCTGATCGGCATCGTCATGACTGTGCTGGGCGCCTTGATGACGATAGGCACCATCGCCAAGACCAAGATGCGCACGGCGCTCATCGTCAATGGCGAGGAAGTGTCCTGGAGCACCGTCTTCAATACCCGCACTTTCGGCCCGCGCCGCACGGAAATCATCGACGCCGTCGCCAACAACTACACGTACGCGGCCGCGCCGCTGTTCCTGGCGCTGGGTTTCCTCGTGTTCTTCTATTGCCTGAGCGCCCTGCATGACGACCGCAGCGACCGCAGCGTGCTGTTCTGGAAATCGCTGCCCATCTCGGATGCGCAGACGGTGCTGTCGAAAGCGGCCATCGCCCTGCTGGTCGCGCCGCTCATCGTGGCCGCCGCCGCCAGCCTGACTTCGCTGGCCCTGATCCTGATACTCAGCGGCGTGCTGGCAGCCAACGGCATCCACGTGTTTGCCGAACTGCTCGCCACCCCCGGCCTGTACCTGGGACCGCTGCGCGTGTTCGGCTTGCTGCCCGTGTATTGCCTGTGGGCCTTGCCGACGGTCGGCTGGCTGCTGATGGTCTCGAGCTGGGCCAAATCGAAAGTCTTCCTGTGGGCCGTCGGCGTGCCGCTGCTGCTGCTCATCCTGACAGTGTGGGCCGGCAAGCTGACGCAGACGGAAAGCAATGTCAGCTGGATACAGATGAATGTCATCGGACGCGCCCTGCTGGGCACCCTCCCCGGTAGCTGGTATCTGTTCGAGCCGCAACTCCTGTCGCAAATGCATGCCCTGGCAGAAGGGGGATCGCACATGACGCGCATCGATGTGTTCAGCAACTCCTGGTCCAGCCTGGCCTTGCCAGCCGTCTGGCTGGGTGCGGCGGCAGGCGCGGCGCTGATTTACGCCGCCATCCGCCTGCGCCGCTGGCGCGAAGAAGGCTGACAGCGCCATATCACCTCCCCCCACAAAACGCCCCGCCCGCCGGGGCGTTTTTCATTTCTACTCCATTCAGCCCCAAAAAATAATAACTACCTTAGCGATAGTTATTATGAAAACTCCCCATCGCCACATCAAGACTATTCATTCGATAGCATTAATCCGATATAAAAATTACAAATAATTATTTCTATCGTATTTTATTACCAATCACATTTGATAATCGACAGTTAAAAAACAACAACTAGCAATTCGATAGCAAGGCGGTTTTTTGGATAAAAAGCGCAGAAATACGCGGGCACGACAGCAGACTCAGCCGAAAACACCTGTTTCGTGACAATTCGTGAGTATTTACCCGCATGACGCCAGAGAAAATAAGACCGTGGGGAGTGATCAAAATGAAATTGGAAGTTTCAAAATTGAAACTATCCTCATAGTGGCAGCCAGCACATACGTCGTGCACACGCTGCATCCTGCCGTTACGTCTCGCCGGACCAGCCAGTTGCGGTCGCCACAAAATACAGGAAAGCGGCAACGCATAAAACGAATATGAAAATAACATTTTAAATATCGCCGCAATCGCGTTCTTTTGCCCCAACGTTTTTTTCCCAATTATGTTTTACTTGCCACTATCAACATCGGAAACACCAGAGTTCAACCACGGCCCAAGCCTCGCCGGAGCAAGCAAGGAATCGAAGCAGATTATTGATTTTTTATTATTTTAGAAAATTGTACGAATACTTAACCTTTTCCGGAGACTTTCAAATGGCCACCACCCAAAACCCAGCACAAGTTCCCGTCAATGCCGAAGGCGCTGGCGCCAAGATCGCGACGCCCGCAAAAAAAGCCGTCGACCCAAAAAACGGCGACCGCAAGCAGTATGACGAAGATGAACTGATCAAAGGGGACGATGCCAGCGCGACCATGCCGCCTGAAAATGTCGTGGAAGTCACGGGAAGCGCCGCCAACGGCAATGCCGGCGCCGTGGGCGCGGCGGCCGCTGTGGCGGCAGCCGCCCTGGCAGCCGGTGGCAGTGGCGCGGCCGCAGGCCAGGCCGGCAATGGCAGTGCCGACCTCGGCACGCCGCAAAGCGATAACAATGGTGGCGCCGCGGGAACAGGCGCAGGCGCTGCCGGCATCCCCAGCGGCAGTGTCGTGGATGTGGCCGGGGCATCGGCTGGCGCCGGTAGCGGCGCGGGCGCTGGCGCTGCGGGCGGCCTGGGCGGACTTGGCGTGCTGGGCGCGCTCGGCGGCCTTGGCCTGGTCGCCGCCGCAGCCGGCGGTGGCGGAGGCGGTGGCGCCGCGGCTGGCGGTTCCGGCACCGGAGGCGGCACCGGTGGCGGCACGGGGACAGGCGGCACCGGTGGTACCGGAGGCGGGACGGGGACGGGCGGTACCGGCGGCACAGGTGGCACGGGCGGCTCGACCGGCGGTGGCACGGGCAATCAATCCACCACCACCGTCGTGAGCAACGCAGCCGTGCTGGCCGCCGCTGCCGCCGCGGCGGCCGCCGCCAAAGCCCAGGCCGATGACGCCCC